>NZ_JBBUKT010000004.1 GCF_038066715.1 Luteolibacter sp. Y139 | reverse complement strand
CTCCATGAGCCACGTCCGCCACACGGAAGAGGGTTGAAAAGTGCAAACGATGTCCCCGAACAGGTGTAAACGATGTCCCCAGTCTTTACAGGGCCGCTGGCCCGCAGAAGCACCTGACAACTCCGCCCCACCCCAGCGCCCCTGAGGAGAGGCGACACTCCTGTCGCCCCGTCATCCACCCCCAAGAAACAGAAGCATCAATTCCCTCCAACACACACCAAAAACCCCATGGCTCACCCCGGACTATGAAGCTTCCGCAGCCGCGCCCTGTGCCGCCGCCAAAACACGAGAACGACCAGCCACGCAATCGAAACCGCCAGCATGATAACCCAGTGCGGCAGGAAGATCGACCAGGAGCCATCGAAGGCATCGGAATAAGTGGCGAGCCGGGGAAAGATTCGCGCGGTGTCGCCAGGCATCACCCCGTCATAGATCCATTCGCCGTGCTTGCCGTATTTAATCTTGATGGGGCCTTCACTATGAAACGCGCCGAGCCGGGTGCTCCTCGGTTGCACCATCACCGCGAGCCCACCCGCACCATGAGTCGCTTCGACCCGCGAGTAGCTCGCGATATCGAGATTGCGGTAAGAAAACCCCCACGCCCAGACGATGAATGCCATCACGACAATGCCCGACCAGAAAAGGATTGAGCGATGAAGCGGGCGCGGAGTCATTCTTGCCACTAGCTGCCAGTTGAAGTGATGGCTGGCGAGCTATCTCTTGCTTGCACCCAAGCGCACCGCTCGGAACACCGGTTCTCAACCGCCTTCCCGATCGTATCCGCGCTTCCCTAGCCTCCACCATACGGCTGCGCGCACTGTCGTGCACGCAGATGAAAAGGATCTTCTCCTTCACACCGTCGCCGCTTGCGCAGCGGAATCCTTCCGCCCCGCCGCATAAGCCTCGAATACCCTCTTGATCTCATCCCGCACCCTCCGGAACACCACCATCTGCTCCTCCTCGTCCCCCTCCGCATGCGCCGGATCATCGAATCCCCAGTGATGACGATTCACCTGCCCCGGAAACATCGGACACACCTGGTCCGCATTCCCGCACACCGTCACCACCGTCTCCACATCGCTGCTCAGGAACTCATCCAGATGCTTCGACCGATGCCCTGAAATATCGATCCCGATTTCTAACAGCGCCCGGATCGCCAGCGGATGCACATACCCCGCCGGCTTCGAGCCCGCGCTCTGCACATCCAGCACATCACCCGCAGCCGCACGCAGTATCCCCTCCGCCATATGCGAGCGGCACGAGTTTCCAGTGCAGAGAATCAGAACAGTCGGTTTCATAGTCATCGTGAAGAGGGAGTAGAAGTAGGAGCACACTTGCCACCACAGCACCCAGGCTCGCGAACGCCAATGCACAGCGGCACCGCAATCAACGCCCCAAAAATCGTCGCCACCGGATAAAGCCAAAGGTGCTCCAAGTGCCCGCTCACAATCGCCGGCGCCAGCGAACGCGCCGGATTCATCGAAGCCCCACAAATCGGCCCCGCGAACAAAGCCTCCAGCCCCACCGTCGCCCCGATCGCGACCCCAGCAGTGATCCCCTTCTCCTTCCCTCCCATGGACACACTCAGGATCACCAGCATCAGCGCCGCCGTCAGCACCACCTCCAGCACGAAGCTCTGCCCCACACTCCCCGCTGGCAACGTCGCGCCCAGCGCACCACCGGCAGGAAATAGCACCCTCATCAATCCACTCGCCGCAAACGCCCCCGCCAACTGCGCCGCCACATACCCCGGCACCTCCCGCCAAGAAAACCGCCCCGCCGCCGCAAACCCCAGCGTCACCGCCGGATTGAGATGCGCCCCGCTCACGTCGCCGAACGCATGGATCATCGCCATCACCACCAGCCCGAAGGTCAGGGCGATCCCCGCATGCCCGATCGCCCCACCGGATAGCCCGTTGATCACGATCGCCCCCGTCCCCGCAAACACGAGGAAGAACGTCCCCAGAAACTCTGCCAGTGCCTTCTTCATCGGCCTAACAGCATCCAGCTGGCCCACAGCACGGCACTTCCCCAATCGCCTTCAAGCGCGGGATCGCCGGCAGTCCGCACAGCTCCGGAGCCAGACACTCCGTATGCTTGTGCGCCAGCTCCAGCACCACCGCCTCCTCTGAAACCTCATGCCCGGAAATCGTATACTGCGAGATCACCCGCTCCTCATACTCCACCTCCACCGCCACCGACTCATCCGGCAGATAAGCCGCCGCCTTCCCCAGGATCGCCGCCATCTTCTGCGTCTCGATCCGGTGCTGATAGTCCTCACCCACCCACACCTGCAGCTGGCAAGTCACCGACTCCCGCAAGGTCCCACCACAATCCAGGAACGTCTTCTGCACCCGCCCCACCTCCGTCACGTGAAACGACACCGGCACCGCCTCCCCGTCCGGCAATTGGATCCGGAAGTGCAGGCCACCATGCTCGCCTAACAAGGCCTTGAGTTCACGCAGTGTCATGATGATTGGGAAAAAAGGGAACGTCGCGTTTTGAAAAGATGCTTCGGCCGCGGGCAGCAGCTGCTCTCCCTCACCGTCAGCCGATCCAGCGTCTTCCGGTCATCCTCCGCCCACGCCGGATCAGGGACATCATTCCCCGCATCCAGCACCCGCAGCAGCTTGATAAACTCCGCCTTCACCCGGAAATACATCCACTTCTCGCACTTCTCGGACTCCAGCAAGCCACTCCGCCGGATCACCTGCACATGGCTCGAGACCGACGACTGCGGCATCCCCAGGATATCCGCCAGCTCGCACACGCACAGCGCATCACGCGCCACCAGCCGCACGATCCTCCACCGCACCGGATCCCCCAGCGCCCGGCAAATTTCCACGGGATTCATCGTCACGAAAAAACTCATAACGACGAATCCCGTTAAGACCAGCGGTTTATTGTGACGAAATGAAGCCCCTCTTTTCCTCTGCCACCCGCCGCAAACAAAGAACGGAAAAAACGCGAACGAAGTGAGGGGTCAGCCCCTTCCCATTCGTTGCCCCAATGACAAATCCCCCCCTTGCCGAAGTTAACCCATCCGCGACAACGAACCCTCATGATCCCGCGATCTAGTCTCTCCCTGACCATCGCCACCCACACCCTCGCCGTCGCCGGCGGATGGCTGCTGCTCTCCCAATTCAACAAACCACCCGCCCCACCGCCACCCACAGCCTCATCGAAAGCCTCTCAACGCTCGATTGCTCCCGAGCGCAGCGTCGATGAAATCCTCGGCGAACTCACCAGCCCCGATAAGAAGAAGCTCACCCCGGAGGCAAAGAAGCTCCAGGACTTCCGGGACTCCGTGAAAGCCGCCATCCGCGACATGACTCCGCCCGCCGACTTCGCCGCGGCCGTGGAGGAAGAGCTCGCCGCACGCAAGGGCCTGCCGCCAGACGCCCCGCGATCCACGAAGCTCATTGCCCTCATGTATCACTGGATGGTCGCCGACCCTGCCGCTCTCTTCAAGTGGGCGGCCCAGGACCCGGCTCGCGTTCTCGCCATCCCTGAGCATGCCACCGTTGCCATTCAGGAAGTGCTTCAGGACCACGGCGCCACCGCCCTTCTGCCAGCCATCGGCTTCGGAGGCCCGCTCAATAACTACATCATGAACCTGACCGCCACCCAGATCGCGATGACCGGCGATCTGGCCGCGTTCAAGAGCATGAAGGAAAAGGTGAACCCACAGTTGTGGCAGAACATCCGCCAACTCACCGTCGGCCAATGGCCCGTCGAAAAGAAAGACGACCTCTTGAAAATGGCCATCGAGGAAAACTCGCCCGCCATGCTCACACCCCTGGCCCGACGCGATCCCGAGACTGCAGCGTGGCTCACCGGCCTCGCCAGTGACACCTCGCTCCCCGAGGACTTCCGGAAAGCCTTCCTCGCCGACCGCGGCATCCGCCAGCTCCTCTACGAGAATCCACAGACCTCTCTCGAAGATCGCCTCACGTATATCGATACCCCCGATCAGAAGATCGCAACGGATCGCCTGCTCCGCGGCGATGTCATGCGCCTCATGTCCGCTCCGCAGGACCTCGGCTTCGCCTTCCGTCGCGGCGAGATCACCGCGGAGGAAGTCTATCAGTCCATCGCCGCCGGCACCCCGGAACTCGCCTCCGCCTCTCCGGAAACCCTGCGCTCCCTCGTCTTCCAGAATCTCGCCGAGGAAGATCCCGCCAAGGCCATGGCCCTCCTCAAGGACCTCCCCGAAAGCGAGCAGCATCAGACCATGCTCACCGCCGCCCGCACCTTCTTCAATGACGTCGAGCCGGATCACTTCCTCGCCGCACTCCAGCAAGTCCCCTCCGATACCCCGGAGCTCTGGGAACAGCGGCTCGATGCATGGAACCTCCGCTCCTTCACCAATTCCAATCGCCTCAACGAAGACTTCCTCGCCTGGGTCCGCAACCTCCCGCCCGGCCTCGATCGCGAGATGGGCCTCTACTCCCTCGCCCGCGCCGTCCAACTCACCGATCTCAAGCTCGCCGCCCAACTCCGCAGCGAAGTCACCGATCCCCAGCTCCAGAAACGCATCGCCGACCACCGCTGATGAAAGCCCTCCCCAAGACGCTCACCCACCTCGCCGCCGTCGGCATCGGCATGGCCCTCGCCGTCACCACGCCCGGCCTCCTCTCTAACAAGGACCAAGCAGCGAACAATACATCCACCACGACATCAGCCAACGGCGACAACAAGGACGCCGCCACGCGCAAGGCCGGCACCACCGCTCCCTCAGGTGGCCGCGCCGCCGAGTTCAGGCGCGCCTGGGCCGCCCTCGGATCACAGAAGCTGCCCACGCCCAAGCTCAGGGCGCTTCAGCGAAAGCTGTTAGAAGAATGGGCCGAAGTGGACCTCCAGGGCGCCATGGAAGCCGCCCTCGGCGAAGCATGGGACAGCTGGGAAAATTCCTACGGCAGCCCCTACGGAAATCGCAGCGGCCATCCCCTCGGCGATGCCTTTGCCAAGGCCTTCGCTGAGCATCCACTGGACGCATGGAAAGTCCTCTCCAGCGACAAGCTCGGCCCAGGCGCCCAGCTCCTCCGCCGCGGTTGGGTCTACGCCGTCTCTCGCAAGGATGCCTCCCTCGTCATCTCCATGCTCCCCGAGCTTCCAAACAGCCTGCGCGGACTCGCCATCGTCGAGTCCATGCGTCAGGTCCCGCAGAACAAACCGGAAGAGCGCGACGCCATGCTCAAGAAGATCTCCACCAGCGGCGATCTCACCCAGTCCACCAATTGGCTCCAGACCGCCTTCTACCAATTCAACGGCCCCATCGGCGAAACCGCCGACCTCCGCGCCCGCTGGGTCGACGCTCCCGCCGGCAGCGATCGCGCCATCGCCATCACCGCCTGGGCCTCTTCCTTGCGCGGCGTCACCCGCGAACAATTCGCTACCGAGTGGGCAAACGTTCCCGAGTCCTCCCGCGGCGAAGCCGCCAAGTCCATCCTCTCCCAGCTCCAGGGAAGATTCCCCCTCCTCCTCGAGGTCGTCGACCAGGCCATCGAAGCCGGCGAATGGGCCTACTTGGAAAAAGGCGTCGCTCACAAGATCCCCGCCCTCGACCCAAGCCAACCCGGCACCGATCCGAAGTCCGTCGCCGACTGGGCGCTCAAGCTTCCCGCCCGCGAAGAAGCCACCGATCTCTTCCACAGCGCCATCCAAGGCTACCTCGTATCCGATCCCGACCAAGGCCGCACCCTGTTAGAATCCCTCCCCGCAGGCGACTGGCACCGCGAGCGCGGCTTCATCGAGCTCTCCCAGACCCACCTCTGGCGTCGCAATGACCCCGAGGGCTCCCGCCGCGCCATCGACTCCATCACCGACCCCGTCGCGAAACAAATCGCCACCACCTATCTCTACGATTGGCAGCTCCTGACGAATCGCCCCATCACCCGGCAATGACAGATCGCCCCCTTGCCGAAGTTAAACCATCGGCGACAACGGACCCTCATGATCCCGCGATCTCGTCTTCCCCTGAGTGTCGCCACCCATGCCCTCGCCTTCGCCGGCGGCTGCCTGCTGCTCTCCCAATTCAACAAGCCACCGGCCCCACCATCACCCGCAGCCCCCACCAAGGCCTCCCAACGCGCCCCCGCCGCCGAGCGCAGCGTGGATGAAATCCTCGGCGAACTCACCAGCCCGGATCAGAAGCTCACCGCGGAAAAGAAGAAGCAGCAGGACTTCAGGGATTCCCTCGCCGCCGCCATCCGCGACATGACGCCACCCGCGGACTTCGCCGCCGCATTGGAAGAAGCCATGAAGGGATGGTCGCCCGACGAAGCACCGGAGACACCCCGCTCGCAGAAGCTGATCGCGCTGATGTATCACTGGCTCGTCGCCGATCCCGCCGCACTCTTCCAGTGGGCAGGCGATGATCCCAATCGTCTGAAATTACTCCGGGCTCGCGCCACATTCGCCATCTCGAATGTCCTCAACGATCGAGGCCCCACCTCCCTCTTGAAGGCCATCGGCTCCGCCGGGCAGCTCGATAACCTCGTCATCAACCTCACGGCGAACGCCATCGCAAAGGCCGGCGATACCTCCGCCTTCGCCAGCCTCAGGGAGCGCGTCCCACCGCAACAGTGGGTCCGTGTCCGGGAACTCGCCACCGGCCAATGGCCTCTGGAAAAAAAGGCCGAACTCCTGCAAGTCGCCCTTGAGGAAAATGACCCCTTCATGCTGCTGGCATTCGGCGGGAAAACCCCCGAAGCCGCGAAGTGGATCGTCAGCTTGGAGAATGACCCTTCACTCCCGGAGAAGTTCCGGCAGTCACTCGCCGAAAATCCCTCGCTTCGCGAATCCCTCGCACAGGATCCCGCGCTCCCGCTCGCGGATCGCCTGCAGTACATGAGCCGCCTGGACAAGGATGCCGCCATGGATCAGCTGCTCCGCAATGACGTCTCCAAGCTCATGTCGGACCCGCGCGATTGGAACTACTCCTTCCGCCACGGCCAGGCCACCGCGGAGGAAATCTATCAGTCCGTCGCCGCCGCCACGCCTGAACTCGCCGCCGCTTCACCGGATGCCTTGCGAGATCTCGTCTTCGGCAGCCTCGCCGAGGAAGACCCCGCACACGCCATGCAGCTCCTCAAGGACCTGCCCCCGGACGTGCAATACACGGTCCTCCTCAAGACCACCCGCACCTACTTCACCAACGTCGAACCCCAGCGCTTCCTCGAAGCCTTGCAGCTGGTCCCCGCCGATACCCCCGAGCGATGGGAACAGCGCCTGGATGCATGGAACATCCGCTCCTTCACCAATTCTAACACCTTGAACGAGGACTTCCTCACCTGGGTCCGCGAGCTCCCGCCCGGCCTCGATCGCGAGATGGGTCTCTACTCGCTCGCCCGCGCCGTCCAACTCACCGATCTCAAGCTCGCCGCACAACTCCGCACCGAAGTCACCGATCCCGGCCTTCAAAAGCGCATCGCCGAAAACCGATGAAAGCCCTGCCCAAGACCCTGACCCACCTCATCGCGGCAGGCCTCGGCATGGCACTGGTCATCTCCGCTCCCGGCCTCTTTTCCAGCCAGGCGAAACCCACCGCCACCACCACCGGTGCCCCGGACGCAGACGCCCTTGCCACCGCCACAAGGAAGACATCGCTCTCACCGGACGGCGGCAGGGTCGCTGAGTTCAGGCGCGCCTGGACCGCTCTCGCATCCCGGTCCATGTCGAATAAGCAGCTCATCGAGCTCCAGCTCGCGCTGCTCGAGAAATGGTCGGAAGTGGATTTGCAAGGCGCCCTCGAAGCCGCTCTCGCCGAACCGTGGGACTCGGAAGACGAACTCATCACCCACAGCGCGCGTCACCCACTCGGCGACGCCTTTGCGAAGGCCTTCGCCGAGCGCCCGCTGGAAGCATGGAAGATCCTCTCCTCAGGAAAACTCGGCCCCGGCGCCCAGCTCCTCCGCCGTCAGTGGGTCACCACCGTCGCCCGCAAGGACAGCATGCTCGTCGCTTCCATGCTCGGCGAGTTGCCTCCCAGCCTGCAGGAAATCGCGATCTTTTCCGCGATGACTACAGCCAACCGCGCAACGCCCGCAGAGCGCGAGGCACTGCTGAAGAAACTCGCCTCCAGCGGCAATCCCGAACAAGCCACCCGCTGGCTCCAGATGGCCTATCTGGTCTATTCCAATCAAGAGAGCTCGGGAGTCCCCTCCGATCTTCGCAGCCAATGGAGCAGCGCTCCACCCGGCATCGATCGCATCCAGGCGATGACCGCCTGGTCATTCTCGCTTCGCGCGATGGACCGCGATCAATTCGCCAAAGAATGGGCGCAGGTCCCCGAGTCCGATCGTGGCGAGGCAGCCAAGTCCATCCTCTCCCAAATGCGTGCGGATTCACCCGCGTTTCTCGACGCCATCGATCACGTCATCGAAGCCGGCGAATGGAACTCCCTCGAAAAATCCCTCTCCGAAAACCTTGGTGAATCCGCCCAGCAAGATCCCAAGGCCTTCGCCGAATGGGCCCTCACCTTGCCACCTCGTGCGGAGACCACCGATCTCTATCATCACGCCGTCACCAGCTACCTCGCGGAGGATCCGGACGCCGGACGGGAATGGCTCGAATCCCTCCCCGCAGGCGACTGGCACCGCGAGCGCGGCTTCGCCGAGCTCTCCCAAGTCTACCTTCAGCAGCACAATGACCCCGAAGGCTCCCGCCGCGCCATCGACTCCATCACCGACCCCCTCGCGAAACGGAATGCCACCACCTGGCTCTACGACTGGCAGCTCCTGACCCAAAAGCCCGCCATCACCCGCCAGTGATCATCGCATCATCACGCCTCCCTTCTTCGTAGCGGAAGGACTGCGTCCTTCCGGCGGAGCGCACTCTCTAACAAAACCGCCGCTCCGCCTCCATCACCCGCTCCGCAAACCAAACAAATGTAGCGGCGGTCTATAACCGTCGCACTTCAGCGGCAACAAGCCGCATCGTGAGGCCCCCGATTCACCCCAATTTACCCCGATCCACATCTCCTCCCCACAGATAAACCCTCGAGGCTCCGGCATTATCCCATGGGGCAATCCATCCGAATAAACATCGGAAGCCACCCGTCCCAGCCATCTGCCATGAAACCATCTCTCCTCGCCTGCCTCTGCCTCTCCGCTGGCAGCCTCATCGCCCCCACCCACGCCGCACCCGAGATTGACTCGGATGCCCCGGTCACCGCCGAAGACCTCGGCATCACCAAGTGGGTCCCGAAGCTCCCCGAAGACAAAACCAAGCGCTTGATCGTCACGGTGAAAATCACCCAGACCAAGTTGGACAAGGTGGAACTCCACACCAGCAGGGCCGTGTTCGATCTCGACGCCGCCTCGAAATGCTTCCTCCTCACCTACCGCTCATCTCTCTTTGGAGGAAACAGCAATCATTGCACCGTTCGCTTTGGAAAGTGGCGCAATCCCTCTTCCTCTCGGGGTCTCGACCTCACCGAAAACGTCGATCAGCACGAGGAAACCTATACGCCGAATGCGACCACCATCGTGCGCCACATCGACGGCGGCAACTATCGGATCGATTACATGGTCGAAGAAGTCTCCCGCGAAGAACTGAAAGCCATCGCCGGAGACGCACCAGAAGGTCAAAACGGTGAAAAGCTCGGAACCGATGATCTGAAGGAACCCCGCCCGGTCCCACCCGATCCCGAGCCCAGGAAATAGATGACATAGCCCCTCCATGCGTCCCCCTTGGTATCGCTCCCGCCTCTTCCTGTTAGGCCTCTTCGGCCTCGCCTTGTGGACGGGCGCATGGATGCAGTCCTACGCCCGCGGCAGAGGCGACGTGTGGAATTGGAATGGCCCCACCCGATTCTACTTCGTCTCCCATGGCGGCGGCTGGATGGGCCTCGGCACCGGTGAATCCATCTCCGTCCGCTATCCCGCCATCCTCCCGACGAACCGATGGGATCACCGGAAATGGGATCTCAAATACTCCGACCGGACCAGCTGGTTCCCTCCGGTCCAGACCAGGTTCGACCGTGAGGAGAAGAACCTGTGGATCCACTACAGCTTCTGGATCACCGCATGGTCCGTGGCATGGCTCATACCACTCGCCGCCCGCTACCTTCCCCGCCGCGCCCGACCTCCCCGCTTCCCTGGCACCCCACGCCGCTGGTTCACTTCGCCCTGGCTCTGGGGCGGACTCCCCGGAGCGATCGTATTGATCGCCCTCTGGATCGACTCCGCCACCTACCGCAGTTACGCCAGCATGCGGTGGACCCGCGCAGCCGAACCCGACTACGTCGGCCTCGGCGTCGAATCAAGCGCCGGCCACCTCGCCGCCTGGGCTGGCCGGCCCACGCAAGGCCTCTTCTCCCGCACCAAGCAAACCGGCTACTCCGGCTTCCGCCAAAAATCGCAGACACTCACCCCACCGCCCGCCACCGCTTCCAAGCCCGGCATCCGCCGCTTCCACACCACCTGGCTCACCCTCGCCTCCACCTACTTCATCCTCTGGCTCGCCCTCGCCGCCACCTGGCAATACCGCCAGTCCAAGCAACGCCCATCTGTTAGAGACACCTGTTAGAACAACCGGCGAAGCCCTGAGGAGGGGGGACACTCCTGTCCCCCCGTATCCAGATTACATCCGCCCCCTCCTCACGGCAAAACCGCCCTCACCCTGAAGAACCAGCTCCCCCCCAACCCAACCCCGGGAAAACCCGACACCGTCACCCGCACCCCACCACCCGCCAGCGGCGACTCACTCACCACCGCACGACCCGCCCCCGTCGCCCAACCCGCCGAATACTGCTGCAGCGTCATCCAAGACCCCGCCTCCAGATCCGGCGAAACCTCCACCGCATACGTCATCCCCGGTCGATACGACTCACGCAGCTCGAAGCTGAGCACCGGCCCCGCCTCACCATCCATCGACACCACCGGCAGCGCTCCACGATCCACCGTCGTCGCGACATCCACCGCCGGAATGCCAAACACATAGGCCATCAGATTGTCGATCCCATCTCCGTTCGCATCCTGCGCCGGCGCAGCACTCCCGCTCCCTGCACCTTCACCCGCGATCCACGCCTGATAGTCCCCCGCCGCCGCACTCAGGCCATCCGACACCACGATCTGCCCGTCGCTACCCACCGCCACCAGCAGCTGGTCATCGCCCGCGATGCCCGTCACGCCCCCCGGATTCACCGCGCTGTTGCCGATGCTCGTCCAGCTCGCACCATCCGCGCCGCACTGGAGCAGCGTGCTCCCTACGCCCATCGCCAGGAAGCGCGAACCCGTCCACACCACATCAGTCAGCGCGTAGCTCGCACCCGCTGCAAAGGGCGTCGCCGACGCTTGCCACGTCACCCCATCCAGCGACCACTGCATTTGGCTCGCGCCCGCCGCAGCCAGCCGGCTGCCATTCCAAGCCACCCCGTTGTAAAGCACATCCCGCCCGCCCTGCACCGTCTGCCACGCACTGCCATTCCGCGACAGCACGATCGTCCCATACTGCCCCACCGCCACGAATTCATTTCCGTTCGCCACGATGTTATCCAGCCACGGGCAATCATACACCCGCGAGGACTTCCAGCTATTCGCAGCAGTACCCGGCTGGATCCGGTGCACCCCGTCCGACGTCGCCGCGAAGGTCAGGAGACTCGCGTTCGTGTCCATGTCGTAAATCGACCCCAAGACGCTAGGCGATCCCGCAAAGGCCCACGCCGCCGTCCCCGTCGTGGAAAAGAAATTCACGCCCGCCGCCACGAATCGCGTGCCGATCTTCTCCACCGTCAGATTCGACCCCGGTGTTCCCGAGATGCTCTGCCAGGTGATGCCATCCGTCGAAGTCGCGGACGCATCGTTGCCTCCCGCCGCCACATACCGGCCATCCGCCCACGCCACATCCTCGAAGTCACGGCTAAAGCCCCCCGGCGGCGTCCCCTTCGTCCACGTGATCCCATCCGGTGAGTAGAGCACCGTGCTCCCGTGACCCACCGCCACCACCCGCGGCCCATTCGAGTTCACCGCCTGGATCCACGTCGTCGCCCCGCTCGTCCGCGGCGTCCACGTGATCCCATCCGGAGAAGTCAGGATCGCCCCGCTCTGCCCGCACGCCACCCACAGCGATCCCGTCCAGCAGATGCCCGTGAAGAAAGTCGTGCTGCCCATCGAATACCGCGTCCACGTCAGCCCGTCCGCGCTCGATACATTCGCATACGCCCCGCCCGTCCCGCTGGACAGCGCCACATAGTAGCTCCCGTTGAAAGCCACATCCGTATACGGCTGCGGCGTCACCAGCGTCCACGTCACCCCGTCCGGCGACTCCAGATAGGAGCTCCCGGAAAGCAGCGCTCGGAAGGTCGTTCCCATCGCCACCACGTTCCCGATCGTCACCGTCGTCGTGCCCGTCGCCTTCACCGACCAGCTCACGCCATCCTCGGAAGTCAGCAGCGTCCCGTTCGCCCCCACCACCGCGAAGCGCAGGCCATTGCACGCGAGATCTAGCAGATTGTTAGACGTCCCGCTCGTCCGCAGCGTCCACGTCACCCCGTCCGGCGAAGTCACGATCGTCCCGCTCGCCCCAGCCGCCACCCACAGCCCCCGCCCCTGCTTCACCACGCTCAGGGTGTTGGTCGTCGGGCTTACAACCGCATGCCACGCGTAGCCATCCGGCGATTGCCAGATCGCACCCCCGCTCCCCACCGCCACATAGCCGCCCGGCCCCTTCGCCACCGCGCCGAAGTCCGGTGCGGAAATCGCCATCGGCAGCTGCGTCCAGCTCACCCCGTCCGCCGTCTTCGCCTCCAGGCCGCTGCACGCCAGCTCGCTGCCGGTCCACACCAGCTCTGCCGCATTCGCGTTGATCGAAGTCGATTCCTTCACCCCCGGCACCACGCTCCACGCAATGCCATCCACGGATTCATACATCCCCTTGCTCGTCGCGATGAACCACTTGCCAAAGCGATACTCCACCGCGCTCACCGTCACCGCCGCGAAGCTCCGCGGCGTCCACGTCACACCATCCGGCGATCCCAGCAGCACCCCGCCATTCCCGCCCACCAGGAATTCATTCGCCGACGCACCCAGCGCATACAGCGCGCTCGTCGTCCCGCTCACCCGCTGCGTCCACGTGATCCCATCCGGCGACGTATGAATCATCCCCGTCGAGCCCACATTCAGGAACATCCCGCGCAGCCACTTCACCCGGTCCAGATGCGATGCCACCGTGGCAGTGATCGGCGTCCATGACGTCCCGTTCGTCGACACATGCACCCCGCTGCTGCTGAAGGCATACACCTGCGAGCCCGTCCACACCAGCCGCACCGTCCCCGTGAAAGTCGCCTGGCCCACCCGCGTCCACGTCACCCCGTCCGTCGACTTCAGCACCACCCCGTCTGCCCCCGCTCCCCCCGCTGCCAGCGCGAAGGACCCCGTCCACACCACGTTCGTGAGATTCGGGTAAAGGTTGATATCCCGCGTGCTCCACGTCTCGAAGTCGGCTGAGGTCGCCACATATCCATAGTAACCCACCGCGATGTAGCGGCTGCCGGCCCACACCGTCGCGGTGCCGATCGTGCGTCCACGGGTCTTCGTCCATTCGCGCCCGTCGGACGAAGTCTGCACCGTCCTCACGCCATCGCCCGCCACGAATTCCCCATTCAGCCACTTCACATACTTCGCACCATCCACGACCGAGTGCTCCGTCGTCCACGACTGCCCGTCCAGCGATCGCCATACCCGGTTCGACGCGCCGATCGCCACATAGCTGGACCCATTCCACTCCACATCCACCATGTCCTGCGGAGGAAAGGTCACACCCGTCAGCGTCGCCGGCGTCCACGTGATCCCATCCAGCGAGGAATAGATCTCATTGCTCGGCCCCACGCTGATCAGCCTCCCATTGCACTTCCGCACCGCCGCTGGCAGATGGTTGTTAGAGAGCGCGAGCACCTGCGTCCACGTCGTCAGATCCGTCGACCGCGCGATGCCGAAGGTATTCCGCAAATACGTCGCCCCGTCGTAGTACTCGATTCCGTAACTCAAGGCCTGGACCGGGGTCACCGCGAATCGGCTCCACACCAGCCCGTCCGCCGACGTCGAAAGATAGAACCCGCTGTCCAGCGCGATGAACTGGCTCCCCGTCCACGTCACGCCCTTGTAATCGTACTCCACCGGCATCTCCACCCGTTGCCAATCCAGCCCGTTCGTCGAGCGCAGCATCGCACCTGACGACCCCACCGCTACGTAGTGCGTCCCGCTCCACACCACGCTCTTCAAATCCGCCTGGATCCCATGGAAGTGCTTCACCCACGACTTCCCATCCGTGGAAGTGCTGATCTGCCCGCCCGATCCCACACCCACCATCAGCGGCCCATTCCACGATACCGCAGCCATCTGCTCCCCATCCCCTGCATCCACCCGCCGCCACGAGTTCCCCACCACATCAGCGGTCGCCACCGCAGCCAGCCCCAGCCAAGCCGGAGCCATCGCCACCACCACCTTCATCCATGTCCAGGCCTTCATCATCCGATCGAAATTGAGGGGGAGTTATCAGCACCGGATCACCCGTCCACCGGATGAATCAACTCGTGCACCCCATCAGACTGACTCCCACCCACCCCTCTGACGAGTGGAATCACCCGCCCAATCTGGAAAGCACTGGCCCCCACCCTTTCGTGACACCTCCGTCACCATCCCCGCCCAAGCAGTCGAAGACCCGGACTGCGCGCAGCCCTGCTGCCGCTCAATGCCAGCAGCCCTGCTGCGGGGAAGCACCCCTGTGGCCTCGATTCGCCACCAAGAGCCCGAAGAAAAACGAAACCGAAAGCGCACCCCACGGAACATCAATCCTCCACCGTCACTTCTGTTAGATCCCTCTGCCTCCTCCACCGCCACCCGAGAAACAAAGCCCAAGGAACAGCGTACAAAAGCACCACAAACCACCACGCGAAGATCCAAGTCATACTATCAAGGCCCGCATTCCTCAAGATCTTCACCTCTACCTCGCGTTCTTCCACGGAAAGCTCTCTCCCCACCATGCGGGCAATCTCAGCCAGCGGATCCGCCCGCACGATCTCCGGCGGAAACCATCGCCGGTCAAACTCGACACGTTCTTCTGAACTGAACTCGAAGTGATGAAGCATTCTGCCGGAGAATGACTTCAGCGACGTTCGTTCGATCCCCATGCGTCCTCCGCTCAAATAAACGGTCCAGTACTTCGAGCCAATCCCCAGCTTCATCGTGTCGACATGATTCATCGACCTCACCCACGCCCACCCCAGGAACACCAACACCACCACCCCCAGCCAAAACGACTTCCACCGGTAAATCCGCCGCGCATTCATAAAGCAGATTCTGTTAGACGATTCATCCTTCTCCACCGCCACCCCAGAAACCCCGCCCACGGCACCAACATCCCCGGAAAAAACAGCCAATACGGCACGAACACCATCAGCTCTCCTCCATCCGCCACGATCACCGGACTGGCCACCGGAGACAGGGTTTCAGATGAAACGAAAGAGAGTCCCCGATGCGGCGCTACACCCGCGCCATGGACGATGCCCACATGGAGTCTCTGTGGCCTTTCGTCGTTGTAAGTCGTCCATCCAGCCGTCTTGAAGTGGTCAAAGCCGAGCACGAACCCACCTGCAGCCTGGATGCCGCCAAAATACGGCCCTCGCACCATCCGAAGAGCCCTCACCGAATTCCACCACCCGTAGCCCAAAAAAAACAACACCACCACCCCCAGCCAAAACGACTTCCACTTGTAAATCGCCCGCGGCCTCATTCCCGGAAATCATGCATGGCCGTCCCCTGGTAGGAAACACCTGAGTTATCGCCAAAGGAACGCCACCCATCGCACCCACTCCTCCACGCTTGCCTCCACGCTCCCTTTTCCCCAGCCTGTGCCATGATCCACCTCCGCCCACTCGTCACAACCGCAGCGCTGCTCCTCTCCGCGCCCATCGTCTCCGCGCAGGATAAGAACAAGGACAAGTCCGAGGCCATCCCCATGGACACCCACGTCCTCGCCACCCAGGGCGCAGCACCCGCACTCGGCACCACCTTCACCATCACCCGCATCATCGCCAGCGATGGCATGAGCATGAAGATGAGCTCCGGCGGCAAGCTCACCGAAGGCACCGTCGTCAAAAAGGAAACCACCGTCGAAACCCTCGAAGGCCTCGGCCCCGGGAAAATGCGCCGCACCCTCATGAGCACCGGCGATGAAGGCACCGTCACCTTCAATGGCCAGGCCAGCCGCCCGCCCCGCCGGCTCGATAGCCTGTTAGAGACACCCGTCATCCTCACCCGCGCCAAGGGCAGCTGGATCGCCGACCTCGAAAAAGGCCCCGCCTTCGAAAACCAGAAGCGCGCCCTCCAGCTCCTCGAACAAACCGTCAACCGCGACTTCGCCTTCACCGGCTACGGCAGCGCCCCGCACAAGCCCGGCGACAAATGGAATGCCAGCCTTGAAGCCTTCGGCCCCGAGCTCTTCGGCGAATTCGCCAATGCCAAGGACGTCAAAGGCACCTTCACCCTCGAGCTCACCGGCATCAAGCAACAGCTCGATACCCCCTGCGCCCAGCTCAAGGCCACCTTCGACCTCAAGGGCACCCCCAAGGGCGACCCCACCGGCACCTTCACCTTCAAGGGCGAGGGCGACATCCTCCGCTCCCTCCGCGACCAAGTCGACCTCGGCTGGAAATACACCGCCGTCATCGACGTCTCCGCCAAAGGCGCAGCCCCCGGCCAACCCTCCATGCAAGTCTCCGGCCCCCTCATCATCACCGGCACCACCACCGTCAAGCGCCCCTGACCCATCGTGGTCCGCACGCGCCGCGTGCGGAAACCGAAGCACCTCGCAACTCCACCGCACCACCCACCGCCGCGCCACCCTCACGCCCTGAGGAGGATGACACTCCTGTCATCCCGTTTCTTCCAAACTCCGCAAACGGACAAGCACACCTTCACCTCCCGCCACATCCCTTCCCCAAAGCACCAACGGTGCGCCATCCCTCAGCCCAGCCCATCGGGCTGGGTTTTTCATGCACCAAGCCCGGCGGCCTGAAGGGCCGCGATACGTGAAGGGAAACAACCCACCCACCACCTTCCATCACACGCCCACTGCCCGACCTGTTAGACGCCTAATCCTCCGCCACCGCCACGCCATCAGCAAACCCCACGGCACCAGAACCAGGAGCATGAAAAACCAGCAAGCAAAGCTCCACATCGCGCCGAAAATATTCCGCGTCTCAATGATCCGGATCATCTCCCTGCGTTGAGCCTCGGACAGCCTCTCATCCTCCTTTATCGCGGGAATAAGCTTTGTCTCCCGATCCATACGCTCGATCGCCGGCGGAAACCACGGATCGTCGGACCAACTGCGGTCATACGACTCATGGCTAACGCCATGAACCCAATCCGGGGAACTCTCCAATTCACATCCCGCCAAAGTGACCTTCCCCGACTCCAGTTCGATGCTCCAGCCGCTTCCACCCATCCCCACAATCGTCCTGTCGAAATACCCCATCGACCTCACCCACGCCCACCCCAAAAACCCCAGCACCATCACCACCAGCCAAAAGCTCTTCCAGCGATAAATCGGACGCGCACTCATCGCAGTAAAAACCCAACCCTACCTCTCCACCTTCGGCCCATACAGCCCCACCGCCTTCTCCGAAAAATCCGGCAACGCCCCCAAATCTAACAGCGCCTCATAATACCTCACCTTCCTGTCATCCCCCGACACCCTCACCCGCGCCCGCACACCCTCCTTCTCCTTCGCGATCAACTTCAGCACCGATAGCTTCCCGGCAATTTGATTCGCCATCACCAGCCGGTGCTTGATGCCACCCTCCGCATCCACCGTCACCGATAGCACATACCGCAGCCACAGCCCCACCCCGCGCGTATTCCACACCACCAGCGCCACCGAATCATTCGAAGTCCACACCACCGACCCCACGAAGTCCCCCGGTCTCAGCTGGAAATTCACCGGCTTCCCACCCGCATCCACCGTCACCTTCTCATTCCCCACGATCACCGCCGCCTTCACCGCTCGCGACCCCGCATCCACCGCCGCCTCGAAGCGCCCCGTCACCGGCTGTTCCCGCCCCGCCGCCTCGCTCCAGTTCTCCATCACCACCGCATCCTTCAGCACGATCTCTCCCACCGTCAGCTTCTCACCCTCCCCACGCGCACTCCACCCGACGCACATCCATCCAAGCACAGCGCACACCACGAATCTCATCGGCCACAAACCTATCCACCCGCCGCCCTTAATCAATCACCCAGTGCCTGTCGCCCCTCCCATCACCATGAAGCAGCGATCCTTCACCACGCAGCGACCATCGAGGTAAAATGGCATACCTTTTCCAACAGACAGCCACACCCCCGCGCCTCACCCTCTCGCCAAGAAAAGACAGGACCCCATGCCTCGCAGGAAAAGAAGCATAGGAGGAAGAAGAAGATGGGAATGGCTCTACATCATCCCCCTCGCATTCATCTCCATCACCCTCATCGGCACCGGCGTCTTCACCCTTCCTCGCACCATCGCCCTCGACCGCAGCCAGTCCGTCGTCACCGCCAAGGTCATCGCCGAGCAGAAGCGACCCGACTCCCGCACCGGCCCGTCGTATGACGTGAAGTACATCTTCTCTCCCGCACCCGGCCTCCCCGAAATCGGCCCATCGGATTTCCTCGGCCGCTCCCTCGTCTGGGTCTCGCTTCCCGAAGCAGCCTGGAACGAAGCGACAACCACCAAGACCCTCCAGGTCAAATTCGATCCCGCCAACCCGGCGAACAATGCCCCCGTCGCCAACCGCCGCGGCATCTGGGACAATATCGGCATGATCACTCTCGGCGGCCTCCTGCTGCTCATCACCATTTTCGCCGGACGCTCCGTCCCACCGTAGCCACACCCGAAAATCTCATCGCATCTCCCCGCCCCATGAGATAATCCACCCTCTAATGAAAACCCTCCTCCTTTCACTACTAACAGCCCTGGCCACCTCCAGCCTCGCGCAGACCGCCGCAACCTTTCCCACCCCGCTCCCCTGCGAAAAGGAAGGCAAGGTCATCCCCCAGTTCATCACCCGCGAGAACTACACCTTCACCAATTCCACCCTGCTCGCGAAGTACGCAGACGGCCTCCTCTTCCAGGTCGACAAGGCCGCACCGCCCGTCAATCAACCCTATGGCGGCATGGAAAACTGCCTGCTCATGATCCCCGAGCACTGCCTCCCGGATAACCTCCGCACCGCCGTCGGCGGCTTCACCACCGCCGCCGCCAAAGCCGCCACCGAACAACGCGTCGCCGCCCTCCAAACCCTCAGCAGGGAAGAGCAATTCCCCAAGCGCGACTCCGGCCACTGGAACGCCACCTGGTACGATGCCGATCAGGACCCCTTCCACGCCAAGCCCGGCCGCACCCAGACCTGGGAAGAATCCCAAGCCCTCCTCGCCAAGCTCAAAGCCGAGAATGGCGACGACAAGAACCCCAAGCCTGACGGCCCCGGCAAACCCATCAAGCCCGCCAAGCCGGACAAGGTCGTCATCATCGAAGACCTCGCCGGCACCAAATGGGACTGGGGCAGCGGCGGCGAACTCGAACTCCGCAAGGACGGCACCGCCCGCCACTCCCGCTGGAAGAACCCCGGCACCTGGGAAAAGCAAGCCGACGGAACCATCAAGCTCACCGACGCAAAAGGCGGCCTCTTCACCATCACCCTCTCTAACAACGGCACCGGCAAAGTCATCGCCTCCGGCGGCGCCCAAACCACCATCACCCTCACCCGCGGCGGAAAAAAACAGGAAGACCCCAAACCCACCGGCAAGCCCAAGTAAGCCAGGGAGCGCTCATCCTCTTCTTCGTAGCGGGACGACTGCGTCGTTCCGGCTGGGGAGAGCCCGCACCTTAAATCCGAAGCCCGGCTCATCACCCGCCTACCTTCCCCATGTAGCGGCGTGTCTATGACCGTCGCTGACTAGCGGCCACAAGCCGCATCCCTGTGAACCCGCTCCATCACATCTTCCCTCCCACCTTGGCAAGCCCACCGCTTTCACCTACACACCACCATGTGATCGCCCCTTGGAATATCCTCCGCCTGTTCTCCCTCATCGCCGCAATCCTCGGCATCTCCTTCCTCGCGCTCATCCTCTCCCGTGCCCACGTCCCCTACCAAGACCAAGGCACCTACAGTTGGACCACCCAAGACGGCACCACCACCACGGTCGCCCACATGGATGCCCCACTCGTCCACACCCTCCTCTCCACCTTCGCGTTCGTCACCTCCGGAGCCGCCTGGCTCCTATCACTCCGCGGCAGACCCACGAAGCACGCCGAAGCAACTGGCGACATCAAAATGTAGCGGCGTGTCTACCTGTCCTCCGTCGTGGCCGATCCTCTTGTAGCCTTGGCGACCGAGTGATGGCTAAGGAGGACCAACAACGGAAGCCGACGGCAACAAGCCGCATCGTGAGACTCCCGCTTCGTCTCCGCAGGAATACCGCAGATGCCGCCAACCTGCGACGACCTCCCCAACCCTGCAAATTTTTCGAGCCCCCGCTTCCTCCTTGAGCCCCCATTGCAAATAGCATCATCTGGGTTCCCCCCCACATGAAGATCCTTGCGGTTATCGAATTCTCCCCCGGCACCGGACCCAAGAAACGCGGCAGCTTCAGCACTGCCATGGCCGACTCCGGCTTCACCAGGCTCCCCGGCGTCTCCTCCTGCTGGATCGCCGATCGCAAATTCTCCGCCGTCGACCCCGCTCGCGAAGCCCTCGCCCAAGTCGCCGCCACCACCGAGGTCCGCGTCCACAAGGCCTACCTCGTCGAATACGGCGAGTTCCTCACCTTCCCGCCCACCCCGGCGCGCCGCGCTTAAAAAGACGAACGCGAGGCCCCGCGACAAATTTGTTAGGTCAGGATCTCTCCTGCCTTTCAAATTTCGCGTCTATTCGCGTTCTTTCGCGATTAAATAAAAACGTCGAAGCCACCCCAAGGCCCTCCTCATCAAAGGCGCCCCAATCGCCACGACATACCCTAAGTATTGGACGCCTCAAAGATACTCTCGATCGACTCCCCGATCACCGCATCAAATTCCGCATCGGACTGCTGCGCCGAGAGCCCCTCCGCCAGCGCCCGCGAAAAGCTCGCGATCACCCCGTGATTCCTCCGCAGCCGGTCGTTCGCTTCATCCCGCGAATACCCACCCGACAGCGCCACCACTCGCAAGACCTTCGGGTGCTTCACGAAGTCCGCGTAGAAATCATCCTGCTCCGGCAGCGTCAGCTTCAGCATCACCATCTGCCCCGCAGGCAGCAGCTCCAGCTGCCCTAGGATCGCCGCCTTCAGCAGCTCCTCCGCCTTGCCCTTCTCCGGGCAATGAATGTCCACCTCCGGCTCCACGATCGGCATCAGCCCCGCAGCCAGGATCTGCCCCGCCACCTCGAATTGCTGGCTCACCACCGCCTCGATTCCCACCGCGTTCGCCTGCTTGATGAGCGACCGCATCTTCGTGCCGAAGACATGCTTCGCCTTCGCCCGCTCCAGCAGCGCCCCCAGCCCCGGCATCGGCTTCATCACCTGCACGCCGTCGTTCTCCGCGGCCAGCCCCTGATCCACTTTCAAGAACGGCACGATCCGTTTCACATTCCACAGATAGTCCGCCGTCGCCTGCCCCTCGATCTCCTTGTCCATCGTGTTCTCGAACAGGATCGCGCCTAACAGCCGCTCCCCCGTGAAGCTCGGACTCGTGATCATCCGCGTCCGCATCTCGTGCACCAGCTTCAGCATCTCCTCCTCACTCGACCACGCTCCCTCCTGGATCCCGTACTGCGCCAGAGCCTTCGGCGTGCTGCCACCACTCTGGTCCAGCGCCGCGATGAAGCCCGGATCGCACTTCATCTTCCGCAGCTGTTCTTCGTTCAATCCGATCGGGTTCATAACATCACTCCTTCCACTCGCGATTTCACTCTGACGTAACCACGCCCTCCCGGAGGTGACGATTGGAAAATCGCCCTCCACCCTCACCCCGCGCGACGACAGCACCCTGCCGAGCTTTTACCTCGCGCCATCCGCCCTCTCCGCTTTAATGGCCAGCTGTCTGACGCACCCATGCCTCCCACCACGGCTTCCACCTCCCCGGATCGCCTGAAGGATCCCGAGGATCCCGGCCGCACCATCCCGCGGCGTCCCCCGATCCGGGCCCACCGGCCCGGACCCGCCGCCTCCATCGCCCTTGCCTTTGGCGCCGTCTTCTTCGCCACCATGTGCCGCTGGGCACTCGATCACCTGGTCGGGGACATGTTTCCCTTCCTCACCTTCTACGTCGCCGTCGCCCTGGTCACATGGTACGCGGGCCGCCTCCCGGGCTTCCTCGCGCTCACCCTTGCCGGTGCCTCCGTCCTCTATTTCTTCCTCCCGCCGCGCTTCTCCTTCGCCCTCACCTTCCCGGGCGTGGCGCAGGGCATGGTGCTCTACTTCATCTGCGGCGCCGTCCTCATCCTTCTCTTCGATACCCGGCGCCAGGCATGGCTCCACGCCGTCACCCAGACCGAGCTCCTCCAGGTCACCCTCGGCAGCATCGGGGATGGCATCATCACCACCGACCAGCGCGGCCTCATCACCCACATGAATTCCCTCGCCGCCCACCTCACCGGCTGGGATTGCGATGAAGCCGTCGGCCAGCCGCTCGAAAAAATCCTCTCCCTCATCGACGCGAACTCCCGCCAGCCCCTCGCCGGCACTTCTCTAACAACCGGCACGCCCATTCTCCTCCTCCATCGCGATGGCGGCCAGCACTGGATCGAAAGCAGCACCGCCACCCTCCCCTCCAAGTCCTCCCCCGCCGGCCACGTCATCGCCTTCCGCGATGTCACCGCGCGCCATCACGCCGAGCTCGAAGCCGAGACCTCGCTGAAGAAAGCACAGCTCCTCGCCGATGCCGTTCCGTCCCTCATCTCCTACATCTCGCGCGACTTCCGCTACCAGCTCACCAATCAAACTTACGAGATCTGGTTCGAGCGCCCCCGCCGCGAAATCAATGGCCGCACCATGGAGGAAGTGCTCGGCCCCGCCGCATGGGAAACCCTCCGCCCCTTTGTCGAGAAAGCCATCGCCGGCGAGCATGTCACCTACGAGACCGAGATCCCCTACCGCAGCCAGCGTGGCACCCGCTGGATCTCCGCCAGCTACACCCCGGACATCGGCGAGGATGGCACCACCCGCGGCTTCGTCGCCCACGTCACCGACATCACCGCCCACAAGCACGCCGAACAAGCCCTCCGCGAAAGCGAGGAACGCCTCCTCGAAACCGACCGCCGCAAGGACGAGTTCCTCGCCACCCTCGCCCACGAACTCCGCAATCCCCTCGCCCCCGTCCGCAATGCCCTCGCACTCCTCGATCGCGCCGACAGCAGCCACAGCGAACTCGCCATCAAAGCCCGCGCCACTCTCGGTCGCCAGGTCGATCACATGGTCCGTCTCATCGATGACCTCCTCGATGTCAGCCGCATTAATACGGGACGCCTAGTACTTCGCCGCGAGCGCACCGATCTCCGCGAGGCCGTCCGCCACGCCGTCGATGCCAGCCGCATCTTCATCGATCAACACCACCACGCCTTCCAGCTCCACCTTCCCGTCGAACCCGTCTGGGTCGATGCCGACTCCGTCCGCATCGCCCAGATCTTCAGCAATCTCCTCAACAACGCCGCCAAATACACCAACCCCGGCGGTGCCATCTCTCTCACCATGGAGCGCGAGCGCGATGGCTCCGAGGTCATCGTGAAAGTCCGCGACACCGGCATCGGCATCCCGCAAGAGAAGCTCGCCCACATCTTCGACCTCTTCGCCCAGCTCGATTCCTCCCTTGAGAAATCCGCCGGCGGCCTCGGCATCGGCCTCTCCCTCGTGAAGCGCCTCATCGAGCTCCACGGCGGCACCGTCACCGCCGAAAGCACCGGCCACGGCCACGGCAGCGAATTCACCTGCCGCCTCCCCTTAGCAGAGAAAGCCGCCATCCCCGCTTCCATCGCCCAGCCCGCCCCCGCATCCACCGCACCCCTCCGCGTCCTCGTCGTCGATGACAATCGCGACAGCGCCGACTCCCTCGCCATGGTCCTCACCCTCGATGGCCATGAAACCCGCTGCGCCTACGATGGCCTGCAAGCCCTCGATGAAATCGCCGACTTCGCTCCCCGCCTCATCCTGTTAGACATCGGCCTCCCCCGCATGAATGGCCATGACGTCTGCCGCACCGCCCGCCAGGCGAATGGCGGCCATGCCCTCTCCATCGTCGCCCTCACCGGCTGGGGCCAGGAAGACGACCGCCAGGAAACCCGCGCCGCCGGCTTCGACGCCCACTTCGTCAAGCCCGTCGACCTCACCGAGCTCAAGCAATTCATCGCCACCCTCGCGACCAACCAGACCCCGCCCACCCCTTCGTAAAAACCGATGGGACCCTTTGAAAATTCGTCTCTTGCGGGCGCTTGAAATGGGACGAGCTTCTAGCTGACCCAGACCATCTGGCGCGCACTGTCTCCGAACCCAAGACCCCGACCCAAACCCAACAGAGACAGAAGCGGGCTGGGCACTCCATCCAAGTGATGGAGTGCTCCATTTTTTGTACGCCTCCAGCATCTTCCAACTCGGAAGCGTCTCCCACTCGGAGTGCCTTCCACTGGGAGCGCCTTCCACTGGGAGCGCCTTCCACTGGGAGCGCCTTCCACTGGGAGCGCGGAATTCATTCCGCCCGAACGGTCCCTTACTGCTCGCCCCCAAGCGTACGTAGTCCCGCCTTCAGGCGGACTCGAACCACCCACCAACCCCGCTCCACCAAACACGCCCGCATCGCCTCCCCTGAGGAGGGGCGAGACTCCTGTCGCCCCGTCATCCCCGACCTCTCCCGAAACACTCAATCAATAGACCAAGGTCCCCACAACCGAAGTTCACATCGCCAGGATCAACACCGCATTCACCTCTCCACCATCTCCGTCCCCACCTCCACCGCCGGCCTCTCCACCGCCGCACCCCCCATCGCCCTCTCACTCATCCCTCGCAATAAAATCACCCCCACCGCAATCAGCGGCAATAAGGCCAGAGCGAAGATCAAAGCCATGCGAATGCAAATCCACAACAAGTGGGCTTGGCTACCATTCGCAGGACGCGGCGGCGACGACACGCGGGCGAGATTCATGGGTTACGTAACCTTGGCGGGAATCACTCCCCGCGTCTATCCAATTTGCGCACAAGCTTTAGCGCCGCCTTATCTGACCTCGCCAGCGACCAGCGCCCGGCGCTCACCAGCCCCAAAGGGGCGAAATCCCTAAGCCCAGGGCATCGCCCTGGGTTGGTATGTCCACATCACCCGGCGGCCTGAAGGGCCGCGAGAAGATCGAGCCCGCACCCCCCAAAAAGCTCTCCTCCCCTCGCACTCCGCCCAAGCGAAAGCCATCCACTCTTCACCCACTTCGATTGGTGATTGGAAGATTGGTGATTGGAAGATTGATGATTGGTGATTGGTGATTGGTGATTGGTGATTGGTGATTGGCCATCTCACCCTCACCCCACCCCATTCCTCCTCTTGATTTCCTCCAGCACCTCCGTCGGCTGCACATCCTTCATCAGCTCCTCCACATCCCCATCATCCACCGCCGGAACCCCGAGCCGCTCCGCCATCCCCACCACCATCTGCATCACCCGCGTCGACTCCCGCTCCGCCAGCAAGCTGATGTGCAGGTGCAGCTCCGCCCGCTCATCCGCGATCTCCCGGTTCCGGTTCTGGTTGAAAAGGATGCACGCCGAAAGGAACAGCGACTCCAGCGCCGCACACACCGACATCATTTCAAGATGCGGATCGAACCGCGAACGGAAGAACCATCACGCGCCATAAAACAACAGGTGCAGGTAAATGAAGCTCACACTCCCCACGAAGTCCGCGATCCTCCTCACCACCACCTGCGCCCTCGACCCCTTGTCCAGATCCCTCCGGTGCTGGTCCAGCAGCACCCGGATATTCTCCGCCAGCACCCCTGGCAGCGGCCCGCCACCGCTCTTCGCTTCTGATGATGACTCGCCCTCGCCCATCGCTTTCCAATCGTTAGCCGCAAACGATTCACCGGATCCCTCCTTCGGCAAGCGACGGAATCACCTCCCTCCCACGAGCTGTGCTCGAACACAAACACTGCCACCTCGTCGCGCTCTGGCGGCGGCCTCATCCCTCGGTGATCCGATAATACACGAGCGTACAGACGAGGCCAAAGCACAAGAGAACCATCGGAATCGTGCTGAAGCACCACGCCCACTCGCCCAGTTTCCGTATCCCTCGTTTTGACGAACTGCCTCGAAACGATCGCATCGCCAACGGAGCAAGCATCGTCCAGAACGCCACCCCACAGGTCCCGGTGAGGAGCACGATCGCGATCCACCACCCTCCTTTGTACATCCAGTTCCCGGATACGTAGTCACACCACAGAAGCAAACCCACCACCGCCCAGTAAACCCCGGTCATCACCGAGATCACCTTCGCCACGTTCGATTCCGTGATCGTCATCGTCCTTCACTTCTTCGCCACCACCACCCGGTAAACCGTGCTCCCCGAGTGCGCGTTGTGCACCGTCCCGGAGATCATGAGAAAGTAAGTCCCCCGGATCTCCACGTCATGCGTGTACGGCTTGTCCCGCGTGTGCTTGATGTTCGACTCGATCACCGTCTCCTCTCCCGAGATCGCCTTGTGCAGCAGCTTGATGTTGCACTCCTTCGTCCCCGTCTCATCCGGATTCACCATCGGAGAAGTCGGATACACGTTCCACGTCCCGCAAATATACTGCAGCTGGATGCGATCACCTTCCACCGCGCTGCCGATCTTCGTCAGCCCCGCGCTCGACACGTCCAGCAGCTTGCCTCCCATCAGCACCTCGCCGATCTTCGTCTTGAAGGACTCGTCCAACGTCTTCTTCAGCGCCTCCTCCTTCGCCGCATCCCCCGCCTTCTGCGCCGTCCCGGTCTCCGTGAACATCACCGGCAGATAGCGGGTCTCCAGATCCTGCACCGCCTTGCGATACTCCTTCTTCGTCTTCTCCTTGTCCCCGGCCTTCTTCGCCATCTCCGCCTCATTCTTCACATCCAGCTTCGTCTTCGCAGCCTTGAAGGCCGCGGCCGATTGGTCCGCCGCCGTCGTCTGCGCGTGAACGAGCGTCGCCGAAAGCAAGAGAAGGAGCAGGGATTTCATGGCACCGGGAGGGAAGGGTAGGGAGGGAAAGAAAGAACCAGACGTGTGGGATATTCACCCGCGGAAGACATCCGGAAAGACATCAACATGTCATATCCGACATCCTCACACACCCCCGACCACACCTCATGAAGCCGGAGTGAATTCCCCATGAATCCCTCCGTCAACCACACGCCCCGGCTTGACGCGCCCTCCACTTCTCCCCATCCCATGACCCATGAGGCACCCGTGGATCGTCCTACCCCTCGTCGCCATCGCCGCGTTCCTCACCGGCCGCTGGTCCATGGATCATCCCCCCGCGGATGAAGCCGCCGCTCCTCCCACCGCGACTGCAGCCAAGCCCACCAAGGCCAGCACCAGCGACTCCCGCGACGCCTCGGCCAAGCGCCCTCGCCCCGCCAACGCATCCTCCGACAAGCCATCCCTCCTCCCCACCGACCCACACTTCCAACCCGGCAAGTCCAGGGACTGGCTCCTCCAGCAAATCAAACTCAACGGCTGGGAAGACGATCCCTCCCTCCTCTTTCGCATGGTCCAGACCTACGCCGCCATGGATGAGGAAGAGATCAGCGAAATGGTCGCCACCTATCAGGAGATCATCCGCAACTACCCCTCCGCCAGCGATGCCGAACAAGCCGCCTTCCCCAAGGAATGGCTCTTCAAGCTCGGCCTCTTCCCCGCCCTCTGGCGCTACTCCCAGCTCAATCCCGATGCCGTCCTCGACATCGTCGAGGCCGATCCCAGGCTCAAGGATCAGGACTCCTATCAAATGGCCATCGCCAGCCTCGCCGCCATCGATCCCGATCGCGCGCTCGACCGCTACTCCAGCCTCGAAGGCCGCGCCCTCCAGAATGCCATGGAGCCCATCCTCGGCACCCTCTTCGCCACCGATCCCGATCGCGTCATCCAGATCCTCGATGACCTCCCCAATGACCCTGACCTCGACGGCGAACGCCGCAAGGTCGCCGAACGCCTCGCCGCCGATAACCCGCAAAAGGCCATCGACTACGCCCTCGCAAACATCCGCGCCGGCCGCAATCCCGACGTCCTCAAAGTCGCCTTCCAAACCTGGCGCGAAGCCCATCCCGAAGAAGCCAAACGCTGGGCCGCCACCTACACCGGCCCCGGCGCCGAGACGCTTAAGTAGCCGTCGCATTTCTCTTCAGCCCCAAAGGGGAGACCAGCCCTAAGCCTAGGGCAAGCAAAGCGCCGCCCTGGGTTCCCCCGCCCGACAACCGGTGCCCTGAAGGGGCACTAGACGTGTTGGCTGCTCTCCACCACCCACCATTGCCACCACCCGGATCCCGACTGAAACTCCGGCACGGCCAATGGACCCATCCACCTACATCGCAGGCATGACCATGGGCCTCGGCCTCATCGTCGCCATCGGTGCCCAGAATGTCTTCGTCCTCCGCCAGGGCCTGCGTCACGAACACGTCTTCGCCGTCTGCCTCGCCTGCGCCCTCTCGGATGCCATCCTCATCATCGTCGGCATCACCAGCTTCGCGAAGATCGCGATGATCCTCCCATGGATCAATCCCGCCATGCGCTACGGCGGCGGCGCCTTCCTCACATGGTATGGCGCGAAGAGCCTCCGCTCCGCCCTCCGCTCCCGCGATGCCCTCGTCGTCGAAAACACCAGCACTCCCTCCAGCCTCGCCCGCACCCTCCTCGCCTGCCTCGCCATCACCTGGCTAAATCCCCACGTCTACCTCGATACCGTCGTCCTGTTAGGCACCGTCTCCACCCAATTCCCCGGCAAGCAATTCTCCTTCGGAGCCGGTGCCGCCACCGGATCCTTCCTCTTCTTCTTCGCCCTCGGCTACGCCGCCAAGCAGCTCCGCCCGCTATTCGCCAAACCCTCTGCCTGGCGCATCCTCGAAGGCACCATCGCCCTCGTCATGTGGGGCATCGCCCTGAAACTGGCACTCGGCGCATAGATCGCAGCCCCGCGCCCTCCGAACCCGCCTCCGCACCGCGAAACAAAAATAATTGACTGGTCAGTCATTTAAAGCTCCCTTGTTTCCCGATGGCCCGTCCCAAGAGCAACGACAAGCGCACCGCGATCCTCGAGGCCGCGGTCCGCGTGATCGATCAGGAAGGCCTCAGCGCACCCACCGCCACCATCGCCCGCGAGGCCGGCATTTCCAATGGCTCCCTCTTCACCTACTTCGAGACCAAGACCGAGCTCTTCAATCAGCTCTACCTCGAATTGAAGACCCAGATGGGCACCGCCGCCGTGGAGGGCTTCCCGGCGAAGGCCGCCCTCCGCAAGCAAGCCCACCACGTCTGGTGGAATTGGATGCACTGGGCCGCCGCTCACCCGCCCAAGCGCCGCGCCCTCGCCCAGCTCGCCGTCTCCGAGCAGATCACCCCGGAGACCCGCGCCGCCGTCTACAAGAACATCGCCGGCCTGATCGATGTCCTGGAACGCATGCGCCTCCGCGGCTCACTGCAAAACGGAGCCACCAACTTCGCCAGTTCCATGATGACCTCCCTCGCCGAGACCACCATGGACTACATGATCAATGACCCCGCCAACGCCGACAAACACTGCACCGTCGGCTTCGAAACCTTCTGGCGCGCCACCTCCTAAGGACCCCTTTTTTTCGCTAAATACCTGAGTGACCAGACAGTCAATCCCCTAACAAGCCATGTCCACCATCACCATGAAAACCCTGTCAGCTCCGGAGGCCGCCAAGATCAGCACCCCGTGGACCACCGCCGACATCCCTTCCCAGAAAGGCCGCTCGGCCATCATCACCGGCACCGGCGGCATCGGCCTCGAGACCGCCCTGGAACTCGCCCGCGCCGGTGCCGAAGTCATCATCGCCGGTCGCAATCCCCGCAAGGGCGAGGACGCCATCGCGCGCATCATCGATGAAGCGCCCTCGGCCACCGTCCGCTTCGAGCAGGTCGATCTCGCCAGCCTCCAATCCATCGCCGACTTCGGCGCGCGGCTGCGCGACCAGCGCGACAGCCTCGATCTCCTCATCAACAACGCCGCCGTCATGATGCCACCGAAACGGCAACAAACCCAGGATGGCCTCGAACTCCAGTTCGCCACCAACTACCTCGGCCACTTTGCTCTAACAGCCCAGCTCATGCCCCTCCTCTGCGAGGGCGAAAAGCCACGCGTCATCTCGCTCTCCAGCGTCGCCGCCCGCGACGGCATCATCGACTTCGCCGACCTCCAGTCCGAGCACCACCACAAGCCCATGCGAGCCTACAGCCAATCGAAGCTCGCCTGCCTCATGTTCGCCTTGGAGCTTCAGCGTCGCAGCGCCGCCGGCCAATGGGGCGTCACCAGCATCGCCGCCCATCCCGGCATCGCCCGCACCGATCTCCTGCACAATGCCCCCGGCCGCTGGAGCGCCATCGGCACCGCACGCACTCTCCTCTGGTTCATGTTCCAGCCCGCCTCCCAGGGAGCGCTCCCTTCGCTCTACGCCGCCACCTCACCCACCGCGAAAGGCGGCAGCTACTACGGCCCCGCCAGCTTCAGCGAAACCCGCGGCGCTCCCACCACCGCCACCATCCCGAAACAAGCGCTCGATGCCGAAGCCGCCTCCCGCCTATGGGAAATCTCGGAACACCTCGCCGGAATCACCATCCCCGCACCTCGCGAAGCAAGGGACGTGACCCTCGAAGAGTTGGATGACCCTGAATGAGCCTTCCAAGGTAGCCCGCCTCGCCCATTCAGCCCGCCACCTCAGACCCCCACCACCACCGGCATCCGGAAAACAAACTCCGTCCCCTCCGAGCTCGACGCCGCCGTGAGCGAACCACCATGAGCCTTCGCCACCTCGGAAGCGATGTACAGCCCGAGTCCCAATCCATTCTGGCTCTTCCGCGCTTCCTCCCTCGTGAAGGGCTGGAAGAGCGACTCGATGATCGCCTCCGGAATCACCTCGCCCCGGTTGACCACCTGCAGCACCAGATCGCCTCCTTCCACCGTCGCCGTCACCTGCACCGGCTCATCGGAAGCGCCATGCGTCAGGGCATTGGCTAACAGATTCGAAAGGATCTGCGACAGCCGCGCCGGATCACAATCCACCAGCCCATCGATGGCGATGTCGCACTCGATCTGCCGGCCGAGATGCATCACCTGAAGCTCGGCGACCACCTCACTGAAACTCTTCTGCAAATCGGATGGCCTGCGATTCAGCACCACCCCGCCACCGAGCCGGAAGCGCGCGAAGTCCATCACGTTCTCGATCAGCTCGCTCATCCGCAGCGCACTCGACTCCATCGCCCCCACCAGCTTTCGGTCACGCGGACTCAGCTCGGACTCAGCCAGCAAGGCCGTGCCCATCGTGATCGCGCCCAGCGGATTGCGCAGGTCATGCCCCAGCACCGCGATGAATTGCTCGCGCAGCACTGCCGTCTCCTCGGCATCCATCAGCTTCGTTTCCGCCGTATCGCGCGCCTGTCTCAGGCTCGCCTCATACGCATGCCGCTCCACCGCCAGCAGCACCGTCAGCCGGGTGAAAATCATCCCGCCCTCGTCCGCCTCCTGCCTTCGCATCGCATTTACCAGCACCGGCAAGCGGCTGCCATCCCGGCACACCATCTCCAGCGAGACCTCCGAGTAGTGCCCCTGCATCTTCAGCAGCGGCGCCAGATGAGTCTCATGAAATACCTTCCCACCGATCGATAGCAGCTCGGCGAATCTCCGCCCCTTCAGCTCTTCCACCGTGTGTCCAAGCCAGCGCGCGAGCGGACCATTGCACAGCACGAAGCGATCTTCACCATCCAGGATCGCATATCCGCACAAGCTATTCTCGAAGAAGTCCCCGAAGTCGCGCAGCAGTGGATGATCCTCCCCGCTCATGACAGGAACTCGCGGATCGCGGCAATGGTTTCCTCCGGCGCACTCAGGTTCGGGCAATGCCCCGTCGCCTTCATCACCACCAGTTCGCTGTCCGGCATCTTCTCGTGCATGTAGCTTCCCACCGAAAGAGGAGCGATCACATCGGACGAGCACTGCAGGATCAGCGACGGCAGCACCGCATCATCCAGAATGTCCCGCACATCCGTCAGGAAAGTCGTCCGCGCGAAGTGCTTCGCGATCTCCGGATTGGTCCGGCAGAAACTATTGGCGAGCTCATCGCCCAGCTCCTTGCGATCCGGATTGCCCATGATCACCGGCGCCATGTTCATCGACCAGCCCATGTGATTCTTGTCGAGCGCATCCAGCAGCTCATCCACCTCCGCGCGCGTGAAGCCACCCGTGTAGTCCCCGTCATTCAGATAGCACGGCGACGGAGCCACCAGCACCAGCCTCGCAAACATCCCCGGCGCCATCGCCGCCGCGATCACGCCCATCATCGCGCTCACCGAATGCCCCACGAATACCGCATCCTTCAGCTCCAGCGCCCGCCCAATCTCGACGATATCCAGCGCGTAGCCATCCAGCGTCGCATACTTCTGCCGGTCAAACGCCGCATGATCCGAATGCCCCGCTCCCACATGATCGAACAGCACCACCCGGTGATCCTCCTCAAATGCCGGCGTCACCAGCCGCCACATGTTCTGGTCACAGCCGTAGCCATGAGCGAACAGCATCGTGGGCCCGTCCTCCCTACCTTTAACAATGACGTTGTTTCTCCGTAATACCGGCATGATTTCCACCTTCCACCGCGAGCGCCATCTTCTTCCGGTGTCGCTCCACTTCAAGGTGGATTCGCAAATTCCATCACTTGCTCTTCGCCCTCACTTGAGACCGGGCGAAAGCACCCTTACTGCGCCGACGCCACTCGTGGCCGCGTGGTGGTCGTCCAGCGCCTTCTCATTCGCCGTGCAGGAGGCACGGATGAACTCGACCGCCGCGTCCTCCAGCTTCCCGGAAGTAGGATAGTCCCCGCTGTGAAGCAGGATTCTCCTCCTCAAGCTGGAGCCGCCCGCCTCGTTCACCACCTCGATTGTCACCGTCATAGCGGCGACTCTCCGCCACGAAATTCAAGAAGCAAACGACGTTAGATCGCGACTGCAACCTGCCGCACCCGGATCGAAGATTGATGGCCCGGGATGAACCATGATAGCCCGGCACATGCCCAAAGGCAAAACCACACGCATCGCCGCCATCGCGCTCCTCATCCTCGCGCTTGGCCTCGCGTGGCGGTCTTTTCCAAATGCGGGCACTGCGGCCGACGACAAGAATCCCGACGCAGCCAACAAAACCACGGCGGATCCAGAGCTGCTTGCGGCCAGGAAACAACCGCCCGCTCAGGAGCCAAACGGCATCACCTCTCCATCCGATCTCGCACCTCCGACCAAACTCACCGAGCGCAAGGAAAGCACCAGCATCCGCGATCTCGAGAAATACGGAATCAAGGTGGAAGCCGAGCACGTCGGAAAGAACTCCGCCACCGGCAAGGTCAAGGTTACGGTCCAAGGCGGCATCGTCCTGGAAGCGGACAGCGCGAAGATGAGCTCCAATGGAATGCTCGTGGCAGAGGGAAACCCCACCATGGTGAACGGAGGCACCCGCATCGGCATGGGCCACGGCGAGAACACCGCCATGGCCATCTTCTTCGACGAGGAGAAACAGAGCGTCGTCATGCGGAGCGCTGCCGCCGACAAGGTCACGAAACCCCTCCCACCCGACTCCGAACTCCCCGCCCCCGAACGCAGCGACCCATCAAAGTAGCGAGCCTTCACCCCGTCGCTTCAGGCATCGCTCCGGGAAGGCATCCGGATTCTGGCACCCGTGCTGCGAAAGCATCTCCCATGCACTCTCTCACTCCACGCGGCCAAGCCTTCGTCGATCAATTCGCAGGCCGTCATGAACTCAGCCGCGAGTCCGTCATCCACCTTCTCGAAGCTCTCAACCAGGGCGGAGGAACGATGGCGCAGTTCCATTGCGCTGAGTTCGGCAGCGGCCAATGGATGCGGGGAGGCATGACCATGGTCGGCGACATGTTCAATCACTCGCTCAAGGCCCGCGTGAATGACGTGTGCTCCGCACTCTCCAGTGCCATGGGAAAGACGGAGTTCTTCTCACCCGTCACGGAAGCTAGCGGATCGGGCGTTCCATGGTGGCCGGCTGGCTTGGGCACTCCTTCGAGCACCGGCTCGCAGAATCGAATCCGCTACGCCATTTTCCCCCAGTCGAAGCGGCTGGCCATTGAGGAAGGTGGCAAGCTGACCATCTATGACACCGGCGATCACCGGATCGGCGGCATCAGCCAGCAGCAAGGCGGAGCCACGGCCGTTCAGTTCACCAGCCAGCACGGAAGCTTCCTCGCCCAGGGCTTGCCCGTCGTGAGGGAAAAAGCGGACTCGCCCGCTGAGGTTGCGGAGTCGTCACCGCCCCCCTCCTCTTCTGCGGTTGATGCAGCGCGCCTGATCAAGCAACTGGCGAGTCTCCACGCTGAAGGCATTCTCACCGATGAGGAATTCACAGCGAAGAAGGGCGAAATCTTGCGCCGCGTCTAACAGCTCATTGGAATTTCACACCGCAGTGCATTCCGTCCGCTTCTCGTGAAACTCCATGCAATGTGACCGCGCATCTTCTGAAGAAGATCATAGGACCTAGCCGCATTTCAGCCACCAGCCGTGATTCCAACTGCACGACATGCACGGCATCCTTCCTGCGAAGAGGCGGGCGGGCAATCACGCCCCCTCAACGCAACTCATCCCATGTCCAAACTCACGTCACTCGATGTCCTCCTGGTTCAAGAAATCAAGGACCTCTATAGCGCCGAAACCCAACTCGTGAAGGCCCTGCCGAAGATGGCGAAGGCAGCCGCGAATCCAAAGCTCAAGGAAGGCTTCACCAAGCACCTTGAGGAAACCAAGGGCCATGTCGCCCGCTTGGAAGAAGTTGCCGAACTCCTCGGCGCCTCCCCGAAAGGCAAGGTCTGCAAGGCCATGAAAGGTCTCGTCGAAGAAGGCGGGGAAACGATCGAAGAAGACGGCGATCCCACCATCAAGGATCTCGCCCTGATCACCGCCGCGCAAAAGGTGGAGCACTACGAAATCTCCGGCTACGGCTCCGCCCGCGCCTTGGCCGAAGCCCTCGGCCATGACGAGGTTGTTGCCCTGCTCCAGGCGACTCTCGATGAGGAAGGCACCACCGACAAAGCCCTGACGTCGATCGCGGAGAAATTGATCCCTCAAGCCTCCGCCGCAGCAGCCAAGTAACATCAGGCAAGATCGAATGGAGGACGCGTCCCGCTTGCCGGGGCCGTCCTTCCTTACACGAGAATCCATGATTCCATCCCCAGACCCGGCCTCTTCCTGGCCCTCCGACGGAGAAGCCACGCCGCCCCTTTCCGAGCATACTGCCGAGGTGCAGCGCGAGCCGGCAGATGAGGCGCTTCATCGCGCCCGCCAGCCACGCCCCTTCCCCGATCCCCTTCGCGGCGTCGCCGTGGAGGACCTCCAATCGGCCGTCGAAGGCTGGATCATCCGCCACCCTTACGTGGCGGTTGCGGTCTTCTTCGGTGCCGGATGCCTGGCGGGCCTATGCAGTGCCCGCAGCATCCGCGACTGACATCCTACCTTCCGCAAACTCACAACGAGCCGCATCTCCCTACGCGAGCCAAGCACTGACAAGCACAGCCTATTCTCAACCCCTGCAGAACTCCCCTTGCATTGTCAAAACCCGCCCGCAAGCTGGCGGCGTGTCTGTCGCTGCCATTGCCAATCATCCCCCCCTCTGCAGGTCGGTTCTGGTGGCGACAGTATCACGGGAAAGCGTAGCCCATCGCCGGAAAAAGGGAATGAACGGCTGGCTCCATCTCAGGCAGGCAAGCTCGCTTGAGTATTTGCCCTGATATTCACGAGCACCGCGCCCACGCCTTCACGTAGCCGCCGTAGAACTCGGCCGTGACCCGCTCAAACGCCCATGAAGGCTTCGCCGGATCCAGATCTTCCGGCCGGAACGGTTGCTCCCCATGGACCAGCTTCCACTCCGGAAGCCGTGCCGCGCAAACAAAGTCACCCAACTTGCAATCTTCCCTGCACTGGCGCCTCGCTAAAAATCGACCGTAAGCCATCCCGCAGGCTCATCGCGATCGCGCCTCATTCAATGGATATATTTTTATTTCGAGCGGCAGATCCCTCCTGCCGGACCTCGCGGTCTTCATGTGACCGGAGGCTCAAGACGCAAGGACCACCACTGGCCTGTGAAAGGCGTCTTGGGATCATCCCCACATTGGTAGTCCCGGTCATCCTCGGTATGGCAATAAAGCTCCCCCTCATCATGATGGACTTCCACCACCTTCCAGCTGTCGAACTCATGCTGGCGCCACCAGTACCAGCCGCAGCCGGGAGGCTGCTTCACGATGCTGCTCTCCATAAGACATCCTCCGTTTGCGTGGGATGAAAACAAGCGATGCTTCCCCGGTTGCAGGCACCCCTTGCTGTTTCGCTTCTCTTCACTGCACTTCACTTTCCACGAGCATGCTCAGGAGCGAATCGAGTTCGAACTGCGCGATTTCGATTTCCCGCCCTTGGACGGTGTAAGCGACAAGGAGGCGTTCGCGATGAATGAGCGCCCCATAGGACTGGAGTGCCACCGACAAAGCATTGGCCGCCGAGCTCGATGGGGATTCCATCAAGGGTTGCTTGAGGGCGCCGAGGATCTTGGACGGATCGTCGCGGTGGAGCAGCATGGCTCCGATCGCTTCGCGTCCCATCTCGCCACAGGCACGGTAGAGCACCAGCCAGCCGGCCACCGTGGCCATTGGAGCGCCGCAGGGCTGGATGCCCAGCGCTTCCCATGGTTCCTCCGGCGACTTCACCGGAAAGGCGGTTTCCCAGATCCCCGGATTCTTTGAATACATCAGGTAGAGCGAGTCATCACTGCGTCCGCAGATGGCGGCATGCCGCCCTGCGAACCTCTGGGGAAAGATCGCCATGCCATGGCTGCGGCTTGCTCCCCCGCTTAACAAGCTGACCTTGAAATTGACCAGATCGCGGCTCTCAAGCAGTAGCGGCAGGTCGCGGTAGCCATTGCAGGAGGTACAGGCGGCAAGATAGACAGGCTGGTCGCCATCGGCAGCTGTTAGAAGCGTGAAACAGCCCTTGTGAAGCCCCCCCGCCCCGGCCACCCCCAGCGGAAGAAGCACACGGTCGGAAAGGTCGGAGAGGGGATCGAATTCTATTTCATAGTTCGCACCCGCGAGCCACCTGAGGCACTTCATGCTTGCCTTGCTGTCATTGGAGAAGGTGCGTGTGGCCCCGCTCGCGGTGCCCATCGCGGATTCGAGGTCGGCGCGCGTGAATTCATCTCTCAGCGACTGCATCAGGCCGCGGGTCCACGCATTGTCGAACCCCAGGTCATGCAGTTGGCGAAAGATCAGGCCTCTGCTCATCACGGCATTCGTGACGGGCTCTGCGCCATTCGGTCGGCATCCCGACCCATGGAGATGGATGTGATAGTCACTGTCGATGACTGCCTCCCGAAAGATCATCGAGGACGTACGGTCCCCTCCCAGCCCGTCCACCACCAGCAGGAAGCGCGTGCTGCCCGCCGTCAATCGCGACTGGTCCGCATGAACACACAAGCCGGGGTTCAGGAGGCCGCCACTTTCAGTCGGAAACTCCTGGGAAAATAGCGATCCTATGTAGAGTTTCCTTTGTTCCGGCAGGCCGGAGCCATTCTCTGCGTGGAGCGCGACCTGGGAATAACTTCGCTTCCACGCCGCATTCATGGTGTTGCCACGACCCCCGAAATGCCCACGCAGGTACTTCAGCCGCTCCTCGACTTCTTCCTCGGAAAGCGCACAAGCCCACTTGATGATTCGCTGGAAGGAAGCCCGGTCCTCCGGCACCACGCACCGGGTGACCGAACGCGCGGGATTGGCCCTGAGAACGCCGCGGCTGATCGCAGCGGCGGACGATACTTGGAAAAAGGAATTCATGACTTGCGAACGAGCCCGGCTCTTGAGTTCGCGCATCAGGCCAAGGAAATCCCGCAAGGGACCTCATCAGGCGGGCAAACGTTGGAAGGCCGCCTACGAAAACATGGCACCCTATACCGGATATTCGCCGTGTCGAGGCAGAGAATCCCTACGGTGGCGGCCCCCGCGATAACGCCAAGCACGATACCTGATCGCAGGCCACCACCATGTAGAGGAAGAGCTACGCCCCTCTCCAACGTCGCAGCACGCGACGGCATCATCGACTTCGCCGACCTCCAGTCCGAGCACCACCACAAGCCGATGCGAGCCTACAGCCAATCGAAGGTTCACAACGACGTGAAACCCGCGGTCAATCAGATCGAGACCCATCCTTTCCATCAACAGGTAGAAACCCAGCGGCTCAAAACGCACGATCACCCCGCCACACATCATTCATCTTCCATCGTCCCTCTCACTGTCCTCTCATTCTCGGCGTGATAGCGTTCACCTGTCATGAGCACTTCCCTGCAGGGGAGATAAGGGCACCTTTCCGTCCCGCCAGGAAGGAAAGGTGCCCCAACCCCGCGGGAGTTCCGGCCGGCAGCTTCATCATGCGGTATCTTCAATGACACCGCATCCTTTGAGACCACGGAAAGTAAAACCACCACCCTCCGATGGCGTGCCCCGCGAAACACTCGAGCATCACGCCACCCCTTGGGATCCCTGGCGTCTCCAGCACGACCTCGATCACGGATCAACAGGGCGCCCCGACCTCGCCACCCACGCCCAGATCGCCAGCGTCACGAACAGAACCACTGAAGTGACCACCCATTTCACCGACTTGGAGACATCCAATTCAGCAAGCGTCGCAAGAGACACCCAGATGAACCCCAGCGTCCCCAATAGGAACGGGATCGCCAGCGGCCGCGCGAAGTTCAATGTCCAGCCCAGCGACCCGATTCTTTTTCGGACCACAAGCCGCGGATCGCGGCGCGAAAAATAGATCACACCGAGAACCCAGCTCTCGGGAGAATCGTGGATCCTTTCAAGATCACTCAGCTTCATGGCATTCAGACGCGCCTTCACCTTATCGCGGAATCGCCCGCGCCCAAGTGGGATCCGTGTCAGGCTGCCAGCGCGAATGAAAATGGCAAAGCGTCACGCTAGGGTCATCTTCGATCTGTAAGCATGATCCGATGAACCGGTCACTTTCCCTTTCCCTCGCAGCCGTCCTTCTCGCCGCGATCGCCTTCCTCGCCGGACGCGCCAGCATCAGCAAGGATGCCGCTGCGCCGGATGCCGCACCGAAAATCACCTCCGCTCCCTCCACCCGAAGCACCGTATCCAGCGAGCCCACCAAGTCCTTCCGCCCCGCCACCCCACCCGACGAGAGCGCGCAGGCCCTGCTGGACCAGCTCGCCCGCCTCTCCGCCACCGAGGGCGCCTCGCGCTCCATGCGTCCGATCCTGATGCTGCTGGAGCAGCTCGATCGCCTGGGCCCGAAGGCCCTGCCTCCCATCCACAAGTTCCTCCTCTCCGGCGAAGACGTAGCCTACGCTCCCGCCGGCGGACAACGCCTGCGCGACGTGGATGCCATCCTCAAGGCCCTCGTCCCGCCATCCCTCCGGATCGCCCTGTTCGACATCGTCGCCCATTCCGGCGGCAAGGATGCCGAGGCCATCCTCGCGGAAAATCTCACCCTCGCCCGCTCCGGCCTCGAAGTCGCCTGCCTCTCCGCGCTGCTGGAGCAGATCGCTCCCGGCACCTACAATGACGCCACCGTTGCCGCCGCCACCGCCATCCTCTCGAAGGGAAACACCGCCGACCGCAATCTCCTCTTCGAAATCATGCGCAAGCTCGGCGACACCTCCTTCGTCGCGAAGGCCCAGCAGCAGATGATCCAGCCCGATGGCAAGGTGGATCGCAACGCCGTCAACTATCTCCGCCAGGCCATGGGCGAAAAGAGCCTCGCCCTCGCCGCCCGCACCTATCAGGACCCGCGCCTCACCGAGCCCGGTGCCAAGGAACCCCTCGCCCGCCTCGCCCTCTCCTACGTCGGCGCAAATCCCCAGGCCCTCGAGCTGTATCACACCGCTCTGTTAGACCCATCCATCACGCCCGATCAAAAGCACGACCTCGTCGAAGACCTCAACCAGGACGGCATCATCGACCGCAAGAATCCCACGCCCGACGACCTCCAGGTCATCGCCAAACGCTACGAGCTCACCCAAGCCTATCTCCAGGAGCCCTACGTCCAAGGCGACAAAACCCTCAACGCCGCCTTCCACGAAGCCGACAAGGACCTCCGCAACATGCTCGACCGCGCAGCGGCAGCAGCAGCCACCCCGGCCCGCTAAGGCATGATCGGCCCCCATCAAATCTAACAGAAACACTTTTCTCCGCGCCGTCAGCATCCCGTCATCTTGCCTCTGCCACATTCGACACGTTGGCTGCCACGGTGGCAGTCACCAGACCTGAATCAAATCACCAAGCAAGCAACTCATGAAACATTATCCAATGCTGGCGATCGCCGCGCTGCTGCCCGCCATGGCCTTCGCGAAGGAACACGAGGAAGAAAGCAAGCTCACCCTGAACGACCTCCCCGCTCCGGTCGCCGCAGCCGTGCGCGCCGTGGCCGGACAAGCGGAAGTCGAACTCGAGAAGACCGACGCCAAGGCAGAAGCCCCCGCCACTTACGAAGCGGAATTCGCCACCGCCGAAGGCAAGCTCGAGGTCAAGTTCGACGCCAGCGGCAAGGAACTCTCCCGCAAGCTCGATAAGAAGGGCGACAAGGAAGAAGACGATGACGATGAGGAGGAGGACGACGATGATGCCCAGGGCGGCCAAGAGGACTGATCCATCACTGCCGCTTCGTTGACCCTGCCGCCATGTCCCGCATTGCCGGGCACATGGCGGCCACTGTATTGACGAGACGAGACCACTCACCAGCCCATGCGAATCCTGGTCGCGGAAGATTCCAAGAGCCTGCGCAATTCCCTGCGCCGGGCGCTCCAGCATGCGGGCCACGCCGTCGACCTCGCGGCCAATGGCATGGAAGGCCTCGCTGCCGTCGCGCTCCATGCTTACGACGTGATCATCTTGGACATCATGATGCCCGAGATCGACGGCCTCGCGATGTTGGCCGAATTGCGCGAACAACAAAACCCCGTCCACGTCCTGCTCCTCACCGCACGCGACACCTTGGACGATAAGATCGCCGGCTTCCGCGCGGGCGCGGACGATTATCTCGTGAAGCCATTCGCGCTCGATGAATTGCTCCTCCGCGTCACCGCACTCGGTCGCCGCGCCCACGGCATCAAGCAGCCTCTCCTCTCCATCGGCCCGCTCGAACTCGACCTCGGCGCCCGCATCGTCACGCGGTCCGGCACCCCGCTCGATCTAACAGCTCGCGAGTGGCGTCTCCTGGAATGCCTCGCCCGCCGCGTCGGAAAAGTCGTCCCCCGCTCCGAGATCGAGGAATGCATCTACGATGAACTCGTCGAGCCCATGAGCAATGTCGTGGACGCCGCAGTCTACGGCCTCCGCCGGAAAATCGGCCGCGACCTCATCCAAACCCGCCGCGGTCTCGGCTACGTCCTCTCACCATGAGATCCCTGCGATCCGCCCTCACGATTCGACTTCTGTTAGGAGGCACACTCCTCCTCGGCATGGCCGGCATGGGCTTCCAGTGGCGCTTGCGAAAGTCCCTCGTCACCGAGTTCGACTCCGGCCTGCTGGTCACCGCCCATTCACTCCAGGTCCTCATCGAAAACGAGAATGGCAAGATCCGCATGGAAACCGAAGCCGAGGGCATGCCCGAGTTCAGCCATCGCGGCGGCGCATCGGTTTACCTGCTCCACTACCCCGATGGCCGCGAAATCCAGCGCTCGCCATCTCTCGAAGACTTCAAGCTGGAAGCCCCTGCCCCCACCTCTTCCACCCCCGCATTCTCAGAAGTCACCCTGCCCGATCACCGGCGCATGCGCTGCGTCTCCCTGATCGCCCGCGTCGACGGCGGCGATCACAAGGGACGTGAAAAGCCCGACACCCTCATCCCCGTTACTCTCTCGGTAGGCCGCGACATCCAACCGCTCGAACACACCCTCCGCGAAATCCGGAATGCCCTCGCCGCCACCGGCGCACTCACCCTCGGTGCGCTTGTCCTCCTCCTCCTCTGGGGCGTCCGCCGCGGCCTCGCTCCCGTTGGAAAGCTCGTCGGCGACATTTCGAAAATCGACGGCCGCTCGCTCTCCACTCGCCTCGACCCCGGTCGCACGCCCTCCGAATTGGTCCCGGTCGTTGATCGCCTGAATGAATTGCTCGCCCGCCTCGAGCGCACCTTCGAACGCGAGAAGCGCTTCACCGCCGACGTCTCGCACGAGCTCCGCACCCCGCTCGCCGAGCTCCGCGCCCTCGCCGAAGTCAATCTCCTCGCACCGCCCGCCAGCGCGCACGAAAACTCCGACTGTTGGAGCGAAGTCCAGTCGATCGCCCTCCGCATGGAGTCCCTCTCCATCCACCTTCTCGATCTCGCCCGCGCCGAGCAACCGTACCGCATTCCACTCCGCGAAGCCGTGGACATGAATGCCCTGCTCACCCGCACCCTCGAGCGCCACGCCACCTCCGCCGCAGCCCACGACATCACCTTCGACGTCCACGCCCGCGAACCGGTCACACAGGAAAGCGACCCCGTGCTGATGGAACTCATCCTCTCGAACTTGATCGGGAATGTCACCCATCACGCCGTCCCCGGCAGCACCTGCACCATCGCCTTGGAACGCGGCACACTGAAGGTCTGCAACGCCGTCTCAGGCCTCTCCCCCGCCGACCTCCCGCATCTCTTCGACCGCTACTGGAAGAGCGATCGCTCGCGCACCGATGGACGCCGCCTCGGCCTCGGCCTCACCTTGGCAATGCAAGCCGCCACCCTCCTCGGCGGCACCCTCGAGCCCGCCTTCGATCCACAGCGATCCATCCTCACCTTCATCCTCCATTTCCAACACCCGGCCTCTCACCGCGACCCGAATCCGCTTGTCTGACCGCCGCCAGACCGCTATCTAACGTCCGGCTTCCTCCGTTGCGGAAGCACCGGAAACATCGGTGCCCGAACGCCCACACCCCATGAAATCGAAATTCCGCGCGGCAGCAACCCTCGGCCTCCTCCTCACCGCCAACAAGCCCGAGGTCAGCCAGGCAGCCACCACCGTCATCTCGGCGGGCCCGCAGGCAGCCAGCAGCAGCTTCGACCTCCTGTTTGCCACGCCGCTCACCAGCGTCCAGCAACTCGTTTCCATCGATCAAGGCTCGGTCAATACCGGCGAAGGCGCGGCCTTCACCATTAGCGCGATCCTCACCAGCAATCAGCTCGTGACCGTCTTCTCAAGCGGCACCGTTGCTCCCTTCCAAAACATCACGCTCGCTGCTCTGACCGGCAATACCTTCACCGCCTTCGGCTCACCACAGGATATCAAGGGCCTGCATTTCGAGTCGTTCAAGGTCGGGGGCTCCGGCTTCGCCGGCACCGTCGCCCTCCCCGCCGCGACCAACTTCACCTTCACTGTCGTCCCCGAACCGGCCACCTCCACCGGCCTCGCCCTAGGCGCCGCCGCCCTCGCCTTCGCCTGGCGCCGCCGGACAGCCTGAAGGCCGCAGACGAGGCGGATTCCTCTCAAACTCCGCCCAAGTCGTCGGAGACCCGGACTGCGTGCAGCCCTGCTGCCGCTCAAAGCCAGCAGCCCTGCTGCGGGGCAGCACCACTGTGCATTCCCCCCAAACCCACACCCTCTGCCCAGCCCACCACTGGGAGCGCGGGATTCATCCCGCCCGTCTTCCCATGTAGCGGCGCGTCTATGACCGTCGCCAACTAGCGGCAACAAGCCGCATCGTGAGACCCCGCCCCCATCAACACCAGCCCCTCTAACAACGCCTCTCAAACTCCGCAAACTTCCCCCCGGCCCCGCGCACAATCTCCTCCACATACTCAATCTCCACCACAAACCCCGCCCCCAGCGCATCCCCCGCGCTCTTCAGCACATGCGCCTCCTCCTCACCGGTCAGGGGCTGCACCACCACCAGCCGGAGACACACCCGATCCCGCGCCGTCTGGATCACCTGATGCTGCCGGATCGACCGCACCTGCATCACCGCGTTGTGCCCATAATAAGGCGGCCGCAATTCCCCTGACGGCAGCATCAGCAAGTCACGCGCCCTCCCGGGAATCGCCTCCAGCACCGGCAGCGTCCGACCACACACGCACGGCCCCTCACCCACCGTCGCCAGATCGCCGATCTCATACCGCAGCAGCGGCATCGCGAAATTGTGCAGCGGCGTCACGATCACCCGCCCCGTCTGCCCCGGCCCACACGCCCGTCCCTCCGCATCGATCACCTCGATGAATGACTTCTCCGCCTGCACGTGCCACCGGCCACCCTCCCGGCACTGATACGCCATCGCCCCCGTCTCCGCCGCCGTGTAGGTGCTGCACAGCGGCGCACCCCACACCTCCCGGCACAGCCCCGCCAGCTCCGGCGGACTCGCCTCACCCACACCGATCGCCTCCTTCAGCGGCGGCAGCTCGATCCCTTCCCCACGCGCATGCCGCAGGATCTCTAACAGCAGCGAGGGAAACGTGCACAGGTAGTCCGGCCGCACCTCACAGATCGTCTCCACCAGCCGCCGCACCGGCGCCCGATAGTCTAACAGAAAGCTCTTCCCCGTCGCCCACACCACCGACGCCGGCGGCCCCCAGTCCGCCATGCTCCGCAGGTGGACACTCTCATCGATCACCTTCCGGCTCTCATCCCGCGAGATCGTCAGGAACGTCCCCGCCACATCGCGCCCGCGCCACACATGCTCGCGCAGTTGGAACGCCTGCCAATAGAAGTAATCCAGCGTGCTCCGCGCGATCCGCACCGGCCGCCCCGATGAGCCCGAGGTCACGCTCTCGCCCACCACCCCATGCCCGTCCGGCAGCTTCGCCACCCGCAGCTGCGCCTCCAGCGATTGCACCTCCGCACGCGTCAGCACCGGCAGCGATGCCCACCGCGCATTCCACTCCGCCAGGCTCAGCCCCGCATTCTTGCCCGCCTCCACCTCAAATCCCGCCGCCTCCAAGCGCTTCCTCCAAAACGGCAACTGCCCCGCCGCATGAGCCATCAGCGCCTCCAGCTGCGGCCGCCGCGCCATCGCCAGCTCATCCGCCTCCATGCACTGGCTCTCCGCCAACTGCCCCAGCACCGCCAGCAACGCCGCCGCCGGCGTCGGCGGAATCGCCGGCCACACCGCCCCCGGAAATGCAGCATGAGGCGTCGGCAAAGGCATGCCCGACCTTACCCACCGCTTCTAACGGACACGATATTCTTTTCGGACACCGAAAGCCCGATCAACACATCGATGTCGATGAAAGGCGCGCTCCTCACGCGCCTCCCCATCCTCGGATCACCTCACTTCCCCGCCGCCTCGGTCTTCACCTCCAGCTTCCGGAATTCCACCGTCATCACCACCCCGGGATGCACCTGGAAGCCGATCGGCCCCTCCTCAAGCGCCGTCTCGGAAGTGTAATCCAGCACCTGCTTCCCATTCAGCGTCACCACGTAGTGCGGCCCCTTCGCCGTGATCACGAACTTGTTCCACTCCCCATCCTTGAAGATGTCCTTCACGTTCGCCTCCACTGGATACTTGCCCGTCTTCGCGATATACGGCGAGCACGTCATGTCCCGCTTCAGCGACCCGGAAATGCCGAATTGGATCTGGTCATTCTCATGCCGGATGAAGACCCCCGAATCAATCGGATTGGTGTAGCGGAACTCGCCCTCCAGCGTGAAGTCCTTGTACTTCGCCTTCGTCCACAGGATCGAGCCCTTCTTCTCCGGCACATTCTTCCCGGTGATCACCCCGTCCTGGATCGACCAGCATTCCTTCGGCCCCTTGATCTCGAAGAGATCCAGCTTGCCCTCCGGAGTGAGCGGTTCAGCGATGGCGAGCGAAGCGGAAACAATCAGCAGGATCGAGGATACGAGGGCTTTCATAAATCGAGGTTAGAGAAGCCAACCCTACTTCGCCAGAAAAAGGAATATTGCGAAAATCCAGCCACCTACCCGATTGTGTTACCACAGCCCAAGATCTCCCGGTCCCATCCTCTCCCATCGCCCCTCACTGGCACCGCCGTCATGGTGATGTCATCCATCCACTTTGGCAGGCTTGATGCCGCGAGCCGCCACCTCGTTCGGAAAGGTATCGAAGTAGAGCTTGCGCTTCCGCCCGTTCGATTGCTGGAAGGTCACCTTGTCGTGCATTCCCACCCGCTCCCGGTTCAGCACAAAGTCCGGCGCCACCGGGAACTTCGCCTTGATGTAGTCTCGTTCAAACCGGTCGATCCCCTTCAAGTTCTGTTCTCCCAGATAAGGAACGGCATTGAACATCGAGAACCCATCCTTCCCATGATAGCTGCGAGGATCCATCGCGATCAACGGAACCACCACCGGCGAAATCAGGACCATCGTCAGCTTCGAAGGCGCCGTACACGGCCCCATGCACCCACTCGCCAGCAGGCTCGAAAGCAGTAGCAGAAGCTTCTTCATACCGTGAGCCCGCCTACCCGTCGCAGGCGATCAATCGGGCCGCATCCTGAATGGATCCATCCGATTGACAACCCAACGCACACCATCTGCGAATCATCCGCTGCCCACGCCGCAACGGCGGTCTCCACGCTCCCAATCCTCCGCACCCTTTTCCTGCAGGAAGGCGAGCCCCAGCAAGAAACCCTCTCTTCGATTTCTTGCATTTTGCATCACCCCGCCTGATTACGGTCATCCTCATCATTTCTTAATCAGGCGACCGGTTTATTCGCAAACAGTCCCATTCCGACACGGGCCTCGGACCTTCTCATTTCCTTATCGGATCAAAATTCCCTGACCGGGCCGTAGCAACGTCCGCCTTCACACCCATTCCCTACGTATTGATGAAATTCCAGGCCCTTTGCCTCGCCTCGGCCTTGACGACCTCGCTCCCGGCTAACGTCGTGATCTCGGAAGTCATGTATCATCCCGCGTCCCATCGGGCCGATGAAGAATTCATCGAACTCTTCAATGATGGTGCCGCACCGGTCTCCCTGGCGGGATGGTCATTCACCAGCGGAGTGGACTTCACCTTTCCTGCCGGAACCACGATTCCCTCCGGCGGACGGCTGGTAGTTGCAGCGGATCTTTCCGCCTTCTCCGCGAAATACCCCACGGTGACCGGCGTCCAAGGCGGCTGGACCGGCAGGCTTTCGAATAGCGCGAATCACCTTGTCCTGGCCGACGCAGCGGGCGTCATGGTCGATGAAATCGAGTATGCCGACGACGGTGATTGGGGAACGCGGGTCAAGGACACGACTTCGGATTTCGGGCACTTCGGCTGGCATTGGGACAGCGCAGCCGATGGCGGGGGATCATCACTGGAACTGATCCAGACTCAGGCGGACAATTCAAGCGGTCAGAACTGGGCGCCCAGCACCATCGCCGGCGGCACCCCGGGAGCCGCCAATTCCGTGGCCACGGCTGACATTGCTCCATTCATCCGCGAGGTCGCCCACTTTCCCGTGGTTCCGTCTTCCAGTGACCCGGTCCATGTCACCGCGCGAATTACCGATGACCATGCAGCGCTTGCGCAAGCCACGGTGCAGTGGCGGGTGGACGGCGCTCCGGCCTTCCAAGCGATCACCATGGTGGATGACGGACTGCACGGCGATAGCTTGGCCTCGGATGGAATCTTCGGGGCCACCTTGCCGGTGCAGCCGCAGGGCACCATCATCGAGTTCTACGTCACCGCAGCGGATGGAGCATCGCATGTGCGCACGTGGCCGGCACCCGCACTGGGTCAGGGCGGAGTGCCCGAGCAGACGATGAACTGCCTCTATCAGGTGGACGATGCTCCCTACGCGGGCGCGATGCCCATCTACCGCATGATCCTGCGAGCGGTGGACCGCCAGGAGCTCACGCGGATCAATACCAATTCCCCCTCCATCCCCGGCATCGATCAGACGCAAAGCGAGGTCCAGATGAATGCGACCTTCATCAGCGCCGACGGCACTGGCAGCGAACTCCGCTACCGCTGCGGTCTGCGCAATCGCGGAAACAGCAGCCGCTCCGCCCAGCCCCAGAGCTTCCGCATCAATTTCCTCAATGCCGAACCCTGGGACGATGTCACCGCGCTGAATCTGAATACCCAGAACACACCCTACCAGTTGCTGGGCAGTTCGGTCTTTCGCAAGGCAGGGGCCACCATGGCAGCTTCCCGTGCCGTCCAAGTCCGCGTGAATGCCGTCAATCCCACGTCGCCGGGAGCGCCCTCGCACGGATTCTATGCCGCGAATGAAGTGATCAACTCGGAGTTCGCCGACACCCATTTTCCGCTCGATTCATCCGGAAACGCCTACCGGGTCGTCGATCCCGTCCACAGCTCGACCGACCCCGGCGGAGACCTCGGCGACCGCAGCAATCATGCCGACCCCGCACTGGCCGACCCCACGCCCTATCGCACGAACTATTCAAAGCTCACCAACACCGCGGAGGACAAGTGGGCCGATCTCATCGGGCTGACCCAGACCCTCGCAAAAGGTCACGGCCCTCTCGATACTCCCGCCTATGACACCGGCTACGCCTCCCTCGTCCGCGACAGGGTGGATGTGCGGCAGTGGATGAGCTACTTCGCGATGAACACCATCGCGGACAATACCGAGACCAATCTGAGCAACGGCTACGGGGATGACTTCTCAATCTATTTCGGCGTGACCGATCCACGCGCGAAACTCATCCCCTATGACCTGGACAGCATCTTCGGCCGCAGTGCCAGCAGCTCTGTTAGCCACGGCTTGTTCCTGATGTGCCAGGCTCCGGCCCTGACGGGAAGTCCACCCACGCCGCTGAATCCTTTCATGAAGCAGGCGGAGTTCGCTCCGGTTTACTATGCCGAGTTGAAACGGATGCTGGATGGTGTCTTCGCGCCCGCGAACTTCGATGCCGCGGCCAGCGAGGTGCTCGGAGGACTGGTCGATCCGGCGGTGATCAGTTCGATCAAATCCTTCAATACCCAGCGAACCGCCTGGATCGCCACCCAGATCCCGCTGGCACTCTCCGTCACCACCGCCCCGCCCGACCAGAGCGGCTATCCTCACTCCACCCTCGCTACCACCGCCCTCGGCGGCCGGGCAAATGCCATCACCACCCGCAGCGTGAAGGTGAATGGAGCTCCCGTTGCCTGGACCGCATGGACCGCGAGCTGGAGCGCACCCGCCGTGACCTTGCGGCCCGGGATCAATCGCGTCCTCATTCAAGCCTTCGACAGCGATGGCGTGGAAACGGAGCGGCTCACGAAGGAAGTATGGTTCGATGACGGCAGCCTCGCCTCCGCCTCCGGAACCATCTCCACCGATACCACCTGGTCCGCCGCGGGCGGCCCATGGCAGATCACCGCATCCCTCAGCGTCGCCTCGGGAGCCACGCTCACCATCGATCCGGGAGCTTCCGTCTACGTCGCGAGTGGAGCATCCATCACCGTGGCCTCCGGAGGTCGTATCCTCGCCCACGGCACCGAGGCCCTGCCGATCCGCATCGGCCCCGCTCCGGGCAGCGGCGCGACTTGGCCGGGCATCGTGATCAATGGCGCGGCAGGATCTCCTCGCACCATCATCTCCCATGTGAAGATCGACGGGAATACCAGCACCGCGATCGATGTGAATGCGGGCGACGTCGCCTTCGATCACCTGCAATTCGGCAACTCCGCCGCCCAATACCTTTCCTTCGATGGTGCCTCCTTCGCGGTGAGCGATTGCGTCTTCCCCGCCGCCACCGCTCCCTTCGAACTGGTCCATGGCACCCTCGGCGTCAAAGCCGGCGGCCGTGCCATCATCCGCCACTGCTACTTCGGCTCACCGATCGGTTACAATGACACCGTCGACTTCACCGGCGGGCAGCGCCCGGCACCGATCATCCAGCTGATCAATAACGTCTTCGCCGGCAGCGGGGACGACATGCTGGATCTCGATGGAACGGACGCCTGGGTCGAGGGGAATATCTTCCTCCACTGCCACAAGAACGGTGCCCCGGACTCCTCCGCCGCCATCTCGGGCGGCAGCGATGGCAGCGCCACCTCGGAGGTCACCATCGTCGGCAATATCTTTTACGACGTGGATCACGCGGTCACCGCGAAGCAAGGCAACTACTATACCTTCATCAATAACACCGTGGTCCACCAGACGATCACGGGCGGCACCGATATCGAAGGCGCCGTTCTTAACCTGCAGGATGCGATCCCTTCACCTCCCACCACCTACGCCGCAGGCCTCTACGCGGAGGCGAACGTCCTCGCGGACTGCGAACAGCTCCTGCGGAACTACAATTCAGCCTCCACCGCCGTCACCATCAGGGATAACCTGATGAACTTCCCCTGGACCGGATCGGGCACGGGCAATGCCGACCTCGAACCGCTCTTCGTCCACCTGCCGGAAATGGGAGAGACGAACTTCACTTCCTGGGAAGAAGCACAGGCAATGAAGGAGTGGCTCAGCCTGAAGCCCGGCTCTCCCGCCCGCCACTCCGGCCCGAATGGCCGCGACAAGGGCGGCGTCATCCCGGTCGGCGTTTGTTTGTCAGCAAATGTCCCCTCGATCACACCGCTGGCTTCCATCCAGGCAACCGTCGGCGCGCAGCCTTCGGCGACACCTTCATGGGCATCCGGCTACACGCACTATCGTTGGCGGCTTGATGGCGGCGCCTGGAGCGCGGTCACTCCGATCGCCACTCCCATTTCCCTAAGCGGACTTGCAGCGGGCGACCACACCTTGCAAGTGGCAGGAAGAAACGACGCCTTGTTCTTCCAGGATGACCCGGAGTTCGGGGAAGATGGCGTGATCGCGTCCTTCATCTGGACCATCAATCCCGCTTACGTCCCGCCAGCCGGTGGCTCGCCGGTGAAGATCCACGAAGTGCTCGCGAAGAACCTCGAAACCCGTGGCTTTGGCGGAACTTTCCCGGACATCATCGAGCTGCACAATGACAGTGCTTCCACCGTCAATATCTCCAACTGGGGCCTCAGCGATGACCCGCTCGATCCCTACCGCTATAGCATCCCCGCAGGCACCACCATCGCGGCCGGAGCCTACAAGGTCATCTACGCTTCATCGGCAGCGACCGTCCCAAATCCGAAGACCGACTTCGGACTATCCGATGGAGGCGAGATCCTTACCCTGACCCGCTCGCCCTCTGCGGGTGGCACCGTCGCGGACTCGGTCACCTTCGGCCTGCAGCTCGCCGACTACTCGATCGGCAGGCGTGAATCGGATGGCGAGTGGGACCTCTGCCGGCCCACTTTCGGAGATCCCAATGTCGTCGCCACGCAGGGAGATCTCGCAGACCTGTGTCTCAATGAATGGCTGGCCAGCGCGGGTGCCCTCGCGACGAATGACTTCATCGAGATCCGCAATCGTGGAAGCCTGCCCGTCCATCTCGGAGGCTGCCATCTCACCGACAATCCGGTCGAATGGCCCGGCCGCTCCACGATCCAGCCGTTGACCTACATCGCCGGCAATGGCTACGCCGTCTTCAAGGCGGACGGCGATCCCCAGGACGGAGCCGATCATGTCTCCTTCAAGCTCTCCGCTTCCCAAGGCGAGATCGGCCTCTTCGATCCGGATCTCGGCTTGATCGATCAAGTGATCTACGGCCCTCAGACCACGGACATCTCGCAAGGACGCACTCCCGACGGCGCGACCCAGATCGCCTTCTTCACCCAGCCCACTCCGGGCGGCCCGAATCCCGGCAGCACCGCGGTCAATGAAGTCCAGACCATGAACCTCATCCCGGTGAATGCCGCATGGAAATTCCGCTCCACGGCCACCAGCTTCGCCGGAACCTTCGAGGCGCCCGCCTTCAATGACTCGGCATGGGTAAGCGGCGGGCAAACTCTCTACATCGAGAATGCCACGCTCACCTCACCCACCGGCTTCGTCAAAACCACCGCGCTGCCCGCGAACGCCGGCAAGCCCTTCGCCTCCACCTATTTCCGGACTCACTTCAACTGGAGCGGCTCCACCGATGGCGTCGTGCTCGAAGCCAAGGTCATGATGGACGATGGCGTGGTCATCTACCTGAACGGCCAGGAAGCCAAGCGCGTCCGCATGAATGCCGGCACGGTCAGCTACAGCACCACCGCAAACGCCACCGTCGATGATGCCACCGAGGAGACCATCTCCCTGCCCGCCTCGATGCTGGTTCAAGGCGACAATGTGATCGCCGTCGAAGTTCATCAGGTCAATACCGGCAGCACCGACGTGGTGTGGGCGATGAAGCTTGATGCCCTCGTCCCCGTGCCATCGACCGTCCCGCCAGTGCGGATCAATGAAGTGCTGGTGAGGAACCAATCGCTGCCGAATCCGGACAGCTCGCTCGCCTCATGGATCGAACTCTTCAATCCCGCCGATCAAGCGCTGAGCATCGCCGACATGAGCCTCAGCACCCAGGTGACCAGCCCGCGTGCGTGGGTAGTCCCGGCAGGCACCACCATCCCCGCTGGCGGGCACTGGATCGTGCAGTGCGATCCCACTCTGCCGGCATCCGCCACCAATACCGGCTTCGCCCTGAACCGCGACGGCGGCGGGATCTTCCTCTTCCACGCGCCGGTCATCGGCGGCGGCTTGCGGGATTCCATTTCCTTCGGTCACCAGCTTTCCGATCTCGCAATCGGCCGCATGCCGGATGGCAGCGGCCCCTTCGTCCTGACCGTTCCCACCCGCGGCGCGATGAATGCAACCGCAGCCACCGGGCCGGTCTCCGCGGTGAGCATCAATGAATGGCTCGCGGTGCCCGCCAGCGGACCGGATCGCTTCGAACTTTTCAATTCGTCCTCCTCGCCCGTTCCCATCGGCGGCAGCTATCTGACCGACCTGCTCACGGACAAGAGGAAGCAACTGGTCCCGCCTCTCAGCTACATCGGCACCGGCGATGAGAGCTGGCTGGATTACATCGCCGATGACAATGGAGCACTCCCCGGCCACGTGAACTTCTCCCTCGCTAACAACGGCGAGTCGCTCGGCCTCTTCACGTCCGCTGGCGCACAAGTGGCAGCGGTCGCCTTCGGAAAACAAGATCCCGGCATCAGCCAGGGACACTATCCGGATGGCAGCGTCACCACCATCGTCATGCCGCCGACGCCCGGTGCCGCCAATCAGCAGATGGAGCCGGACAGCGATAGCGACGGCATGCCGGACGCATGGGAAATCTCTCACGGCTTCAACCGGCTATCGGCTGCGGATGCCATCCTGGATGCAGACCGCGATGGCATGACCAATCTCGATGAATACCTCGCCGACACCGATCCACGGAATGGGGCGAGCCGCTTCACCGGCACCCTGGGCATGGATGCCGGCGTTTCCACCATTCGCTTCATGGCCAGCGCGGGGCGCACTTATACCATTCAGTTTTCGGACTCGCTCTCTCCCACCGTCTGGCAAACGCTGGTCGATCTGGAAGCCCGCCCGACAAGCGGCGAGATCTCCGTGGCGGATCCCGCCGCGAGTGGTCAGCCGAGGCGCTTCTATCGGATCATCACTCCTGCCCTTGCGCCATGAAGTTGCCGCTCTCCCTGCTCGCGGGACTTTCACTCGCCGCCCATGCCGCCATCACGGTCAATGGCGTGGCCGACAACAGCTACTACAATGACACCGCCACCTTCACCGTGGTGGCCGATCCGGGCTTCAACTTCACCGCTGCACTCGACGGCACCTCCGTCATCGTAGGCAGCCCGGTGACGACTCAAGCAGTGGGATATCACGAACTCGAAATCACCAGGACCCCTTCGGCCGGGGGAACGACGGAGCTTCTATCGCTCCAGTTCATCATCCGCGCTTCCACCCGCGGCAGCACGGAAAGCGGCCTGCCCGCCTGGACACCGCATCGCATCGTCGAGGACGCCTCTTCCGCCTTCGCCGGAGCCACGCTGGATCTGATCACTCCATCAGCCTGGCCAAAGGACCTCGCTCTGCCGGTCGTCGCGAAGCTGTCAAATCCCGCGGGAGAAGTCGTCCGCCTGAACGGCCGCGTTTCACTCGGCGGATCATCCGGCCGCCAATTCTGGCTGCGCCGCGGCTGGGGATCACGGGTGCTCCCGCCTCTGACATCCGCAGCCATCGTCGAGCTCGATGGCTCGGCCGGCGGTCTCTCCGCCGAAGCCCCCGTCACGATCGAAGACACCACCTCATGGACGCCCGTGACGGGCACCCTCAGCGGAAATCAATCCTGGCCCGCCAACTCCCGCATGCATGTCACCGGCACACTGACCATCGCGGCAGGTGCCACTCTCACCATCGGCGCCGGCTCCGTCATCAAGCTGGATCCCGGCGTCGAGATCATCGCCAATGGAACGCTCGACGCGCAGGGAACCATCACCGCCCCGGTGACCTTCACCCCGCGCAGCACCACCGAACCCTGGGGCGGCATCGAGTTGAACGTCGCCACCTCGCGCGTCCAGGCAGCGGGCACCATCTTCACCGGAGCCGGCGCGGACCCCACGTGGTTCAGCACCCACTCGGGCTATGCCTCGCACCGTAGCGAACAGGCGCTCTTCCTCGTCGCCGCAGCCGGTGCCGAGCTTCATACGAATAACGTCTGGATGATCGACCTCCACGGCCAGGCGATGAACAGCCGTGCAGGTGCCGTGATCGATCTCCAGCGGACCTTGATCCAGCGCTGCATCACCGGTGGCGAATTGAATGGCAGCACGATCACCATTGATCGCTCCGCCGTGATCGAGATCCCCGCGGATACGCCTGACTTCGTCGATGGAGACAATGACGGCCTCTACTTCACCAGCGGCACGCAGACGGTCAGCCGCAGCGTGATCGGCTGGACCAAGGACGACGGCATCGACTCCGGCGGCGACGGCGGTGCTGGAACGGTCACCACGCTGTTAGACAATTGGTATGAGTCCACCTTCCACGAAGGCCACTCCCTCTCGGGCCGCCGCACCGTTTCCTACAGCGGCTGCGTCTTCACCGACTGCGGCCAAGGCGTGGAGTGCGGCTACGGCGCGAGCGCGGGCGGCCCGCTCACCCTCGTTGAAAATTGCGCCTTCGTGGGAAACCTCAACGGTGCCCGCTTTGGCGACAACTACGACTGGACCTACAATGGCAGCCTGGAAGTGCGGAACTCCATCCTTACAGGAAACCACTACCACGACGTCTGGGGCTATGACTGGACCAGCTGGACCTACAACGGACCAGCCAAGCTCAACGTCCACGACAATCTCATCGGGATGCCCGACCCGCTGCATCACCCGGCCAACGCGACGTGGGATCCGGCCTCGCATGCCAGCTCTCTGGGATCCTTCATGCCCGTCCCCGGATCGGACGTCGGCATCGCCATCACCACACCCGCCTTGCCACCCGATACCGGTGCCTATTCCGGGAGTTTCCAGGTTCGGCTGAGCACCTTCAGTTCCCGGCCGGTCACGGCAACATGGACGATATCGGGTGCAATGGACGACAGCTCCCCGCTGACACCTGTCCTCACGGGCAACGTGAACTTTCTTCCCGGCGAGACCGTGAAAACGATTGCCGCGCCCATGGCCAGCCCTGCTTCCTATCGCAAGCTGGTCATCGCGCTCGGCTCACCGCAGGCAGCCGAGGTCACAGGGCCCGATGCCTGGTTTCTTCACACCACACCTTCGCCCGATCCGGTGATCATCGCCAAGGGCAGCAGCGGCTGGCGGGTCCGCAGCACACCCAGCGAGCCACCCGCCACTTGGAAGAACATCGGTTTCGACGATTCAAGCCCCGCAGCCACCGAGTGGAGCCCGGCCACCCTGCCTGCCGGCTTCGGCAGCATCAGCGGCGTCACCTTCGCCACCATCGTCCCGTCCGGCCCGGGTTCCGATCGCACGCGCACCTTCTACTTCCGCAAGGGCTTCACGGTCACCGATCCCGCCAAGGTGTCCTCGATCACCCTCGGCATCCGGCGCGACGATGGCGTCCTGGCATGGCTGAACGGAGCCTCCCAGCCGGTGGCGAACAGCACCGACGGCGCTCCACTGCCCGTCCCCTCCACCTACGCCACCTTGGCACCGAACGCGACCAATACCGCCAGCTACCACAGCTTCCAAATCCCGGGAACGATGCTGGTCCCCGGAACGAATACCCTCGCGCTCGAGCTCCACCAGTCGTCCACGACTTCCAGCGACGTGATGGTGGATGTCGAACTCCTCGTCACCTACTTGAAGCCGCTGGCGCTTCAACAAGGCCGCGTGGGAAATCGCCACGTCCTGCTCTGGGAAGCGACCGATGCCACACTCGAAATGAGCGAGGATCTGGAAACCTGGCAAAGCCTTCCCGACGCCTCCGGGATCCTCGAGTTCTCGCCAGTCGATCCCTCGCGCGGATTCTTCCGGCTGCGACGCTAACAGCGGGTCCCATCACGGCGAGCCAATCGCCGGTGTCCCGACCCGACACAAAAAATCCCGGAGCCTTTCGACCTCGGGACCTTCATGTTTTCTGACAAACCATCGTGCGCGCGAGAGGACTCGAACCTCCACGGGGTTGCCCCCACTAGAACCTGAATCTAGCGCGTCTACCAATTCCGCCACGCGCGCGATTCGATGGTGTTTCCACCGGCTTTTGGACCGGCGGGCCGCGAAACCATCACGGCGGCCCGGGTTTTGCAATCCCGATTCTACGAAAAAATTCAAGCCCCTCCCGACCGCCATACGCCCTACCCGGCCCATCCGTCCGATACCTCCCACCAACAAGCCCTCCCCCCAATCCGCAATCCCCCGCCCCGCTTTCCCGTTGCCAACCTTCAGACCTCCGCCAAGCTTTCCCCCATGCGTAATCCGGCACCCTTGGTCCTCAGCCTGATCCTCGCCGCGGTGGCGGCGTTCTTCATGATCAAAAAACCGGCCCCGCCGGCTCCCGCCGCGCCACCGGCCCAGACCACCGCCGCCACCGATTCCGCCCATAAGCCCGAGGCCGTCCCCGCCAAGGGCGGCACCATCCCCGTCGCCGCACCCGCCGCCGCCAAATCCGACACCCCGGCCCCCGTCACCGATGGCCCGAAAACCTGGCCCCAGGACCAGAGCGACATCGCCGCCGACCCCAAGGCCGTCTTCGGCAAGCTGGAGAATGGCATGCGCTATCTCATCTACCCGAATGCCGAGCCACCCGCCCGCGTCTCCCTCCGCATGCACATCGCCGCCGGCTCCCTCATGGAAGCAGAGGACCAGCGCGGCATCGCCCATTTCCTGGAGCACATGGTCTTCAATGGCACCAAGCACTTCACCCCCGAGGAGCTCATCCCGAAGATGCAACACCTCGGCATCGGCTTCGGCGCCCACGTCAATGCCTTCACCTCCTTTGACGAGACCGTCTACATGCTCGATCTCCCCGACCTCTCCAAGGACACCATGGACCTCGGCTTCACCGTCATGCGCGACTTCGGCGATGGCGCCAAGCTCGACGCCGCCGAGATCGATAAGGAACGCGGCGTCATCCTCTCCGAAAAAACCAGCCGCGATACCGTCCAGTTCCGCCTCATGGAGCAGCAGTTCTCCGAGCTCCTCCCCGGCTCCCTCGTCTCCCGGCGCTTCCCCATCGGCCTCGAGGACGTCATCGAGAAGGCCCCGCGCGAGAAGTTCGTCGACCTCTACTCCCGCTTCTATGTTCCCGAGCGCATGACCTTCATCGTCGTCGGCGATGTGAAGCCGGATGAAATCGAAGCCCGCATCAAGGAAGCCTTCGGCGATCTCAAGAACCCCGAGAACCCCGGCAAGAATCCCGACCTTGGCGAAATCAAGAAGGTCGAGGGCGTCCGCGCCGCCGTCTTCTCGGATAAGGAAGTCACCTCCACGGATCTCTCCCTCGTCTCCGTCCGCCCCTTCAGCCGCGTCCCGGACAGCAGCACCCGCCGGCTCTCCATGCTGCCCCTCAGCCTCGCCCACGCCGCCATCGCCCGCCGCTTCGAGCGCATCGCGAAGCAGGATGGCTCCGCCATCGCCAATGGCAGCGCCACCCGCGATGAACTCTTCAACTACGCCGAGCTCGGCTCCTTCGATGTCACCGTCACTGACGATCGCTGGCAGGAGGCCCTCCCCATCCTCGAGCAGGAATACCGCCGCGCCCTCGAGTTCGGCTTCACCGATGCCGAGATCGCCGAGGCCAAGGCCAATGTCCTCAATGCCTACCAGCAGGCCGTGAAGACCGCCCCGAGCCGCAAGTCCGAGTCTCTCGCCACCGGTCTCGCCAAGTCCATCAATGATGGCACCGTCTTCTCCACCCCGGAGACCGATCTCGAGATCATCCAGAAGGGCCTCGACACCGCCACCGCGGAGACCTGCCACGCCGCCTTCCGCGAGTTCTGGGCAGACCAAGGGTTGCACCTCGTCCTCACCACCAAGGTCGAGCCCGAGAAAGCCCGCGAAACCCTCCTCTCCATCTACGAGGAATCTCGTACCAAGAAAGTCGAAGCCCCCGAGCAAAAGTCCGCCGCCGCCTTCGCCTACACCGACTTCGGCGCACCCGCCACCGTCAAGTCCGAGAAGAAAGTCGATGGCCTCGAGTTCTCCCAGATCGTCCTCTCGAATGGCGTCCGCCTGAATCTCAAGAAGACTGACTTCGAGAAGGGCACCATCCGCCTCACCACCCGCATCGGCGCCGGCAAGCTCACCCAGCCGAAGGACATGCCCGGCCTCGATTTCTTCGCCACCGCCGTCTTCGATGGCGGCGGCCTCGGCAAGCACTCCGTGGATGATCTCCAGCAGATCCTCGCCGGCCGCAATGTCGGCACCGCCTTCGCCATCGCCGATGACGCCTTCACCCTCGGCGGCAAGACCACCCCGGAAGACCTCGAGCTCCAGCTCCAGCTCATGTGCGCCTCCCTCACCGATCCCGGCTATCGCGAGGAAGCCCTGGCCCAGTTCAAGAAGGCCATCCCCATGATCATGCAGCAGCTCCGCCACACTCCCGCCGGCCCGCAGGCCGCCATGGAGTCCTGGCTCCACGGCGATGACTCGCGCTGGGGCGTCCCCACCGAGGCCAAGCTCGCCGCCTTCACCATCGATGACGCCCGCAAGTGGCTCACCCCTGCTCTAACAAAGGACTACCTCGAGCTCAGCATCGTCGGCGACTTCGATGAGAGCACGCTCATGCCGCTCGTCCTGAAAACCTTCGGCGCCCTGCCCGCCCGCGCCGACAAGAAGCCCGACCTCTCCAAGCTCCGCAAGGTCACCATCCCCTCTGCCGCCATCGAGAAAACCTTCGCCTACGATAGCAAGATCCCGCAGGGCACCGCCCTCGTCATCTGGAAGACCGAAGGCCTCCGCGGAAACACCAAGCTCTTCCGCCGCCTCAATCTCCTCGGTGATATCCTCAGCGATCGCCTCCGCGATGAGATCCGCGAAAAGCTCGGCGCCTCCTACAGCCCGAATGCCGGCCCCGGCGGCTCCGATGGCCTCGATGGCTTCGGCTACCTCATGGCCGAGTGCGTCGGCAAGGCCGCCGACACCAAGAAGCTCGCCGACACCGCCACCGAGATCGCCAACCTCCTCGCCCGCAACGGCACCACCGACGACGAACTCGACCGCGCTCGCAAGCCCCTCCAATCCCAGATGCAAAAAGCCAAGCGCGACAACAGCTTCTGGCTCGGCACCGTCCTCGCCCAATCCCAGGAAGACCCCGCCCGCCTCGAACTCATCAAGGGCCGCGACGCCGACTACGCCTCCATCACCGCCGACGAACTCCACGACGTCGCCATCAAATACCTCGGCCAGAAGCACGCCATGAAAGTCCTCATCCACCCCGAGGGAACCGCTCAGGCTGCCGAAGAACCAAAGGACCAGGACGAAGGACAAGGCCAAGGACACCGACCAGGAAAAGGATAAGGACAAAGAGAAAGCCAAGGACAAGGACTCCAAGGACTCGAAGGAAGAAAGCGACTCCAAGAAAAAGAAGAAGGACTCCGACGACCAATAAGGCCCACAGGGACCAGCAAGCCCCATAAGGAGTGTCGACTTTCAGTCGACACAGCGCGGCCCAAGCCCGCACCCGCCAAGGAGCGGCGACACTCATGTCGCCGCTTTTTTCTTTCGTAGCGGAAGGACTGCGTCCTTCCGGCTTCTCGCGCTCCGTCAAAAATCACCACCCCGCCTCACCCCAAACTCCTCCCCAACCGCCGCCAGACAAAACCCGCCCCCAACTCACCGTAAAAGCCCTGAGGAGTGACGACACTCCTGTCGTCACACCAACATCCACCTCCCTCAATCCCCCATGCCCCCTCCCGAAATCCCCCACCACCTAACCACCCAAATCGACCACCACCTCTCCCGCAGCGAAGTGCTCTCCGCCATCTCCTTCCTTCGCGAAACCACCGGCTGCAACATCGCCGACGCAAAGGAAGCGATCGGCACACGACTCCGCGAACGCTTCCCCGATCAGTTCTCCTCGTATCGAAATCTAGGCGACGAAGATCACGCCCCCTGAATCCAAACCCGTGGACCACACCGCCCAACTCCAACGCATCACCACGAAACTCGCCGCAGCCCGCAAGGCCGACAGCGACCTCAAGGTCTTCGGCGCGACCCACCACCAATACCGCATCAACCCACCCGCCTCCGAACAAGACGTCCTCGCCTTCGAGCAGCGCTACTCGATACAACTCCCCGCCTGCTATCGCGCCTTCATCACCAGCGTCGGAAACGGTGGCACTTCCTTTGACGCCGCCGCCGCCGGCCCCTTCTACGGCATCTTCCTGCTAGGCGAGAATCTCAACGAGCTCGTCCAAAGGCCCGAGCTCTTCCTCAGCCAACCCGCCATCCTCCAACCGGAGATGACCAGCGAGGAATGGGCAGCCCAGATCAAGCGCCTGAATGAAGACGGGACCCCTGATCAGGAATACGAAGAGGAACTCGGCAGAATCTACTCCGGCATCCTCCCCATCGGATCACAGGGCTGCTCCAGCCTCCACGCCCTCGTCCTGAATGGCCCCCACGCAGGCAAGGTCGTGAACCTCAACACCGATCGCGACAAACCCAAGTTCGCCTTCGAGCAAAACTTCCTCGATTGGTATGAGCGATGGCTGGACGAAGTCATCTCCGGTTACCTCTCCCGAAACGACACAGTCTGGTTCGGATACGCCAAGCCCGCAGACAGCGCACAGCCAGCACCACCCGCTGCCTCCCCGCAAACAACCCCCGCCCCCCACGAAAGCCCCCACAGCACCCCCCGCGAAAGCTTCCTCGCAAAACTCCTCAAGCGCTTCACCCGCTAAGCCCATAAGGAGTGTCGACTTTCAGTCGACACAGCGCGGACAAACTCCGCGCCCCTGAGGAGCGGCGACACTCCTGTCGCCGCTTTTTTTCTTCGTAGCGGAAGGACTGCGTCCTTCCGGCGTCTCGCGCCCTGTTAGAAAATCGCCACCCGCGATTCACCCTCCATCGCACATCCCACCGCCCTCCCAAATGTAGCGGCGCGTCTATGACCGTCGCTGACTAGCGGCCACAAGCCGCATCGTGAGACTCCCAATCCGTCTCCACAAAACGTAGCGGAAGGACTGCGTCCTTCCGGCGTCTCCCGCTCCGCCAAAAATCGTCACTCCCGATCACCAATCCAGCTCGCCCCATCAAATCTAGCGGCGGCTCTATGACCATCTCCGCCTGGCGGTCACAAGCTCACCTCCCCCCACCATTCGCCTTCGCATGCCTCGCCACCCACTTCGTCTCCGCCTCACTACATTCCGTGCAGACCCAATCGAGCCCCGAATAAGTCGGGCTACAACAAGCAGCATACAGGAATCTGGAATTGGGAAAACTCCGCGCCTTCGCCCGGTCAAAGCCCCGCGGCAGATCCTCCGCCTCACCGAGCTCTTCACTGCTCTCCCGCTGCATCACCCGATGATGCACCCGGCAAAATGACGCATCATAAATCAGCCGCTGACCATCACGCACCTGCCAGACCTCGGTGCTCTCATGCTTCGTGCCCCGATAGTCCACGACCTTCCCTTCCAGCAGCTTGAATTCATAGCGCCGCTTGGGATCGATGCGCCGGCGGTCCAGCACATCGTTGTCCCACGAGACCTGCTGGTTCGTCACAGGACTACCCTCCTTGATCCACAGGCTCATGAAGCGCTCATCCGCCACCCCCGGAGATTTGTGAAAACTAGGCCTGCCGACCACGTCGACTTCCTCATAGCTCATGACGCTCCGCTTCGGCGCACACGCCGGAATTGCCAGACAAGCAAACGCGAGCAGTAAGGATCGAATCACAACGCGAGGATATCCATTCATCGAAGCAGATTACAAATCCCCCGTCTTCCTCCCCCGCCTCCTCATCCACCATCCCCACCCCACCAGAAACCCCACCCACGACACCAGAAACCCCAGCCCCACCACCCAATACGCCACCGAAACATTCCGTCCCCCTCCCGAATCAAACGGCGTCACCACCACCGCAGGCCGCTCAAACCAGACTTTATGAAGGTCGTAGGGAAACGTTGCCCTCATGAAACCCGACGCATAGGGCAAGCTGCCAGCCGACCTCCGCCCCGTCACCTCCACCATCACCCGGGCTTCCTGGCAGCGAAGCGTGATCGCCTCATCCCTCGCACCCGAAGTCCAGATCAGCATGTCCAGCCGCGTCATCGACCTCACCCAAGCCCAGTCGATGAAGAAGAGCACCAGCACCCCCAGCCAAAAGCTCTTCCACCGGTACAGCGGCCGGCGAAGCACCACCTCGCTCTCACTCCTCATCCCAATTCACTCCCGTCCCCTCGTTGTGCTCCTTCTTCTCCGCCGGCGACATCCGCTTGTGGATCAGCTTCTCCGTGAATCCCCCTTTGATCTTCTCATCCTCGAAATAGATCCAGTCCCGCAGATCCGCCAGCGGCACGCTCACCTTCTGCCCGATCTTCACCGACTTCAGGTGATCCGGCGGATTCCCCAGAGTGCCAGTGATCGTCTTCGCCTTCTCATCGAAGCTGAAGTTCATCACCCACATGTTCTCGGCATCGTCGTCAGCCGCGCCCGGATCGCGGAAGGACGCCTTCACCATCACCATGTCCAACACCGGGCTCGGCCGCTTCGCATCCGCCTGGATCACCGCCCACGCCGCCGGGAAAGTCCTCACCGCCTCCGCGATCGCCTTCGTCATCTCCGGATCTTCGCTGTCCACAACCGTGATCTTTCCGTCCTTGCCTTGCCCCGCGCGCTGGGTCTTGCAGCGTGAGAAGAACGCCTGATCCTCCGCACTGAAATTTGTAAACGGCACTCCTTCCGACTTCTTCCCGGCCTCGGTCTCCAGCGTCACCGTCTTCTTCTCATGATCCACCGCCAGCACCCTGCCCTTGAACTTCTGGCCACCCGCTGAAGTCCACTCGCGCGCATCCGTCGGCAGCAGCACGGCCCCGCCAAAATCCCTGTCCTCCGCCCACGCCACCGCCGCGAATGCGAATGACATCACCACAGTCATCATCACCACCCACCCGCTCATCCAGCGCTGCATGAAACTCATCCATCTCATGCCCTCCACCCTCCCCGGAATCCATCCCTCCGTCAATTCCGCTGCCACATAAGGGGTGTCGACTTTCAGTCGACACGGCGTGGACCGCACGTCCACGCTCCTTATCATGTCCACAACTACAAGCCCCACCTAATCATTCTCCCATGCCCCCTCGCCCGCCCTACCGCTGGAAAAGCTTCTGGCTAGGGCTCTTCGTCCTCGGGTTCCTCAGTTGGGCGTGGATGAGATCGATGAACGAAGCCTTGTTCTGGACACCTTTTGACCGGCCGCAAGTAACGTTTGTTAGCGGCAATGGAACAGTGCGGGCCTCGACCGGCCTCCCTCCGTTCGGAAGGAAATCAGGCATTGTTCACCTTGCTCTCGAACGGGATTGGCTGGTTTCGTTCCCTAGCCCTGCGTCTGCGCGCCCTCTTACAACTGGCCGGATTGTGTCGGTCGCCTACTGGTTCGTCATCTTGGTCGTCTTCAGCCTCTGGTTCATCTTCCTCCTCACGCGCTGGCGGCGCATGCGCATCAAGAGCAAGACCAACATTCCGCTCACCCCATGACCCCGCGCCCTCCCTACCAGTGGAAGAGCTTCTGGCTCGGCGTCCTCGTCATCTCCTTCCTCGGCTGGGGGTGGATCGATTCGTTCCAGCATCCCTTCCACGTCGTGTATGCCCGGTCGGTGTCTTACTATCAGGTCTTCCACGTTAAAGGAGAGCTCGTGTTCCGTCACGGCGGCGGTGGAACTCCAGGTAGCGGGGCGAGATATTGGATCGGCGTAGTCTCCCCCTCCGTTTCGATGGCGGCGATGAAATCCCAGTGGGCCCGCAACGGCCAGTCGACCTATTGCGCGATTTCCTATCCCGCCATCATCGGTCTGACGGCGCTCTGCCTCGGCGGTCTCGTCTCCTGGCGTTCCCGCCGCTGGAAAAACCTGGAGGCCAACAACACCCAGTCGCCCTGAGGAGCGGCGACCCTCCCGTCGCCCCATTTCCCAAACCCCGCCCAAATCCCCAATCCCAAACCCCAAAATCGCTTCCCCCCGCCCCACCTTTCCTCTCCAATCCGCCCGCGATGGCCTCCGAGCACATTAAAGTTAGCCATGTCGCCGGCCTCGCCCGGCTCGAATTGACCGATGCCGAATGCGCCGTCTTCCAGACGCAGCTCGATGCCATCCTCGGCCACGCCGAATCCCTCGCCGCCCTCGACGTCACCGGCATCGAGCCCACCTCCTACCCCGCGCCCGTCTACGACGTCATGCGCGAAGACGAGCCCCGCCCCAGCATCCCGCCCGAAGCCGTCCTCGCCAACGCCCCCGACCAGGCCCAAGGCCAAATCCGCGTCCCCAAAGTCATCGCCGACGCCTGACCAAACTCCCGGGTCCCTCTCTTTTCCGCATCTCCATCATCCGCGCCATCCGCGTAATCCGCGGTTAAAATTCCCCGCCCTCAGCCACTCTCCTGTCTCACCTCTGCGTCCCTCCGCGACCTCCGCGCCTCCGCGGTAAATCCATCAGTCCCGTGCCTTTCCACTGATCACCGATCACTGATCACTCGGCACTTTTCCCGACCTCCGGTCCCCATGTCCCTCGCCACGGCCACCATCTCCGCCCTTCGCAAGCAGCTCGTCGCCCGCGAAATCACCCCCGTCGACATCATCGACGCCCTAGCCGCCACCATCTCCGCCAAAAACGAAGACATCGGCGCCTACCTCGCCACCAATCTCGACGACGCCCGCGCCCAGGCCGCCACCGCCGACCTCACCCGGCCCCTCGGCGGCATCCCCATCGCCATCAAGGACAACATCAACGTCCTCGGCGAACAATGCACCTGCGGCTCCAAGTTCCTCGCGAAAGGCTACACCGCCCCCTACGACGCCCACGTCACCGGCCTCCTCCGCGACTCCGGCGCCATCCTCTTCGGCCGGACCAATATGGACGAGTTCGCCATGGGCTCCGCCACCGAAAACTCAGCGCTGCAGGTCACCCGGAATCCCCACGACCTCTCCCGCATCCCCGGTGGCTCCTCCGGTGGCTCCGCCGCCGCCGTCGCCGCAGATCTCGCCATCGCCGCCCTCGGCTCGGACACCGGCGGCTCCATCCGCCAGCCCGCCTCCCACTGCGGCATCGTCGGCCTGAAGCCCTCCTACGGCCGCGTCTCCCGCTACGGACTCGTCGCCTTCGCCTCCTCCCTCGACCAGATCGGCCCCATGACCAAGTCCGTCGAGGACGCCGCCCTGCTCCTCCAGGCCATCGCCGGCCCCGACCACCGCGACTCCACCTGCCTGAATCTCCCCGTCCCTGACTACACCGCCGACCTCCACAAGGGCGTCGCCGGCATGAAACTCGGCATCCCGAAGGAATACTTCGGCGAGGGCATCCACCCCGAAGTCCGCGCCCGCGTCGAAGCCTCCGTGAAGCGCCTCGAAGCCGCCGGTGCCGAGATCGTCGAAATCTCCCTCCCCCACACCGAGCACGCCGTCGCCACCTACTACATCATCGCCCCCGCCGAGGCCTCGTCGAATCTCTCCCGCTTCGATGGCATCCGCTACGGCCAGCGCGCCGCCGCCCCTGCCGACCTCCTCGATCTCTACAAGCGCTCCCGCGAAGAAGGCTTCGGCCCCGAAGTGAAGCGCCGCATCATCCTCGGCACCTACGTCCTCTCCTCCGGCTACTACGACGCCTACTACACCCGCGCCCAAAAAGTCCGCACCCTCATCCGCCGCGACTTCGAAAACGCCTTCCAGCACGTCGACGCCATCCTCACCCCCGTAGCCCCGGCCCCCGCCCGGAAGATCGGCGAATTCGCCGACGATCCCCTCCACGAGTACCTCTCCGACATCTGCACCCTCGGCCCGAATCTCGCCGGCCTCTGCGCCATCTCCGTCCCCGCCGGCACCGTGGCGTCGGACACCGGCACCCAACTCCCCGTCGGCCTCCAAATCCTCGCCCCCCACATGGCCGAATCCACCCTCCTCCGCGTCGCCAAAGCCGCTGAACTCTAATCGGCCGTAGCGGAACGACTGCGTCGTTCCGGCTTCTCACGCCCCGTCAGAAAATCGCCCCTCCGATTCGCCCCAAGGCCGTACGCCCTGTGAGCCCTCAGATTTTCCGATATTCCGCCCTCCTAGGCATATCGGAATATCGGAATCCGGCCACCAGCCCTCCTTTAAAAATTTTCCGCCCAAATTAGCCCGGAATCCCCCAAAACCGAATCTTTCCTTGACTGAAAGCGGCCCGGGCCCTACCTCCGCCGCCCCAACTAACGACCCGCGACGCTCATGGCCAACGCTCAAGTCATTCTCAAAGAAAAAATCGAAGGTCTCGGTGCCGAGGCTGATGTCGTCAAGGTGCGTGCCGGTTACGCCCGTAACTTCCTGATCCCTCAGGGCAAGGCCTACGAAGCAACCCGCGCCAACCTCCGCCACGTCGAGAACCTCAAGGCCGCCCGCGCCCAGCGCGAAGCCGTCGAGCTCGAAGGTGCCAAGGAACTCGCCAACAAGATCTCCAAGCTCCGTCCCAAGTTCACCCTCGAACTCGGTCAGGGCGGCAAGGCCTTCGGCTCCGTCACCTCCCTCGACATCCACAAGGAACTCGAAGCCGCTGGCATCAAGATCGATCGCCACGCCATCGAGCTCGAAAAGCCGATCAAGAAGTCCGGCAAGTCCGACGTCGTCGTCCGCGTCCACCCGGAAGTCACCACCATCCTCACCATCAACGTCGAAGCAAACGGCGAAGAGGAAGCGGAAGGCTGATCGCCCGACAAAAAGCAAATTTCCCCAAAGCGCGGTCCCCGAAAGGGCACCGCGCTTTTTCTTTTCCCCACGGAGAGCCCCCTCTAAAGCCCCAAAGGGGCGGCCAGCCCTAAGCCCAGGGCAACGCCCTGGGTTTGCGGCCCTAGCGAATGGCGTCCTGTAGGGCCGCGAGACGTGCCCGGCCCCACTCATCTCCCGGCACCCCTCCCACCCAAAAACATTTCACCACCCCTTCATCACCCTTTCACCCCGCGGCCCCATCCAAAAAACCGCCCCGCCATGAACCCCTCCCTCCCACACAATCCCTTCAAAAGCCTCCTCACCCTCTGCTCCCGCGTCAACGCCTCCGCCCCGTGGTGCAAGGGCACAATCATCGCCGGCGGCTACGCCACAGGCCTCGTCATCGCCGCCATCGCCGTCCTCTGCAACTACGCCCTCCACGGCTGGTATCGCGACATCGACTGCGCCGGCCCCGAGATCATCGGGAATGCCCTCGTCTTCATGGCCGTCTTCATCCTCGCCACCATCCCCTCCGCCTGCGGCGGCTTCTACTTCCTCCGCCCCGCCAGAACCTTCTGGAACCTCTTCTCCCCCGTCTGCCTCCTCTACTCCCTCACCGGCCTCGCCGCCGCCATCCTCACCGTCACAGCCCCCGCCAGCCCCGCCGGCGCCATCGGCTTCCTCCGCATCGCCCTCACCCCCATCGGCGGCATCGGCTTCTTCATCGCCGGCATCTTCGCCCCCACCATGCCCCACCGCATCGCCCTCCTCACCGCCACCGCCCTCGAAGCCCTCACCCTCATCGGCTGGATCCTCGCCCCCTTCCTCCTCCGCATCGCCTGATCCCCAAGAGCACCGCCCTTCAAGTGCCTCTTCAGCCCCAAAGGGGCGGCCATCCCTCAGCCCAGCCCATCGGGCTGGGTTTTTATGCGCCGGGCAGGGCGGCCTGAAGGGCAGCGATACGTGAACCGCCACCCACACCCTCAAGGCAACCTCCTCACCCTTACATCCTTGAAATAAAACACACTCGCCGGGTCATGCGCCTGCAGCGCGATCCCGCCCCCATCCTTCTTATCTAACAACCTCCCCGCCCGCTCCGGCGGCCGCTTCACATCCGCCGGCTCCGTGTAATCCACCACCTGCTTGTCGTTCAAAAACACCGTGATCCGCGAATCCTTCACCACGATCCTCACCTTGAACCACTGGCTCTCATCCACCGGCGATTTGTCCAGATCCACCACCGCATAAAGGCTCCCCGTCTTCCGCTTCTCCTTCTCGGACGAATTCAGCTGCACCTCATACCCCTTCGCCAGGTGCAACGCCGCATCCCGCGTCGTCATGTCCGTGTGAATGAAGATCCCCGAATTCGCCCCCGCCTCCCCACGGCACGTCGCCTCGAACTCGAAGTTCTTAAATCGCACAAACCCCTCCTTCAAATCCCCCACATAGAAAAGATGCGCACTCTCCTTCGGCGCATGCACCCGGATCGCCCCATCCACCACCGAGAACGCCTCCGGCATCACATTCCCCCGCCACCCCGTCAGATCCTTCCCATTGAAAAGCGTCTGCCACTCCTCCTCCGCGAACGCGGAACAAGCACCACAAAGCGAAACGAACAGCGCAGCCAAAACCCGCACGCGGAATCCCAGTCGTATCATGTCTCAAGTGAGACCAGCTTTCCGCAAATACGAAAGCTCCCGCACCGTCATCAGCGTGCCTTCCGTTAAAGGCCGCGAAAGTCGGCCTGACACTCGTGGCACGGACAATCGATACTCCATGCGCAGACGAAAGGTTCGCCAAGTCCCTTTACCACGATCAGCCCTCCACAGGTCACACAGAGCTGATCCACCGGGAATCCATTCTGAAACTCAGCCAAGGCGATGAGCACCCGGTTCCCGCGTTCGTCGAAGCGCTCATCGGGAGTTTTGATCTTCGCCAGGAGTTCCGCTCTCTCGTCCATGGTGTCGTTCTTCGCTCGCAACGTTCCTAGCGAGAAGCCTCCACCCTCTCCACCACCAACCCCGTCACCCGCGTGTTCGTCGCATTGTGCCAATCCGGCATCAGCGGCAACAACACCAGCTCATGCCCCGCTGTTAGATCCACCTTCACATCCAGATCCACCTCCTCCCCCGACCGCGGTAATGCAATCACCGCCTGCTGCGCCGACCGCTGCGTATCCTTCTTGAACACCCCCAGCGCAAACGTCTTCGCCTCACCCGTCCACGGCTTCGAACTCGCCTTGCCCCTGATCCGCCACGTCCCGCTCTCCGGCACCACGAATGCCAGCGCCGCCACCCGCTGCCCCGGCATCCCCGTCCACGGCCCGCGCACCGAAAACTCCACGCCACCGTCCGCCACACTCACCGCCGGCTGGCCACCCGCCTCGTGCTCCTTGTCGAACCACCGCGTGCCATCCCACTTCATCGGCAGATAGTTCGCCACCATCACCGGATCATCCGGCCACAGCGCATCGATCCGCCACACCGGCTTGCCACCCGCCACCAGCGGATTCCCCTCGGCGCTCCCCGCCTGCTTGCCCTCCCACACCATCGGCAAGCGATACCCCGCCTTCGCCACCCCCATCTTCCCATCACCGAACGAAATCGAAAACTCCCTCAACACCGCATCGCCCCCCGCAAACATCCCATCGATCTGCGGCAGCAACGTCAGCTGATCCCCCGCCGCCAACTCCACCGACTTCGCTTCCAACAAAGCCTCACCCCCATTCGCAATCTCCACCGCACCCACCTTCTCCACACCACCACCCGTGCGCTTCAGCAAGTGCAGCGTCGTCTTGTTCCCGCTATCCCACATCCGCGTCGTCACCTTCCCATGCAGCTGATAGACGCCATCCCGCGGCGCCACAAAGGTCAGCCCCGCCGTCCGCAGGTAACGGTCATTCTCCGGCCCATGCGGCGCACGCGTGCCAAAGGTCAGCGCCCCATCCTTCAAGCCCGCCCCCGGCTGACCACCGAAGCCGCCCTCCTTCACATTCCAATCCGTCCCCGTCCAAGTCATCGCCCGGAAATTCTCCGCCCGCTTCATGTCCGCAGGCCACAGCTGCTCCAGCTTCCACACCGGCTTGCCATCGGCCATCACCACGCTGCCCTCGCTCTCGCCCTTCTTCGTCCCCTCCCACACCGGCGGCAAGGCCCACGCCGGAGCCTCCCCCTCCGCCTGCACCACGAATCCCGCATGCTTCCGGTCCAGCGGCTCCAGCTTTGTTAGAAACACTTTCCCCGCCGTCTTCTTCGACGTGTAGAGAATCACCGGCCTCCCTGTCTTCGACAGCACCAGCGTCCGCGGCGCAGCTGCACGATTCCCCATGATGTCCTCCGCCACCATCTCCGCACCGAAGTCCGGCAGCGCCACCGTCACATCGCTCTTCGCCCCGCGATCCGCATAAGCGATCATCACGCCCTTCCCATTCCGCTCGTCCTGGAAGATCGCGAAGTTCGCCCCCGGCGGACGCACGAACCCCACCTCATCGCTAATGCCGATGTGGTAATTGTACACATTCCACATCGCCACCAGCGGCAGCGGATACCCATACCAATCCCACAGCAGCGTCCCCGGCCCGCTGTAGTCCCAGAAGCTCTGTCCATGATCCTCATACCCCGTGTGAAACAGGATCGTCTTCTCCTGCCCCGCGATCGTCATCTCCGCCACGCTGCACGCCTGCGCATTCGTGCTTTCCGCCGCTGTTAGATTCGTGCACGCGATCGGCTCGTCCACCGCCGTGTTCGTGTAGGCCCAGCCTTCATTGAACCACAGCTCCACCTTCTCGCCGCCGGCCTCCGCCATCGCCTGCTTCATCTTCCGGATCCCCTGCGCGTCGGTCAGCCAGCCATCGTGGTAGTCGTGCCACGAAATCACATCCACGTACTTCAGCCCGCCCGCCTTGAAGAAAGCCGCATTCACCGGGCTCGGCACCCCATAGACATTGTTCACCATCACCTTCGCCCCCGGATCCGTCGCCCGGATCTGCTTCGCCGTGCGAATCGTGAAGGCCGCATACTCCGCATGGTGGCTCTCCCAGATGTCGAATTCCGGCTCGTTCTCGATCTCGAAGATCACCGACTTCCCCTTATAGTGGCTCACCGCCGCCTTCACGTAGCGATCCCACGCCGTGTCGATCGTCAGGTCATTCCACCGCGGATCATCGCCCTTCCACTGCATGTCCAGCGGCAGCGGCTGCCCGCTATGCTCCTTGTCCATCAGCCCCGGCGGCCAGCCATACAGCACGATATGCTGCGAAACGCCATGCCGCTGCGCCAGATCGAACTCCGCATCGAACCACTGGAACGCCGCCCCCTTCTCCTTCTGGAAACTGTGCCACTTCCCCTCCGGAAACCAACGCGTCCACCCGAAACCCAGCCGCTGGTATTTCTCCAGCATCATCTTCCCACCCGCAAAGGACCCGCCGAAGCGCTCCCGATAGTCCGGCTTCGTCGCCTTCGCCGGATACGGAATCGAAGTCAGCGGAAAGTCCGATGAATCTAGTACTTCCCCCTTCTCACCCAGCACCGACAGCCGCGCATACACAAAGCCCTCCCTCGTCAACTTCATCGGCCGCGGCGCACTCCATGTCTTCCCCGCCGCCAGCGAGATCTTCTTGTCCACCGCCTCCCCCGCGGCAGCGACACCCTCATAGTCGATGAATTGCCACCTTACCGTCACCTCGCGCGGCTTCGACCCCGGATTGGAAACATGCGCCACCATCTGCGCCGTCGCCCCTTGGTCGAAGGCATTGCCCGCCGCGCCATCCCACCCGGGAAGATTCACACACTCCGCCACGCACTCCACCTCCCGCCGCGGCACATAGTCCGCCGTGCCCTCCTTCCCCACCGTGACCGTCACCCCGTCGATCACGATCGGCTGATCATAGCCACCGATCTGCACCAGATAGTGCGGGTTCGGCCAAAACCCATCCGCCGGCACATCCGCCGGCCACGTGAACGAAACCCGCCGCCACTCCGTCCCCACCTCCGCGCTCTGCTCCGCCTCGCCCGTCCACAACCGCTTCGCCTTCGTCCCCACCTCCCGCGCACTCGGCGGCATCTGCACACCCACGCGACCGGGCTTCTCCCCCTTCACGAAAAACGACACCGTCATCATCGCCCCGCGCTCCGCCACGAAGGGCGCGCTCATGATATTCCCCTTCGCGATCCGCAGCGCCTGCTCCCCCACCTTCGCATCCTTCACCAGCGTATCCTGCGCCGGATCGATCTGATGCCAGTAAAGAGTGCCTCCCTCAAAGCTCCCGTTGCGCAACAGATTCGCCGGAGCCGAAAAAGCAAGCAGCGGGCACACCGACGCCGCCACCACCAGGGAGAAGGGTTTCACGGCACCCGATACGCACTACCCTCAAACATGTTTCACCAGCCACCATTCCCCACCCGACTTCGTCATTTGATCTCGCCCGCCGCTCCTTACCCACTAGCCTCCACCGTCATGACAAGGTCCCTCGAAGACACCCTCGCACAGGCCCGGCGCTCACGCCCTGACTCGCTGCCCACCACCTTCGCAGATGACCTCATGGCGCGCCTCCAAGCCTCCGCACCAGCCATTCCCATCTTCCGCCCCCGCGATTTCGCCGCACTCGCCGCCGTCGCTGTGCTCGTCGCGGGAACCATCAGCTTCCTCGGCGAATCCACCGCCTCACGGCAAGCCGCGGCCACGCCTCCGCCGCTCACCATGTTCTCGGATTCCTCCCTCTTCGCCACCCGATGACCCCCGGCGCACAGAGGCTCGCACTCTCGCTGGCCACCGTGGTGCTCGCAGGCCTGACCGCCTGGCTGGTCACACTCTCCGCCCAACGCGATGCCGCGATCCGTGCCCGCGCCGCGAAGGATTTCCACCACTGGATGCACGAGCAACTCGCCCTAACAGATGCCCAGCACGAGGCCCTCAACCCCATCGAGCAGGCCTACCAGCAGGAAAAGGAGCAGCTGCAAAAGGAGATCACCGCCGCCGGTGGCGAACTGGCAGCCGCAGTGCGCGCCGGCAAATCCGGTTCCCCCGAAATCGAAGCCGCCCTTACCCGCCTCAACAGCGCCCAAGCCCGCCTCCAACACGCGACGCTCGCTCACTTTTTCGCCATGAAGGAACACTTGGACCCCGCGCAGTCCGAGAAACTCTTGCAGTGGACTCATGATAGCATCCTCGCTCAATAGCGCCGCCGCCGGCCTCCCGCTGCCAGCGGTCGAGACGCCAGACGAGGCCGCCGAGCTCGCGCTGATCCACTCGGCGCAGGCCGGATGCCCACAGGCATTCCGCGCGCTCGTCGAGCGTCACCAGCAGCGCGTCTATCACTTCTGCTTCCACTACCTCCGCGACGCCGGCGATGCGCGCGAAGCCTGCCAAGACACCTTCATCCGCGCCCACGGAGCCCTCGCCCGCTTCAAGCCGAAGGCCAGGCTCAGCACCTGGCTCTTCCAGATCGCCCTCAATCTCTGCCGCGATCGCAAGCGCTCCACCGCCAAATCCCGGCCCCACCTCGCCCTCCACGAGCACGCCCCGGAGCTGACCTGTCACCGCCCCGCTCCCGACGAAGCCGCCATGCGCGATGCCGACCTCGCCAAGCTCGACCGCGGCCTCGCCACCCTCCCGGAAAAATTCCGCGAGGTCCTCGTCCTCTCCTGCCTCGAAGGCCTCGACCACGCCGAGTGCGCCGCCATCCTCAAATGCTCCCCCCGCGCCATCGAAGGCCGCCTCTACCGCGCCCGCCAGCAACTCTCCGCCTGGTGGGACCGCGAGCCCTGAAAATGTAGCGTCGGTCTATGACCGTCGCTGACTAGCGGCCACAAGCCGCATCGTGAGACTCTGTTTTCCAGGCCCACAAGGATGCGGGCCGTGCGGCTACGGACCTCCGCTACATTCCGAAAAAAATCCCGTGGGCTTTCCCCACCGATCTCGTTTCACCCACGTGATCCCCTCTCATCCACTGCTCCGCCACTCCCTCGCCGCCCTCTCTCTCCTCACCGCAGCAGCCTCCGCCCAAGACGTCCTCGAACCCCTCCTCGTCACCGGCAAAGCCGAAAACCTCCTCGGTGAAGCCGACTCCGCCTCGAAAGGCCAGTCCGACCGCGAGGAGCTGTTAGATCGCCCGTACTTGCGCCGCGGCGAACTCCTCGAAGTCGTTCCCGGCATGATCGTCACCCAGCACGCCGGCGGTGGTAAGGCGAACCAGTACTTCGTCCGCGGCTACAATCTCGACCACGGCACCGACTTCGGGATCTTCGTCGACGGCATGCCCGCGAATTACCGCTCCCACGGCCATGGCCAGGGCTACGCGGACATGAATTTCCTCATCCCCGAGTTCGTCCAGCGCCTCGATTACGAGAAAGGCCCCTTCGACTCGCGCATGGGCGACCTCACCACCGCCGGCTCCGCCGAGTTCTCCCTCGTGAATTCCCTCGACCGCGGTTTCGCCAGCTTCGCCTTCGGGGAGGACGAGTATCTCCGCGCCGTCTTCGGCGACTCCGTGAAAGCAGGCATCGGCACCCTCACCTTCGGCGGCGAGGCGACCTACTACAATGGCCCCTGGCTGCTGGAGGAAAACGCCCACCGCTTCAATGGCCTGCTCCGCTGGCACACCGGCGACGATGACAACTTCCTCAACTTCACCCTGCTCGGCTACCAGGCCGAGTGGACCTCCAGCGACCAGATCCCCGAGCGCGCCATCCTCAGCGGTCAGATCGACCGCTTCGGCTACCTCGATCCCACCAATGGCGGCCAGTCGCAGCGCTACTCGCTCTCCATGAATTGGGGCCACCTCGCCAATGATGTCCGTTGGCGCGGCAATGCCTACGTCGGCTACTACGACCTCGATCTCTACTCGAACTTCACCTACTTCCTCGATGACCCGGTGAATGGCGACCAGTTCCGCCAGTCCGACCAACGCATCTTCTTCGGCGGCGAAGTCTCCGCCACGCTCGAGAACCGCAGCCTCTTCGGCGCACCCACCGATTACACCTTCGGCTTCCAGACCCGGAATGATGTCATCTGGGATCTCGAACTCGCCCGCACCAAGGCTCGCGCCGATGTAAATCCCATCCGCTCGGATGACGTCATCACCGGCAGCTACTCCGTCTTCGCCATGGCCAAGACCAAGTGGAACGATGGATTCCGCACCGAAGCCGGCGTCCGCGCGGATGCCTTCTACTTCGATGTCGATAGCGACAATCCCGCCAACAGCGGCAACGAATGGGACGCCATCGCCGTGCCAAAGCTGAACCTCATCTTCGGCCCCTGGCATGACACCGAGTACTACCTGAACCTCGGCGGCGGCTTCCACAGCAATGACGCCCGCGGCGTCTTCACCCGCATCGATCCGAATGACGGCGTTACTCCCGTCATGCCCGTCGATCCACTCGTCCACACCTGGGGCTCCGAGCTCGGCGTCCGCCACCAGTGGGGCGATTGCCTCACCACCACCGCTGCACTCTGGTATCTCTACAGCGAGTCCGAGCTGATCTACGTGGGCGACGCCGGCAATGTCGAAGCCGGCCCCTCCACCGATCGCTACGGCCTTGAGCTCACCGGTTACTGGCGCCCGAACAGTTGGTTCTCGCTTGATGCCGAGATCGCACTTTCAAAAGGCCGCTACACCGACACCTCCGCCGGCCCATGGGTGGAGAACCAAGTCCCTCTCGTCATCGCAAGCGGCATCACCGTCGGCGAAAAACTCGGCCCCTATGGTGCCCTGCGCGTCCGCTATTTCTCCGAGCGCCCTCTAACAGCCAACAAGGGCGTCCAGTCCGAGGACTCGCTGCAGGTGAACCTCCGCACCGGCTACCGCCTGGAGAATTGGGACTTCGCCATCGATGTCCTCAACCTCCTCGACCGCAAGGACAACGACATCGAATACTACTACACCTCCCGCCTTCCCGGCGAACCCGCCGCAGGCATCGATGACGTCCACCTCCACCCCACCGAGCCCCGCACCATCCGCGCCTCGGTCACCTATTACTGGTAGCGCTCACTCCACCAGCCAACGAAACACCCGACAAACCCCAGCCTCCCGAGCGTATCCTCCGTCATTCCTTTCTTCGATGACGCTTCGCCCACGGATCCTTCTTCTCCTCTCCTTCATCCCATCGCTCACCCACGCTGCCGAGCCACCCTTCACCGGCACCAACCCCATCCCCTACACCTACCAATCGCAGGGAGCCGAGCACCGCGAAGTCCGTGACCCCTGCATCATCCGCGAGGGCGATGCCTGGTATCTCATCCACACCATGTGGCCCTTCGCCAATCGCGAACCCGACCGCATGAACCTCCCCGACAACGGCTCCTCGCCCGGCATCGCCCTCTACCGCTCCACCGATCTCAAGGACTGGAAATTCCAATCCTGGCTCGTCCGCTCCGCCGATCTCCCCGACGACTGCCCCTACAAGCACCGCTTCTGGGCCCCCGAGATCCACAAGCTGAATGGCAAGTTCTACCTCATCTTCACCGCCGACAACTGGACCAAGAAGGAGATCAATCCCCACCAGGAATTCGCCAGCGCCGGCCGGGCCTTCGTCGGCGTCGCCGATCACATCGGCGGCCCCTATCAGCACATCTCCCTCATCCCCGACGGCGCCTGCGATACCACCCTCTTCGCCGACACCACCGGCAAGACCTACGCCGTCATGCCAAAGCACGATCTCTTCATCCGCCCCATCGACCTCACCGGCCTCACCCGCGGCGAAGGCATCAGCTGGCTCGGCCCCGAGAAGAAAATCGTCACCTGCGACCCCGCCGGCACCAAGCTCGACTCCGCCCCCGAATACCTCGAAGGCCCCTGGGTCGAGCACATCGGCGGCCGCTATCACCTCTTCTACGCCGAGTTCTTCCGGAACGGAAAGGACACCAGCTACTGGACCGGCGTCGCCTCCGCCGACACCCCCGACGGCCCCTGGCAACGCGACGACCGCGGCAAGGTCTTCGAAGCCGGCCACATCGCCATCTTCGACGGCCCCTCTAACAGTAAATGGGTCTCCTACCGCATCGAAAACCGCGACCACGACCGCGGCCTCCTCGCCATCGACCCCGTCACCATCACCCCCCAAGGCCAAGTCCAAGTGGAGATCACCGCCGGCAAACGCTGATCAACGCGAGGTGCAGCTTCGATCAACGGGGGGCCAGTCGCAGCACTTCCCTCACCCGTCGCGATTCCGGAAAGTAGCTCAATCCCGTGCCGCTCCGAACGATCTCAGACACAACTCCGGTAACTCCGCTATCCTATACATACCGGAATAGCGGAGTCCGGCTCGGCCGCTCCCAATCAATCCGCAAACGGACAAGGCCGCTTCTTCACGTTCTCAAACTGGTGAACACGGCAGAACGCGCTGAACACCACCGCTCCCCCGCTGCATCCCTCGCGGCGGCATTGGGTCCCCGGACGTTCCTGCCCCAGGGAGTCGTAGAACTCCCGGTCCAGCCGAGCTTGAGTCTCCTCCCATGGCGGCGGATCCGGAGCACCGAGCCGGTCCGGCCACGCATCGAACCGGATGTAGTAGCGGATCACCTCACAAGCCGCAGCCTCATCGGGGCAACCTGCCAATCGGTCCGCCCATTGGATACAATCCTGCAGCGTTTGGTAATCGACGGTCGAATAAAGGCCACGTTCTTTGAATCCGGGCGGATAGACCTCTTCGTCGAGATCCTCGTCGAAATCCATCTTGGCCAATTCGCATTCCGTCTCGCCAGAGAGATTCTTCGCATCTCCCACGATCAGCAGCCACTGGCTTTCGGAGCCTTCTCCCGCACGGACCGCAGTGATGATTTGAAACAACGTCATTTTTCCCGATTTCACCGGCCTCGAAGCATTACGTCACGCCATGTTTCAACCACGAGCCAGCAAGTCCATCACGACCTCAAATCCAATTCCTCCTTTCCCGTTTCCTATACACACGGGAAAGGAGGAATCCATCGCCTCCAGGTCATCCCTCCATCCAGATGGAATTCACGGCCCATCCTGCCTTTTCATCCGCGCCATCCGCGTAATCCGTGGTGAAGAATCTCCCCTCCCAAACCAAACCCCGGCACCAGTCCAGTAAGTCCAGTATCCTATCCATTCTGGAATACTGGACCTCACCGTGGCCAATCACCTTCAGCATTCGGCATCCACGGCCCACCCAGCCACCCATTACCGGCTTCAGAAACCACTCCAATAATTCCACTCCTATACTTATTGGATTATTGGAGTCCACCCGCCCTTGGCAGTCCTACCGCGCCTCGCCGACCGGCGCCTTCACGACCAGCTTCCTATCCCACTCCCTCGGCGGTAGGATTCCCGATGACGCTACCGCCATTCCCTCACCCATTGGGGTAACGCGACAACCCGCCGATCCACCTCCATTCTGCGTTTCATGCGAATCCCACTCCGCCTGCTCCTCACGGCCTGCCTCGGCATGGCCGCCAGCGCCTGGGCGAAACCCACCCTCTACATCATCGGCGACTCCACCGTGCGGAATCAGACCGCAGGCCAGCGCGGCTGGGGCGATCCCCTCGTGGCTCATTTCGACCCCGCCAAGATCGACGTCATCAACCGCGCCATCGGCGGCCGCAGCAGCCGCACCTTCGTCACCGAGGGCCGTTGGGATGCCGTCATGGCGAACCTCAAGGCCGGCGACTACGTCGTCATGCAGTTCGGCCACAATGACGGCGGCCCGCTCAATGACGAACGCTGCCGCGCCTCCATCAAGGGCACCGGCGAGGAAACCGAGGACATCGTCCGCAAGACCGACCAACAGCCCGAAACCGTCCACACCTACGGCTGGTATCTCCGCAAATTCGTCACCGACACCAAGTCAAAGGGCGCCACGCCCATCGTCCTCTCCCTCATCCCGCGGAACATCTGGAAAGACGGCCGCGTCGGTCGCAGCACCAGTGACTACGGCCTCTGGGCCAAGCAAGTCGCCGACCAAGCCGGCGCTCCCTTCATCGACTTCAATAACCTCCTCGCCGACCGCTACGACACCCTCGGCGAGGAAAAGACCACCGCCATCTTCGCGAATGGCGACCACACCCACCCGAATCCCGAAGGCGCCGAACTCAACGCCACCGTCCTGACCGAAGCACTCCGCAAGACCGACCTCGCGAACTACCTCCTCCCCGCCGATCTCTGGCTCCCTCACGTCTTCAGCGACCACATGGTCCTCCAGCGCGACACCGCGAATCCACTCTGGGGCACCACCCGAGCCGGCTCACCCGTCACCGCCACCATCGCTGGAAAGACCGCCACCACCACCGCCTCTGCCGATGGCAAATTCCGCCTCGATCTTCCCGCCCTGCCCGCAGGCGGCCCATTCACCATCGAGGTGAAAACCTCCGATGCCTCTCGTACGTTCTCCGATGTCCTCGTCGGCGAGGTCTGGCTCTGCTCCGGCCAGTCGAACATGGACTTCAGCGTCGCCAAGACCGCCAAGCGCTACTTCGCCGGCACCACCAATTGGGAACAGGAAGTCGCCCAGGCGAACCACCCGCAGATCCGCGAGTTCAAGGCCGAGTTCACCCCGCGCGAAGACCCGCAGCCGGACGTGGAAGGCGCATGGAAACCCTGCACTCCCGAGACCGCCGGCGACTTCTCCGCCGTCGCCTACTTCTTCGCCCGCGAGCTCCAGAAGGAACTCAATATTCCCATCGGCCTCGTCACCACCTCCTACGGCGCCAGCACCGCCGAAGCCTGGATCAGCAAGGACAAGCTCGTCGCCGATTCCACCCTCAAGCCACTTCAGGAAACCTTCTGGAAGAAGTTCATCGCCTACCGCGACAATGCGAAACTCTTCGAAGACTACGGCAATGCGATGACCAAGTGGGCAGCCTCCGACAAAAAGAAAAAAGGCCCCGGCCATCCCGATCCCATCCGCGACCAGCACAATCCCGCCGTGCTCTACAATGGCATGATCGCCCCGCTCGTCCCCTACGGCATCCGCGGCGCCATCTGGTATCAAGGCGAGTCGAACGTGAACGTCCGCCAGCTCTACCCCGCCCTCCAACGCACCCTCATCGAGGACTGGCGCGCCCGCTGGAACCGCGGCGATTTCCCCTTCCTCTTCGTCCAGCTCGCCGCGAACAAAGCCCCGGGCCCCGACCCCGCCTCCAGCAGCCTCGCCTCCATGCGCGAGGCCCAGGCCACCTCGCTCACCCTGCCCCACACCGGCATGGCCGTCACCATCGACATCGGCGATGAAAAGGACGTCCACCCGCGCAATAAGCAGGACGTCGGCGCACGCCTCGCCCGCCTCGCGTTGCACGATACCTACTGCAAGAAGGACGTCATCCCCTGCGGCCCCGTCTTCAAGATGTCCGAGATCGAAGACGGCCGCGTCGTCCTCCACTTCGACCACGTCGGCACCGGCCTCGTCGCCAAGGACGGCGCCCTCAAGCAATTCGCCATCGCCGGCGACGACCGCAAGTTCGTCTGGGCCGATGCCGAGATCGATGACGAGGACAAGGTCATCGTCTCCAGCCCCACCATCCCCCGCCCCGCCTACGTCCGCTACGCCTGGGCCGACAACCCCGCCGGCGCCAATCTCTTCAACTCCGCCGGGCTCCCCGCCGCGCCTTTCCGCACCGATCCCTGATCAAGGGCAGCCCCAAGCGTCCATGTTCAAACCCAGCTTGTCTTTCCTCGCCGCAGGGATCCTTCCCGCGGCAGCCATCCCCGCCTTCCCCGGTGCCGAAGGCTACGGCGCGAATGCCAACGGCGGCCGCGGCGGCGACGTCTACCACGTCACCAACCTCAATGCCTCCGGTGCAGGCTCCTTCGCTGAAGCCATCGGCACCGTGCCCGCCGCCGGCCGCACCATCGTCTTCGATGTCAGCGGCTACATCCGCCTGCCTAGCGGCTCCGATGGCACCCGCCTCACCTCGTCAAAGGTCACCATCGCCGGCCAAACCGCACCGGGTGACGGCATCGGCTTCTACAACAACTTCTTCCGCATCTCCGGCGACGACATCATCGTCCGCCACGTCCGTTTCCGCCATGGCTACTACGGTTCCGGCGGCGATTGCATCGACCTCGACAGCGGCTGCCTGAATGCCGTCCTCGATCACGTCTCCATGCAGTTCAGCACGGACGAAAACATGTCCAGCTTCGGCAGCCCGCCAGAGAATCTCACCCTCCAGTATTCGCTGAATGCCTGGGGCCTTGAGAGCCACTCCTGCGGCGGCCTCTGGGATCAGAACCACGCCACCTCCCACCACAATCTCTGGGCCCACAATCACACCCGCAATCCCAAGGCCCGCCCCGGCGGCCTGCTCGAGTGGGTGAACAATGTCACCTACGATTGGGACATCGGCTTCATCATGGGCGACTCGCAGTCGAACCAGAACTGGAAGTCGAACGTCATCAACAACTACTTCATCGGCCCGCCCGGCAATACCCATTCGAAGGCGCTCGTGAAAGGCACCGTCGGCGACAACGGCAAGCCGAACTTCACCGTTTTCCTTGGCGGCAATCTCTCCGATACCGATGGCGATGGCCTCCTCAATGGCACCGACAAGGGCTACGGCATCGTCGAGGGCACCTCCTACGCCCCCGGCACCACCGGCCTCACGCCCGGTGCCCTCGGCTACTATCAATCTAGTACCGCCATCGCGGGATCGACCGCCGGCGTCTCCACGGACGCACCGCTGCTCGCCTACAAGAAGATCGTCTCGAATGCCGGTGCCCTCCGCCTCGATGCGAACTACCCCGGATCCATCCGCGACGAGGTAGACACCATCCTCATCGGCAAGCTCACCACCCAGACCCCTTTCCACGTTCACAAGGAAAGCGACACCGGCGCCAGCAATGCCGGCTTCGGAGTCCTCGCCTCCACCATCGCCCCCGTCGATACCGACCTCGATGGCATGCCGGACTACTACGAGTCCGCCCTCGGCTGGGCTCCCGCCGTGCAGGATCACAATACCGGCCTGCCGAATAGCGGCGGCGTCCTCACCGGCACCACCTTCATGCCCGCCGGCACCGCAGCCGGCTACACCCGTCTGGAGGAATACCTGCACTTCCTCGCCATTCCCCACGGCACCGTGGCGAAGAACACCGCCAGCGAGCCCACCAGCGTGCAGGTCGACCTGAAGCGCTTCACCTCCGGCTTCTCCGCCTCGCCCGTCTTCACCGTCTCTAACATTGCCAGCGGCACCATCGTCCAAAGCGGTCCCGGCAACTCCCTCGTCACCTTCACCCCCACCGTCAACTTCGTCGGCCGCGCCCGCTTCGACTTCACCGTCACCGATGCCTCCGGCCTGCCGTGGACGCAGACCTTCGCCCTGCTCGTGACCAATGCAGGCCTCCCACGCGACCTCGAATGGCAAGGCGGCCTCGCCTCGAACGCATGGGACAGCGCCACCAACAACTGGCTTCGCAATGGCAACCCCACCGCCTTCCAATTCGGCGACCGCGTCGCCTTCGATGACAGCGGCTCGAAAACACCGTCGCTCAATCTAACCGAATCCGTCGCGCCCGGCACCGTCGATTTCGATGCCACCGGCAACTACACCATCGCCGGCACCGGAGCCATCACCAGCACCGGTGCACTCACCAAGCGCGGCACCGGCACGCTGACGATTTCCAATACCGCCGCGAACTCCTTCTCGAATGCCATCCTCGACGCGGGCACCCTCTCGCTCGGCAATGAAACCGCGAACGCATCGGGCCTCGGCACCGGTCCGCTCACGATGAACAGCGGCACGCTGAATCTCTACAATACCGGCCCCGGCGGCAGCTTCACCGGCACCCTGCCAAATCCCCTCATCGTGAATGGCGAGGTCGCCGTGAATGCCGGTGCCCGCTGCGGCTTCTCCGGTGCGCTCTCCGGCGCAGGCACGCTGAATCTTTTCATCCCCTACATCCGCACCGACTGGGGCGGCAATCCCGCCTCCTTCACCGGCACCCTGAATGTCCTCACGGATGCCGATGGCGGTGAGTTCCGCATCAACAGCGGCGGCACCGGCAACATCACCAACTACGGCGCCGCCCGCCTCCGCCTGCCGAATAACATCAACGCCTACTACCTGCCGAATCCACCCAGCAGCGGCGACAAGACGCAGACCATCCAGATCGGCGAACTCTCCACCAGCGGCACCGGCGCGGGCGTCATCCTCGGCGGCGCGAATGGCGCGGCGGATCGCAGCGTCCATTGGAAGGTCGGCGCATTGAATACGGACGCCACCTTCGGCGGTTCCATCCAGAATCGCACCGGCCCCGCCCTCTTCACCAAGCTCGGCAGCGGCACCCTCACCCTCACCGGCGCCAGCACCGCCACCGGTGCCACCACCGTCAGCTCCGGCACCCTGCTCATCGATGGCAGCCTCGGAAATACGACGGTCACCGTAGCCAGCAAGACCGCGCTCGGCGGCAGCGGCAGCGTGGCCGGCCCCATCATCGCGAGCGCTGACGCGAGCATCTCTCCCGGCTCCGGGCCGACCGGAGCGACTTTCACGGCGAATGGCGGCCTCACCCTCAGTGGCAACAACACGCTCATTTACGACATGGCGAACACACCCGCCGGCGCGAATGACCGCATCGCCATGAATGGCACCCTCGCCATGACCGGCGCCCTGAACTTCTGGTTCAAGCTCCGCCAGGGCCCTCTCCAGGCCGGCACCTACGATCTCATCACCGGCGCGACCAATAGCACCGTCACAGGCGTCACCCTTACCCACGATCTGCCAACCAACTCCCGCCAGACCTTCGCCCTCGGCCGCAGCGCAGCGGGATCGAATCCCTCCAAGGTCTGGCTCACCGTCACCGGCAATCCCGCCGTCCTCACCTGGACCGGCGCCGCCAATGGCACCTGGGATACCGTCACCCCGGGCAATTGGACCGGAGCCTCGCCCGACACGTTCTTCAACAACGACGACGTGGTATTGGACGACTCCGCCACCACCCGCACCGTCACGCTCTCCGGCACCGTCTCGCCCCGCACCGCCACCATCACCACCACCGCCGGCTACAATCTCACCGGCACCGGATCGCTGGGTGGCAATGCCGCCCTCATCAAGAATGGCAGCGGCACCCTCACCCTCTCCAATACCGGCGCGAACACCCACACCGGCGGCCTCATCCTCAATGCCGGCGAAGTGGCACTGGCCAATGACGTCGCGAACAACAACGGAGTGGGCAGCGGCACCGTGACCCTCAATGGCGGCGTGCTCTCGATGTACGACAATGACAGTACTTACAGCGTTTTCGGCGCGATCTTCAACGTCCCCGCCGGAGCCACCGCGCGGCTCAATGCCGACTCGCGCGTCGACCTCTACGGCTTTCTCTCCGGCGCAGGCACCTTGAACTACTACGTCCCCTGGGTGCGCACCACCATGCTCTGCGATTGGTCCGCCTTCACCGGCACCATCAATGTGCTCACCGACGCCAGCGGCGGCGACCTCCGCATGGGGACCAACTACAATTTCCCCGGCTTCCCCCAGGCCAGCGTCGCGCTCACCGATAGGGTTTACGCCTACTACATCGGCACGCTCGCGCAAGGCGCCGGCACCACTATCCCCATCGGCGCTCTTTCCGGCACGGCCCTTTCCACGCTCCAGGGCGGAGCCACCGGCGGCCGCGCCCTGACCTACCGTATCGGCGGGAAGAACACCGACACCACCTTCGCCGGCACCATCTCCGAGCAAAACACCGGCACCGCCACCACCTACGTCAAAACCGGCACCGGCACCTGGACCCTCAGCGGCAGCGGCGCATGGAATGGCGGCACCACCGTCGAACAGGGCACCCTCAGGCTCACCGGCCCTTTCAGCAGCGCCACCGCCGCACAGGTCATGCCCGGAGCCACCCTGAAGATCGAAGGCGGCAGCCTCGCCACTGACGCGACGAAGATCGCCAGCGGCGCATCCTGTTCCGGCTACGGCACCCTCGCCTCCGACTTCGTCCACGATGGCACCTTCGACGGCCGCGGCTATCTCACCGGCACGCCTGGCATTCTAACAGTTCAAGGCAGTGCCTTCCTCGGCAGCACCTCGCTCACCCGCCTTCGCAGCGGTGCTTCCTCCGACCTCATCGCCATCACCGGCGACCTCACCCTCGGCGGCACCGTCCAGGTCGCGCTCGCTCCCGGCACCGCCTTCGGCCGCTATCCTCTCTTCACCTACGGCGGTACCCTCAGCGGCAGCGCCACTCTAGCAGGCATCCCAGTCGGGACCACCGCCCACCTCTCCACCACCACCGCCGGACAAGTCACCCTCGTCATCGATGACACCGACGAAGACGGCCTGCCGGATTCATGGGAACAAGCCAACTTCGGCAACCTCACCCAAACCGCAAACGGCGATAAAGACGGCGACGGCACCTCGAACCTCGCCGAGTATCGCCTCGGCCTGAATCCCTCCAGCGGCACCAGCTCCTTCAAGTCCACCGTCTCCCCCAACGGCCGCACCATCACCTGGCCCAGCGCCAACGGCATCGTCTTCACCGTGAAGCGCAGCCTCACCCTCGGCGAAGCCTCCTGGCAAACCCTAGGTACCGTCACCGGCACCGCCGCCACCACCGCCTCCTTCACCGACCCCACTTCCTTCGGCAAAGCCTTCTACAAGGTCGAGTTCACGCCGTAGGAATTCGCCTTCTTTGCGGACTATCTTCGTAGCGGAACGACTGCGTCGTTCCGGCTGGGTTCGGACCGCGCCGTCACAGCGCCCCTACCCACTCGTTATGTCCTCGCCCGCAATGGCAACAACGCCGGCGAAACCAACACCCACTATGTAATCCATCCGGGTTACTCCGTTCGGGTCAATGGCACAAAGTGCCTCACCCCGCTGCAATCCCCACGCACGCGAACCCTGTCGGCCTCCTCCCTGACCGCGCGCGAAAAACCCCTGCCCCGTCGCTCGCGGCAAAACCCTCCTGAATGAAATCCCATTTCTCCCTCGCCCTCGGCCTCTCCATCTCCGGGCTCACCTTCCCCATCGCCCAAGCCGCCGACGGCACCTGGACGAACACCGCCACCGGCGGCCTCTGGAGCGATAGCGCGAACTGGAGCAGCACCACCATCGCCGACGGCTCCGGCTCCACCGCCAACTTCAGCACCATCGATCTCACCGCCGACAATACCGTCCAACTCGACTCGGCCCGCACCATCGGCAACCTCACCTTCGGCGATACCGCCACCGCTACCGCAGGCAGCTGGACCCTCGCGAACAACGGCAACGCCGCCAACATCCTCACCCTCGGCGTCGCCAGCGGCTCACCGGTCATCACGGTCAATACCCTCGGCACCAACAAGCTCGCCACCATCACCGCCGAACTCTCAGGCTCCCAAGGCTTCACCAAAGCCGGCGCAGGCGAACTCGCCCTCAGCGGCACCAATACCTACTCCGGCAGCACCATCGTCAATGCCGGCACACTCCGCTTGATCGGCGCCGCGGGCACCGGTGGCACCATCCTCAATTCCACCGGCATCACCGTCGCCGCAGGTGCCACCTTCGCGATCACGAATGACCTCACCAACGGCAATTCCACCAACCGCATTGCCGACACCGCGTCCATCACGCTGAGCGGCGGCACCTTCACCTTCAATCCCAGCACCGCCGGCAGCACGGTCTTCTCCGAAACCGTCGGGCAACTCAACATCAGCTCCGGAGCCAACCGCATCACCGGCACTTCCGCCACCGGCAGCGGCAGCTCCTCCACGCTCACCTTCGCGTCCCTGAACCGCACTCCCGGGGCCACGGTGAACTTCGCCAATGCCACCGGCGCCGCGTCTAACAAGATCCTCTTCACTACCGCTCCCACCCTCGACGCTGGCAATCTCATCGGCGGCTACGCCCTCGCTGGCAGCGCCGACTTCGCCACCTACGGTGCCAATGGCATCGCCATCGCCACCTCGAGCGGCGGCGCGGAGACTGGCTGGACCACCACCCAGAACGTCAAGTTCACCCTCGCTGCTGCAGGAGCCACCACGCTCACCGGCAATCGCGACATCAATTCCTTGTCCTACGCTCAGAGCGGCAGCAGCACCAGCACCTCGCTGAATCTCGGCGGCTTCGCCCTGCGCGTCCGCAGCGGTGGCGTCCTCGTCAGCGGTGGCACTTCCAGCGCCACCATCTTGAATGGCTCCCTCACCGCCGGCTATGCCGACGATACTGCGGGCGAGCTCGTCCTCATGTCCTCGCAGGCAAGCAGCCGCTTCCTCACCGTTTCCGCAAACATCGTCGACAACGGCTCCGGCGTCGTCTCCGTGGTCCTCAATGGCAACGCGAACGGCAATGGCGGCCAGGTCGCACTCAGCGGCATCAACACCTACACCGGCACCACCACCATCGCCGGCAATGCGGCACTCGGCTCCTCCACCGCCATCAACAACTCCAGGGCCCTCACCATTGCCGCGGGCGCCACCATGCAGCTCGGAGGATTCACCGCCACTGTCGACGGCCTGTCAGGATCAGGAGCCTTCAGCACGAACAACGCGAGCGGCTCCGGCACCTTCAATAGCGCCCTGAGCCTCGGCAACAACAACGGCAGCGCCACCTTCAACGGCACCTTCAACGTCAGCAGCAGCACCCGCGACCTGGACATCATCAAGAACGGCACCGGCACCCAGATCATGGCCGGCACCGACAATCGCGACATCAACACCACCACCAGCGTCAGCACCACCACCATCAATGGCGGCACTTACCAGGCCGCCAAGCAGGTCTCGCTCTACAACAACGTCAGCGCCCGCTGGAACGCCACCAACCTCATCATCAACAACGGCGGCACCCTCGCTTTGAACGTCGGCGGCACCGGCGAATTCACCAGTGCCAACGTCGACACCATCAAGGCACTCGGCACCGCCACCGGCGGCTTCCAGAGCGGCTCGAAGCTCGGCCTAGACACCACCAATGCCACCGGCGGCAATTTCACCTACGCCAGCGCCATCGCGAATACTAACAGCGGCGCGAATAGCGTGGGCCTCACCAAGCTCGGCACCGGCACCCTCACCCTGACAGCCAATAGCACCTACACCGGTGCCACCATCGTTTCCGCCGGCACGCTGCTCGTGAATGGCTCACTCGGTGCCTCTGCCGTCACAGCGAATGGCGGCACCTTCGGCGGCACCGGCACCGTCGGCAGCAATGTCACCATCAATGCCGCCACCTACGCCGCAGGCGCCAGCGCGGGCTCCCTGGAAATCGCCGGCGATCTCGGACTCAGCGCAAGCTCCAGCACCGCCATCGAACTCGGCGGCGTCGCCTTCACGCTGAATGGCACCGAGGAATACGACCGCACCAAGCTCACCGGCGCCACCTCCGCGCTCAATCTCGGCGGCGGCACCCTCGGCGTCTCGCTCATCAGTGGCTTCACCCTCACCGCGGGCCAGGCCTTCGGCATCTTCCAGCTTGAGAATACCGCCACCCGCACCGGCACCTTCGCCGGCCTCGGTAGCGATGGCTCGCTCGTCGGCACCTTCGGCGGCGTCAATCTCTTCATCACCTACTCCGGCAATTTCAGCGACACCGGCACCATCGACCTCAGCGGCGGCAATGACATCGTCCTCTACACCGTCCCCGAGCCCGCCGCCGCTGGCATCGGCGCCATCGGCCTGCTCCTCATCCTGCGCCGCCGCCGGATGAAGTGAGAGGGTAGATTGCAGATCGCAGATCAACGGCCGCCAATTCAGCAGCCTTCCCATCTGCCATCCACGATCTACGATCTCTCCCATGCGCCTCCTCTTCCAAGCCCTCTCCGCCGCGCTTGTCCTCCTCACCGGCGGACTCGCCCACGCCCACGGCGGCTACGAGACCGAGGCCACCGTCCGCATCTACCCGGACCGCATGCGCATCGCCATGACCACCGCGCTGCCCTTCGCCTGGAAAATCATGGGCGATCAGGCACCCGGCACCGCCGACGCAGACGGACAGGCCGAAGCCAAGCCCCTGCTCGCCGCCATGGCCAAGACCCTCTTCAAGGTCACCGCCGACGGCACCCCGATGACTCCCGTCAAAAGCGACTGCGTCTTCGAGGTCGAAGGCATCGACGCCCACGCCTCCTTCAGCTTGGACTTCGCTCGTCCCACCGCCTCGCCCGTCGTCGTCGAGGAAACCTTCTTCCCTTACCTCGACGAACTCGACACCGGCTACATCGAGATCTTCGACCACACCTCCGCTCCCCTCCAGCGCGACATCCCGCCCCAGCAGGAGCGCTACCTCTCCCTCCAGAATCCCTCCGTCACCTTCGTCCTCAGCACACCTGCAGCAGCCAATACCGCCACAACCCCGGCACCTTCGCCCGCGCCTTTACCTGGTCCCACGCCAGTAGCACCTCCACCCGCTGCCGAGCGCCCCTTCCCTCTCCCAATCTTCGTCGCGGTCCTGCTCCTCATGGCCGGCGTCATCCGCGGCATGTGGAAGCGAAATCAAAAGCCTCCCGCAGCCTGACCCTCCAGGCCCGATCCAAGTTGTAAGTAGTCCCGCCTTCAGGCGGACGAAGCACGCGCGGCACCCATCTCACGAAGAAGACCGAATCGCCCCTTCTTCCCCGTGATCCCGTTTCCTTGGAAACGAAATCACCCATACGCCGGACCCTGATATACCTCGCGTAACCCGTTCATGGCATCGACGCCGTGCGTCGACATCGCCGACACTGGTGCATCCTGCGACAGACTCGCCGAACCCCGCGTCGCAGCGAAAAAGCCCATGTCCCGCTCGCGCCTTCTCCCGGTCGTCGTCTGCTCTCTCATGTCAGCGCTCTGCGTTGGCACCGCCCATGCCCAGCGCCAGATGGAGCGCCTCGGCCGCGGCCTCACCGCCATGCGCAGCAGCAGCACGCAGGTGTACATCGGCTGGCGTCTCTTGGGAAATGACCCGCGCGATATCGCCTTCAATCTCTACCGCTCCGGCAATGGCGGCAGCGCAGTCAAACTGAATACCTCGCCCATCACCGCCACCACCGATTACGTCGATACCCCGCCGACCCTCGCCTCCATCGCCTACACCTATTCGGTCAAGCCCGTTATCGGCGGCGTCGAAGTCCCGGACACCTGGGCCCATGCCCTGAGCGCACCCTTCGCACTGCCCGCAAATCCACCCACCCGCCAATACGTTCCCGTCCCCATCCAGCCCACACCCGATGGCGCACTCGATGTGAAGTTCGTCTGGGTCGGCGATCTCGATGGCAATGGCGAATACGACTTCGTCATCGATCGCCAATCCGCCGAAGGCGCACGCCAATTCCTCGAAGCCTACAAGCGCGATGGCACCTTCCTCTGGCGCATCGATCTCGGGCCTAACAGCTTCTACAAATACAACATCGAGCCCGGCTCCTCCGCCATCAGCATCGGCCACGGCGACAATGTCACCGTCTACGACATGGACGGCGACGGCAAGGCCGAGGTCCTGCTCCGCACCGCGAATAACGTCGTCCTCGGCAATGGCGCTGTCGTCAGCGGCGGCGCTTCGGACAATGTCCAGTTCCTCTCCGTCCTCGACGGCATGACCGGCACCGAGCTCGCCCGCGCCACCGCCCCGAATCCCCGCCTCAGCGATGGCCCCATGAATGGCCACATGGGCATCCTCTACCTCGATGGCCAGCGCCCTTCCGTCATCTGGGCCGCCAAGAACCGCGCTGCCGATGAGAGCTTCCACGGCGTGATCACCGCATGGGATTGGCGAAACAATAGCCTCACCCAGCGTTGGTCATGGGTCGATGACGGCGCCATCCACTCGCCCGAGGGCCACCAGATCCGCATTGCCGACGTCGATAACGACGGCAAGGACGAGTTCGTCGACATCGGCTACGTGCTCGATGACAATGGCACCCAGCTTTTCAATATCCCCGAAGTCGTCCACGGCGACCGCTTCCACCTGACGGACATCGATCCCGATCGCCCCGGCCTGGAGAACTTCATCATCCAGCAGAACAATGGCACCGGCCTCGCCACCGAACTCTACAGTGCCGGCACCGGCGCCATCATCAAGAAGTGGTACGCCGGCGGCGTGGTCGATGTCGGCCGCGGCGTGGCCGGTGACTTCGATCCCAATGTAAAGGGCTGCGAGTTCTTCTCCACCCAAGCCGGCGTCTACGACTGCAAGGGCAATAACCTGGGCTACGCCAACCAGCCCTTCCCGCCCGAGGCCATCTGGTGGGACGGCGATCTCGTCCGCGAGTTCGTTTCCACCATCGGCAGCTCCGCCACCAGCCCCGGCATCGACAAGTTCAATACCGCCAATGGCACCAGCGGCCGCGTCATCAGCCTCTACAGCGACGCGAACGCTCCGAACTCGCCCTACAACAACTACATCGCCTACGGCGGCCGCCCGCAATTCTGGGGCGACATCCTCGGCGACTGGCGCGAAGAACTGCTCTGCGTCGCCACCGACAATAGCGAGCTCCGCATCTACTCGGTGAGAAGCGCCGACACCGCCAAGACCAGCAATGGCACCGGCTTCCGCATCCCCACCCTGATGCACAATCCGCAGTATCGCCTCCAAGCCACCACCAAGGGCTACGTGCAGGCCAGCTACGTCGACTACTACCTCGGCACCGGCATGACCGCGCCGCCACCCGCACCCATGGTCGATACCGATCTCGTGTGGCGCGGCGGCTCCGGCACCACCACTTGGGACAACGGTGTTTCTAGTAGTTGGACCGAAAGTGGTGCCAATGCCACCTTCACCGCCGGGAAAGCCGTCCGCTTCGACATCGGCGCGGATGCCACCACGCCGGTCGCACTATCCGGCACGCTCTCGCCGAAGGACCTCACCGTCTATTCGCCGAAGGACCTGACCTTCGATGGCACAGCGGGCTCGCTCTCCGGCACCATGAAGCTCATGAAGTCCGGCAAGGGCTCACTCACCCTCTCCGGCAGCCACACCTTCACCGGCACCACCACCATCTGGGACGGCGCGCTCACTCTGAATGGCACCCTCTCCAGCAGCCCCGTCACCGTCTGGGGCGGTACCTGGGGCGGAGCAGCCGCCGCGGGCCTCACAGGCGGACGCATCGGCGGCACCGGCACCTTCAGCCAGCCCGTCACCCTCGGCTATCGCGGCGCGATCACTCCCGGCTCCGGCATGGGAAATGCCGGCACCCTCACCCTCGGCAGCGGCCTCACCGCCCAAGATGGCTCCGCTCTCGCCTTCGATCTCTCGAACAACCCCGCTAATCCCGCCACCAGCGACCGCATTGCCGTCACCGGAAATCTTTCCGTCACCGGCAAGGTCGGCATCGTCATCAAGGCGCTCAATGGCTCCATCCCCGCCGGCACTTACACGCTGCTCACCTACACCGGCACCCTCACCGGCAGCGCCTCGAATTTCGACGTCTCCGTCCCGCCCGGCACGCCCTACTCGCTCACCGCTGCCTCCGGCGCCGTCACTCTAACAGTCCCCATCACCCGCGCCCCCGCCGCCATCGTCTGGCGCGGCTCCGGCGCAGCATGGGATCTCGCCACCACCTCGAACTGGCTCAATGGCGGCTCACCCGACATCTTCGTCGCCGGCGACACCGTCACCTTCGATTCCACCGGTGCCGCTGCCACCACCGCCACCCTCACCACCGCCCTGCCCGTCGCGGGCGTCACGGTCAATACCTCCACCGACTACACCCTCTCCGGCACCGGCTTCATCAGCGGCACCGGCGGCCTCACCAAGTCCGGCACCGGCACCCTCACCATCAATACCGCCAACGACTACACCGGCCCCACCACCGTGACTGGCGGCGTTCTCGCCATCGCCTCGCTCGCCGATGGCGGCACTCCCAGCTCCCTCGGCGCAGCCAGCGTCGGTGCCAGCAATCTCGTCATCAATGGCGGCACTCTCCGCCTCACCGGCTCACAGACGAATACCAACCGCAGCATGACCATCGGCGCTTCCGGCGGCACCCTCGATGTCGCCAGCAATGGCAGCTCCATGCAAATCAGCGGCACCCTCACCGGCAGCGGCCTCCTGACAAAAACCGGCGTCGGCACCCTCATCCTCGCGAAGAACAACACCTACACCGGCGGCACCGTCATCAATCAGGGCACCATCTACCTCGCCGGTAGCACCCCGAATGTCTCTGGCCTCGGCACCGGCAGCGTCACCTTCAACAACGGCCGTCTCACCATGGCCAATGTCCAGGCCAGCGAAACCGCCGCATGGAACATGATCGTCCCCGCCGGCATGACCGGCCGCCTCGATGCCGATGGCCGTTGCTCGCTCACCGGCTCGCTCACCGGCTCCGGCACCTTCAATTACTACTCGCCCTACGTCCGCTCCGACATGAAGGGCAACTGGTCCGCCTTCACCGGCCAGATCAATCTCGTCACCGATTCCGACGGCTCCGAGATGCGCGTCTCCAACAGCTCCGGCTTTGGCACCGCCGCCCTCAATATCGGCGCGGAAAGCATCGTCTACTACAATGTTAGTAGCAGCACCGCCACCCTCGACATCGGCGAGCTCACCGGCGACACCACCACCGGCCTCGGCGGCGGCCCCACCTCCGGCCGCACCGTCACCTGGCGCGTCGGCGGCCGGAATACCGACGCCATCTTCTCCGGCACCATCGCCAATGGCACCGGCACCACCGCCATCACCAAGAACGGCACCGGCATCTGGACCCTCGGCGGCGCATCCACCTACACCGGCGCCACCACCGTTTCCACCGGCACCCTCCGCATCAATGGCAGCACCACCGGCAGCGCCGTCACCGTGCAGACCGGCGCAGCCCTCGGCGGCAGCGGCGCCATCACCGGCAATGTGACTTACCAAGCCGGCGCCATCCTCGAGCACGGCGCGATCGGCTCCACACCACTCGCCATCACCGGCAATCTCACCTTCGGCGCGAATGCCGTCGTCCGCCCGGTCACCGGCACTACCCTCGGCCCCGGCACCTACACCCTGCTGACCTACACCGGCATTCGCACCGGCACGCCCATCCTTTCCTGGCAGGCGCCCGCAGGCTCCACCCTCACGGCCTCGTTCGATTTCGCCACCGCGGGCGTCATCACCATGACCCTCGCCAGCCAACCCGGCGCTTCGAATCTCATCTGGACGGGTAGCAGCAGCTCCGTCTGGGATACCGCCACTGCCAACTGGACCAATGGCTCCGGCAACGTCGTCTTCGCCACCGGCTCCACCGTCTCCTTCACCGACGCGGGTAATTCGACCAGCCCCATCGGCATCTCGCTCGATGTCGAGCCGGAGGAAGTCTTCGTCTCTACTACCAAAAACTACACGCTGAATGGAGCGGGCAAGATCATCGGTGACACGACTCTAACAAAGAGCGGCACCGGCACCCTCACCCTCTCCACCGCCAATACCTTCACCGGCGGCACCTCCATCTCCGGCGGCACTCTTTCCATCACGAATGCCGCCGCCCTCGGCACCGGCACCGTCACCCTCTCCGGCGGCACCTGGGCCACCAATAACCTCGCGCCGCAGAATTCCATCCTCGTCACCTCCGCCTCCACCATCTCCGGCGGCGATGGCGGCGGTGCACATGGCCTGAGAAACATCTCCGGCTCCGGCATCCTCACCCTGAATGCCACCAATATCTTCGACCTCGAGGGCGACATGTCCGGCTTCTCCGGCACCTTCGCCTTCGCCGGCACCAGCTCGTTCCGCCTCTTCACCTCCGCCTTCAATGGCAGCGCTGCCGCCACCTTCGACCTCGGCACCCGCGGCCTCTCCGCCCGCCAGGGCAGCGCCTACAATCTCGGCGCGCTCAAGGGCCTCGCCGGCAGCTTCCTCGGCATGGCCAGCAATAGCAACGCCACCAGCTGCACCTACACCATCGGCGCGGCGAACATCGACACCACCTTCGCCGGCGTCATCGCCAATGGCAGCGCGACCAAGCCCGTCGGCATCATTAAGAGCGGCACCGGCAGCCTCACCCTCGGCGGCGTCAATACCTACACCGGAGCCACCACGGTCAACACCGGCAAGCTCCTCATCACCGGCTCGATCGCAACTACGACAAGCACCGTAGCTCCCACCGGCGGCCTCGGCGGCAATGGAACCATCGGCGGCGCCGTCACCTGCAATGGCATCCTCGATCCCGCCGGCACCCTCACCCTCGGCGCAGGCCTCACCCTCTCGTCCACCGCCGTGCTCCCCTATGAGCTCGGCACCACTTCCGACCGCGTCAATGTCACCGGCAATCTCATCCTCGCCGGCACCCTGAACGTCACCGCCGGCCCCGGCTTCGCCCCGGGCACCTACACCCTCCTCACCTACACCGGCACCCTCGATGACGAAACCGGCCTCGCCACCGGCACCATCCCCGCCGGCTACGAGGCCACCGTCAGCACCGCCACTCCCGGCCAGGTCCGCCTCATCGTCACACAAACGCTCACACCCTTCGAGCAGTGGCAGATCCAATACTTCGGCAGCACCAGCAATCCCGACGCCGCACCCACCGCCGATCCCGATGCCGACGGCACCGACAACGCCACCGAGTTCCTGTTAGGCCTCGACCCCAAGAACGGCAGATCCTCCTTCAAGGCCACCGGCACCCGCACCGGCGATAACTTCACCCTCACCTGGCCCTCCGCCGATGGCGTCCAGTTCGAGATCGAACGCAGCACCGCCCTCGACACCGGCTGGCAACCCATCGCCACCGTCACCGGCGGCGCAGGCAACACCGCCTCCTTCACCGACACCTCACCGCCTGTCGGCAAGGCCTTCTACAAGATCGCCATCATCGTCGAGTAGCCCACTGGGAGCGCGGAATTCATTCCGCCCGAATGGTCCCACGACGGCTCTCCACCACAGGCTCGCCCCCAACCCTCCGTAGGCGCATTCGTGAGAATGCGGAAGCCAGTGCAGAGCCCGCTCCGCCACCCGCCCATCATCACCAGCCAGCCATGATCTCCCGCCTCCTTCTCCTCACCCTCACCACCCCTCTCCTCGCCCTCCCCAAACCCGACCCCGCCGGCGTCACTAACACCGGCCCCTACGACTACGGCGTGATGGGCCCGCCCGCCACACCATCCATCGTCGCGAACGCCAACAAACTCTCATCCACCCCGCTCCCACCCGGCCCCTTCAAGCCCGACTGGGACTCCATCCGCACCAACTACGAAACCCCATCATGGTTCGCCGACGCCAAGTTCGGCATCTTCATGCACTGGGGCCTCTACTCCGTCTCCGCTCATCGCAATGAGTGGTATGAGAAGCACCTCTACGCCGCCGACCTCAAGTGGCACACCGACAAATTCGGCCCGCCGGAGAAGTTCGGCTACAAGGACTTCATCCCGCTCTTCACCGCGGAAAAATTCAACGCCACCGACTGGGCCGACCTCTTCTACAAGTCCGGCGCCAAAGTCGTCCTTCCCTGCGCCCAGCATCACGACAACTTCGCCCTCTGGGACAGCAAGATCACTCCCTTCAACGCCAAGGCCATGGGCCCCAAGCGCGACCTCATCGGCGAACTCGCCGCCGCCTCCCGCGCCAAGGGCCTCAAGTTCGGCGTCTCCAATCACGGCATCGAGAACTTCACCTTCATCGATCCCTCGAAAGAAGTCCTCGCTCGCCTCGACAAGGCCAAGGCCGACCTCTTCGACCCCAAGTGGAAAGGCTTCTACCACGTCGCCGACCGCAGCGATGAAGCGCAGTCTGCTTTCCTCGCCGATTGGATGGAGCGGAACTTCGAGCTCATCGACAAGTATCAGCCCGACCTCCTCTGGTTCGACAATGGCGTGAACCTCCGCCTCCTCGATCCCCTCAAGCTCCGCGTCGCCGCCTACTACTACAACCGTGCGACTTCATGGAAAAAGGAAGTCTCCCTCTCCACCAAGTTCGTCGCCTACGCCCCATCGAACAAGGACACCGAGCAAGTCGGTTCCATCATCGACTTCGAGAAAGTCGGCGGCCGCTCCCCCTCGAACATCCGCCCCGGCGCATGGATGGTCGATGACCCCATCGGCACCTCCTGGGGCTACACCGAGGACATGCGGGTCTTCGGCCCCGATGCCATCCTCGGCAAGCTCGTCGACACCGTCAGCAAGGGCGGCTTCTACCTCCTCAATCTCGCCCCCAAGGCCGACGGCACCATCCCCAAGGAACAACAGGACACCCTCCTCGCCATCGGCAAGTGGCTCGGCAAACACGGCGAAGCCATCTACGGCACCCGCCCTTGGACCCAACCAGCCGACGGCAAAGCCCGCTTCACCATCAAGGGCGACACCCTCTACGCCATCCTCCCCGGCAAGCCCGCCAAAAACATCACCCTCCCTTCCCTCGCCGAAAAACCCGGCGCTCCCACCATCTCAAAAATCGAACTCCTCGGCGACAACGGCTCCCTCAAATTCAAGCGTGACACCAAGGCCCTCGAAATCGAACTGCCTAACAGCGCTAACGACCCCTTGGCCCAAGTGCTGAAGATTACCTTCGGCAAGTAATCCCTCTCAAAGTCCGCCCCAGGCCATCGTGGTCCGCACTCTCCGAGTGCGGTTGCCCGAAGCACCTTGCAACTTCCCCTTCGTCCTTTGATCGGCTACGCCATCCGCGCGCGGATGCTTCACTTCGATTCGTTGGATCCAAAGGAAAGGTGGAGCGATCGGTGAACAAGCCACCCAATGGAACGACAGGAACTCCTCACCGTTGAGCAGGTCTTCTACATCGACAGGCCGGGCGCGCACATGCTCATTTTGTCGCCCCATTTCCACATGCCGAAAACTTGGAAGGAGAACGGCTGGAGAGAGCGGCAGGAGCAGGTCACCGTTGTCAGACCGGATGGGAGTGAGCTGCCAGCCACTGCTCAGATCAACGTGACTCATCTGAATATCCGCGATCCCAAGGTCCCGATAGAAGCCCGCTGGCCGATCACCGTTTGGCTAACGGATCGCACCCCTGACGAAGTGCCCATCGGTAGCAAGATCCTTGTGAATCCTTCCGTCCGCGCAGCCATTCTTGGACAGTAGAGTTTCCTCGCCAGACAAAACAACTGGGCGGAGAATGATCGACGCATGAAAGCACTTTGGTTTTCGATCCTTGCGACCCTCGTAGCCGGACTCGCTCACGCCGTGGAGTTGAAGCCAATCGAGCACAAGGTCATCCACGACCAGCGCACCTTCCTCCGCGACGCCACCGATCGCCGCCTCAATGTCTGGACGAATGATCCGGCCAAGGCAGCACCCTTGCTCAAGGAGTTCGAATTCGCCGTTCCCGATCCAAAGCTCCAGAAGGGCCAAGTCCTCGCGATCTTCTTCAATGACACGATCACCGAGGACCTGACCGCGATCACTCATAACAAGACCGCGAACCATACCTTCGCCGACTACGCGGACTCAGGGATCCGCTTTAAGCTCAAGGCCCCGCCGGAAGGAAAGAAATACAGCCACGCCACCGCGGTGATCTTCACTCCCGCCGATGCACTCAGCAATCTGGGGCTGCGAGGCATGGCAACCGGAGGCCTCTCCGAGAAGCGCTGAAACCCGGAGCGGAAAGTAGGGCCGCCCTCCTTCAATAAGGTTAGTTGTCATACAGCATCCGATCCGCTCTAGTAGGCCTCGAAACCCTATGCGCCGGATTCTCGCCATCGTCCTCGCCTGCCTTTTCACAGGCCCCACCCACGCTCAATCCAAGCCCGCCACAACGCCGCTCCCAGCGAAGGAGAACTTCCACCTCTACCTCCTCATGGGCCAGTCGAACATGGTCGGCCGGGATCGGAAGGGCATGGACACCTCGGCGGAAAACCCGCGCATTCTCTCGCTGAATCCCGAGGGCCAGTGGGTCATAGCAAAGGACCCGCTGCATCCCAAGATCGGTGCCATCGAGCCCGGCATCGGCCCCGGCCTCTCCTTCGCCACCGAGATGCTCAAGGATGAGAAGAACCCCAAGGTCACCATCGGCCTCATCCCCTGCGCCGTCGGCGGCACGCCCCTCAAGCGCTGGGTGAAAGACGGCGACCTCTACAAACAAGCCATCGAGCGTGCCAAGGCCGCCTCGAAGGACGGCGTGATCAAAGGCGTCCTCTGGCACCAGGGCGAGTCCGACACCGAGAAGCCCGAGAATGCCGACACCTACGGCACCCGCCTCACCGGCATGCTCAAGGACCTGCGGAAAGACCTCTCCCAACCCGACCTCCCCATCGTCGTCGGCCAGCTCGGCGAGTTCCTCGCGCTCACACCCGAGAAGTTCCCCTGCGCCGCCACTGTTCAAGCCGCCATCAAGAAGATCCCCGATACCGTCCCACACACCGGTTACGCCGACTCCGCCGGCCTCGGCCACAAGGGCGACAAGCTCCACTTCAACACCGAAGGCGCCAAGGAATTCGGCACCCGCTTCGCCACTGCCATGAAGGACCTGCAGAAGCCAAAGAAGAAACCCTAACACCCGCTACTCTCCATGATCCGCTCCCTTCTCAAACGCTTGCGCGCCCTCCTGCTGCCGCTCCTCCTAACAGTCGCCGCATACGCCACCGCCGAAGAAACCCCACTACCCGCCACCGTCTTCAAGAACCTCCAGTCCGGCAAAAAACAAACCGTCGTCATCTACGGCACCAGCCTCTCCATCAATGGCGCATGGGCAAAAGCCGTGCAGGAATACTTCGACAAGGAATTCCCCGGCCAAGTCACCTTCACCAATGCCGCCAAGGCCGGCATGCACTCGAACTGGGGCGTCGAGAACCTCCAGAAGCGCGTCCTCGACCGCCACCCGGACCTCGTCTTCATCGAGTTCTCCGCCAACGACGCCGCCACCAAGCACAACATCTCCCGCGAAAAGTCAGAGGCCAATCTCGACCAGATGGTGCAGGCCCTCCGGAAACAAAATCCCGAGATCAACCTCATCCTCCAGACCATGAATCCCGCCTGGGACTCCCCCTCGAACCCCGCCAAAAAATACGGCACCGACCGCCCCGAGCTCGAGTCCTACTACGACGTTTATCGTAGCTACGCCCAAAAGAACCACCTCCCCCTCGCCGACCACTATCCGAACTGGGCCAAGATCAAGAAGGACGACCCCCAGCGCTACGAAAAGAATGTCGCCGATGGTATCCACCCGCAAAGCGAGCCCAGCCTCGCCGTCACCTGGCCGACCATTCGCGACCTGCTGGAGAAAGCCCGTACCGAGGCCAAGAAGAAATGAGTCTCCTCCGCCTCACCTTCCTCCGATGCGTCGCCGCGGTGATCACGCTTCCCGCGCTAGCCTTCGCTGAGGAATCCATCGCCATCGTCGGCGACTCCACCGTCTGCGACTACGCCCCGGAGCGTCCCGACCGCGGCTGGGGCCAATTCATCGCCGAGCATTTCCGCCCCGGCACCGTCGCCGTCACCAATCTCGCCAAGGCCGGCCGCAGCACCAGGACCTTCATCAAGGAAGGCCTCTGGGAAAAAGCCCTCGCCGCAAAGCCCGCCTACGTCCTCATCCAGTTCGGCCACAATGACTCGCACGCGCCGGACAAACCCGAGTCCACCGACGCTGCCACCACCTACAAGGACTTCCTCCGCCGCTACATCGATGATTCCCGCGCCATCTCAGCGACGCCCATTCTCATCACCCCCGTGGCCCGCCGAACTTTCGCCGCCGATGGCACCTTGGAAGACACCCTCCAACCCTACGCCGACGCCATGAAGGAAGTCGCGAAGGAAAAGACCGTCTCCGTCATCGACCTCCACGCCTCCAGCAAGCAACTCGTCACCCAACTCGGCCCCGAGAAGAGCGCCGCGATGGCCAACAAGAAAGGCGACACCACCCACTTCAATGAACAAGGCGCCCGCACCATGGCCGACCTGCTCATCAAAGACCTCCCTACCGCCGCACCCTCCCTGAAGGAACTCCTCATCACCCCATGAAGCTCGCCTGCCTCATCCTCACACTCCTCGCCGCCGCGGCCTCTGCCCAAGACGTCCCCGCCTTGAAAGCCGCGAAGCTCACCGTCGACCTCTGGCCGGAAGGAAAGATGCCCGGCAAAGGCGCAAACGAACCCCAGACCCTTCATTCCCCCGAGCGCACCGACGCCACCCGCGTCACCAATGTCAGCCGCCCCACCCTCAGCTTCTTCCCCGTCGAAAAACCGGACGCCCCCGCCATGATCGTCAGCCCCGGCGGCGGCTACACCTACACCGTCGTCGACAAGGAAGGCACCGAGATCGCCGCATGGTTGAACAAGAACGGCATCGCCGCCTTCGTCCTCAAATACCGCACGCCTAACAACCGCGATGGCGCCCTCCAGGACATCCAGCGCGCCCTCAGCCTCACCCGCTCCCGCGCCGCCGAGTGGCACATCGATCCCAAGCGCCTCGGCGTCATCGGCTTCTCCGCCGGCGGCCACCTCTCCGCCCGCGCCAGCAATCGCTTCGACGAACGCGCCTATCCCGCCATCGATGACATCGATCAACAAAGCTGCCGCCCCGACTTCGCCGTGCTCGTCTACCCCGCCTATCTCGACAATGGCAAAGGCGCCCTCTCCCCCAACCTCAATCCCCAGGCAAACATCCCGCCCACCCTCATCGTCCACAGCGAGGACGACGCGAAATTCGTCGCTGGCAGCAAGCTCTACGATACCGCTCTAACAGAAGCCAAGCACCCTCACCAATTCCTCCTCTATAAGACCGGCGGCCACGGCTACGCCCTCCACTGCGAACGCGAAGCCAAAGCCTGGCCCGATGCCGCCATCACTTGGCTCACCAAAATCACAGGCCCATAAGGAGTGTCGACTTTCAGTCGACACGGGGGTGGACGCCACGTCCACCACCCCTACTACCAGAAGTCCTCTCGTCCCTTCAAAGAACTGCACCGCCAGGATCACAAGAATCACACCAAGCTTGGATTCCCTGCATCTTTTCCCCTCCCCGCAAGTCCATCCATCCGGGCACGTAACGATTCCCATGACCTCCCGACTCTTGCTCCTCGCCGCCGTGCTTCTCCCCGGCCAGCTCTTCGCCGACGCCGACGCACTCGCCACCAAGCCCGACGATTGGTTCCGCTCCGACGAAGGCCACCGCACCCTCGCCACCGTTCTCTCCTGGCAATCCCCGCAAGGCAGCTGGCCGAAGAACAAGGACACCGCCGCCAAGCCCTACACCGGCGACCGCGAAAAGCTCGAAGGCACCTTCGACAACAAGGCCACCACCGGCGAACTCCGCCTTCTCGCCCACGCCTTCCAGGCCACCAAGGACGCCACCTATCGCGACGCCTTCCTCAAAGGCTACGACCACATCCTCGAAGCCCAGTATCCCAACGGCGGCTGGCCCCAATACTTTCCGCCCGGCAAAGGCTACCCGCGCCACATCACCTTCAACGATGGCTCCATGGTCCGCCTGTTAGACTTCCTTCGCGACTCACAGGGCTACGATTTCCTCGACGCCCCTCGCAAACAAAAGGCCACCGACGCCTTCGACCGCGGCATCGCCTGCATCCTGAAATGCCAGATCACCATCGCTGGCAAACTCACCGTCTGGTGCGCCCAGCACGATGAAGTCACCTTCGAGCCTGCCAAGGCCCGCGCCTACGAACTCCCCTCCCTCAGCGGCGGCGAAAGCGCCGGCATCCTCCGCTTCCTCATGACCCTGGAGAAGCCCTCACCCGAAATCATCCGTGCAGTCGAAGCCGGCGTCGCCTGGTTCGACTCCGCAAAGATCACCGGCATCCGCTTCGAGCGCACCAATGGTGGCCGCATCGTCGAGGACCCCTCCGCCAAGCCCCTCTGGGCCCGCTTCTACGACCTCGAAACCGGCAAGCCCTTCTTCTGCGACCGCGATGGCATCAAGAAAGCCACCCTCGCCGAGATCGGCGAAGAACGCCGCAGCGGCTACGCCTGGTATGTCACCTCGGGCGAATCCGTCGCCACCGACTTCAAGAAGTGGCCCCACCACTGATCACCTCGCCACTTCTCCTCTGGTTTCTGGCCTCTTACCTCTGGTCTCTCAATACTGCTTCCATCTGCCTCCGGTGAATCCCGTGATGCAACCCCGCCACACAGGACCACCCATGGGCATCCAATGGCCCAAACCACGGATGCGGATGCCGCGAGCCACTTCGCAAGTCCGGGATCCCTGAAAGCGTCTCCTGCCAACGCACCAGCAGTTCTCGAAATTCATCGAGCGCCTCCGGTCCTGCATCCGGCGATGGCTTCACATCAGCCGTACTCGACTTGCGATCCGTCGTCTTACCCGCGGAAAGCATCCGGATCATCATCAGCATCGCCTTGTCCACGATCACCAGATGCTGGACGATCATATAGGGCGACCAATAGCGACTGCTGTCCTCCATCCCCCGCAAGCGCTTCACCAGCACCGCCCGCCTGCCTTCTTCCTCACTGAGCGGAGTTGCCAGCGATAGCACGCTCTCCGCCTCCCCCAGAAAGCGCTCCATCGCCCGCTCGCGGTCCGTCACCTTGGAATACAACCCCAAGCCATAGCCCAGCATTTTCTTTTCCAGCCACGGCAAGCCCGCACCTGGAGGTGCCAGGGCCACAGGAGATTGCGGGGAAGCATTGTCAGTCGTTTTCATGGCCCGGCTATTTAACTTTCAAATCGCAAGCGACCCATCACCCATGCTTGCCTCACTTGCCCTTTGCAAGTTAATTTACCGCGTGCCCGCGAAACCGAAATCGCAATCCCTGCCCCGCCGTTCCCCCTGCCCGGTCGCCTGCGCCCTCGATCTCCTCGGCGACCGCTGGACCATGCTCGTCATCCGCGACCTCTTCCTCGGCAAGCAGCGCTTCGATGAATTCCTCGCCTCCCCCGAAGGCATCGCCACCAATATCCTCGCCGACCGCCTCAAGCACCTCCACGAGCAAGGCCTAGTCACCAAGACCCCCGACGACCAAGACCGCCGCCGCTTCCACTACCAGCTCACCCCCACCGGCAAATCCCTCCACGAAGTCATCATCCCCCTCGCCCGCTGGGGCCTCGCCAACCTCCCAAAGACCAAGCTCCACCCCGCCGCCGCCAAAGCCCTGCGCTAAACAACGTGGTACGCACACGCCGTGTGCGGGACCCAAGGCACCGGGTGCATAGATTCCCCTCCGATCGCTCCTCCTGATAGAAACCGACACCAACCCCCGTCCCCCTGTCGCTTCTCCCATCGACAAGCCCCCCGAACCACCTAGCTTCACGTCCCGTATGCGCCCGTCCCTGCTGCTCCTCGCCCTTTCCACCGTCCTCGCCACCGCCCAGGAAAAGCCCGCCGGCCCACCGCCCGATGCCAAACCGGACGCCGCCAAGGACGAGAAAAAGCCCGCCGAGCCCGTGACCAAAGACGGCTCCGTCACCATCGCCGGCAAGAAAATCGACTATCAGGTCACCACCTCCAAGCTCGTCATCCAGAAGGACGATGGCTCCCCGCGCGCCTCCATCTTCCACGTCAGCTATCTGAAAAAAGACGCCGGCGATCTCACCAAGCGCCCCGTCCTTTTCGCCTTCAATGGCGGCCCCGGCTCCTCCGCCGTCTGGCTCCACCTCGGCACCCTCGGACCGAAGCGCGTCGATCTCCCCGGCGACGGCACCCAGGCACCCGTCCCGCCGGCCCGCCTCGTTTCGAATGAATTCTCCATCCTCGATGTCGCCGACCTCGTCTTCGTCGACCCCGTCACCACCGGCTACAGCCGCGCCGAGAAGGACGTGAAGCCGGAGGAATTCCACGGCGTCGAGGGCGATATCGAGTCGCTCAGCGACTTCATCCGCCGCTGGGTCACCGAGCACCAACGCTGGTCCTCGCCCAAGTTCATCCTCGGCGAATCCTACGGCGGCATCCGCGTCGCCGGCCTCTCCTCGCAGCTCCAGTCCCGCTTCGGCATGTCGCTCAATGGCGTGGTGCTGCTTTCTTCGCTGCTCGATTTCCGCACGCTCTCTCCCGGACCCGGTGACGATCTCTCTTATGAGATCTACCTACCGCAATACACCTCCATCGCCCACTTCCACGGCAAGCTGAAGGGCGATCGCGATGCCCTCGTGAAGGAGGCCCGCGAGTTCACCAATGGCGAATACGCCCTCGCCCTCCTCGCCGGCAACAAGCTCGAGCCCGCCAAGCGCCAGGCCATCGCCGAGAAAATCTCTGCCCTCACCTCGCTGCCCGTCGACCTCATCCTCGAAGCCAACCTCCGCATCGACCCCACCCGCTTCCGTGGCGAACTCCTGCGCAAGGAAGGCAAGGTCCTCGGCCGCTTCGATGCCCGCGTCGCCTGGCCCACCACCGATCCTTCGTCAGACGTCCCGGAGTACGATCCCTCCTTCTCCCTGGCCCTCGGCGCCTACTCCACCACCATGCTCTCCTACCTCGGCAGCGACCTCGGTTGGAAGGAAGACTCTCCCTACGAGATCCTCACCGGAAAGGTCCAGCCATGGAAGATGGGCAATGGCAATGGCCAGGTAAACATGGCCGGCCGCCTCGCCACCGCCATGCGGGACAATCCTCACCTCCGCGTCATGGTCATGGGCGGCATGGCCGACCTCGCCACCCCGCCCGATGGCATCCTCTACTCCATCTCCCACCTGCTGGAGCTACCAGAGGCCGCCCGGAAGAACGTCTCCTTCGCCCAGTTCGAAGCCGGCCACATGTTCTACCTGAATCCACCCGACCTCGCCAAAGGCCGCAAGGATCTCGTCGACTTCATCACCACCGCCAGCGGAGCCAAGTAAGGCGACCACAAGGCACAAGCTGGGAGCCTGTTAGAGCCAGGGACCTTTCTCCGGAAGGTCCCGTTGATGGCGGCGTGCGTCGATGTTCGACCAGCGCGCGAACTTGAAGCGATGTCCATCACGAGCATGGCTCGGAGAGCCGTGTTCGCGCTCTCTCTCCATCCGTGCATCCCACTCATCCATTCACCGCATTTCCATGAATGCCGCTTATTTCTGCCAAAAATGAGCCCTATTCATCCCTGACCCCCGGAAATCCGCACGTTCAAACCCCCGCGCTTGGCATGCCTTGGCAGACGACCGGCTTCGTTGGGACCCGCCTAACGAACGTCACCGTCACGATGAAAAACCGTTACCTCACGACCTCCCTGCTCCTCCTCGCCACCACCACCGCCATCACCCACGCCGGCTCGCCGACTCCCTCACCGGAGATCGCCACCGCCAAGGAAGCGCCATGGCTCATCCCGCTCCTCGACGTCCGCGCGCGCTATGAATTCGCCGATGTCGATGGCCTGGATCCCGCTCACGCCCTCACCATTCGCGAGCGCGTCGGCCTCAAGACCAAGGCCTGGTACGGCCTCTCCGCCCTCGTCGAAGGCGAGTTCACCCAGGCCATCATCGATGACTACTACGGCGGCGCCCCCGGCGTGGATCCGGACGATATCCGGAACTCCTTCATCAACGATCCGGAGAACGCCGAGCTCAACCAAGCCTACCTCCAATACACCGGCTTCGATACCACCGTGAAGGTCGGCCGCCAGCGTATCATCTATGACAATGCCGCCTTCGTCGGCAACGTCGGCTGGCGTCAGAACGAGCAGACCTACGACGCCATCTCGCTCCAGAACACTTCCATCAAGGGCCTCACCCTGAACCTCGCCTACATCGATCAGGTGAACCGCGTCTTCGGCGAGGACGCCACCGGCATCTTCGAAAACGCACCCGGCGACATCTACCTCTTCAATGCCTCCTACACCGGCATCAAGGGCGTCACCCTAGGCGGCTACATCTATGACATGAGCTTCGACGACGGCGTCACGAAGGGCTGGGACAACCAGACCTACGGCGTCAGCGCGAAGGGCGCCCTCGCAGGCGTCACCCTCTACGGCGAACTCGCCTATCAGGACGAAGCCGGCCCCGCCAATGACAAGGAAGGCCTCTACGCCCACTTCAATGCCACCAAGACCCTCTTCGATACGCATGCACTGATGGTCGGCATCGAGCACCTCGACGCCGGCGTGCAAACCCCGCTCGCCACCGTCCACGCCTTCAATGGCTACGCCGATGCCACCGACGCCCGCCGTATCAACGGCACGCACGGCGGCCTCACCGATACCTACGTCAGCTACATGATGCCCATCTTCTGCGGCATCAAGTGGACCAATGTCGGCCACATCTTCGGCGACAACTCCATCAGCGACAACTTCGGCCTCGGCTTCGACTCCGTGCTCTCGAAGAAGTTCGACGACCACTTCACCGCCATCGGCAAGCTCGGATACTTCGACAGCAACGACAAGCTCTACAAGTCCACCACCCGCGTCAGCGTCGAGCTGGATTACACCTTCTGAGGAGGAGAACCTCGGAAACGAGTGCCGCACACGCAACGTCACGGCACGAGGAAACCAAAGCGCCGCGGGGAAACCCGCGGCGCTTTTTACTAAGGGGTGTCGACGTCCCGTCGACACGACACGCCCGGGCCTCTACATCGCCGCATTCAGCTACTCCCTAAAAGTAGTCGTCCCGCGGCGATCCATCGTAACGCCCCGTCTGCATGCAACAGTTCTTGAAACCGGCGTGCCGATCCACACGGACAGGGATCATTCCTGCCAAGCCGCTCGTGGAGTTCCTTTCCTCCGTGAACGACCCGGAATCCACGCTTCACGCGCGTCTCGGAAGGGAACCCGTTCCGCCTCTTACTGCTCGGCTCGAAAAAAGGAGCCGTCTTGATGGTGGTGCTTTGCCATAGTTACCTCCTTGTTGGATTGGCAACCGCTTCCTACCCGCTCCCTCGATCATGTCGAGCCTCGAGGGAACCAAGATTTCTCATTTCAGTCCTCCCGCCTTTCAGTATCCTCGCCGCCGTGCCTCCACTTTCCGACCACCTCTTCTGGGACGTCGATCGCGCCACGGTTGATCCCGGCCACCACGCCCCGTGGCTGGTCAAGCGGGTCCTGGAGCAAGGCCGCTGGCGGGACTGGCAGGCACTTGTCGCCTTCTACGGAAAGCCTCGCCTGGAAGAAATCGTCACCGGCCTTCGCAGCTTGGAACCTCGCGCCTTTGCCTTCTGTCGCGTATGGTTCGATCGTCCAGCCTCTTCATTCCGATGCTCCGCTTCGACGCCATTCCCACATCAGTCCGCGAGCTGCTAGAGCGACTCTCGGCCGCTCCGGCGTTGCAATCCTTCGCCCTCGCGGGAGGAACCTCCCTCGCTTTGCGATTCGGCCATCGCCTCTCGGTCGACCTCGATTTCTTCACGAGAGAACCATTCGATCCCGAATCGCTTCTCGCCGCTTTGCCGTTGCCGGACGCCACCATCGTCGGCCGTAGCGAGAACACCCTCACGTTGGATGCCCATGGTACCAAGCTCGACTTCCTCCGCCACGCTTACCCTTTATTAGAGCCCGTCGAATCGATCGATGGCGTCCACTTGCTTTCCATCTCCGACGTGGCCGCCATGAAGCTCAATGCCATCGCCAACCGCGGCTCCCAATCAGCCTGTCCGGACAATCCTGGAGCAGCGTAAAACACGAGATTGCCTCGCTCGTCCGTGCCCTCGGATGAATTCACCTCGCCGCCCCGATCGACGCCGCTTCCACCGCCGCCCACTTCTCCTCCTCCTTGAACCCATTCTCCCGGTAGAACTTCGCCAGCCCCTCATACCGCGACGCCGGATCGAACCGCACTGCGTAGTACAACTTCCGCAGGCACACCGGGCACAGGTGCATCGGCGCCGCATCCGCCTCGGCCAGGTGATTCACCCCGCCCATGATGCACTCGTAGTGCACGCAGTGCCGGATCCCGAACATGTGCCCCATCTCGTGCGTCAGCACCTTCGCCGCACGGCCTAGCACCAGCTTCTCCGTCCCCTCGTCCACCGGATCGAAGGTCCACGAGGGATGATAACGCGCGAAGCTGAAGACGCCCACGCGCTCCCTGTAGGACGCTTGGCCGAAAACGAAGTTCCAGCTCTCCTCCGGATAAAGATCCGTCATCGTCACCGCCAGCATCGCATAGGCATCCCCCGGTAGCTTGCCGGGCAACCAGTCCAGGATATCCGTGCTCAGCCACTGCTTCTTCTTGGTCAGCGAATTCTCGCGCACCTTCGCCGGCACCTCCGCATCCGCCACCACCGGCAGCATCTCCACCGGCATCGGATGGAAATACGCCGCCGTATACGCTTTCAGCTTCTCCAAATCAGGCGCCACTCCTTTCGCGAACGTCCCGATCGGCAGCACATACAGCTTCTTTCTAACAGGCCCCGGCAAGTTCGGCCGCGAACCCACATACTGGCCGAATGTCTGCCCCGGCTCCTCATGAGCCCCGAGCCAATCGAAGGGCTTCGGCTCCTTCTTCGCCGCAAACTGCCCCACATCCGTGAACGCCCGCCGTAGCCCCGGCTTCAATCCCGACACCGGGCCCACCGAAGCATCCCGTTGCTCCTTCGTGAACCCCTTGAACTCCCCCACCGCCACCCCCGCTACCGCGATCAAAAGCGGCATCACCCACGGCACGATCCTCACCTTCGAAAACGACAATCGCATCTCACCACTTCACACCAAGCCTGCCACCCAATCGAGGCAAATCCCTAAGGGGTGTCGACGTCCCGTCGACACGAAACATACGGCACATCCACCCAACTCACTCCCCGATCACATCCTTCAAAAACTCATCCCGCCACGTCTCCTCCTCCGCCGTCCCCTTTCGGAACGTCCCATTCTCCTTCACCCACAGCTCCAGACTCCCTCCATTCTCTCGCAGCTCCGCCACCCGCGGCGTCGCACTCCCCGTCTCTTCCAGCTTCACCAGCGCCCCTTTCGGAAAAGACGTGATCTTTCCCTTCTCCATCTTCACGTCCGCCGTCGTCTCTAGCTTCCGCGCCAGACCATTGACCTTCTTCGTGATCGTCCGGTGATTGTTTATAGTTGAATCCGTCCGCAAAGAGCTCGAAGAGAAAACGGCAGATTTATTGCAGCTCGTCAGCCCGGCTGAAGCCACGACGAGAGCGGAGAGGCCAGCAAGGGTCGCAAGTTTCAAGTGCATGATGTCCTTCTTTTGGGGATAGCGACGATCCTGTGACCGATCGTCGGATGACATTGCTAGTGGCTCAAATCCCGGGAGGTAAGTGCAAAGCCCGGTCGATTGTATAACGCTCGGAGAAAGCCACCTGCCAACGATTCTCAAAGGCCTCCCTACCGGCCCAGCCACTTTGGCTTGAGTAGCGCTATCGTCACCAACAACCTGTCGCTTGCCATGCAGGCCTGCAAGCAACTCAAGACCGGCACCACGGACGCCAACTCGCTATCCGGAGATCGCCTGGACCTGGCGCCCTTCGGAGACACCCGCGAAAAAACCTCGTCGCACCCCTGGTAACCGACCCGCCCTGATACCGATGCGCACGACGAGGACCGATCACCCTGCGGAGAACCCGGCCGCCCCGCCGCCTCCGCTGTCGCTCCAGTCGCGGATGGTGATCCTCTCCTACCTCGCGTACTTCTTCTACTACTTCACCCGGAAGCATCTCAGCGTCGCCACCGGCCCCTTGGTCGAGCAGGGCTTCAGCCTCGAAACCATCGGCTACGTCAATTCCGCCTACGCCGTCTGCTATGCCATCGGCCAGTTCCTCAGCGGCGCGCTCGGCGACCGCAGCGGCCCACGGATCGCCCTCTGCGCCGGCATGTGCCTCTCCGGCATCGCCACCCTCGCCTTCGGGCTTTTCCCCTTCGTCGCGGTCCTCGCGATCGGATTCACCGCGAATGGCCTCTTCCAGGCCACCGGCTGGCCCGCCTCCTGCAAGCTCATCACCCTCTGGGTGAGCGATGCCCGACGCGGCCGCGTCATGGGCTTCTGGCTCTCCTGCTACATCCTCGGCAGCCTCGCCGCCACCGCCTTCTCCGGCTTCATCCTGAAGGAATACGGCTGGAAGGAGATCTTCCTCGTCAATGGCGTGGTAGTCACCGTCATCGGCATCATCCAGGGCCTCTTCCTCATCAATCGCCCGGAAGACCGTGGCTATTCCTTCGAGACATCCACGGCGAAAAGCGAAACCGCCTCCGGAGAAAGACACGGCTTCCTCGCCATGCTGGTGAACCCCTCGGTGCTGCTCCTAGGGTTATCGTACTTCGGCCTGAAGTACACCCGCTACACGCTCTTCGCCTGGCTTCCCTTCTATCTGGAAAAGGTCGTCGGCCTCACACGGGACGCACCCGCCTACGTCTCGAATGGCTTCGAGGCTGGCGGCGTCGTGGGCCTCATCCTCGGCGGCTTTTTCGCCGACCGCTTCTTCCCGCGCAATCGCTGCCGGCTCGCGCTCCTGGCACTGCTCGGCATGATCGTCGTGGTCTACATCTATCGGCTCGCCAGCACCGGCTTGGAAATCACCGGCAATGTCGCCGGCCTCGCCGCCATCGGCTTCTTCCTCTACATCGCGGACTCCATCATCTCCGGCACCGCCGCCCAGGACCTCGGTGGTACCGCCTCCACCGCCTCCGCTTGCGGCATCATCAATGGCATCGGCTCCCTCGGCCAAATCCTCGCCGGCATCGTCCCCGTGAAGCTCGCCGAGTGGTACGGGTGGAACTCTGTGTTCATCTCCTTCATCGTCTTCGGCTTGATTTCCTGCCTAGCCGTCCTCCCCGTGGCCCTGAGGAAAAAGCTCGTGGAAACCTGATTTTGGCACTTTAACGGCGTTTTTGTGAAATAAATGACCGGATTCCTGCGTCATTTCCTCCCATGCCCGCGACTAGCCGCCGCCAATTTCTCGCCACCCTCCCGCTTGCCAGCGCCGCCATCGCCGCCGCCCGGGCACAGGAACCCGCCTCCGCCACCGGCGCGGTCACCTTCGGCTTCATCACCGATGTCCACCACGGCACCCATGGCAAGGACCAAGTCGGACGCCTGAAGCCCTTCATCGATGCTGCCATCGCCCGCAAGCCGGACTTCATCCTCCAGTGCGGCGACTTCTGCTGCATGAAGGGCGGCATTACCACCGCCAAGGACTTCCTCGCCGAATGGAACCGCTTTCCGGGCGCCAAGCACCACGTCATCGGCAATCACGACTGCGACTTCCAGACCAAGGATGACCTGTTAGGCGCATGGCAAATCCCGCACCCCTACTACTCCTTCGACACCGGCGGCTTCCACTTCATCGTCCTCGATCGCAATCACTTCATCGATGACGAGGGCAAGATGACCCCCTACGCGAAGGGCAACTGGTATCCCATCCACAAGAAAGGCGGCCCCGGCCACCTCGCCCGCGTCAGCTGCATCGACAAGGAACAGCTCGCATGGCTGGCAAAGGATCTTGCCGCCACCGACAAGCCCGTCGTCATCTTCCAGCACCAGCCCTCCGGCGTCGGCAGCCACGATGGCAATTGGGACGATCTCAATTTCGTCATCGACTCCCACAATGCGAAGCGCGGCAAGGTCCAGGTCGTGGCCGTCCTCGCCGGCCACGATCACGATGAAGAGCACTCCATCCGCCACGGCGTCCATCACCTCACCCTGACCAGCGCCACCTTCGGCATGCCGCCCAATGGCAGCACCACCTACTACGATCCCGGCAAGCCACCTTTCACCTTCATCACCCTCGACGCCACCCGCCGCGAACTCCGCATCGAGGAATCCCTCTCCACCTACGAAGGCCAGGCCCAGATGAAGCCCGAACACATCTGGCTCGATCCCCCGCTCATCCGCGCCCGCACACTCCCCTTCGGCTGATCTTGCGGCCCACAACGCACGTAGCGGAACGACTGCGTCGTTCCGGCGTCTCGCGCTCCGTCGAAAGATCGCCGCCCCGATTCAAAGTGCGGACCGAACCCAGCGCAACGACTTGGTCACCCTGCTACGCTTGCCCGATCTCCTTCGCCAGCAAGTAACACCGCCACAACGCCCGCGGGTGATGAAAAAAGGACTTCCATAGCGATCCCTTCAGCGTGCTCGAAGGCACCCCATCCCGCCGCAAGTATCCGAACCATTCCCCGCATTCCGGATCCCCGAAGCGCTCGAAACTCCACTCCCGCAGCTTCTCGTGCCACGCGAGATACTTCGCGTCGCCGCTCATCCGGTAAGCCATCAGAGTCGCGATCAGCGCCTCATCGTGCGGCCACCAGAATTTCATATCCTGCCAATACTCCTGCACCGGCTTGCCATGCACATCACGGAAATAGAAGAGCCCGCCGAACTCCTCGTCCCACCCGCGCTCCCACATCCAGTCCAGCATCTCACATCCGAGCTTCTGCAAGCGGCTATCCTTCCGATGCGCCGCTTCCTCCAGCACGAACCACGCGGCCTCAATCGCATGCCCGGGGTTCAGCGTGCGTCCATCGAAGTGATCCACGATCGATCCATCCGGTGCCACCGACTCCATCACCACCTTCAACTCCGGCTTCACGAATAGCCGCTCGATGTCATCCAGGCATCGGTCGATCCACATCGTCAGCAAGCGATCTTCGCCCGTGTGCCGCCTCAACTCCTGCGCCGTCACCAGCGTGATCATCCGCGTCCCGATCCCCTCCATCGGCCGCGCCCCCGTGAACTTCGGCGGAATCCTCCCCGGCGTGAAATTCCAGTCCGTGAACCGCTCGAACCACGTCCTCGCCTTGTCCGCCGAGTCACCGTCATTCGCCGCAGCCGCATGCGCCGCGAAGGCGATCGCCGCGAAACTCTCGCTATACGCATAGCGCCGCTTCCGGATCGGCGTCCCGTCCTGCGCCACATGGAAGAACATCCGCCCATCTGAAGCGTCGACACACTTCTCCTCCAAAAACTTCAACCCGCTCTCCGCCCAAGCCAGCCACTCCGGCCGTCGCTCATATCCGGTGTAAAGTGTCAGCAGCATCCAGCTCATGCGCCCCTGCGCCCACACCGACTTGTCGCTATCGACCAGCGTCCCATCTCGATCGAAGCAATGGACGAATCCCCCATTCACTTCATCCACCGCCCGCGGAAACCAGAACGGCAAACAGTCATTGAAAAGCTGGTCGTGATAAAACGCGGCGAGATCCATGGCATCAGACTTGCGCCATCTCTACCGCCTTCGCCCCCCACGTCGCAAAGCCAAGCTCGCCCAGCTTCTCCATCAGCGCATCCACTTGCGCTGTCGTCGGATTCCCCAGCGGCAATCTCGCCGGCCCCACCGGCACTCCCAGCCGCCCCATCAGCGCCTTCGCCGTCCCGAGGAAACCCGTCGCCGCAATCGCATCCACCATCGCGATCGAGAGCGATTGCAACCGCTGCGCCTCCGCCAGGTCACCCCGGCCATGCGCCGCCATCAGCTGCCGATAAAGCTCCGGCGCCCAGTTGTAAGTAGATCCCACCCCGCCCTTCGCTCCAGCCGCCAGCGCGGAGAGCATCGTCTCATCCACACCCCACGGAAGGTCAAGTCGTCCCGCCACTTCAAGCGAGCGACGATACGAAACCAGGTCCGGATTCGTGAACTTGATTCCCGCCAGCGTGGGAATTCTGGCCGGAGCCTCCACCAGGAAGCGCTCCATCGGAAACGTCACCCCCGTCAGCGCCGGAATGTCGTAATAATAAAACGGCGTCGCCGGAGCCGCCGCCGCCACCGCCGCACAGCAGTCGATCAGGGCACTCAAACTACCAGGCTTATAGTAGGACGGAGCCAGCGCACTGATCCCGGCAAATCCCAGCTTCTCCGCCCGCCGCGCCAGCACCTTCGCATCCTCCAGGCAATTGCTCCCCACATGCGCGATCACCCGCAGCCCCTGCTCCGGCGCGGCATTCGCCCACGCATCGTAGAGCGCCAGCCGCTCCGCACACGTCAGCGAATGCGACTCACCCGTAGAGCCCGTGATGAAGACCGCGCGAATGCCATTCGCCGCGAGAAATGCGGCCTGGACGGAAACGATCTCCGGAGCCAGCGACCCGTCCACATGAAACGGCGAGTGGGTGGCGACTACGAGTTCGTGAAGCGGTTGCAGATTCATAAGGAAAATTAGTGAGCCAGCGATTCATTACCGGCATTCGCCTCCGGCGAGCGGGGACGGATCAGAAGGACAAGGACCACCGCCACCAGCGCGGCAGCAGCACAAAGCGTGAAGATCACCGAGGGCTGGGCACCCGCATCACGCATCGCGCCCACCTTCTTCACCGCGAAGCCGCCGATGGTGATGCTCGCCAGATTCATCAGACCGTAGCCAGTTGCCCGCAGCCGCGCCGGCACGATCTGGCACAGGATCGGCATGTTATTCGTGTCGAAGAATCCCCAGCCCAGCCCGAACAAAATCAGAAACCCAATCGCGACAGGCAGCGTCGGCGCATAGCCGATCCCGAACAGCGCCGGAATACACAGCACCATCCCGATCGCACTCACCAGAATATGCCCGCGCGCGCTGCGCTGCATCCACCGGTCCGAGAGCGCACCGCCGATCAGCACGCCCGCCAGCGAAGCCAGCGTCACCCACAAGGTCGCCGAGATCCCCGCCTGACCCTGCCCGAGGTGAAACGTCTCCGCCAGCAACGCCGGCATCCAGCTCTTCACCACCCACCCCGGCATCGCCGGCAGCGTGAAATAGAGAACTAACAGAACGAACGCACTCGTCCCGAACAACAAGCGAAGCGAACTCCCGATCGGCGTGCTTCCATCCCCATCATCCCGCTTCGGACGCGGCGCATTCTTCAGCAAAAACAGCAGCACCACCGCATAGGCAACACCCGCCAGCCCGAACCACGTGAATCCAGCCCGCCACCCATGGCTCGAGTCCGCGATATAGCCCCCAGCACCACCGAGGATGATGCCCGCATAGATCCCGGACTGATGAATCCCGACCGCTCGCGAACGCGTCCCGCCATGATGAAAATCCGCGATCAGCGCCAACCCCGCCGGAATGTAACAGGCCTCACTCAGCCCCATCAGCGCCCGAGCCCACCACAGCTGCTCATAGTTCTGCGCATGCCCGGTCAACCACGTCACCGCTGACCAAACCGCCAGACTCGCGATGATCACGCGTCGCCGATCAAAGCGATCCGCGATGTATCCGCCGACCGGACTGAAAATCCCATAGACGAAAAGGAACACCGCCATCAGCTCACCAAACCGCGCATCATTCATGATGTCCGGCACCCCTCCCATGATCGACGACTTCATCGTCGAAAAGATCTGCCGGTCCAGGTAGTTCAGCACCGCCACCGGCCACAGCAGCATCACCGCCATCCAGGCACTCCGCATGGAAGAATCCCCATTCATGGCTTCGGCTCAGGTGGGGTAAAATATAGCACCTGCGGCGTGCGCACGCCCGGCTTCACCTCGCCATTGAAAAGAATGAAGCCATCCCGCCACGGCACTGCCGGCAATGTCACCGGCGCCGGCACATCAAGTTGCTCCGCCACCGACCATTCATTCGCCGGGACATCGTAGCGGAGCACTTCCCGCGAAAATCCACGATGCTCCTTCGGCGGACCCACATGCGTTCCATCATCACCGGACACCACGAAGAACGCATCACCCCTCACCGGTGCAGGCGTGGCCGCCGCCACCGACCCGCGCGGCAGATCAGCGATACGCTGCCATTTCCCTTCATCAAACTTCCACGCCTCACGCAGATACGTCCGCACCGGCTTCCCCGTCGCATCCGCAGCAAGCGAACAACCACCCGCGATAAAGAATGCATCCCCAATCCCCGCCGCCGTCGCAAGAATCCTCCCCTCGCCCGGCAGCGACGGCATCGTCTGCCAGCCCCTGTCCATAGCATCCAGATCGAGCATCCAGTGACCATTGCTCGCAGCAGTCGCATCCGGCTTCTCGATCCCACCGCACACATGCACCCGACGCCCCGTCACCGCTCCCACCATCTGCGCCAGCGGCACCGGCAGCCCCGCCAACTCACGGAAGGCTGGCCTCCCATCTACCAATGTCAGCAATCGCACCTCGCGGAAGTTCTCCTTCGCATCACCGCCACCAATCACCAGCACCCCCTCCGGCACCGTCAGCGAGACCCCATAGCCATTCGCCACCGGCAGCTTCCCCACCTCGCGCCACGCCGCACCGGCCTCCTTCAGATCCAGCGCGAACAAGCGATCATGCCACACCTTCTTCCCGCCATCCCACGGCATCGTCCCGTCCGGAAAATTCGCCCCGCCACCCGCGATCAGCTGCCCCTCATGAACACCCGCGAAGGCACCCGCAAAACCAATCGCATCCGGCACCGGCGGCAGCATCGTCACCCCTCCGCGCGCAGGCACGACAGCGAGCGCGGCGGCAGCGACAAGAGGTCCGGCAAGGTTCGGTGGGTTCATTCCTAAAAAGCAGCCCCGGCGGGAGCGGATAAAAGAATCTTTAACCGCAGCGAGCTGTCGGACAGCTGCGGCGACTGGTAGGGTGAGCCAACCGGATCGTTGCAAGTTCATGGCCGCACAATGTCTGCGAGTGGGACCTTCATGAAGATCATGTCCGCCACCGAGGATTCGAAGAGAATGCCCACCGTCGAGTCATCCACCATCACCAGCGAAGAGTAGCCGTATCCGGTCCCGTCATCCAGCAGCACCCGCTGCTCCGCAGGCCAGGTCTTCCCGCCATCAAGACTCGCCTGGATCGTCAGGTTCCGCCGCTTCTCCTTGTCGCGCGGATTCGAGAACAGCAGCACCGTCCGCCCATCCGGCAGGCGATGCGAGATCAAGCTCGCCATGCACACCGGCTCCGGCAGCGCCCCATGATCCGCCGGATGAATTTCCCACGTCTTTCCCAAGTCGCGCGTCACCGACACCGCACGCCCGTTCGTCTCCCCCTTGTCCGTTAGATTCCGATTGTCCCGCATCGAAAAGACCAGCGACCCATCGCCCGCCTCCGCCACCGCACACTCCGTCGTGTCGTGGCGCGCCGGCGGCGAGACGAACCACGTCTTCCCATGATCCTTGCTGGAAATCACATTCGAGAACGGCAGCCCGCTTTCGTCCCTCCCCTGCGTCGGCATCACCAGCGTCCCATCGCGCATCGTGATCCCATTCCCCGGAGCCGGGGCAAATAGCCACCACTCGGGCCGCTTGAGCGCACTTGTTAGATTCACCGGCTCGCTCCACGTCACCCCGTTGTCATCGGAGTGCACGCACATGAATTGGCTCGTCTCCTCAATCCCCAGCCCCGGCTCCGAACCCTTGCCCCTCCACTGATGCGTCCCCGGCCGCCCATGCGTCCACAGCGAGGAAACGAAAACCCGGCCGCCATTCGCATCCACCAGGATGTTCGCATCGGAGCACCCGTTCTCACGCTGCGGCTTCCCTCCATACTCGCCCATGTCCAGCACCGGCCGCGGCACCGACCAAGTCTTCCCACCATCGGTCGAGCGCGATAGCCCGATGTCCATGTGCCCCTGCAAATCATGCGCACTCTCATAGCGCATGTCATAAATCGCCAGCAGCGAGCCATCCTTCGCACGCGCCAGCCCGGGAATCCGGAACGTATCGCATCCATGTTCACCCTTGCGATGAATCCGATAGGCCACCCGCGAAGGCTGGAAATCCGCCGGCTTCTCCACCCGCTCCACAGTGCCATCCTCAAACTCGATCGACTCCACGCGAACGCCGATCCGATGACTCGGATCCACACCCGGCCGGGTCTTCACCATCAGCCGGTAGCCGTAGTGATTGGCCATCGGCCGCCGCTCCATCCTCGACGTCATCCTCGCCTCAAAACCAATCGATCCCGCGATCAATTCATCGCCCTTGATCCCCACAAGCTTCATCCTCACCCCCGCGATATCTCCCAAATCCGTCGTCCCCTCGCTGGTCAGCTGCACCGACTTCACCACCCGCGGCACAGCCGTCTCATACTCATACTCCGCCACCAGCGACTCCGTCCCATCATTGAACACCGGCACCACCGCGCGCGACACCTTGATCCCGGCGTGCACGTGAACACCTAGCATGAAAAGGACAGTGAAAATTCGGGACATTTCTAGCTCAATACATAAAGCTCACCGATCCGCCTACGCCTCGGCAAGCTTTCCAATCTGGTTTGCCCTGCCAACCAGCGGGAAGATTGCTAGAAAGCACCCCCTGCCCACGTTCCCGTCAGTCCCGATGAAACGCCTGCTCGCCGCCCTCCTCCTGCTTCCCGCCCTGCTCCGCGCCGCGGAGCCACGGATCCTCTTCCTCGGCGACAGCATCACTTACGACGGCCGCTGGACCACACTCGTCGAGTCCGCCCTGCGATCCACGGAGGAGTTCAAGAACGCTGACATCGTCAATATGGGCCTCCCCAGCGAGACCGTCTCCGGCCTCTCCGAGGAAGGCCACGCCGGCGGCAAGTTCCCCCGCCCGGACCTTCACGAGCGACTCGGCCGCATCCTCCCGGCCTTCAAGCCCACGCTCGTCATCGCCTGCTACGGCATGAATGACGGCATCTACCTGCCACCCGATCCCGCCCGCGAAGCTGCCTACCAGAAAGGGATCGCTCGCCTGAAGGACGACGCCACAAAGACAGGCGCCCGCGTGATCTTCCTCACCCCGCCACTCTATCAAGCGGACAAGCCCTCATCAGACCCGGCGCGCTACGATGCCGCTCTGGGCCGCTTCGCCGGATGGCTCGCTTCGCAAAAATCACAAGGCTGGGAAACCATCGACATCCGCCCCGCCCTGCGTGCCTCCATCACCGCCGCGAAGCAGAAAGATCCCGCCTTCACCTACGCCGCCGATGACATCCATCCCGGCGACCAAGGCCACCATTTCATCGCCGAAGCCACCTGCGCCAGCCTCTGGCCGCTCCTTAAAATTCCCGGCAAACCGGAGTTCGCCGAAGGCAATGCCTTCCGTGTCCTGAAAGAACGACAGGACCTGTTGAAGCACGCTTGGCTCAGCGCCACCAAACACGAACGCCCCGGCATCCCCGAAGGCCAGCCCCTGCAGACCGCCAATGCCCTCGCGGAAACACTGCTCAAAGATTATCAAGCCCTCTCCTCTACAAAGCTCTCCGATTGGAACGGCTATCAACGCCTCGATTTCCAGCTCGCCGGCCGACCCGCTCTCCTCGTCCGCCCGAAGACACCGGCTCACGGCAACCCCTGGATCTGGCGCACCGAGTTCTTCGGCCATGAACCACAGGGAGACGTCGGCCTGTTAGAGAACGGCTTTCACGTCGCTTACATTGACGTGCAGAATCTCTACGGTGCCCCCGTCGCCTTGGAAGCCATGGACCACCTCCACGCCTTCCTGACCAAGTATTATTCCCTCTCAAAAAAGACCACCCTCGAAGGCTTCAGCCGCGGCGGCCTCTTCGCCTTCAATTGGGCCGCACTCCATCCCGACCAGACCGCCGCGCTCTACGTCGATGCCCCCGTCTGCGACTTCAAGAGCTGGCCCGGCGGCAAAGGCCTCGCTCCCGGCTCTCCCGAAGACTGGCAGCGCCTCATCAAGGTCTACAACTTCCCCGACGAAGCCGCCGCCCTCGCCTGGAAAGGCAATCCCGTCGACAACCTCGCCCCCATCGCCAAGGCCCGCATTCCCATCCTCGCCGTCATCGGCGACGCCGACGAAGCCGTGCCCATCAGCGAGAACATCGACCTCGTCGAAAAGCGCTACCAAGACCTCGGCGGCCACATCGAAGTCATCCGCAAGCCCGGCGGCAAACACCACCCCCACAGCCTCCCCGACCCCAAGCCCATCGTCGACTTCGTGCTAAAGGCCGTCTCGCCATAGAAACTGGGAGCGCGGGATTCATCCCGCCCGAAGCCGCGCCAAGTGGTCGCCCCCACCCACCAGTCCAAACTTGCCCTCTCCCCCAATCAGGAAACACTCCCCCCATGACCAGCGCCCCGATGCCATCCCGCGGCAATCTCGTCGCCGAATGCGTGCGCGTCATGCACCTCCGCATCTCCGCCGGCGAATGGCCCCGCCTCCTCCCCGGTGAACGCCGCCTCGCCGAAACCCTCCAAGTCGGCCGCGATACCATCCGCCTCGCCCTCCAGCAGCTTGAGCGCGATGGCGTCCTAGCCCCCGCCGATGCCGGTGCCCGCCGCCGCGTCATCCATTCCGGCGGTGAAGCGGTGCGCGAAAAAAACCTCACCCTGAAGATCGGCGTGCTCGCCCACCGCCGTCTTGAGCTACTCCCACAGCCCATGCTGTTAGAGATCGATCAGGTGCGCGAGGCTCTCTCCAGCAAGGGCGCCTCCCTCGAGGTCTTCGCACCCGCTTGGTATGAGCAGAAGAATCCCGCCAAGCGACTCGAAGACTTCATCGGCGAGCACCCCTGCACCGCATGGATGCTCCTCCGCTCCAGCGCCGCCGTGCAAGGCTGGTTCATGAAGGCCCGCATCCCGGTCCTCATCCGCGGCTATCCGCATCCTGGCATCACGTTGCCCCACCTCGATATCGATTGGCAGGCCACCGCCCACCATGCCGCGGGCCAACTGTGGCGCATGGGCCACCGCCGCGTCGTCGTGCTCTCACCCGCCGAGACGCTCATGGGCGTCGAGGCCGCCGTCCGCGGCGTCGTCGAGCTCGGCGAACCCGGCTTCGAAGCCACGGCGCTCGTCGAAAACGGCACTTCCGGCGGCGTCGGCCGCGTTCTCGCCCGCGCGCTAAATTTCAAGAGCCCGCCCACCGCCATCATCGCCACCCGCCCGCGCCAGGCTGCCACCGCTCTCACCTGGCTCGCCAGCCAGGGCCTCCAAGTCCCACGCCACCTCAGCCTCATCTCCCTCGGCTGGGAACCCTTCCTCGATCACCTCGTCCCGGAAATCACCGGCTACCGCATCGATCCCGAAGCCGTCGCCAAGCTCGTCGTCCGCCGCCTCGAACGCATCGCCACCGGCGACCCCAATCCCGGCGGCAATGCCTGGATTACCCCGGAGACAGTCAAAGGCGCCTCAGTGGGAAAAGTATAGCCACTCCTTTACGACCGCGTAGCGGTCAAGGACGGTAGCCACGGGCTTCAGCCGTGGTTCAAACGCCGCCACCATGGTGTCGCGTAGCGACACCGGAACCCCACCAAGCCGCAACCGATTCACCAATCCACCTCACCCCGCGTGGACCGGTAACGCCACCTCCATGCGCAAAAACGCGCACCCCGTCTCCGGGATGCGCGTCTTTGGATTCGGCTGCGATGAAAGAGTTGTTAGACCTCGAACCCCTCACGCCTGCCGCTTGTCCGCTCACGGGACCTCGATCCGCAAGCGGGCAAAGAGTTTCCCACCAACAGCGAGCGACCGCGGAATGCTCACCGTCACCCGGTCCGTATTGGCACCATAGAAGTTGTTGTCCTCAGTGATCACCACCCCATTGACGCCGGCCTGTGCCGTCGTCCAACCACTGAGAGTCGAACCATACTCGGCGAAAGGATTGTAGCTCGCCGAATCATCCGTGCGACGGAAGACAAAGACCAGCTTCGTCGCATCCGCGCTCACCGTCGGCAGCAGCGCAGTGGAAGGCGAGTTCGATGGATCACCACCGATCACGAACTCAATCCCGTTCGGAATTCCATCCTTGTCCGAATCAACATTCGCACCCGCCCCCGCAATCCCATTCGCCGTCTCCCAAGCACCATACCCACCAGCACCGCCCGGCGTGTACGACAGTCGCAGTAGATTCCCGCTCGTCGTCACCGCCCAAGTGCCCGTGCCCGGGAAAGCCGTGGCATCCACCGTGATATCACCGGCATCCAGCCCGCTGATCCCACCCGTCGTCGTGGCCAGCGTGAAGGTCTTCGCCTCCTCCGTGAAGTTCACCAGCGACGAGGGCGTGATTACCACCACCGCAGGAGTAGCCCCCACCGCATTCACCGTGATCGAGCCCGCGTTGATCGTGTCGTAGCCACTTCCCGCGCCGCCATTCCAGTTCGAGATCTCCCACGCGATGTGCGAGCCATTCTCCAGCGAGATCCCCGCCGTCGAGCTGAGCATGCCCACGGAAGCACCAGGAGCAATCGTCCCCGCCACCGTCGCCGCCGCACCCAGTGTGCCCGTGCCACCCAGCGTGCCGGCAGCCTCCACCATCACCGGCGAGGCGGGCAAAGCCGTGTTCACCACCAGCTTGCCACTCCGCACCGTAGTACCACCGCTATAGGACTTCGTTCCCGTGTAGGTCACGACCTCACCCGCGGTGCCGGTCGTCAGCCCCACGAATACTTGCCCTGCCCCACTGATCGTGTTCCCCACCGCCAGCGCGTCGGTGCGGGAGAAAGTCAGCGTGCCCTCATTGGCCACGGTCGCATTCCCCAGCGTACCCGCCGCGCCCGCACCACCCTGGCTGACATCCGTATTCCCCGGCACGCCGCCAACCCGCACCGGCACTCCCGTCGGAATCGTGATCGTGCCCGTGAGCGTGTTCTCACCCGTGAGGATGAAGCCCGTCTGGCTGTTCGTCATCGTCCCCGCTACATCCTCAAAGGTCAGGCCGCCACCGCCTGAGATCACACCCTGCAGCTTCATGCTCCGCGGCGGCGTGCTGATGGACCGGTTGATGATCCGGTTATCCGGGCCCGCAAGCGTGATGTTGTTGGTAAAGCTCCAATTGCCCTCGATCTGCGCCAGCTTCCCGCTCGTGGTCGCATCGCCAAGTACGACGCTCCCCGTACCCATCGCCGTCGCACCATTCCGGATCGTCCGGAATTCCGACCCGCCCTTCACCGTCAGCGTTCCGGAAAAGCCCGCCCACGAATTCCCCTCCGCGAAGCCCGTCCCGCTGCCCGTGTAATTGAAAACCGTCCCCCCGCCATCGATCACGATGTTACCATCGCCACCCACCGTGCGGAGCCGCGCATTCGTCTTGTAGTCCAGCAGATCGCTCCGGTTGATCCGCAGCGTCGAACCCGAGAAGACACTCACCGCCCCGCTGCCGATCTCACCGCTCGTCGCACCATCGCCGAAGGTCAGCATGCCCTCATCCAGATACGTCGTGCCCGTGTAGCTCGTCGCCGCCGTCACTGTCGCACTGCCCGGACCCTGCTTTGTGAAGGTCCCACTGCCCGCCAGCGTACCCGTCCCGCCCAGCGTGTAGGCCTTCGTGTCATTCACGATCGTCACACCATTCGGACTCAGCGTGCCGGTCAAGGTCACCGCCCCGGTCGTAGCCGTGTCGTCAAAGAGCACCGCATCACCCGCCAGGAAAGTCGAAGCACTGCCACCCAGATCCCAATTCGCCGTGGCATTCACGTCCCACACCCCATTGCCACCCTTCCACGTCAGCGTGCCGCCCGTGTATTGTAGCTCGATGTTCGTATCCGCGACATTGTTCACCAGCGTGAACCGCGTTCCCGGTGCCAAAGAAAGATTCGCGAAGCCAGTGAACGTGCCCAGGTAGTCGATGATCGGAATCTTGTCCCCCGGATTCAGCCCCGATCCCGGAATCGCAGTGATCACATGCGGACCCGACACCGTAAGCGCATTAGCATCATTCAGCACGATCAGGTCGGAAGCCGAACCCACCCGGAAGGTCGAGGTCGAGCCCCCACCCAGCGTCAGCGACTTCACATAGCCCGTGCCCGGTGTCGCCACCACACCTGCCGCCACCGTCGCGCCGCTCTGCACCACCACCGGGCTGGTGCCCAGGTCACCGGCGATCCGCAGCGTCCCAGCCTCCACGATCGTCGCACCCGTCAGCGTCGAGGCACCACTCAGCACCAGCGTCCCCGCACCCTTCTTCGAAATCGTGCCACCGCCGGAGATCGCATTCGCCGCCGTAATCACCGCTCCGCTGCCATAGTTGAAAACAAGCGAGCCATTGTTGGTCACGCCGCTGCCGCCGATCAGGCCGGTCGCGCCGCCGTTGCCGGCTTGCAAGATCGCACCTGTATTGATGGTCGTCGCCCCCGTGCGTGTATTCGCCGCGGCCAATACCAGCGTGCCACCCGAGACTGTTAGATCAACGTCCGCCGCATTGGCACCTGCGGAAGCCGTCTGCTTGCCCACCACACCGGCCAGCGTCAGCGAACCCGCACCGCTCTTGGTCAGGGCAAGCCGCCGGATGTCCGTGTTGTTGCCCGCTGTGTGCGATAGCACCATGCCATTGAAGACCGTGTCCGTCGCCTGATTCACTTCCACCGTCGCCAGCACCGATCCACCCGCACCCGAGTCGCGTCGCAGCGAGCCATAGCCGGTCAGCGACGTGAGATGAATCGTCTGCCCGCCCCACACGCCGCTGTCGAGAATCACATCTTTTGCACTGGTCGCCGAAGCACCGGTATCGAGCGCGAAGGCCGTCCCCGCAGCCTGCGTGATCCCCGCCCGGCCCAGATACATGAAGCTGCCACCCACTGCGGCCGGAGTCGTCGCCGCATTGCCACCGCGCAGCGTTAGCGTGCCGGTGAAATTGAGCGCGTTCGCCGTGTTGAACGTGGTCATCCCCAGGTTCGCCGTGCCGTTGTTGATCGTCAGGTTTCCGCTGCCGGTCAGTGACGTGAAGTTCAGGCTGTTGTTCGCCGCACTCGTGGTGAGCGACAGACCGTTCGCACCCAGATTCATCGCACCCGCCGCCAGCGTGTTCGCGCCGCTGATGCTCACCGCACCGGAGGCCGCGCTGACATTCAGTCCGCCCCAGGTCAGGTTCGCGCCGAGCGTGTTGGTCAGCGTGCTCGCGGCATTCCACGTCGCCGTGTCCGCGGCTACTGCCGGCGTGCCATCCACCCAGGCACCCGCGACGTTCAGGTTATCGGTGGTGGCACTGCGAAGGTCCTGGCCATGACTGGCACCTGTGGCGACCGCGGCGAAAAGAAGGGCATACGATGTTCTGTCCATGGGGCTTTACTAGGTTCGACGCGGCCACGCTCATCCCGCACGAGCCTCACAACAACGCCCCTCAAGTGGTCGGTATCACCAACCAGTTCACCCCGCCCACCTCAACGCAATTGCCCCGTGAATCCCGCATCAACCAACACCCGGAAAGCATCCATCACCTCCTCCGGCACTTCCTGAACCGAGGCAAATCCAAGCGCCGGATAATCCAGGATCCGCTGGAAGTCCCCCGCCATCGCCGAAGTCACCAGCTCAGTCGTAAGCGTCCCCACACAATACTCCTCAAAACCCAATCCCGGCGAACTCGCCCGAAAGCTCACCCCCGGCCACTGCACATCCAGCGCCGCAATCGTCCGCCGCTCCATATACGGCTTCTGCACCACGATCGCATCGGACAGCACGATGCCCCTCGCCTCCAACAACTCCCGGCTAAAGCAAATATTCTCCCCCGTATTCGTCGCCCTGTTTTCGACAAGGATCACCTCCTCCGGCACCCCACACTCCCGCGCCACACCAGCCATCGCCTCCGCCTCCGTCTCTTTCCAATCCTGAGTCATCCGCCCCCGCGCACCCGAAAACAAAATCCACGGCGCGAGGCCACGATGAAACAACCCCGCCGCATGCTCCGCCACCCGCAGGTCATTGCTCCCAAAAACTAGAATCCCATCAGTCGGCAAGAGTTCATGATTCAACCGATGATAGTTCCAAAGAACCAAGGCTGCAGCGAGGTGATCAGGATGCATGCGATTGATGAAGACCATGACGAAGCGCGAAGCTCACTGGGAGCGCGGAGCCTCTGGCCCGCAGAAGCACCTGACACCTCCGCATCTCATTCCCCTCCGCCGAACCTGTCAACTCAGTGTCAGGCGTCAGCAGTCACGCCTCTTCACGCACTCCGATTGGTGATTGGAGGATTGATGATTGATGGTTCGCTCCCCTTTCACCTCACCACCCTCACCCGATAAAACTCCGCATCCTCCTCACCACTCGGCAACTCCACCCCCATCTCCCCACCCGTCGCCAACACCTCACCCAACCCCGACACCACGTCCCAAGAAAAAAGATCCACACTCCTCTCCACCGCATAGCTCCGCCCCGGCACACTCTTCCACCTCAATTCCCCACCCGCCTCAAACCCCGTCACCCCCAGCACCGACCCCGCATTCGCCGGACCAGTCCCCGCCTCATACTCATCCTTGTTAGAAAACCCATCCCGGTCGAAATCCAGCCCTGCATCGTTCACCGAAGCATTCAAGCCATACAGCAGCTCCCACGCATCCGGCATCCCGTCCCCATCGCCATCCACCGCCGGATTCATCAGCCACTCCGCCTCCACCCGCGCAAACGTGATCCGCGTGTAGTCATCCTTCTCAAACAAAACCCCCACCGAATGATCCGGCAAGATGCAGATCGAGGAATAAGCCGCCGCCCCCGCATAAAGCTGCCGCGACACCGGCCACGAAGCCCCGCCATCCGGCGAAACCCTTAGCGTGAAGTTACTCCGCGCCGAAGAACTCGCCGGATTTCCGAACAACACCAGCTCCCGCGGATCCCCGCGATGCACGCTCGTCCACTGGATCACACTCCCTTGGCAAACGGGATCCGGCACCGCCGCCAGGCGGAAGAGCGAACCCCAGCTCCCATCACGCATCGGCACCGCTCCACCCGGCGTGTAGCGAATCCACGCCCGCTGCCCATTCGAGCCGCTCGGCGTCCGCATCGAAAACAGCAACTGCCCGTCATCCAGCTCGCACACCGTATTCTCATTCGTCTGCGGCGACGAAGTCGGCACTCCCGATCCGAAGTCCCACGTCGCCCCATGATCTGAGCTAAAGACCGAGCAAACCCTCACAGTCCCGCTCTCATCCCGATACTGCGAGGGAAACACCAGCGTCCCGTCGCGCATCGCCAGTCCATGTCCCGGCCCTTGGAAGATCAGATGCCAGTTCACATTGTCCTTCACCGCCGCCGTCACATTGATCGGCGCCGACCAAGTCACCCCGCCATCTTCGCTCTTCACCAGCACATACTGACCGCTCTCCGTGGGCAGCGTCCCCGCACCCGAGCCATTGTAAGCATGATTCCCGAAGGACCACAGCGCCGCCACCCATAAGGTATCCGTCACCGGATCATGAAGGATGCACGGATCACCCACCCCGTTCCCCGATGAACCCGACACCGCGGCATCGAAGTCCATGATCACCCGCGAGGTCGTCCACGTCGCGCCCCCATCCGTGCTCCGGCTGTAGCCCACATCCACATTCGCCGGCAGGTCCGCCGAGCTGTCATATCGATGATCATACACCGCATGCATCACCCCATGCCCGTCACACACGATCCCCGGAATCCGGAACGTGTTGATCCCCAAATCCCCGCTCTTCACCACATCCGTGAACTGCGGCACCAGCCCCAGCGTCACCACTCCCACAGGATCCGCATTCACCGGAACAGTGCTCCCTTGGCCCGCCACCGTCACACTCGTCACCGAGGCATCCAGCGAACTGCCCAAAGGCACATACCGCTGCGGAATGATAGCCACCTGAAAACGATGGCTCCCCTCCGCCAAACTCGCCGACACCGGAAACACCAGCGCATCACTCCCCGGCGCATCCACGCTCCCAAGTACGACACCCGTAGTCGCATTCACAATCGCCACCGATGACACCTTCTCCCGCGTCCCCGCCGCCAGCTGCACTCGCACCTCTTGCAGCGTCGTCACCGCAGGCGTGTTGATCTCCATCCCCAGCAACTCGTTCCTCCCAAAACGCGGAATCTCCCGCGGCGTCTGGCTCACCGAAATCGAAAGCGGCGGCCCCGTCAGCGTGCCCCAGCGCGCATCCCAGTCCGCCTTGAGCTCCGCCACCTCGCCCGCGCCCAGCACACTCGAAAACACCGCCACCTCCGCAATATCTGCCTTCAATCTCATGAAGGGCGAACCACCATTCGCCCCCAGGATCAGCCCGCCCAGATTCGTCACCTGGCTATCCGTCACCGTCGCTGTTAGAGCACCGTTGACCCAGTGACCCACCGTCGTCCCGCCGCTCCCGTTCGGCATGAAGGTGAACACATGCTGCTGCCACACCCCCGTTTGCCGCGCTGTCGTGTTCGTCTCCGTTCCATTCCACGATCCCGTGGAAGTCGTCACCCCCGCCTGCCACTGCCCGGACCGCACCTCCGCACGCGTCCTTCCAGTGCCCGTCGTCCCGTCGAAGAGAAATCCGTCCGCCGCATCCGTCACCCGGCACAGCGCCGCCACGCTCCGCGCCCCGGTCAGCGCACCGAATTCCGTCGTCGCATTCGCCCACAGGTCATTCGTCCCATCGAAGCGCATCACCTGCCGCGCCTGCCCGTTGCCCGCCGTCACCGCGCGGCGAAATGTCTGCCCCGCCACCCGCCGCGTCAGGTCCCGCACCGCACCGCCATTGTGAATGTCCGCCCAGCGATTCACCGCATCCGCACTGTCGAAAGCCATCCCATTGTCCGCCACAAACCACGCATGAACGTTCGCCCACGCCGGCAGCGGCTTCGTCGGCAGGGCATCCATCCCGATCACCTCCGCCGCCATCCGCTCACCTAACAGAATCTGGCTCTCCGCATCATAGTGCACACTCTGCCCATCCTGATTCTGCAGCGTGAGCCCCGTCGATTCCGCATACCCGATGTCCGCCCGGCTGTTCGCCAGCGCCAGCTGCGCGCTCCTCGTCGTATCACGGCTCGTCCCCGCCCCACCGATCTCACCAAACACACCCGTCAGCGACGCCGCCCCTGCCAAGTCCGCCTTCAAATTCACTAGCAGCTCACTGAACCGCGTCCCCGCCTCGCTCGCCTCCGTCGTGCTGTTGCTCTCCCCCTGCACATACAGCAACCCCGCAATCCGGTGCGCATGATACCCGCTCGGCAAACTCGCCACCGCCGCACTCACCGTCGCGACCACATGGTCATACATGTGATGATCCGCCGCGCTCTTCTGCCAAAAGCTATTCCCACCACCACCCCGCGCCGCCTTCACGATCGCAAAGTGCCGGTAGCCCGCATTCCACAGCATCCGCGCAAATCCCACCTCCGGTCCCCAGTGATCGTCATTGCCCGCATACACCCCGCCCGTCTGCGCGCCCACCACCGTCCACCCATCCGATTTGCCCAGCGCCGCATCCCCCGCAGCCGTGCCGTCACTACGATTGTCCCAGTAGAAAGGCACGCCACCCGCCTGCTCCGCCGGATGCGTCCCCACCGCCCCGAAGCGCATGCTCAAGTCAGTCGTCCCAAGCGTCCCCAGCGAATTCGACTGCCCCGTCAGCACGAAGATCTTCAGCGTCTCATCCTCCGGCACCACCTCGGCGTTCGCGAGGGTCAGCAGACAAGCCAGCAGCAGGAAGCGGAGAAACAACATTCCCCACCGTCACTCCCCGCACCCGCGATTTCAGCCCCCCTTCACTGGTTCGGTGAACCAACCAGTCAGCTCCAGGAAACAATCAAGCCGCACGGGCGACCCCACCCGTGCGACCCAATAAACTACCCACGAAAAGAAAGATCTCACCCCCGCCGGCGCCGCAACAACACCAGCACTCCGAACGCCCCCAGCACCGCACAACCCGGCTCCGGCACGATCGCCACATCCAGCGCCACATTGTCAAACAGCGCAAACGGCGTCCCCGCCACATTCGTCGTCCGCCCCAACGCCAGCATGAAGCTATCCGTCCCAAGCAGCGAAGTGCTCGTCCAGCTCGCCGTATAAGTCCGGTCGCTATTATAGCCACCAGCCCCACCCTGCGCCACGAAGCCAAGCCGCAAGGTATCGTCCGCGGCATTGCTATCGCTCAGGATCTGCGCCGAAAAAGTCGCCGGCGCCGTGATCGCTCCATTCGACCCGGTCGTGAAATTGAACACCTTCCCCGCCGACACGAATTCCACATAAGCATTCACGTCATTCGCCGCCGTGCTCGTCTGCGACGACGCGAAGAACGTCAGCGTGAACACATAGCTCTCCCCTTCACCCAGAGCCGCCACACCCGAGAAGCTCCCCGTCGTCGCGATCTGTTGATAGGTATTGCCAGTGGTCAGAGCACTGATCCATCCATGCGTCGTCTCACCCGACCCGGCGCCACCCGGATTGAAAAGGCGCGACTCGTTCGTGTTCACCGTGGTGCCCGCCGAGTCCGAATAGCTCCAGGTATTCTGCACCGTGAAGCTCGCCGCGGTGGGATTCACCGTGGTGCTGCCGAAGTTCTCGGAGAAAATAACGGCCGCATTCGCGGATGTCGCCGCGGTGCCGAGCGCGATCAAGGCCAGGGTGGAGAGTCGGAGCTGCATCATAGAGGGAGAGATTCGGGATGTTCCGTCGCGACCAGTAGCCGCTCGCCCCCGTGCAGCACCAACTTGCTCCCGCGGTCTGACCGACCAACCAGTTTCAGAACCCGCCCCGCCGGTCGGGAAACCCGGCCGCAGGATCAGGATGGCCGCCCCTGCCGAAAACGTCTTGGATTCCACCACGATGAAATGCATCCGCCTCGCCCTCATTACCATCCTCACCGGATGGCCCATCGCGGGAGCATTGGATCTCGGACGCCCCTTCGCTTCCCATATGGTGCTGCCGATGAATAGCGAGGTCCCCGTATGGGGAACCTCATCACCCGGCACCGCCGTCGAACTCTCCTTCAATGGCAACTCCTTTCAAACGACTGCCACCAAATCCGGCTCATGGCGCATCACCCTGCCCCCGCTGAAGCCCTCCGCGAAACCCGCGACGATAACCATCCGGAGCGACGGCCAGCAACTTAAGCTCGATGACCTCCTCATCGGCCGCGTCTTCCTCTGCTCCGGCCAATCGAACATGGACTTCCAACTCAGCCGCGCCATCGGCGGCCCGGAAGAAGCCAAACAAGCCGGCAAGTATTCCTCCATCCGCCTCTGCAATCTCACCGGCGCTCCCACCGACTCCCGCACCTACGACGTCACCACCCTCGCCCGCCTCAACAACCGTGACCACTTCACCGGCACCTGGGAGCGAGCCACCGAAACATCCGCCTCTTCGTTCTCCGCCATCGCCTGGTGGACCGGCAAGATGATCCACGCACGCGACGGCATCCCCATCGGCCTCGTCGAAAACGCCATCGGCGGCTCCGGCACTGAAGCCTGGCTCCCCCGCAATCTCCTCTCCGCGCAACGAGCCTACGCGGAACTGTTAGACAAAGGCTGGCTGTCCTCCCCGCGGATCAGCCCATGGGCCCGCGCCCGCGCCAAACAAAACCTCGGCAAACACCCCGAAGCCAACCACCCCTTCAAGCCCGGCTTCCTCTTCGAGTCCGGCATCCGCCCCTGGTGCGGCTTCCCCTTCGATAGCGTCCTCTGGTATCAAGGCGAAACCAATGCCGAGATCGCCGACAATGCTTGGAATGAAAAACTCATCACCGACCTCATCACCGGTTGGCGAAAGGAACTCGGCGAAGCCAAGCTCCCCTTCTACCTCATCCAGCTGCCCCGCATCGGCGGCCACGAACCCATCCGCCAATACTGGCCCGAGTATCGACAGATCCAGGCCGATGTCGCCCGCAAGCTCCCCGCCGTCCACCTCATCGTAACCCAGGACCTCGGCTGGGACAGCTCCGACGTCCACCCGCCGGACAAGCTCCCCGTCGCCAAGCGCCTCGCCGAAGCAATCCCACCGAAATAACCTCGGCAACCGGTCCCCCCAACCAACCAGCAAGCGACCCCATGCCCCGGACGTAACCTCTTCCAGCATGCTTTCTGTGACCCGAATGACCAAAGCCCTTCATCTCCTTCTTCGTAGCGGAACGATTACGTACACCGTCCTCGCCCTCTCCTCCGCCGAATCCTTCGAGTCTCTCCCCGCCGGCCCGTTGAAGGAAGCACGCACTTCCATCGGCACCTGGTCTGCCGATACCGGCAACGCCCAAATCCAACCAGGCCACGCCAAGACCGGCCAGCAATGCCTCCGCCTCGCCGGCGAAGGCGAACGCACCGCCACCCTTACCCTAACAGAGCCCGCCGCCAAAGGCACCGCCCTCACCTTCCACGCCGAACGCTGGACCAAACGCGACCCCTTCCGCTTCCGCATCGACGCGAAGGAACGCGACAGCTGGAAAGAGATCAAAAACGCCGACGACACCCTCACCGGCGCCTTCAAGACCGAAGTCCGCCTCGACCTTCCCACCGGCACCAGCGAACTCCGCTTCCGCGTCACAGCCGACACTGGAGTGATGATCGACGACGTCACCCTCCATCAACCCGGCCCCGCCCGCGCCGTGCTGGTGGAAACCGTCCAACCCGTCTGCCCCGCCTTCATCCGCGAGGACTACAATCCCGTCCTCGGCTTCCGCATCGTCGTCGAAGGCAGCGAAGGCACCGTGAAACTCGAAGGCCTCGAACTTGGCTTCACCGGCACCACCGATCTAACAGACATCACCTCGTTTCGCATCGTCACCGGCACCGCCGACCCATCCGCCGATCCCGGCACCACCATCGCCGAGGGCAAAAAGGCCGAAGGGAAACTCTCTCTAACAACCAAGCACGAGCTCGCCTCCGGCGAACACTGGTTCTGGATCTCACCGACTCTTAAAGAAACCGCCTCCCTCGACCATCGCATCGATGCCTCCCTCTTCCGCATCAAAGCCGGCGGCAAGGTGCTGGAACCCGCACAACCCTCCCCCGATGGCACCCAGCGTATCGGCTACGCCGTCCGCCTCCCCGGCGACGATCACTCGAAGTCCTACCGCATCCCCGGCCTCGTCCGCACCAAATCCGGCACCCTCGTCGCCGTCTACGACATCCGCTACGACAGCTCCGGCGACCTCCCCGCAAACATCGACGTCGGCGTCTCCCGCAGCATCGATCGCGGCCAGACGTGGGAACCCATGCGCGTCGCCATCGACATGGGCGACGACCCGAAGCACGGCCACGACGGCGTCGGCGACCCCGCCATCCTCTTCGACCCTTCTAACAACCGCCTCTGGATCGCCGCCCTCTGGAGCCACGGCAATCGCGCATGGGGCGGCTCCGGCCCCGGCATGACGCCGGACGAAACCGGCCAACTCGTCCTCGTCCACAGCGACGACGACGGCAAGACCTGGTCGAAGCCAACAAACATCACCACCCAGGTAAAAGACCCCACCCTGCGCCTCTTCTTCAATGGCCCCGGCGCAGGCATCGCCCTGAAAGACGGCACCCTCGCCTTCGCCGCCCAATACCGCGCCGCTGATGGCAAGCCATGGTCCACCATGATCTCCTCAAAGGACCACGGCGAAACCTGGCAAGCCGGCACCGGCGTGAAAAGCGACACCACCGAGTCCCAACTCGCCCAGCTCGCCGACGGCTCCATCATGATCAACTGCCGCGACAACCGCGGCGGCTCCCGCACCATCGCCACCACTCGCGACCTCGGTAAAACCTGGACCCCTCACCCCACCGACCGCCAAGCCCTCCGCGAACCCGTCTGCATGGCCAGCCTGTTAGAGTGGAAGGACGCATTGTGGTTCTCAAACCCGGACGCCACCGACACCCGACGCGCCATGACCCTCAAGCGCTCCACCGACCAAGGCCTCACCTGGCCCGAAAAGGACGCCCGCCTCTACGACTCCCGCAATGGCTTCGGCTACTCCTGCCTCGCCCCCATCGATGACTCCCACCTCGGCGTTATCTACGAAGGCAAGAGCACCATGTACTTCCTCCGCCTCCCCACCACGGAGTGACCATAAGGAGTGTCGACATTCTGTCGACACGGCGCGGACGCAAGTCCGCACCCTCCCACTGGGAGCGCGGGATTCATCCCGCCCGAATGCCCCCCACGCCGGCCTCCATGCGCCAGCAAGGTGGTCCGCACACTCCGTGTGCGGCAACCGAAGCACCTGAGCACTCCGCTCTCCCCCTTCACGCCCGCATCGCCCTCCCCCGGGACCGTCGGTCTCCACACCGGCCGAATGGTCCGTCAACGCCCTCCTCGCATTCACCTTGCCCTGGCCCGCAGCGCTTCTCACGCTTGCGATCATGAAGAAGCGCGTCGCCGCCGCACTCATCCTCCTTGTCGCCCTCCTCTGCCTCTACCGCGGAGCCGACCTCCTCGTGCAAAACGGCAACACCACCGCAAAAACCACCAAGCACCCAACCTCTTCCTCCCCCATCCCCGACGGAGTCACCGACTCCCCCCACCTCCCCACAAAAGCCTCCAATCGCCCCCCAACCTCTGGCATTCACGCCACCCATAGCCCCGAGCGCCTCAAGGAATTCTTCCTCCCCGAAGTCACCATCGACGGCCTCCCGCTCAAAGCCGCCCTCACGAAACTCCTCGCCGCCTACCAAGACGTCTGCCGCGAATCCGGCGAAGTCCCCCTCCACCTCACCTTCATCGTCCCCCCCGAAGCCACCCGACCCCTCACTGCCAAAACCGGCATCCGCAATCTCGACTCCTCCATCCACCTCCTCGCCGCCATAGCAGGCCTGAAGGTCTCTCGCTCCGGCAGCGAATACACCTTCACCGCACCCGAAGAAACCGGCGAGATAGTGAAGAGGGGCCTCCAAGTGCCACCCGACTTCTTCTCACGCGAGTCTTCCGCAGAAGCCGGCCCCTTCGCTGAGCCCGCCGTGATCCCGGAGGGAATGAGCTTCTCCGATTACCTTGCAACCTTGGGAACCAAGGAGGCTCATATCGCCACGGGAGCTCCCAACCAGCTCGCACCCGCCGACTACTTCGCCAGCAAGGGCATCACCCTCGACCCGTCCACTAGCTTCTCCCTCTCAGGCTCCACCTTGCAGTTCACCACCACCAGCGCCGCCGACCAGATCGCCATCGAGGGCCTGATCGATGCCACACTCAGCAACCCGCCTCTCCAACACAAGATGGAGACCCGCTTGATCAATATCCCCGCCGGCATGGATTGGACACCGCCCGATCTTTCGCAACTCGACGACACGGGCGCAGCACAAATGATGCGCCAGTTGTCCCAACTCAAGGGCGTCGATTTGATGTCTACCCCGGCCATCACCGCAAGGGTGGGTGAAGACGCCAAGGTCGAGATCATTCACGAAATCCTCGTCCCCTCGCCCACCGCCCCGGGAGGCTTCGAGACCCAGCCCTCGGGACTCATCGTCGATTTCCGCGCCGCTCCCTACGGCTTCGGCCATCACGTCGATCTCAACTACTCCGAGCGCATCGCAGAAGGAGAATCCGGCACCGCCACCGCCAAGGTCACCGAGCGCACTGCCATCGCCGACAGCTCCTTCTCCAGCGATGGCAATGCCCAGATGCACATCCAGACCCACCCCGATGGCACCCGCTCGGTCGTCCTCGTCACCCCCACCCTCATCGACGCCACCGGCCGCCCTCTCCACCCAAAGGAGTAAACCCGAGGTCTTCAGCTCCAAAGGTGCGGCCATGAAATAGCCCGGGGCAAGCGATAGCGCAGCCCCGGGTTTGACGAAGGCATGATCGGCTCCCTGAAAGGGAGCGATGGGGCCGGAACTACTAAACGCACCGTATTTTCGGCGCGGAGCCGCCCCTTCCCGCGTGCCCTCACCCCCGCCACATCTCACAAGCATGCGCCGCAAACCCCGCCCCAAACGCCGTCAGCCACCACCGCTTGTCGCCATTCACACTCCCCATCGCCCGATCCAGCGCAAACAACACCGAAGGACTGCTCATGTTCCCATGATCCCGCAGCACCTCCCGCGTCTCTAACAACCGGTGCGGCAGCACCGCCTCCAGCGCATCGATCACATCCCGTCCACCCGAGTGCGCCAGCACCCGGTCCGGCTCACCCTGCCGCTTCGCAAAAAGTTCCGCCACCGCCTCCGCCGCAAGCCCCGGCACCGCCTTGTCCAGCTGGTTGCGCAGCTTCCCGCCCGCATTCACGAAACGGATCTTCTCCCGCTGCTCCGGCCGGTGGACCGTCGTGAAATGCCCCGCCTGCCATTTTCCTTCGCCCGCCACATCCGACCACACCGCAGCCGCCGCGCCATCGCCGAAGAGACACAGCGAGATCAACACCCCCGGATCGTCATCCGCAAAGAACGCCGCCGAGCAAACCTCCACCGCCACGGTCGCCACCTTCGCCCCCGGATGCATCGCGAGGAACCCCGCCGCCGACCGCAGCATCGGAATCGCCGCCCCACATCCCAGCCCGACCAGATCCTGCAAGTACGCCGTTTCTCGTAGTCCGAGCAACTCCGCCACATGGCTCGTCACCCCGGGACACAGATACCCGGTGCAAGTGCACACAAACAGCGCATCCAGCTCCTCCGCCTTGATCCCGGCCTTCTCCAGCGCAGGCCCCAGCGCCGCCATCGCCAAAGCCGGCGCCTCACGCTCGAAAGTCTCGTTCAGCTCCTGCGCATCCCGGCCGACCACCGGCCCGATCTCCGGCAGACAAAAACTCCGCGTCGCGATCCCGGACACACCATTCCCCAGGATCTTCTCCAGCATCCCCTGCGAGCGCAGCCTCAGCGCCCCGAAGGCAGCCGAGGTTCGCAAGCCATCAAGACACTGCGATTGCGTGTAGCGATGCGGCGGAACGGCAGTGGCAATGGATTCCAGGAACATGATTCAGCGGACAAGGGAAAGAAGCGGCCGGAACGGCAATAGACCGGCGGCTGCAATCGATTCAATCACATCCCGCCCGCCCCGCCGCAGCAAAACCGGATGCATCGTCTGCGCTGCCACCAGCCGTCGGCGAAACCTCCGCCGCAGCCCCTCACGGATCTCCGCCACACACCCATCCCACGCCAGACCACCCGAGCTCCATCTCTCCAGCGGACCCAGCGCCACCTCCGCCGCCTGAAAAGCCATGCTCATCCCATTCCCCGTGAACGGCGGGATCATGCTCTCCGCATCACCGATCACACACAACCCCTCGCCCACCTCCTGCCGCCCCATTTCAAACCCCGCCACCGCACAAAACGACTCCGCATCCACCGTCGCCTCCCTCAATCGATCCGCCAGCACCCCATTCCCACCCGCACGCAGATAGCCATCTAACAAATCACTCCCTCGTCCCGCCTGCGAGCGATCCACGCGAAACAACCCGCAAACATTCACCCGACCCTCCTCCACCTGCGCCAATCCCGCATAGCCATTCGCACCCAGATGCATCTCCAGATCCGCCTTCATGCTCATCCCATGAAAGTGCGCCTTCAATCCCACCCAGGATCCCCGCCGCGGCACCCGTCCCGCCGCCCAGACCAGTCCCTCGCTCTTCTCTCTCACCTGTCGCGACCGTTCCACCACCATCCCACCCATCTCCACCACCCGCTCCTTCAGCCGCCTGTCCAATCGATACCGCGAAATCCCCATCGCCGCCTCCGGCAATACCCCCTCATGAATCGTCCTCCCCTCCCGAAACCACATCAGGCTCTTCAACTCCAAGGCATCCGCCAAATCCTGCGCGATCCCCAGCCCGTCCAGCGTCGCTCTCTCTACTCCCGAAATAAACTCCCCGCACACCCGGTGCCGCGGATAGCTCCCCGCCTCATGCACGGTCACCCCGATCCCTCGCAGTCGCAGGCCCGCCGCCAGCGAGAGCCCCGCCAATCCCCCGCCCGCAATCGTCACCAAGTCGCTCAAATGCGCGAAGCTAGCATGCGCAGCCCGCCGCGCCATGTGGTTTCCTCCCGAATCCGCCATTTCGACGAATCCAGCCCCAGCCGCTCCGGCAGCTCGCCATGCACGAAGCCCGCGCGGATGCTCACCATCATGTCGTGCTTCGTCGCTCGCCCCACGAAGGGCAGGATGAACTGCGCATCCCAGACCGTCCGCTCCACCCGATACGGCTCATTGAAACAAATCACCTCGAACCGCTCCAGATGGGGCCGGAACTGCTCCAGCTCATCGTTCTCGAAGTGATGCAGGAAAAGATTCGCCGCCAGCACCCCGCCCTTCACCTCCGCCAGGCTTTCAAACACATCCCGCCGGTCCCACGCGATCCGCTCCGGCAGGCCCTCCGGTCGCGGAGCCAAGTCACACGCCGTCAGCGGGATGCCCGCATGCTGTCTCGCCAAGCGCCGCAGCAGCGTCCCCTCACCCGCCCCGATCTCCACCACCCCCTTCGCCAACGCCTCGGGATACTGCGCGATGTGCCGCGCAATCCAGCGCTCGTTGCCCATCAAAAAGTTGATCACCTTCAGGTCCACGCGACTGCGCCTCACGTCCGGATGATCCGGCGGCAGTTGATCAATGATTTCCGGCTCCACAACGCGCTGCATCGCGGTTAGAGCGTGGCTTCCGTATCTGCGATGCGCAAGCTTCCCGCCATCTTCCACCGCCTCCTCATCCTCGCCGCCTGCCTGCTCCTCGGTGCCTGCTTCGACATCCACGAGGAAGTCTGGATCGAGCGAAATGGCTCGGGCCGCGCCGAGCTGCGCTACACCGTGCCCGAGTCCGCCCTCTTCCTCAACGGCGGCACCAGCGGCACCGAAAAGAAGATCCGCGAAATCATCGCCACCCAGCCCTCACTCATCCTCGATGACATCTCCGTCGAAGCGAAGGACGGCAACGCGACCGTTTCGGTGAAGGTCTCCACCAAGTCGCTCCTCTCCCTGCTCGACCTCAAGAAAAGCGAGAGCTTCCAAAACCTCCCCGAGTCCACCGCGGACATTGCCGGCCACTTCGACGTCCGCCTCCGCTGGCTCGACCTCGACTTCGCCCGCAGCGTCCACGTCCGCGAAGCCCTCGGCCTCGCCTCCCTCGCCGTTGGCAGCGACGACCGCGAAAACCGCCATCTCACCTACATCATCCACCTCCCGAAAGCGGCAAAGGAAAGCAACGCGACCTCCGTCACCGACGACGGCAAGACCCTCACTTGGGACTACACCCTCGGCCAAGCGATCCAGAAACCCATCGTCACCCGCTTCCGCGCCACCATGCCCATCCCGCGATACGCGTGGGCCGCGGCAGCCGCCCTACTTCTCGTAGGGGCAGCCACCGCGGCTTGGATCGTAAGGAAGCTTCGCCGCCTCAGGAGAAGAGATACATCGACGCCTTGATCACGGCCGCGAGGATCCCGATGAGACCCGCGCCGATGCCGAATGTGCTGATCACCCCGCCTCGCTTCGAAGGCGCGAGCGAAAGCACCACGCCGATGATCCCGAAGAAGATCGCGACGATCGCAAGGATCAGCCCGAAGGTAGCCCCATTCATGAAGCTGCCGATCGCGGCGACAATGGCGATGAGAGAAGGAAGGCTAAAGGAAGCCCGTGTAGCAGGTGTAGTATCCATGACACCTCCTCCTTCGCCGTTCGCGTGCCACTTCTCCTGCCCACTGGGAGCGCGGAATTCATTCCGCGAGTAAGGAACCCTCGCCCGCACCCCAAGGAAGCCAAAATCCCGCGCTACCAGCGGCTTTTGACGGGTCATTCTTGATCGCCACACTCTCATTCCCGCGTAACATCACCCCTCGCATGCCCGGCTTTCTCCGCCTCTTTCTGGTCATGTGCCTATCCTGCACATTGCACGCCGCATCGTTCGCCGCCGCCGGTCTTGCAAAAATCGACGACGCCATCTCGCAAGCCATCACCGATGCCAAAACCCCCGGCGCCGTCCTCCGCATCGAACGCGAAGACGCCCTCTACCAAAAGGCCTACGGCGACCGCGCCATCCTCCCCCAGCGTGAGCCCATGACCGAAGACACCATCTTCGACGCCGCTTCGCTCACCAAGGTCATCGCCACCACCTCCGCCATCATGAAGCTCGTCGAATCCGGCAAGCTCGATGTCGAGGCACCCGCCAGCCGCTACCTCCCCGAGTTCCACGGCAATGGCAAGGAAACCATCACCCTCCGCCAGCTCCTCACCCACACCTCCGGTCTCCGCGCCGGCCTCCCGCCGCAGGGCGATTGGCAGGGCAAGGAAGGCGCGCTGAAAACCGCCTGCGCCGAACCCCTCCCCGCCCAACCCGGCACCACCTACCGCTACAGCGACATCAATTTCATCCTCCTCGGCCTCATCGTCGAGCGCGTCGCCGGCACCACCCTCGATGCCTTCTGCGCGAAGGAAATCTTCCAGCCGCTGAAGATGACGGACACCGCCTTCCGCACCCTCGACCCCGGCGACGTCTCCCGCATCGCCCCCACCACCGTCACCAATGGCAAGCCCCTCCGCGGCATCGTCCACGATCCCACCTCGCGCCGCATGGGCGGCGTCGCCGGCCACGCCGGTGTCTTCACCACCGCCGCCGATCTCGGACGCTTCGCCCGCATGCTGTTAGACGGCGGCGAACTCGATGGCGTCCGCATCTTCAAAGCGGAAACGGTCAAGGCCATGACCTCCGTCCAAACCCCGCCCGGCCTCCCCCGCCGCGGCTTCGGCTGGGACATCGACTCTCCCTACGCAGGCCCCCGCGGCGACCTCTTCCCCATCGGCAGCTACGGCCACACCGGCTGGACCGGCACCCGCCTCTGGCTCGATCCCTTCTCAAAGACCGCCACCATCTTCCTCTCGAACCGCAATCACCCCGATGAAGAAGGCAACGTCATCGGCCTGCAACGCGAACTCGGCACACTCGCCGCCCAAGCCATCGAAGGCTTCGACTTCACCAAGGTCGAAGGCGCATTGCCACCCGACCCCGCGAACCCACCCATCGTCCGCCGCCCCACCAAAGACGGCCCCGTCCTCAATGGCATCGACATCCTCGAGCGCGACCACTTCCGCCAGCTCCGCGGCCGCAGGATCGGCCTCATCACCAATCACACCGGCATCGATCGCGAACGCAATCCCACCATCGACCTCCTCCACGCCGCCCCCGATCTCAAGCTAGTCGCACTCTTCGCCCCCGAACACGGCATCCGCGGCGAACTCGATCAGGAAAAGATCGGCGACACCACCGACGAAAAGACCGGCCTCCCCGTCTTCAGCTTGTACGGCGAACATCGTACTCCCGCACCGGAACAGCTCCAAGGCATCGATACCCTCGTCTTTGACATCCAGGACATCGGCTGCCGCTTCTACACCTACATCTCCACCATGGCGAACTGCCTGGAAGCCGCCGGCAAGGCCAAGCTCCGCTTCGTCGTCCTCGACCGCGTCAATCCCATCGGCGCCACCGTCGAAGGCCCCGTCCTCACCGCCGAACGCAGCTTCGTCGCCGCCCACGAGATCCCCCTCCGCCACGGCATGACCGTCGGCGAACTCGCCCGCCTCATCAATGCCGAGCGCAAGTTCGGCACCGATCTCGGCGTCATCCGCTGCGAAGGCGGCTCACCCCTCCGCTGGTTCGATGAATCCTCGCTCCCCTGGCGCGACCCCTCGCCAAACATGCGCAGCCTCACCGCCGCCACCCTCTACCCCGGCGTCGGCCTCCTGGAGTTCTGCAAGCTCAGCGTCGGCCGCGGCACCGGCACCCCCTTCGAGCTACTAGGCGCACCGTACATCGACGATCTCAAGCTCGCCACCGAACTGAACAAATCCACGCTCCCCGGCATCCGCTTCATCCCCGTCCGTTTCACTCCCACCGCCAGCGTCTACCAGGACCAGGAGTGCCGCGGCGTCCGCCTCCTCCTCACCGATCGCGAAACCTTCCGCCCCACCGACCTCGGCATCCTCCTCGCCACCACCCTCCACCGCCTCTACCCCTCCGAGCTGAAGCTCGAGAACATCGCCAAACTCCTCGGTGACCCCGAAACCCTCACCGTCATCCAGCAAGACAAGCCCCTCGAAACCATCCGCTCCATCCGCGACCGCGACCTGCCATCCTTCCTAAAACGCCGCGAGCCCTACCTGCTCTACCCGCGGCCTCAAAATGGCAGGGAACTTTCTCCGAAAGGTCCGGCGGGGGACGGCTCGATTCGATAGACGGTTCTCCCGAGCCCCCTGTTCCAGCGCGCAATGCCCGATTGTCCCACCGTTAGAATCTAACAGACCACCGTCCTCACGGCTTTCTAATCTCGCCCCGGTTAGAAATATTCCCATGAATCCACCGTCACGGGGTGGCAGCACCAGCGGTGAACCGGATACCCAGGGGCGGCACCGGCCCGCCAAACCCGGCCCGCCATCCGAAGGTCCTCGCATGGGAGCCCCTGTCAGCCTGCCTCGGGCTGTACCCGGCCTTTCCCTGCTTGTCGCAGCCTTCGCTGCACTGATCCTGTTCGTGATACTGGGAATCGGGGTTCGGGCGGACACGTTTGCCCACCTCGACCCGGATCTCCTCTTGGCTTTGCAAGGAAAGGAACCTCCCTCGGATCCTTTGGGCTCTTTGCGAGCCGCGGAGATGGCGCGTGACATCACAGCCTTGGGTAGCTTCAGCATCCTCACCCTCGTCTCGACTGCAGGTCTCGGTGCCGCACTTCTCTCGGGAAAGGGAAAGGCCACACTCATGGGACTCCTTTCGATCGGCAGCGCTATGGCGGCCATGAATCTTCTCAAGGTCTTCTATAGTCGTCCAAGGCCGGACCTTGTCGCTCATGGGACTTTCGTCAGCGGTGCGAGCTTCCCCAGTGGCCACACGACCATGGCCACCGTGATTTACCTGACGCTCGGCCTCATGATTGCACGCACTTCGTCACGGCGCGCGACGCGATTCTTCGTGATGACCCTGTCCCTCCTGATTCCGGTTTGCGTCGGAATCAGTCGCGTCTACCTCGGCGTCCATTGGCCGACCGATGTCATCGGCGGCTGGATGCTCGGAGCAGTCTGGGGCACCCTGTATGCCTTTGCTACAAAATGGATGGAGAACCGGGGAAAACCATCCTCTCCTCACGAGGCAAGCTAAGACCGGGGCAGCTCCCCCTCATCCTGTCTTCTGCCTCTGGATTGCTTGTTCGCCACTCAGCCTCCGGTGTGTTGCTACGGTGTCTGCAGTAGAGACCCTGGGGCAAAGGGATAGCGCCTCTCTTCTTCTGCCGGGAAATCGACGCCACCCATCTTGACGTCCTTCATACCGGAGACCTGAGTCGAAAGCCCCGCAACGCAAGCATATCTCCGCGATCAGAATGCCGCCCCGCATTCCCACCACACTGATTTTCAACAACTCCGAATTGATAGAGTGCTTGCACAAGGTCACAAACTTGTAACATGCTGCTAGAGTTCCCCTTAGCCCCCTCGCATGCCCCCCGTGCGTCACCAAACCCTGGCGCTCCTCGCTGGCTTGGCCTTAGCGGTCAATTGCCATGCCGATGTTGTCGTTAATGAATTCCAGTCGTCGAACGGCTCCACCTTGCTTGATGAGGATGGCGATCCTTCCGACTGGGTCGAGCTGTACAACCGCGGCGCCTCCTCGGTAAATCTCGCCGGCTGGGGTCTATCCGACCACACCGACGATCCCTTCAAGTGGGTCTTCCCCGCCGTCCAGATCGGTGCCGGCCAGCGGCTCCTCGTCTGGTGTTCCGGCAAGGACCGCACCGGCGCAGCCACCCTCACCGCCAGTTCCCCGGCCGATATCCCCGGCCTCGTCCTCTGGCTGAAAGCCGAAGGCCAGTCCTACACCGACGGCCAATCCGTCACCACCTGGACCGACCTCAGCGGCCGCAGCAACAACGGCACCGCCCCCTCCTCCTCGAACCGCCCCGTTTTCAAAACCAACCGCATCAACGGCAAGCCCGCCTTCCAATTCTCGCGCTCCAGCTCCCAGGAATTCCGCCTGCCCACCTCCGGCTTCAAGGGCCTCACCAATCTCCACAACTACTCCCTCTTCGCCGTCTCGAAGTGGTCCGGCACCGGCACCCCGTCCGGCATCTTCGGCGCGTGGAATACCAACGATGCCACCACCGATACCTCTCTAGAAGTCGGCACCCTCGGCAACACCAGCTTCCGCTCTGGCGCGATGAACCAGATCAATGCCGAAGCAGCAGCCGGTGACGATGAGTGGGTCGTCCTCTCCGCCACCATGGCCGGCACGCAGAATTCGCCGCTCGCCCGCCTCTACAAGAATGGCCAGATGATCGGCTCGCGAGCGCAGAGCCCCGGCACCGTGCTCCTTTTCAGCCTGACGCAGATGTCCGTCGGTAGCTCACGCACCGGCCGGAACTTCAATGGCGATATCGCCGAGTTCCTCCTCTACGATCGCCCGCTGAATTCCACCGAGCTCGCCTTCCTCGATGTCCATCTCGGCACCCGCTACGCCCTGCCCGGTGCCACCCTGCCGCCCGGACCGAAGCTCCACACCAATTTCAGCATCGATTCCGATGGCGAATCCATCGTCCTCACCCGCCCCACCGGAACTACGGAAGACCTAGTAGCTCCCATGGTGCTCCCTCAGGACACCAGCTGCGGCCGCAGCCCGGAAAGCGGCAATACCTGGAAGTGGTTCGCCACCCCCACGCCCAACCAGCCGAATGCCGCCTTGTCCTACGGCGCACCGCTGGTCAAGCCGGCCTTCTCCGCCGCTCGCGGTTTCAAGACCACCGCCTTCTCGCTCACCATCACCCATCCCGAGCCGGGCGTGACCCTCCGCTACACGCTCGATGGCAGCGAACCCTCCCTCACAAACGGCACCACCTACACCTCCCCCATCTCGATCAACAAGACCCGCGTCGTACGCGCCGCCGCCTTCAAAAGCACCGCCTTGCCCAGCCGCGCCATCACCACCAGTTCCTATTTTTTCCTCAATGACATCGTCACCCAGACCGCACGGCCAAGCGGCTACCCGGCAAACTGGGGTGACTTCGCGCAGACCAGCTATTCCATCAGCCCCACCATCGCCGCGCAGTCCGGCTACACGGCCACCATGAAGTCAGCGCTCGGCGGCCTGCCCACGCTGTCGCTCTCGCTCGCGCCTCTGGACATGTTCGGCGAGGACGGTCTCTACAGCAATACGCTCCTGCATGGCTTCGAGAAAGTGGTCTCCGCCGAGTGGCTCACCGCCGACAATTCCTTCGAAACCCAGATCGATGCCGGCCTGCGCATCCATGGCGGAGCCAGCCGCTTCGAGGACAAGTCGCCCAAGCAGTCCTTCCGCCTCGCCTTCCGTGGCGAGTATGGCGAAGGCCGCCTTCGGGTTCCCATCTTCAGTGATGCCGGCACGCCGCTGGCCGATTTCGACTCCCTCATCCTGCGCGCGAATTTCAACAACTCTTGGATTCACCCCGCCTCATCCGAACGCGATCGCGGCCTTTCTTTCCACGATCAGTTCATGCGGGATACCCAGCTTGCCATGAATGGTGCCGCCTCTCACGGCAACCTCGTTCACCTCTATATCAACGGCATCTACTGGGGCATCTACAATCCCTCCGAGCGGCCCGATTCCAAGTTCTCCGCCAGCTACTTCGGCGGCGATCCCGAGGACTATGATGCCATGAACCATGACGGCGTCGTGGATGGTGACAATGTCGCCTGGAATACCTTGCGCGACCTCGCCCGCGCCGGCGTCACCACTTCGGCTCAGTATGCCGCCATCAAGCAGTACCTCGATGTCGACCAATATATCGACTACATGCTGCTGAACTTCTACGGCTCCAATCAGGACTGGCCGGACAACAACTGGACCGCCACCCGCCTTCGATCTCCAGGTGCTGGCTACCGCTTCTTCGTCTGGGACGCGGAGAAGACCCTCGAAAGCGCCACCTCCAATCGCACCAATCCGCCGAACAGCGACCTCACCTACGAAAACCCCGGCATGCTCTACACCGCGCTGCGGCAGAATGCCGAGTTCCGCCTCCGCTTCGCCGACCGCGCTCATCGCTATCTCTTCAATGGTGGCGCACTCACCCCCACCGTGATCGCCGCCCGCTTCACCGATGCCGCGGCAAAGGCCCAGCCCGGCATCTTCGCCGAGCAAGCCCGCTGGGGCGCTTATCGCAAGGAGATCTACGATCTCGATGGCCCCTCGCCCATCTACTCGCTGAATCCCCAGTGGCTCGCCGAGCGCGATCGCCTCCTGAATACCTACTTCCCTGTCCGCACCGCGAACCTGCTCACCCAGCTCAAGAACTCCTCGCTCTACCCCGCGGTCGTTGCCCCCACCTTCAGCCAGCACGGCGGCCAGTTGACCGCCGGCCAGACCGTCTCGATCACCGCACCCGCTGGCACCATCTACTACACGCTCGATGGCTCCGACCCACGCGTCGAAAACACCGGCGCGGTCTCATCCACCGCCACCGCCTACACCGCCGCTCTCACCATCACCGGCCAGAAAACACTGAAGGCCCGCGCACTCAGCAGCGGCGTGTGGAGCGCTCTCGATGAAGCCCTCTTCTCCTCACTCTCCGCCGAATCGATCTTCAAACCGAGCGGCGACGCGAACTGGACCACCAATACCAATTGGACCCCGTCCGGCTATCCCAATGCCTCCGGCAAGCGCGCCGTCATCAATGCGCCCTCAGGCATCGATCGCGACATCAGCCTCACCGCCCCCGTCACCGTCGGCAGCATCCGCTTCAACGAAACCAACGCCTACTACCGCAATCGCATCCAGGACGAACTCACCGGAAAAACCCTCACCTTCAACGGATCCGGCCAAGACGCGAAAATCCAGATCGATGGCAATGGCGATGGCTTCGTCGAATTCGAAGTCGTCGCCGGCAGCGTCCTCACCAACACCCTTGAGTTGCAGGTGAATCAACTCGATGGCGATCACGACTACGGTGCGCTCCGCCTGCGCGAGCGCTGGAGCGGCCCCGGCGGTCTCCGAAAGACCGGCCTCGGCATCGCCTCTCTCACAGGTGAGGAAAAGAACTTCACCGGCGAGCTCGCGATCGCCGAGGGCGTACTCCAGGTCTCCCAGCCTTCCACACCCACCTTCGTCTCATCCATCACCGTCAGCCCCGGCGGCCAACTTCGTCTCACCTCCGGCAGCGACACCCCCGGCGTGCCCCGCACCTATGGCTTCGCCAAGCCCATCAAGATCGCCGGCACCGGCCGCGGCATCGCCATCCCCGATGACACCGGCCAGGGAAAGCTAGGCGCACTCCGCTACGATCCCGGCGATGGCGAAAACCACGTCGTCATCCCCGTCGCTGTCGAACTCACCGCACCGTCGAGCATCCATGTCGATGGAGCCCTGAATCGCCTCGAACTCACCGCCCCCCTCACCCCCACCGCTCACGCCCTCACCAAGTCCGGCGGCGGCACCCTCCATCTCAAGACGGCCAATCCCTCGTTCACCGGCCCCGTCACCATCTCTAACGGAACACTCGAACTCAGCGGCCCGCTCGCCTCTCCCATTACCCTCGCCGCCACCGGCACTCTCACAGGCTACGGCACCATTGGCGCCATCTCCGGCACCGGCACCATCGCCCTTGGCAGCGAGATCCTCACCGCACCCACGCTGAGCGATACCATCATCACCGCCACCCTCGCGAATCCCGGCTCACCCGTTTACACCCAGCCCACCGCCGCTGGAAATGGCCTGCTTTCCATCAGCACCATCAGCTCTCCACCCGACCTCTGCCGCATCTACCTCCCGAATCCCGGCACCACCTTCCGCGGCCTCATCTTCGCTCCTTGGGACACCGACCTAACAGCCGCCATGCATGCGGCCACCTGCGAAGTCTATCAGCCCGACGGCATCGGCGGCTGGTCCCTCTCGAACAACGCCCAGGTCGTCACCGTCCCCGAGATCGCCAACTTCGGCAACGGCCCCGTCTACGGCCACATCGTCGAAGTCCGCCTCGCCGCTCCACCTGCCTCCTTCCCTGCCTGGCAAACCGTCAACTTCCCCATCGCCGCCGACCGCACCAATCCCGCCATCGGCGGCATCGATGCCACCCCGAAGAAGGACGCCATCCCGAATCTCCTCCGCTACGCCCTCGGCATCGGCCTCGGTGAGTCGCCCTCTGCCAAAATGCCAAAGCTCGATCGCTTCTCGAACAGACGCGAGTTCCGCTTCCCCTTCGACCCCGGCCGCGACGACATCGCCTGCCTCGTCGAAGTCACCGCCGATGCCTCGGATTGGGCACACGCCTCCGTCATTTTCGACTCCCGCACCGACTACCCCGATGCCCTTCAAAACGGCTGGCTCACCGTCACCGACCCCGGCATCGCCACCCGCCGCTTCTACCGTCTCCGCGTGATCACCCGTTAGAAAGATCCGTCCTATTCCGCGATCTCCATTCGACCTATCGGGTCCACCAACTCCGGCGACTCAAAAGCCCCAAAGGGGCGGCCAGCCCTAAGCCCAGGGCAAGCGCAGCGCCGCCCTGGGTCTCCCCCCGCCAGCCACGGCGGCCTGAAGGGTCGCGAGAAGGGTGCGGCGCGAACCCGACAACCGCGGCCTCCCGCGCCTGCACGTCGCTTCCCGCCAAAACACCACACGTCCCCGCTTTGGGGACTAGCCACGACCTCCCCGCGACCATGACACAAAAATATCCATTTCTGCGTATTTCCTGACAGAACCACCCAACCCCTTCAAACCAAACCTTTTGCGCAAATCGGAAACAATTTTCCATGCAAAAGATGTAATACAACCTCGCCTGCATGCGCCTGATTCCTTGACCAATTAAACGATTTGTCAGACGGATTTTTCTGAATCGTAGAACCCAATTTTCTCACGATTCCCCTACCCTAACCCGTTTGAACCCAAATCGAAAGCCCATGACCTCGACCCGAGCCTACCAGCAGTCGCTTGCCCTCCTGCTGCCCGTCACTTGCCTCCTCACCGCCACCGCCCACGCCCAGTCCACTTGGGTCGGCACCACCAGCACTAGCTGGGCCGTCGCCACCAACTGGATCCCCGGCGTGCCCGCCGAAGGCGCGAACATCTTCATCGCCGACGCCACGAGCAATGGTGACACCGTGGTACTCGATGCCTCGCACGCCATTGGCAACTTCACCTATGGCAGCACCGGCACCCGCACCACCGCCTTCACCGTGCAGACGAATGCCTTCGCCCTCACCATGGCTGGCGGCGTCACCGCGAATGGCAGCTTCACCGCCCTCGGACCAGCCCTGCGCGGCAACTACATCGTCTCCGCCAACCAAAACTGGACCGTCGCCGGAGCCACCGGCGTCTTCAGCGATGACCGTGGCCTCGCCGTCCGCGGCGTGAATGACAACGCCGCCAGTGTGCCGTCCGGCACCCTCGTCCTCAATGCCAACGTCACCAAGAACGGCAGCGGTGCGGTCATGCTGATCGGGACCGATGTCTCCGGGACCGGCAACCTCGTCGTCGATACCGGCGCCCTGAAGCTGAACGCCGGCGCCAATCAGCCCCTCAACGTCGGCGGCACCGGCAACATCACCGTCAACGGCACCTCCAGCCTCTTCCTCGCGCGGAACTCCGGCACCTTCAATGTCACGCGCCCTATCATCATGAACGGCACGTCCACCATGTCCCTCGGCAATGGCGCTAACAGCACCATCGCCTCGAACATGACTTGGAACGACACCACACACACGCTCAGCGTCGCCAGCTCTTTCACCTTCTCCGGCGCATGGACCGGCACCGCCACGGTGAACAAGACCAGCGCAGGCGAACTCACCCTCTCCGGCACCAATACCGGCTACACCGGCACCCTGAACGTCAATGCCGGCCGCGTGAACTTCACCGGTCCCTTCGCCGGTCCCGTGAACATCGCCGCTGCGGCCCAGGTCGGCGGCGAATCGACTCTCAGCGGTGCCGTCGCCTTGAATGGCGGCACGGTTCATATCGATGCCCTCACCCCGGGTTCGTTGACCGCCACCGGCACCCTCACCGCGACCGGCACCAATACGGTGAATCTTCTAACAACGCCTGCCATCGGTGCCGATGTCACCGTCCTCACCGCCACCACTCTCGTCGGCGGCCCGGCCAATTTCACCGCCACCGGCTATCGCACCGCCGCCTTCACCCAGCCCATACCCGGTCAAATCCACATGACCACCGGCAATGCCAGCCGCACCTGGAATGGCGGTGCCGCATGGGACGTCGGCGTTTCCACCAACTGGCTCGAAGGCGACAACAAGTACTTCCAAGCCGACGCCGTCACCTTCGGCGACATCGGAGCAGGCTCCATCGCCATCACCGGCGTGCTTACCCCGTCCGCGATCACCATCAACAACACCGCCGGCAACGACTACATCTTCACCGCCGCTGCCAATAACCTCATCGGCGGCTCCACCGGCCTCACCAAGTCCGGCACCGGCACCGTCACCTTGGGTGGCGCGAATACCTACACCGGCAATATCCAAGTCAACGCGGGCACTCTGAAAGCCGGCAATGGCCAGGGCTTCGGCGGCAATAGCAAGACCATCACCGTGGCCTCCGGCGCCACCATCGACGCCAATGGCTCGCTGAACGGCAACCGCGACTACAACCTCGTCGTAGGAGGAGTCGGCAGCGGTGCCGGAGCCGTCGTCAATACCGCGGGCAGCCAGAACTTCGGCTACCGCTCCCTGACCTTGACCGCCGACACCACCATCGGCGGCAGTGGCCGCTGGGACGTCCGCCCGATCACCGCGGGTCAGGCCCTCGTCGACCTCGCCGGCTTCACCCTGACCAAGGTCGGCGCCAACTTCATCGGCGTCGTCGATGGCAACCTGACCAATCCCGGCGTCATCAATGTCAACGAAGGCACCCTCGCCTTCACCCGCACGAATGTCACCGGCACCGGCAACATCAACGTCAACAACGGCGCCATCCTCCTGCTCGAGAACTACACCAGCGGCACCTTCTCCAAGCCGATCGCCGTCACCGATTCCACCCTGCGCGATACCGGCGGAAACCCAACGCTCGCCTCCCCGCTCTCCCTCACCGGGGCGTCCAAAATCAGCGTCGGCGCGGGCAATACATTCACCATCCCGAATCCCATCACCGGCACCGGCAGCCTGGAGAAACAGGACACCGGCACCCTGACCCTCACCGCCAACAACACCTTCGGCGGCAGCCTCACCCTCACCGCCGGCACCGTGATTGTCACCGGCACCAATGGCTACACCGGCAATACCGCCATCACCTCCGGCATCCTCCAGCTCGGCAATGCCGGCACCACCGGCAGCATCAATGCCAACCCGATCTCGCTCGACTCCACCACCTCGGGCGTCCGCCTCAATCGCACTGACGACTTCACCTTCCCCAATGTGGTCACCGGCTCCGGCATCACCGGCAACTCCACCAACCCCGCCGCCATCACCAAGGACGGCAACAACACGATCACCTTCACCGGCGCGAGCACCTACACCGGCACCACCCGTCTCGCCGCAGGCACCGCCGTCATCGGCTCGAATGCCTCGGTCTTCGGCGACGCCACCGGCTTGATCGATTTCCGCGGCTCTAACATCCGCTCCTCGGATGCAACTCCCCGCACGCTTGCCAACGCCATCTCCTACAGCGTCAACACCACCTTCGGCAGCACCGGCACCGGCAAGCTCACCTTCACCGGAGGAGTGGATCTCGGCGGCGGCAACAAGACCATGACCATCGCCAACGATGAGACTGAGTTCAGTGGCGTGATGATCGGAGGCGGCACCACCACCGCCCTTACCAAGACCGGCACCGGCAAGCTCGTCCTCTCCGGCGACAATACCTACGCCCAAGCCACGATCATCAGCCAAGGCGTCGTCCAGATCGGCAACGGTGGTACCACCGGATCATTCGGCGTCGGTGCAATCACCAACAACACCTCGATCGTCATCAACCGCCTCCCGGCACCGGAGCAGACCCAGTTCTCGCTCACCAATATCATCTCCGGCACCGGCACCGTCACCCACGCCTGCCCCGGCTACACCGCCCTCACCGCGCTGAATACCTACACCGGGAATACCATCGTCACGGCTGGCACGCTCTCCACTGACCAAGCTTACTTGGCGGACACCTCGTCGGTCCTTGTCTCCGGAAGTGGCAAGCTAGAGCTCTTCCACGGCGTCACCGACACCATCGGCAGCTTCTTCATCAATGGCACCGCCCAGCCCGTCGGTCTCTGGGGACGCATCGGAGCGCAGGCCTTCTGGGCCGATCCCACCATTCACGAGAGCGCCTTCCTCACCGGCGATGGCCTGCTCAGCGTGACCACCGTTGGCACTCCCTACACCCTGTGGGCCGCAGACAAGGGTCTCACTCCGGGTAACAGCAATCCCACCGACAACCCCGACAACGATGGCTTCGACAACCTCGGCGAGTTCGCCTTCGACGGCAATCCGCTCTCCGGCATCGGCTCCGGTAAGATCGTCGTGAAAGTCGCCACCGTCGGCGGACAACCGGTCCTCACCCTGACCCTGCCCGTCCGCTCGAGCGTCGGTGCCTTCACCGGAGCCACTGCTCTAACAGCCACCTCCGCTCAGGACAGCGTCACCTACACCATCGAAGGCTCCGACACCCTCACCACCTGGCCGCTCGATATCGACGAAGTCACCGGCCCCGATGCCACCGCCATCCAGGCCGGCTTGCCCGCCCTCAGCGGCAGCGGCTGGACCTACCGTACCTTCCGCAGCCCCGGCCCCATCACCGGCGATCCCCGTGAGTATCTCCGCGCCCGCGCCGAGTAATCCCCGCCTCGTCTTGTCTTCACAGCACCCGGTCCCTTCGCGGGCCGGGTGCTTTTTTGTTTCCTGCTCAGCCTTCCATCATCATGGCTTCTTTGGCTCCGGCTTGGGATCCTTCTTCCCACCCAGCTTGAATGTCTTCTTGATGGAAAGTCCCTGCGACATCCTCACCGTGCCCTTCGGCAGCGAGTGAAGTATCGACCCATCGAGATACGCCTTCACACCCTTCGGCATCCACAGCACGTGGGTGAAGCCATCCTTCTTCATCGTCTCTTCGATCTCGGGCAGCTCGCCGGCCGGCACCTGATCCAGCGGCTCGCACTTGAGCTTCACCGTCTCCCCATCCCACGTGACGATGCGAAAGTTCGCGTCCGCTGGTAACAGAGTCGGCTGACCTTCATCCGTCCGGACAAAGAAGGGCACACACTCCACCCCGTCCATCTTCCGGCCGTCCAGCAGCGCCATCGTCTTGTCGACGCTGTTGTAGGGAATGCCCTTTTCCTCCTCAGCTCGAAGACCCGGGGAAAAACCAAGGACCAGGCACAGCAAGAACACGTTCGATTTCATGGCTATTTGGGGAGGCTCACCAAGAAATCTCCAGGTGAATGCGTTCCCAACAAGAACCCTTCCTCCGGCATCAAGTTGCTCCCATAACAACTCCGCCAATTCCAGGTAAAATCATCCTCCCACTCTCGCCCCCTCCAACTTTCCCTGCCATCACTCATCCCATGAAAACCGGAGCCCTCGCCCTCGCCCTCGCCCTCATCCTCGGCCTCTTGCTTCTCCCCGCCCACGCCGCCGAACCCGAGCGCTCCGCCGAGGAAAAATTCATCATCGCCTCGCTCGAAAAACTCCCGGCCCGCATGAAGCTGAAGTTCGACATCCCCTTCCCCAAGGACTGGGACACCGACGAACACAGCAAGCAACCCATCGCCATCATGGAAATCGACGGTGCCAAGGTCTGCATCACCCAGCCAAAGATGCAGCCCTACGATGGCCACGGCACCATCGAATGGATGATCGGTCCGGAAGACCCCAAGCGCCTCATCCAGGAAAACGTCCAGTGCTTCCTCCACCTCGATGATTCAGGAGAATTCTTCCAGATCGGACTCCTTGTAAGCAATGACCCATGGACCGCCGAAGACCGGGTGGATCATCAACTCCGCCGCCGCGACGACGAAACCGGCCCCGCCTTCTTCGAGCGCGCCCTGCTCACCTACCGCCTCCGCGCCAAGAAAGCCAAGGATCCCGTCTTCGCCGCCCGCGTCCTCACGACCGTCGAGAAGATCTCCACCATCGTCCAACAGCTGCGAAAGGAAGAAGCCGCTCACAAGTAACCACGGAAAGCACCTGCGTTACACTGGTAAATTGACACCCTCGGCATCCCGCGGAGACAATCACCGTGCTACGATTCGTCCCGTAGCAAACCCACGGCATGACCCCGGAACCCGAAAACCGCCGCTTCAGCCTGCGGGACATCGCACGCCAGCTCGGCGTCAGCCATGCCGCGGTTTCCATGGCCCTGCGCGATAGCCCGCGCATCTCCGCCACGCTCAAGGAAAAGATCCGCAACTACGCCGAGCAAGTCGGCTACCGCCCCGATCCGATGCTCACCGCCCTGGCCAGCTACCGCCAGAGCAAGTCGAACCCCGCCATCCAGGCCGCCATCGCATGGATCAATGCATGGCCCCAGCCGGATGAGCTCCGCTCCTTCCGCGAGTTCGATGCCTATTGGCTCGGCGCCAGCGCCGCCGCCGAAAAGTTCGGATATCGCTTGGAAGAATTCCGCGTCGGCCGCGAATGCAGCCCGAAGCGCCTCCACCAGATCCTCTCCACCCGCGGCATCCGCGGCCTGCTGCTCCCACCTCATCGGGAGCAACCCGATTGGGGTGATTTCCCGTGGTCATCTTATTCGCTCGTTCGCTTCGGCCGCAGTCTCGGCAAGCCGCACACCCACATCGTCACCGCGGATCAGGTCGCCAATACCATGTTGGCCATCCACGAGATCCTCAGGCGCGGCTACCGACGCGTGGGCCTCGTCATCGAGGAGAAACGCCTTCGTGAAAGCGGCCATCTCTTCGAAGGCGGCTACGCCCTCGCCCAGCGCTCGATTCCCGACAAGGATCGCGTTCCCGTCATGGCACTCGGCGCCTTGTCCGCCGGTGAGAAATCCAAGTCCATCGCCACCTGGATCAAGAAGCATAAGGTGGAAGCCATTTTCACCGACCTCGCCGAAGTCCCTGACCTGTTAGGCAAGCAAGGCATCCGCATCCCCGACGATGTCGCCCTCGCCGTCACCAGCGTCCTTGATGCACAGGCCGACGCTGGCATCGACCAGCACCCCGAGGAGATCGGCCGCGTCGGCCTCCTCATGCTGAATTCCCTCATCAACGACGGCGCCCGCGGCATTCCCAAGATCTTCCGCCAGATCCTCGTCGAAGGCTCCTGGGTCGACGGCTCGACCCTCCCCGACCGGCGCTAGCGCCGCTCGTAGAGCCACACGTGACCGCTGAAGTCACCTCCGGTCGCCACTCGGATTTCTCCATCCAACGGCTGCGGTGCGCCCCCAACAGGAGCCCACTCGCCCGCCAAAGGAACCACCACCTCCTCAGGCGCATTCGCAAACGCATGCACCACCACCAGCGCCTGTCCCCCTGACATCCGCACCACCGCCTGCCATCCCTGCGGATGCCTCCAACTCTCCCCCACCTCGCCAAACCTACGACTCCTCCCGTACTTGATCACCGGCGCAGCCTTCTCATAAAGCGCGATCATCTCCCGCACCAGCTCCCACGACTCCTTCGGCAATCCAGCCACATCCCCCGACAAGCACATCCTCCCCAGAAACGTCGCCGCCAGGCTATATTGAATCCTCTGCAGCGAATCACGCGGATGGAGCACCGCCCAAATCTGATTCTGCCGCGGCAAGATCAGCCGGTGCAAATTCGCCGCAATCAGCGGGATCTCCACCAACTCGTGCGCGTCCGAGAACGACGACATCGCCGTCCGAGCCATCATCGATGGCTCCAGCCGGTGCCCTCCCGACGAGCAATTCTCGATCACCAGCTCCGGCAAACGCTCGCGGATCTTCTCGAAAAATCGATACGTCCCCTCGATCTGCAGCCGCAGCCCCTCGCCCTGCGAGTCCGGATGATCACACCCAAACCCCGCCGTCTCATTGTAGTCCACCTTGAGATACCCGAAGCCGCAGCTCTCTAACAAATCGATCACCTTCTCCGTCAGATAGCCGATCGCCACCGGATCACACAGATCCCAAAACCGCCGCTCCCGCACCGTCACCGGCACGCCATCCCTCGTGATGAAATGCTCACCCAGTTTGAAGGCAACACTCTGCGATCCCACCGTCTCCATCTCGAACCACAACCCCGGGATCAAGCCACGCTCACGGATCGCATCCGCCGTCGCTTTGAGTCCCGTCGGAAACAGCGTCTCGCTCGGATTCCAATCCCCGTGACCACTACTCCAGTCCGTATCAGCTGACTTGTACCACCCCGCATCGATCACCAGATAGCGCACCCCCGAATCCTTCAGCCGGTCCGCGATCGCACACAGCTTCTCATGCGAAGGATCTCCCCAAGTCGTGCACCACTCGTTGAAAACCACCGGCAAATCCTGCTCAACCTCCGGCTGCAGATTGACCGCCGCATCCTGCATCGCAGTAAGGCGATCACAAAGGTCATCCAGCCCACCCCGCACACAAGCAACCGTGGCAGCCGGACTCTCAAGCGACTCACCCGGCTCCAACGTCTTCACCCAATGCCCGAACTCCCGGTCCGCCGGCCCGCCTGAAATCGCCACATCATCATGCTGGCGGAACACCTCCATCTGCCACGATCCCGCCCACGCCAACTGCGCGCCCCACAGCACACCCGGCACCGCATCCTCCACCGCCACAAAAGGAAACCACCGCCGCACCGGCATCGTCCCCAGCTGTCCGAAACGCTCGCTAAAACCTGCCGCTCCACTCCACGAGCGCTCCAAGTGAAGCTCCTCGACGCTCCGGCACTCATGCCGCCCCTCCGCGCTCCACGCGGAACGAAAGCGATGCACCTTCAGCCGCCCGGGCGCATCCGCCTCGTGAAACGGCGAGATCCCCGCCAACGAAAAGCTCGCCAGCATCTCAAGCCTCACAGGCCTGTTAGAATCATTCACAAACCCGCTGCTCACCACAAACGCCCCATCCCCCTTCTTCCAGCTCAAGCGATGAGTCGCCACCAAGCCATCCTCACTCGCAAGCTTCGTTTCGATCACCGTCATCTCCTCATCCTCCACCACCCGCTGCCCGGCCAAAGCGAAGCGCCCCAGGCTCTCCGAGTTCCGCATCGTATGCCCCTGCGCAAACGCTCCCGGATAGGCATCCCCCACCAGCTTGAATTGCAACAGCGACTCCACCGGCCGCGCAGGCCACAAGTCATTCCCGGGAAGCACATCAATGAACGCCTCGCCCCGCAACGATTCACGCGGCTCCACCACCCGATCTGCCAATGAAGCCGGCAGCATCTCCAATCCCACCCGCCCCGTTACCGGATCGTGAGGATAGCGGACGATCGTATCGCCGAGCGTGTGGACAGACAGGTATTCGCGAGGCATGGGCGTCTTGATCGGAAGTGCCTACCACCACGTCTCCTTCATCCCCATCTCACGGGCCAGAGCCTCCATCAGGTAATAATCACCCCAGCTCGTATAGGCACTCTTCGCCTTGCCCACCCCATCGCCGACCTGCCCGTGCTTCAGCACCCCCTCCACCGCGAGATCGTGATCCAGATAGTCCTCCGAGCACAGCCGCTCCAGCAACGCCCTCTTGGCCGCGCTGATCCCCTCATCCGCCGCGCCCACCGCCTCCAACTCCTGGAACGCACACACCGCCACCGCCGCCGCCGATGAATCACAAATCACCGGCGCACCCTTCTCCATCCGGAAGTCCCATACCGGCACCACTTCCTCATCGAGCAGCGAAATAAACCTCCGCGCCACCCGCACCGCAGCCCCCAGATAGTCGCTATTTCCCGTATAGCGATACCCCATCGCGAAGCCATAGATCGCCCATGCCGTCCCGCGCGCCCAATGGCTATCAATACTACGACCGCAGTAGTTGTCACCACCCGCCGGCGATCCCAGCACCGGATCGAAGCGATACGCGTGATACACCGAATCATCCGCCCGCACGAACCAGCGCAGGGTCATATCGCTGTGACGCACGGCGATCTCCTTGAAACGCAGATCGCCCGTTTCCTCCGCCGCCCAATACAGCAGCGGCAGGTTCATCATGCAGTCGATAATCGCCAGCCCCTCATAGTCGTTCGCCACATCATCCATCCGCCCCCACGCACGGATGTATCCACCCTTCGGCACGAAACGCCCTGCCAGCACCTCCGCGGCCTTCAGCCCCATCTCGCGATGTCTCGCCTCACCGGTCAGCTTGTAGAGCGCCACCGAGTAGAGCGAATAGAGAAATCCCAGATCATGCATCGTCTCCTCCGCATGCTCACCCACCTTCGCCGCATACCATGGCTCCAGTCTCTCCACCTGGCGGATGAAATGCTCGTCCTCCGTCTCACGCCACGCCAGCAGCGCCATCCCCGTGATGAAGGAACTCGTCCAGTTTCCGATCTCGTAGAACCCCTCGTTCCACTCTGGATAGTGGCCGTCCACCGCAAATGCCCATGTCGCCGGACGCTCGGCAAGCGCCTCGATATTGCGGCGCGTCTTCGCAAGACACAGGTCAAGGGCCCGGCGCAGCGAGGCATTCGCGGCGACCGGCGGAGTGACAACGGCAGGAGTCATGGACAGGGAAATTTGCGTTAAATTGCGCCACGGGAAAAGCCCTCGTTTCGCATCGGATGGCAGGTGCGGCGCAGCTTGCCTCCGGCCATCGCGCCCGCACCTCGTTTCCATGTTTCCGTGGAAAGCGGACAACACTCCGCAGCTGCTTACCAGCGTAAACGCGCGACCACTTCCGATCACGCGACATCGGCTCCTAGTTTCACGACGAATGAGCCGGGCAGCTTTGATCTCGAAAGTCCGGCCTCGTGAAATCCAACCCACAAACCTACACCACGTGCCAATGAATGACGCATCACCATTCACCCCGTTCTCCGGGATGACCGGTGAGTTTGGAGCGGACATCATCGCCACCTCCTCGTCGTTTGTTAGTGGCGGGTATAATCAAGCCACTCTTCATCTCCCCCGAACGGGTGATGAGGAATCATACAAAGGCTTCCCGGAATCCTACAAGCAGCCACCGCACGCGTGCGTTAGCTTGTCTCCACCTTAAGCCACGCAGGTGAAACTGCGTGGCGGGTGCGCCCGAAGCCCGAGTCAAGCAACCCGACTTGTCGATTACTTCCTAACCGAAAGAAACACTCGAAACCCCCGTGATCCGCACAGGATCACAGCCCCAAGCATCTTGCACCCGGGTGGCATGCAGCGTTCCGCAGCCACCCTTTGTTCCCTGAACGCAGTTTAGACAGCGGTTCCCGCCGGACCTGTTAGAGGACGACCATTGCCTCTTCCCAAGCCCGGAACACCCGTGCCCGCGCACCAGCGCCGCTGCTGTTAGCCCACCCAAGATAACACCATCGAATCCACCGACCCTACTTATGAAGTCTCGTAGACCGACCCTGCTTGGAAATGGCTCGTCGCCATTCCTGATCTCTCTCGTCGCGGCCATGACCGCCGGCCATCCCGCCTATGCCGCCACCGTCATCTGGGATGGAGGTCCCGCCACCACCGGCACCGACATCGGCACCGCTGAAAACTGGACCGGCGATGTCCTGCCAAGCGCCGCCACTCCTGACACCGCCCAATGGAATGGCACTCCCGCCGGACCTCTCTCGCTGGTCTATAGCAATGCCCTCCTCGCCGGCGTCGCCGGAAACACCGGCCTGAATCTCGACATCACCGCCGCACAGACCAGCGCAGTCAGCCTCGACTCCGGAAGCAATACCTCTTCGCTCCGCATCAATAACATCAACCTCGCCGCAGGCTCCGGTTCCCTCACCCTCGGCAATGGCACGGACACTTTCGCCATCACCCTCGGCGGCGCGGCATCCACCCAGACCTTCACCAACGCCTCATCGAACACCGTCACCGTCAATTCGGACGTCGTCTTCGGCCTCGGCGGCGGTGGCAATCACCTCCTGAATTTCACCGGCTCGGGCAATTGGTCCGTCGCCTCAAATCTCGCCTTCGCCGCCGGCGGCCAGGCCGCCCTCTACAAGACCGGCACCGGCACCCTCACCCTCTCCGGCGGCGCTGCCTTCAAGGAAGGCGCCACCGTCAATGGCGCCGCCATCTTCGGCGCTGTCCTCAAGGAAGGCACCACCATCTTCAATGGCGGCACCTACACCAACAACATCACCACCAACAATGGTGAGTTCGTCGTCGGCGGCCTCGACACCGTCGGCACCAATACCCAGGTCACGCTCAACAATGCCACCATCCTGAATGGCATCGACTGGGTCAGCATCGGCCGCGGCAATGGCACCGGCGCCACCACCTCGAACCTCACGCTGAACAACACCTCCAGCATCACCCCCGTCAATATGAGCCTCGGCTTCAATGGCGGAAATGCTGCCTGCACGCCAAAGGGCACGCTCACGCTCAACGACGCCTCCGTCCTCACCGTCTCCACCACCAGCAACATCGCCGAGTCCGCCGGATCGAACTTCACGATCCAGACCAATGGCACCTCCGCTCTCACCCTGGCCAATACGGTCAACATCGCGCAGTCGGCGAATACCACCGCCTTCATCGAGCTCAACGGCACCTCCACCGTCAAGCAGACCGCCAATTCCAACCAGACCCGCATCGGCATGGCCGACGGAGCCGTCGGCACGCTCCATCTCAATGGCGGCACCGCCACCTTCGAGCGCGACCTCGTCTTCGGCTACGCCGGCACCGGCACCGGCAGGCTCACCCTCGACAGCGGCACGCTCAATGTCGCCAACGCCACCGAACGCTGGCTGAAGGTGAACGACACCGTCGGGTCAAAGGGCGAGCTCACCATCAACGGCGGCAACATCAACCTCAATACCAACACCGACATCCGCTTCAGCACCAGCGCCGCGGCGGCCGGCACCAGCTTCGTCACCCTGAACGCGGGCGCCATCACCGGCTTCACTGGCAATAACAACGCCGTCCTCAGCGGTGCCAGCGTCATCGACCTGAACCAGGCGTCCACCAGCGGCACCATCAACAATAGCTTCAACCTGAATGGCGGCACCCTGACCATCGGCCAGATCATCACCAGCCAGGACAGCGGCACCGTTGCCTTCAACTTCAATGGCGGCACCCTCAAGGCCGCCGCCAATAGCGCGAACTTCCTCGACCTCGGCGGTGCCAACCAATCCGCCAAGATCCTCGCCGGCGGTGCCAAGGTCGACACCAATGGCGTCAACGTCACCATCCCCCAGTCGCTCGTCTCCGGAGTCTCCGGCGATGGCGGCCTGACCAAGCTCGGCACCGGCATCCTTACGCTTTCCGGCGGCGCTTCCAGCTACACCGGTGCGACCACCGTTTCCGCAGGCACCCTGAATGTCCCATCCGGCCTCTTCTTCTCCTGGGGCAGCGGCATCGGCATCAATGGCACCGGCGCCAAGCTCACTTCGAATGGCATCATCTCCGTGCCCGTCACCCTCACGTCGGGAGCCATCGATGCCGCAGGCGCCATCGATAACCTGACCGTCGCCAATAACGCCACGAACAGCCTCACCGCTGGCAATGGCAGCGCGGCCCAGCTCGTCTCGGTCTCCCTCGCCTTCCAGGGCGCGGCCGCTCTCACCGTCGTCGCGAATGGCACCACGATGGACCGCAACTTCGCCACCACCAATCTCGCCACCAATGCCGCGGGATTGATCACCGTGAATGCCACCAATGCCACCGGCGTCTGGACCAGCGGCACGAACTACCCGGTCATCGAATACTCCGGCACCTTCACCGGCAGCCTCGCCCACTTCACGCTCGGCACCATCCCCGGACTCAATCCGAACCAGACCGCGCAGATCATCAATACCGGCTCCGCGATCGCCATCCGCATCACCGGCGAGTCGCTCATCTGGACCGGCACCCAGAGCGCCGACTGGACCACCGCCGCCGTCGGAGGATCCAAGAACTGGTCCTATCTGAGCAACGGCATCGAGTTCTCCACGAATAGCCCGGTGATCTTCAATGACAACGCGTCACGCCTCACCGTCAATCTCGCGTCGAACGTCAATCCCAGCACCGTCGTCTTCAATAACGACCTCGACTACACGCTCTCCAGCACCGGCAGCTTCGGCATCACCGCCGGCACCCTCACCAAGAATGGATTCGGCAAGCTGACCATCGCCACTAATAACACCTACACCGGCACCACCCAGATCAATCAGGGCACCGTCGAGGTGACCGGCTCCATCGGCACCAGCTCGACCATCACCATCGTCTCCGGCGCGGAATTGCTCCTCAATCCCGCCTCGGCCAAGACCTATGGCAACGCCCTAGCCGGAGCAGGCGTCGTCCGGAAACAGGGCACCGCCGCTCTCACCCTGTCCGGTGCCAGCACCACCTTCACCGGCGACTTCCATCTGGAAGCCGGCACGCTGAATCTGAATAGCGCAGGCGCACTCGGCACCGGCCCCGGCATCTTCGAGATCGCTGGCGGCGTGATCGACAATACCAGCGGCGCTGCCGTCACCCTCACCGGTGCCAAGCCCCAGCAGTGGAATGCCGACTTCACCTTCACCGGCACCAATGACCTCGCACTGGGCACCGGCGCCGTCACCCTCGGTGGCACCGGCACCGCGCGCACCGTCAATGTCGCCGCTGGCAACCTCGGCAGCGGCCCGATCACCAGCGCCTTCTACGACCTCGTGAAGACCGGCGCGGGCGGACTCCGCCTCTCCGGCGCTGCGTCGAATCTCCAGGGCAAGGTCGACATCCAGGCCGGCATCATCGGCATGGGTGAAGACATCCTCGCCACCGGCCTCACCGGCAGCGGCATTTTGGAAAACAACACCCCTAACACCAAGTGGGGCTACTGGAACATCACCACCGACCAGAGCACCGGCACCCTCATCCGCGACGGCGCGGGCGTCGGACGCACCGGCATCGTCAAGCGCGGCGCCGCCAACTGGACGCTCACGAACAACAGCAACTTCGCCACCGGCAACCTCAATGTCGAAAACGGCAAGCTCGTGCTGAATAACACCGGCACCTACGGAGCCACCGGCCCGGCCGGCGCGGTCATCACGAATCTGACCTCCGTTGTCGGTTCCACCGCCGCTGCCAATGGCATCCTCGAAATCAATGGCGCGACCCTTGACTACCACACCGTCAACAACGCCGACGCCGTCGCCTTCCGCGGCTCGCTCACCATCGCCACCAATGGCACCGGTGCCGGCGCCGTCCGCTTGAACTCGGGCTCGCTCACCACCTACCGCCAGCTCGCGGCAGGCGGCGTGAATGGCGCCTACGGTGCCTACACCCAGACCGGAGGTACTACGAATGTCGGAGGTTTCCTCGCCCTCGGCCTGGGCACCGGCTCCGGCGTCTTCGTCCAGACCGGCGGCATCTACAATCAGACCATCTCGCCCATCACCAATGGTGCAGGCACCGGCAGCAATGGCGTCATGCGCCTCACCGGCTCCGCGGTCTTCAATGTGAGCGGCACCGGCGACAATGGCCTCTGGCTCGGCGAAGCCGGCACCGGTCGCCTCAGCGTCTCCGGCAATGCCGCGCTCAATATCGCCGTGGGTAACAATGGCCTCCAACTCGGCCGCGTCGCAGCCGGCGTCGGCATCGCCAACCTCCTCGGCGGCAATGTCACCACTCCCGCAGTCACCAAGGGCGCAGGCACCGGCACGCTGAACTTCAATGGAGGCACGCTCACCGCGAATACGGCCAGCGCCACCTTCCTCACTGGCCTCACGAATGCCTACGTCCACGCCGGCGGCGGCACCATCGCCAATGGCGGCAATAACATCACCATCGGCCAGGCCCTGCTCGCACCGACTGGCAATGGCGTCTCCGCCACCGGCCTCATCCCATCCGGCTCCGGCTTCATCGCCCCGCCGGTTGTCCAGATCACCGGCGATGGCACCGGCGCTACCGCCGTCGCTGAAGTCGATGCCAGTGGCAATCTCACCGGCATCACCGTCACGAACCCCGGCATCGGCTACACCACCCCGCCGGTCTTCAGCCTCGTCGGCGGTGGCATCGGGAATACCGGCACCATCGGCGGCGAAGCCACCCTGGTTGCGAACAGCAGCGGCGCCCTGACCTTCACCGGCACCGGCACCACCATCCTGTCCGCCCAAAACACCTACACCGGCAATACCGTGGTCAACAGCGGCACCACCCTCGCCATCGTGTCCTCCGGCAGCCTCGCCTTCAAGCCAGCTGCCAACCACGTGTCTAACAAGGTCACCGGTGCCGGCCTCGCCAGCTTCGACGGCACCTTCAATATCGACCTCACCGGAGCCGCCGTCGCCAATGGCAACACCTGGACCTTGGTCGATGTCGCCAGCAAGTCCTACAGCGTCGTCACCTTCAATATCCCCGGCTTCACCGAGGTATCGAACGTCTGGACCAAGGTCGACGGAAACAACACCTGGTCCTTCAGCGAAAGCACCGGCGTGCTCTCCCTCGCAGTCTCCGGTGGCAGTGGCAACTTCGCCTCGTGGGTCAGCGGCTTCGGCCTCGCCGCAGGCGATCAGGACCCCACCGATGATCCGGACGGCGATGGCATCTCGAACTTCATCGAGTATGCCCTCGGCGGAAACCCAAGCGTTCGCGAGCTCGCCCTGCTTCCCACCGGTAGCAAGTCCGGCTCGAACTTCGTGCTGTCCTTCTCCCGCAGCGACCTCGCCGTCACCAATGGCGATGCCCCGCTCGCGATCGAGTATGGCAGCAACCTCACCGGTTGGACCACCGTCGCCGTCCCCGCGGCATCAGGAACCGTCAGCGGCGTGACCTTCAGCGTCACCAATGGCTCACCGAATGACGCCATCACCGCCGCCATCCCCACCGGCAGCGGCGCCCGCCTCTACGCCCGAGTCAAAGCCGGCAACTAACGAACCAACTCAACCCTACCACCCCAGCCCGCCGCCCTGCCACCGCAGGCCGGCGGGCTTTTCATTGTAGTCCGCACTCTCCGAGTGCGGTCGAAGCAGTTCTCCTGGCCCCCACCACCCCCACGCCCCTGAGGAGGGACGACACTCCTGTCGTCCCGTAATTCAAAGCAAAGGCAACAAGAACGAACCCTCTCCTTATCGACCTCTCCACAAACTCACCGCGTATTCTCTCCTCCGCTTACCACGGAAAACACCCCGCGAGTCAACGTCGAGCCCACACCACCATAGTTGTAAGGGCGACCACTGGACTTCGCTCATCGCTCTCTTTCGCGCCTTCATCGAACCCAAAACGGCACGGCGAACAAAGCGAACACGTCCATGGCGAACGCTCAGCCATGAAAACCCGGATGACCTTCCGCTCTCTTCCCTTCGCTGGCACTCGGCATCTCGCATTCGCCGCCGTCTTGCTTTCGAGCACAGCGCTCACCCACGCGCACCCGCTCTCCTTCAATTCGACGATCTCCTACTCATCCACACAGCCCACCAGCGCACCCGCCAGCATCTCTCAATGGACCGGCGCCACCTTCGACGCCGCAAACATCGGCGGCTCAGGCGTGAACTCCGACGGCGGCACCAACAACGGCACCGCAAACGACGCCACCACCTACGTCGCCAACAACCAACCTCGCCAAGGACAGCTCATCCTCACCGGCAACAATGCGAATGGCTACGACGCAACTTCGTTCACCGTCCGCATGGCAGGCTACACGAACAACACCGCCTCCGGAAACAACCGCACCTCCTGGGACCTGAATTTCACCAACGGACCCATCATCGTCGAAATCGGAAAGCTGAACGGAACCGCATTCTCAACCGTCTCAGCTCAATGCTTCACCTCCGGAGGAACCGGCCATCCCGGAGCGGGCACCAGCACGAACGGATCAGGCACCTACGTCACCTTCAATCTGCCGTTCAGCGTTCATCTCGAACCGAACACCACCTACGGCTTCGATCTTCGCATCGGCAATGGCAGCAGCGCCTATTTCGAGTGGCTGGGAACAAACGCCAATCCCTACAGCGGCGGAGCAGCCTACACGCGCAACGGCGCGACGATCACTCCGCTGACCGGCGATCGCGTGTTCCAAGTGAACATGACGGCGACCTCCGCGCCCTACACACCATTCTCGCACCCAGGCACTCTGCATTCGGCAGCCGACCTCGCGCGCATGGCATCGAAAGTGGCCGCGAACGCACAGCCATGGAAAGCGGACTTCGACCAACTCGCCGCCAGCCCCTACGCGCAGACCGGCTGGGGTGCCTACAATGTCGACTACATCAATCGCGGCGGCACCGGAGCCAACAATTACACGCGCTCTCAGCAGGACGCGCAGGCGATCTACGAGCTCGCACTGCGCTGGCACATCACCGGCAACACTGCCTACGCAGACCGGGCCGTCCAGATCGCCAACGTCTGGTCGGACCTCATCGGCGTCACCGGCGACACCAATGCTTCACTCGCCGCAGGCATCTGCGGCTACCTTTTCGCCACCGGCGGGGAACTTCTCAGCACCTATCCCGGCTGGCCCGCGGCGGAAAAGCAGGCCTACAAGGACATGATGATGCGGGTCTTTTACCCCGCGAACTTCGACTTCCTCTGGCGGCACCACGGCACCCCCGAGTCCAAGGGCGGCAACACCCATTACCGGCTCAATTGGGACACCTGCAACATGGCCTCCATGGCAGCCATCGGCGTGCTCTGTGACAACCGCGCCGTCTATCAGCAGGCGGTCGACTACTTCAAATACGGTCCCGGCAACGGACGCGTCGAACGCGCCGCATGGATGCTGCACCCCGAAGGCCTCGCCCAGGGCGAAGAAGCCGGACGCGACCAAGGCCACAATCAGGGCGGCTGGTACTGCATGGCCTTGCTCTGCCAGACCGCGTGGAACCAGGGCGATGACCTCTTTGCCTACGATAACAATCGCGTCCTGCGCGCCTTCGAATACGTCGCGAAATACAATCTCGGCAATAGCGTCCCCTACACCGAGCACCGCAATGCCAGCCTCACCTACACGGAAGGCGCCGTCGCCGGCGCACCGGGTCTCGGCTACATCGTCGGCGAGCTGGTTTACAACCACTACGCCAATATCAAGGGGATCGCCGCGCCCTACTGCAAGCTCGCCGCGGACACGACGCGGCCCGAGGGCTACCCACACGTCGAGTATCATCCGTCCGCCGTGGATTGGATCGGCCTCGGCACCCTCACCCAGACACGCGACCCCATCGCAGCCGGTGCCACACCCAGTGGACTCACAGGCTATTGGAGTAAGAATCGCGTGACGTTGAACTGGTTCGGCTCGACCTACGCGACGAGCTACAACCTCAAACGCAGCACCACCCCCGGCGGCCCCTACACCACCATCGCCACCACTCCCGACGCCCTCAATCTCACCGCCACCGACACTACCGTTTCTAACAGCAACGCGTGGTTCTACGTCGTCTCCGCCAACACCCCGTCAGGCGAAACCGCCAACAGCCCCGAACTTCGCGTCGCCCGCGATCTCGTCACCCGCTACACCTTCGACAATACCATCAGCGACGCCATCGGCACACGCCACGCCACCGCCATGGGTGGCGCCACTGCCCCCGGCTACGCGACCGGCTTCAGCGGCCAAGCCATCTCGCTCAATGGCACCGACCAATACGTGCAGCTCCCCGCCGGCTCCGGCAACTATCGCGACATCACCATCGCCTCCTGGGTCTATTGGAACGGCGGCAATGCCTGGCAACGCGTCTTCGACTTCGGCAGCGAGATCGAAAAATACATGATGCTCACGGTGAACGCAGGCTCGAACCTCCTGCGCTTCCAGATGACCACGTCGCGCGGCACCGACGGCACGCTCACCATCACCGGCCCAGCGATGCCCGTGGCAACCTGGACCCACGTCGCGATCACCCTCAATGGCGACACTGCTACCCTCTACGTCAATGGCGTGCCCGTCGGCACCGCGACCGGACCACTCGATCCACTCTTCGGCCAGCCCTTCTGCTACCTCGGCAAGAGCATATGGAATGGCGATCCGTATTTCAGCGGCCGCATCGACGACTTCCGCATCTACAACCACGCCCTCTCCGGCAACGACGTCTATTCGCTCTGGGGCCAGAGCGCGAACACAGCCCCCGCTTTCACCCTCGATCCCATCACCAAGCCGGACGCAACCGAAGACAGCGCCTACACCGGCCAGACACTCGCGAACGACGCAACCGACGCCAACGGAGGAACCCTCACTTGGTCGAAAGTCAGCGGCCCCACGTGGCTCAATGTCGCCTCGAATGGCTCCCTTACAGGCACCCCTCCCAATGGCGACGTCGGCCCGAACCTCTTCGTCGTGCGCGTCACCGACCCTTCCGGAGCCACGGACGATGCAAACCTCTACCTCACCGTCAACAACACCAACGACGCTCCCACATGGAGCTTCAATCCCCTCACCAAACCTGCCGTCACCCAAGGCGTCGCCTACACCAGCACACTCGCCGGCAGCGCCAGCGACGTGGACACCGGTTCCTCCATCGCCTACTCGAAAATCAGCGGACCCTCATGGCTCGCCGTCGCCACAAATGGCGCACTCTCCGGCACACCCGCCCTCTCCGATGTCGGCATCAACAGCTTCATCATCCGCGCGACCGACAACACCGGTGCCACCACCGACGCCACGCTGAACATCACGGTCTTCGGCAACAGCCTTATCGCCCGCTACACTCTCGATGGCTCCGGCGCAGATAGCCAGGGCGGCCCACCCGCCACCATCACCGGCACCGCCAACTACACCCCCGGCGTTATCACCCAGGCCCTCACCTTCGACGGCACTTCGAACAACGCCGACCTCGGCCCACTCTCCCAATACCTCTACAAGGACATCACCGTCGCCGCATGGGTCTGGTGGGACGGCGGTGCAGCCCATCAGCGCATCTTCGACTTCGGCAGCGGCACCGATGAATACCTTTTCCTCACGCCCTCGAATGGCTCCAACATGCGCTTCGCCATCAAGGAAAACGGCGTCGAACAAGCACTCGATACCTCGCCATTGCCCACTGGCACCTGGGCTCACATCGCCATCACCCTCGGTGGCAATACGGCAACCCTCTACGTCAACGGCGTCGCCAAAGCCACCAGCAGCACCATCACCAATGACCCCAGCAACATCAACCTCGCGTTGAACTACCTCGGCGAAAGCCAGTTCGCCGCCGATCCCCTCTTCACCGGCAGGATCGATGACTTCCGTCTCTACAACTACGCCCTCACCCCCTCGGAAGTCGCCGCACTGCTGAATGGAGTCGCCCCCATCGTCCCCACCGGCCTCGACGCTGGCCCTCTCGGCAACAAGGTCACGCTCACCTGGAACACCAGCGCCACCGCCCAGACCTATAAGGTCAAACGCGCCACCACCAGCGGCGGCCCCTATACCACCATCGCCACCGGCCTCACCGCCACCACCTTGGTCGATACCGCCGTCGTTAGCGGCACCACCTATTACTACATCGTCACCGCGGTAAACACCCAGGGCGAAAGCGCGCCATCCACCGAGGCAACCGCCGTCATTTCCGACCTGCTTCTGCGCCTGAAGTTCGATGAATCCACCGGCACCACCGCCGCCGACTCCAGTGGCAATGGCACCAACGCCACCCTCATCAACACACCCGCATGGGCCGCCGGAAATTTCGGCAATGCTATCAACCTCCCCGCCACCGCCAGCCAGCACCTGACACTCCCCAGCGGCATCGTGAACGGCCTCACCGACCACACCATCTCTTGCTGGGTGAAGATCGGCGCATTCACCACCTTCTCGCGCATCTTCGACTTCGGCACTGGCACGAACAACTACATGTTCCTCACGCCGCAATACACCGGCACTTCACCGAACACCGCCAAGCTCCGCTTCGCCATCCGCACACCCTCCGTCGGCGAGCAGATCATCAATAGCTCCACCGCACTCACAGTCGGCACCTGGGCCCACGTCGCCGTCACCCGCTCCGGCAATACCGGCACGCTCTACGTCAATGGCGTCCAAGTCGGCCAGAACACCGGCATGACCCTCTCGCCGACCAGCCTAGGCATCACCACCCAGAACTACCTCGGCAAATCCCAGTTCGCCGCCGACCCGTATCTCAATGGCGCACTCGATGAATTCCGCATCTACAGCCGCGCCCTGAGCGCCGCGGAAATCGCCGCCGCCGCCAATCCTCAGCCCGTCATCCCGACCGGCCTCACCGCAGGCGCGGGCGACACGCAAATCCCCCTCACCTGGACCACCGCCGATTTCGCCAGCACCTATCAGGTCAAGCGCTCCACCACCAGCGGCGGCCCCTACACCGTGATCGCCAGCGGCCTCACCACCACGAGCTTCACCGACACCGGCCTCACCAATGGCACCACCTGCTACTACGTCGTCGGCTCTACGAACGCCTTCGGCACCAGCGCGAACTCCACTGAAGTCGCCGCCACCCCGAGCTACCTTCGCCTCCATCTGAAGCTCGATGAAAGCGAAGGCCTCACCGCCTCCGACGCAAGCGGCCTCGGCTGGCACGGCACCACCGTGAATGCACCAGCCTGGCAAGCCGGCAAGCTCTCCAACAGCCTCTCCTTCACCGGCAGCTCCTCCCAATACCTCACCCTCCCCACCGGCACCATCAGCGGACTCACCAATGCCACCTTCATGACCTGGGTCCGCCTCAATGGAGCTCCCACCACTTGGCAGCGAATCTTCGACTTCGGCACCGGAACCACGAACTACATGTTCCTCAGCACCCAATACGGCACCGGCGGCAGCTCTAACAAACTTCGCTTCGCCATCCGCACCCCGTCGGTCGCCGAGCAGATCATCAATAGCAACATCGTCACGCCTCTCGGCGAGTGGGCACACGTCGCCGTCGTCCTTTCCGGCACCACCGGCCGCCTCTATCTGAATGGCGCTCAGGTCGGCGAAAATACCACCATGACCCTCTCGCCCGTCAGCCTCGGCACCACCACCCAGAACTACCTCGGCAAGTCGCAGTGGAATGATCCCTACTTGAATGCCGCGCTGGATGACTTCCGCATCTACTCCCGCGCCATGACCACGGAGGAAATCGCCACCTTCGCCTCACCGCTCGCCGCTCCCTCCGGACTGGAAGCCACCGGCGAGTTCCAGCAGGTCCAGCTCTCATGGGAAGCCGTCCCCTACGCCTCCAGCTACACGGTCAAGTCCGCCACCACCGCCGGCGGCCCCTACACCATCGTCGGCAGCGGCCTCTCTCAGCCCGCCTTCCTCCACACCGCCCTGCCCACCGGCGTCACACGCTACTACATCGTCAGCGCCACCAACTTCACCGGCACCGGAGCCGACTCCACGGAAGCCAGCGCCACACCCGAGTCGGCACCCATCACCGACGGGGAAATCCGCAACGCCTCCCTCACCACGCCACACCCCGGCGGCAATCTCTCCATGTCAGTCGCAAGCTCGGTGCCCGGACACGTTTACCAAATCCAGTACTCACCCGACCTCACCGAGGGCTCGTGGCAAAACATCGGCTCCCCACAGACCGGCAACGGTAGCACCCTGCAGCTCGTCGCGCCCGTGCAAACCGGCAGCCGCGGTTTCTACCACATCCTCGTCACGCGCTGACCCGCCCGCAACGGGCTGCCGTGGAGAAACCCAACTCCACGGCAACCCTTCCCGTTTATACCCAAATAACGGGACCCGGCCCCACCATCGGCAATCCCGCACCGCTTCTCGACGGCTCGCGGATTTACATTGGCAAGCAGGCGTTGCTTCGACTGTTACCATGGTAAGCGATCCCCGCAGCAACACGCCTGAAAGGCCGTCCGTATTTCTATCCGCCGCTTTTCTTCCTCGTTCATGACCTCCCTTCGCACGCTGCTCTTCTCCCTCTGCCTTCTCGCGCCAGCCCTCGCCCGCGACTTCATCCACCCCGGTGGCCTCCACACCCAGGCCGACTTCGACCGCATGAAGACCAAGGTCGCCGCCAAGGAGCACCCATGGATCGATGGCTGGGAAACCCTTCTCAAGGACCGCAAGGCCGCCAGCGACTACAAGGCCGCACCCCACCCCCACATGGCCAGCCGCCAGCGCGCGCAGGACGACGCCACCGCCGCCTACCTCAATGCCCTCCGCTGGGTCATCTCCGGCGAAAAGGACCACGCCGAGTGCGCCGTGCGCATTCTCAACGGTTGGGCCTCCACCGTGAACGAACTTCCCAAGGGCCCAGACCAACCCGGCCTCAGCGGCATCCCCATCGGCAGCTTCGCCCTCGCCGCCGAAGTCCTGCGCACCTACCCCGGCTGGTCCGCCGCCGATCAGGACAAGTTCAAGCACCTCCTGTTAGACTACTTCTACCCCGTCTGCCACGACTTCCTCGTCCGCCACAATGGATCAGAGGACAACAACTACTGGGCCAACTGGGACACCTGCAATCTCCGCGCCATCCTCGCCATCGGCGTCTTCTGCGATGACTCCGCGAAGTTCGATGAAGCCGTCGACTACTTCAAGAACGGCCGCGGCATGGGCTCGCTCAAGAACGCCGTTCCCTTCCTCTACCCCGGCGGCCTCGGCCAATGGCAGGAAAGCGGCCGCGACCAGGCCCACGCCATGGGCGGCATGGGTCTCCTCGTCGAAACCTGCCAGGTCGCCTGGAACCAAGGCCTCGACCTCTTCAGCCACGACAACAACCGCCTCCTCGCCGCCGGCGAATACACCGCGCAGTTCACGCTCTGGAAAGGCGTCCCCTACACCTTCTACACCAACGACGACCGCGCCAACCAGTACTACATCTCTCGTAATTACAAGGGCCGCCTCCTCACCTCGCACTTCGAGCTGATGTACAATCACTACGTCGTCCGCCAGAAGCTCAAGGCCCCTCAAGTCCAGCTCCTCGCCGAACTCCGCCGCCCCGAACCCGGCGAGGTCGATGTCTTCGGCTACGGCACCCTCACCTACACCCTCGATGCCAAGGCCTCGCCTCTAACAACCGCCCCGCCTCCCACCCCGCGCGAAGTCACCGCCACCCCCGGCATCAATCGCATTGAGCTGAAATGGTCTCCTTCCGGCGCTTACACCGCCCACGGCTACGAAGTCACCCGCGCCACCTCACCCGGCGGCCCCTTCAAGTCCATCTACTCCACCAACGTCTGGACCACGCCCACCTACACCGACACCGATGTCGAGCCCGGCAAGACCTACCACTACACCATCGCCGCTCTCAATAACGCCGGCAAAAGCCAGCCCTCCACCCCCACCAGCGCCGAACCCGCCAAGCCCGGCCCCTTGCCCCCCGCCTTCCAATCCACCTCCATCGCAGACACCTCCTTCTCAGACGCCGCCGGCCACTCCTTCATCGTCCCCGCCACCGGCAAGGCCATCGATGGCAGCTTCACCGGCACCCCCATCGAAGGCGACTTCGACCTCACCGCCCGCCTCGTCGAATGGCGCGGCCCCGTCGGCATGATGGGCATCATTGTTAGAGACAGCGACAGCAAGTCCCCGCGCATCGCCGCCATGACCCTCGGCGATGCCGGCGGCCGCCAGGCCCGCTTCCGCACTCGCGATGACAAGGGCAAGGTCACCACCAAGCCCGGCAACGACTACACTTGGCTCCCCGTCTGGTTCCGCCTCCAACGCCACGGCGACGACTTCACCGCCTACCAATCACCCGATGGCATCGAGTGGTTCGAAGTCGGCAAGAGCACCCTCAATCTCCCAACCGCCGCCCTAGCCGGCCTCCTCGTCAGCGCCGAAGGCAACCCGCCCGGCACCAAAAAAGAAGATCCCCCGCAAGGCCTCTTCGACCACGTCACCATCGAAAAGAACCTCCCCGCCCCACCACCATCCCCCGGCAATCTTAAAGCCACCAAAGTCTCCAACGACCTCATCCGCCTCGACTGGCCTCTAACAAACGACGCCACGCAACCGCCCATCTCCGGCATCAAAATCGAAGCCTCCCTCGACAACGCCCCCTTCTACGAAATCGCCGACCTCTCCCCCACCGCCACCAGCTTCGAAAACACCGGCCTCAAAAACCCCGCCGCCTTCCACTACCGCATCCGCACCTACCACCGCGGCGGCTACTCCCCTTACTCAAACGTCACCCCATAAGGAGCAACGACACTCCTGTCGTTGCACGGGGACGGCCCACTTCTCCAACCGTAGGCGCATTCGTGAGAATGCGGAAGCCAGTGCGACGTTCGCCCCACTGATCAATCCCGCGGCATCGCCAATGCCCCGCATCAGTCTTCTTCCTGAAAACTGAAAACTAGAACCTAGCAAACTTCACCTCACTCCTCCTTCACCGTCGTACTCGCACTGTTAGCCTGCACCGAGGCAATCCCATTATCCCTCCCCGCCTCGCTCGTATACATCTCGCTCGTCCCGATGATCTGCCCGTTCCCCGCCTTCAGCACGAAATACGGCTGCTTCGCCGACGAAGTCTTCTTCTCATAGTTCTTCGCATCCGGACCATTCTTCCGGACCGACTCGATCCCTCCTTCCGCCCCCGCCTTCGAGTCATAGCTCTGGCTGGTCAGAATCACCTCATGGTTCGCGGCAAGCAACGTGAAGCGGCACGACGCCCCACCCTTAAGTTTGTAATATCCTTGGGCCATACTCCCCTGTTAGCGCGTCGCCTCCCCACTGTCCAGCCGCCAGCGAACCGCCTCTTTATACCCCCGAAACCCCGGAAAACTCGGAACTTCATCCTCCCCGATTTTCCGGTAAGGTTCACGGCGTCATGAAGCTGCTCGCCGCCCGCCTCTTCTTCTGCCTGCTCCTCTTCCTCGGCCAAGCGCTCCCACTGCGCGCCGACAATGACAAGTTCGCCGAGGCCACCGACCTCGCCACCTTCGCCCTCCCCTACTACGGCTTCATCGGCGGCGGTGGCACCGCTGAAGCCGGCGAACCCGCCCACGCCGGCAGCCCCGCCGCGCATTCCTACTGGTTCCGCTGGACCCCCACCACCTCCGCCCCCTGCATCATCCGCGAGTTCCTCAATACCACGAATACCCGCATCGCCATCTACACCGGCAATACCCTCGCCACGCTCAACGTCGTCGCCCAGGGCACCGAACACGTCTTCTTTCCCACCACCGCCGGCGTCACCTACCGCATCGCCATCGACAGCGTCGGCGCGGATGTCTTCCAGTTCAAAACCTACCCTCCCGGCGGCACCGACGACCTCGCCAGCGCCACCCCCATCACCGGTGCCCTGCCACAGCGCCTGCATGGCAATAACGTCTTCGCCACCACCACCGCCGCCACCGATGAAGACTGGTATCCCTCCGCACCCCCACAAGCCACCGTCTGGTGGCGATGGACCGCCCCCGCCGCCGGCGCCATCCGTCTCGATTCCCGCCTCAGCGATTTCGAAACCCGCCTCACCGCCTACGAGCGAGCTCCCGGCGGCTCCCCCGTTCGCGTCTCCCTCGGCTTCTCCACCTGCGGCATGAAGGTGCAGGCAGGCTACGACTACCTATTCTGCATCGATGGCACCAACAACCGCGGCGAGATCGATTTCTGGCTCGAATCCATCCCCACCACCATCCCTCCGAATGACAACCTCGCCAACGCCACCAACCTCGGCTCCGCCCTGATCGCCTGCGATGGCGGCTGGATCTTCAATGCCACCGCCGAAACCGGCGTCCCGAATGAAACCATCACCCCATGGTCCTACGATCACACCCTCTGGTGGAAATGGACCTGCCCGCAGAGCGGCACCTACCGCTTCTCCCAGCTTGGCAGTGATGGCTCTGCCGGCATCTACGTCTTCACCGGCACTCCCGGCTCCCTCACCATGATCACCGGCCTCGATCTTCCGGAAGGTGTCCGCATCGAATCCATCACCGCCGGCACCACCTACTACATCCAGATCAAGGACTGGAAGTGGAGCGCCGTCCGCGCCGAGCTCAATATCCACCCCGCCGCCACCGAGCCGCGCTACTTCACCAACTTCGGCAGCCGCGGCTACTTCCGCCTCCTCGGCCCCCAACGCCACCCCGCCGCCGACCCCGATGGCGACGGCTTCTCAAACGAAATCGAATTCGCCTGCGGCACCAACCCCGAGGTCTACAACCCGAACGACCCCAACCTCCCCCGCCTCACGGTAAGCTCCGGCACCAAGACCTTCTCATGGGTAGAAGACTCCACCTACCTCACCACCACCCCCGGCCAGCCAATCTCCCTCAAAGCCCAAACCTCCACCAATCTCTCCCCCACCTGGCTCGACGCCACCGCCACTTCATCCAGCGGCGGCCGCAAAACCATCACCCTCCCCAACTCCACCCGAGCCTTCGCCCGCCTCAACCTCACCGACCCCAACTGGAACCCCACCCCATAAGCTTCCAATAAAAATAGCAGCCCTAAGGAGAGGGGACACTCCTGTCCCCTCTTTTTCTTTTTAATACTGCCACCAGTGGCACTTCACCAGCCCCTCGCGAAACATCCCCGCGATCCTCACCGGCTTCCCCTCACAATAAGGGAGCTCTTCACTTCCTAGGTCGCCGCGTGGGACGTCGGTTCTTCCGACGGCGGCCGTCCTTACGCCTCCCCTCTTTGAGATGTTGAGGAACTCTTTTCCGACGTCTGAAAAACTTCTCAAAGAACAACAAACACAAGCCAATCGCTTTGAGGTCAGAAAGGATACCAGCAAGCGAATCGATCAGTTGGAATAATGCGGTCACGCATATATGCCGGTGTCAAAAGCGATCACCCATTTTTCAGTCGAAGAACGCGCGACGTCGGAAGCCAAATGCGTCCATTTGGTAGGAACAAGCCACCCCAACTACCACCTGCGGTAGAATCCAAGTTTTTCTAGGTAATTTTGTAACACGCCTCTACGCGCGCGTATTTTGCCATAGATCCGACCAACTCAGCGTGCTGGAGGAAGCTATTGGGAGAAGAGGCCGTGAGCAGTATGACCTCCGTCATCACCAGCCGTTCGAGTTCCGCAGGAGGTCAATGTTAGAACACCGACCTTCCCCTGCCCTCACTCCTTCTCCGCGCTTCCTCTGCGACCTTTGCGTCTCTGCGGTTCGTTCCTTGCGCCGGTCCTGTGGCTTTCACTGATCAGACCGATCACTCGGCAATCTCCCGCCTTCCCTGAAAGCTGAACACTTCAAACCAGCAAACTTCTCCCCAACGACTCCCACCGCGACTCCAACAGCATAACAAATCAAATCCGTAGCCACCCACCCACGCCCCAACACCAATCCCCCCATCCTCGTCGCCCGGATCCCATCAATCCACTCCGCGTGATACAGCTGGCTCACCTCCACCCCGAACGAAATCCCCAGCGCCCCCGCCGCAATCTTCCAAATCTCCACCCGCGGAAACAAAAACCCCAATCCCAAAAACACCATCAACGCCCACAACGCATCCCCCGCATACTCCCTCACAAACACCGCCAAAAATTCCCTCCCCCACCCCGACCGCGACACCAGCCCCATCGCGATCACCACCACGATCCATCCTCCATACACCAGCCGGTTCCGCTGCATGGCACGGCAGCATAAGGAGTGCGGACGTTCTGTCCACGATACTCCCGTGCGTCACGAACGGGGAGATCCTGAAGGAACCTTCTTTTCCAGGACCTCGCTCAGCTCCCTCAACACCCGCCGGCTAAGAGCATGTCCCAGGATCACATCCACCGCCACGAGCTGATGGAGGATCACGATCGAAATAAAGATGAACTGGAACGAAACTTTCCTCGTCTTGTGCCGGAACCTCCGCTGCGCCAGGAACGCCCCCGGCCAACCGCCAAGCAATTCGATCAGATGAAGGCGTGCTTCCTTGATCCGCCATTGCCGGGATTCCGCCCGCCGTTTGTCGCTGCGATAGCAAATCCACGCCACCGCTGATGCGACTGCCATCACCGTCGGCACTTCCCATTTGGGCAGCGGCAAATACTCCGTGGAAAAGAGCGGCAGCACCAGCAAGGCCGCGAGCAATAGCCAAGCCCCCACACCGATCCTCCCCGTCGTCCTCACCAGACGCACCCGCTTGGCACAAGCCCTGCCCTGCACATCCACTCCTGTCGTGAACGTCACCTCATCCCCCGCCACCGGACGAGGCTGCCCGCGCTCGAAATCCCTGATGTGTGCAAAGATCCGCAGCCCTTCCGCCTGCACCCACCCAAAGCCCCTCGCATCCTCCCATTGTGCCAGCCGACCCTTGCGTTGAGCTTCCTGACCCTGGTGGCCAGCCGTTGTTTGGTTTGTGGGCGCATTCATGCACTATCCACGTTTCGACAATGAGCCTCGATCCGATCAGCAATCATTCGTACCTCACTAGGGGGCAAAACGTCGCTCTGGGAAAACCTCGATATGCGGGCCGAAATACGCAGCGGATTAAGAACCAGAAGATCTGGAAACGCCTCCTCCTCGGTATACCAACCCGGCATGGCGATAATCGGATAGACCGGCACCCGACTTGGAGAGGTTCCGGTTAGGAATTTCGAAAGCTCATCTGCATTCTTTCTCACCTGCTTCAGGGGCTTCCGTTGCCGATGCCCTCCGGGAAGCAACAGCGCGTCACCATCCCCTCTCACTTTGTGCCTTTCATCTCCTTCCGGCAACTCACCATTGGGTTGGCGATACGTCTTGGTCTCCAAAACAAACACGCCAGCGGGACCTACCACAATATGATCAATATTGAAGTTCGTAGCATCGCCACCCGGTTTCATATCGAAAAGAAAATCGTGGAACACTCGATAACCCTGTCCGATGAGCTCGGATAGTTTTTCCGCCACGTAGCGTTCACCATCGAATCCCAGCCGGTAGTTCCGCAAGGTTTTCCGCAGCCCCTTGAGCTTGTTCCAGCGATGTCGCCCGCAGGCGAAACCTATTGCTGAAATTATCGTCCAGACGATTCCATTCATCCACCACGCTTGGAAAGTGAAGACCATGATTGCACCGCCCGTGCACGCTGTGGTTACAGCAAGGACCAGCCCCTGCTCCATGAACTCGTCGTGAAGTTCTTCGATCTTCAGGCGCAAGCTCTCTCCGGGAGGTCTGAGCAGCTTCTCCTTGAAGGGTGCCCGGCTCCGCCGCTTCTCCTCCGCAAAAATCCGGTCAATTTCGCGATGGAGAAAATACAATCCCCCTGCCATCACCCCAACGCCGACAAACATTCCAAGATGCAGATTCAAACGATCACTATGTTCGAGGTTCCTTCATACCCTTGGGCCACTTCCCGGGCACCGGAACAGTAGCGGACAAAGATCTAGAAAAAGATTAGTCGAAGGTTATGGCAAAGGATAAATACTGGAAAGCTGGCGCCGAAGCCTCACTTTTACCTACTAGCCTCGGTGAACGGCGCCTCCACCGGGTGGTCGTGGCAGCACCCTCATTTCCCTTTCCTCCCCCGATTTCTGGTCTCTATTGGAGCCTCACAATGAAGCCCCATCTCTTCACCCCTGCCCCTCTCGCCTTTGCCGCCACCCTCGCCGCCGCCTTGGTCATCCCGTCTGAGGCCAGAGACCCCGGGCCGCCCCCGACTTCCAGCACCTCTCGAAGCGCGGCACCCGCACAAAAAAAGCCCGCCCCGGCTCCCCGCCGCGGCATGCAAGCCCGCCCCGATCCCCGCTACCGCCCCGCCCTGAACTTCGGCGAGCTCCAGACCATCGCCGGCGAAGTCGCACGCGCCTCCGGTCGCAAGATCAACTGGCACCTCCGCCTCGGTGAAAACCCCGGCCCCCTCGTCCGCATCCGCGGCACCCAAGCCGACTGCACCATCTTCATCCACCCCCTCGCCGCAAAGAAAGTCCCCGCCAACACCTGGGCCTTCCTCTTCGGCCATGAGTTCGCCCATCTCACCGAAAAACTCGGCGCTCACACCGAAACCAACCCGGACATCGAACTGAAAGCCGACATCACCGGCTCCCGCTACGCCACCGCCGCCGGCTTCCGCCTCGATGCCTTCCTCGGCTGGGTCCTCACCGAGCCTAACAAGACCACCTCCTCCCACGGCACCCTTCACCGCCGCGTCGACGAAATCGCCAAGCGCTTCGGCATCCACCAAGCCGCCATCCGCGCCCAAGCCCAGCTCTACTCCGACTACCGAGCGAGACATTAAGGGGTGTCGACGTTCCGTCGACGCGTCCAAGCACCACATCCGTCGCCGAAACTCCCTTGCGAAACGGCAGCCGCCTGCTCTCCTCCACAGCGATTGCCGGTCACACCCGCAATCACTTCCCCAACCCCACTACCAACACACCATGAAACACAAAGCATCCGCCCAATGGCAGGGCTCCCTCAAGGAAGGCTCCGGCATCCTCAGCACCGGCTCCGGCGCACTCACCGCCAAGCCCTACTCCTTCAAGACCCGCTTCGAAGGCGAACCCGGCACCAACCCCGAAGAACTCATCGGCGCCGCCCACGCCGGCTGCTTCTCCATGGCCTTCTCCATGATCCTCGGCATGGCCGGCTTCACCCCCGAGAAAATCTCCACCACCGCCACCGTCTCGCTTGAGCCAAAGGACGGCGGATTCGCCATCACCGCCAGCCACCTCGACGTCACCGCCTCCATCCCCGGCATCGACGACGCCACCTTCCAGGACCTCGCCGCCAAGGCCAAGGCCGGCTGTCCCGTCTCCAAGGTTCTCAATGCCGAGATCACCATGGACGCGAAGTTGGGATAACCCCCTCGCACAAGCAGAGCCCGATTCGACCGGCTTGCCGTGACACGGCAGCCGGTTTATTTTTTCAGAAGCAGTGAAGCGAATCTTACTCCAGTCCCTGGCCATCGGCGCATTCCTCGCCTGCTGCGGATGCGGAAGCAGCGCATCTAGAAAAGGCAAGGCCGATGCACGCGCCGACATCGCCGCCGGCAAGCTCGGCCTCGAAACGGCCGGAATGGTCTCGCCCGGGATCGCCACCTACGAACGGCTTCTCTACGAACGCCATGGCATCCAAGTGCGCAGCGTCTCCGGCTGCGTCATCGACAAAAAGATCATGCAGCACATGGAAGCCTACAATGAAGTGATGAAGGCCGAGATCTCGCGCCGCTTCGGCGAGGATGCCCTTGAAAAGATCGCGGACGAGGCCCAGCGGCTCAAGCCTTGATCGCTCAAGCCTGCGAATGGATCGCGCTTCCCCACGTTACTCTTTCCCACTCCCGTCCTCGATCTCCTTCCTCTTCTTCAGATACCTCCCGAGGATGAACTCCTCATCCTCCTTGTCCTCGAAACCACGCTTCTTCTCCTCCGCGATGCACCAGTCGATGAACTCCGTGAACACCGACGCTCGCGAGCGATCCTTCACCGCTTCCACCCACGCCTCCATCCCGCCGCGGATCTTGATGTAGTCCTCGATCCTCAGCGGATGGTGCGCCTTGCCCTCTGCATTCTCCCGCAGTTTGTAGCCACTCACCCAGGCCAGGTCATTCGTCAGCACGAACTCGTGGATAGCTTCGCCCACCGAGTGGTTCATCCAGCCTTGTCCGTTGATCCCGGAAACGAACGGCTGGTCGCTATAGGAATACCGGTCGTCATCCAAATGCTTCAGCAAGTGCGGAAACGCCGATGGCCCCAGCTCCTGAAGCTTGCGAATCGACGCCTCCACCTCCGCTGTCGCATAGCGCCCCGACATCGACACCAGCCCCAGTCCACCCTCCTGCCCCAGCTCCTTCGGCTCCTCCGTGCTCGTCGGCGCCGGCGCAGGACGACGGGACACCAATCCCGCCACCAGTTCATCCACCGCCTTCGATCCCGAATCAGCGACGCTGACCGGCAATTCCTTCTCGCCCCCGATGGCTACCGGCGAAAGCAATAACAGCAGCGCGGAAAAGATCAGCTTCATGGGAGAGGAGGAATCCCATGAAACTATCGAACGGCTCCGTCGAGTCAAACTCCCGGCCAATGCGTAACGTCTTCCAAAGCCCCGCTTCCAGGACCGGCAACAACTCCAGAAACTCCAGTATGTATAGGAGACTGGAGTTTCTGGAGTAGCCTCGAAGGCCTACCCCGGATCACTCCTGCAGCACCCGCAGCCTCACGAATCCCTTGGCCGCATCATCGATCGGCACCTCATAGTACCAAGTGAAGACCTCAAAGTCGCCATCATCCACCGGCGCACCCGCCTGACTCACATTCGCCGCGGCCGCCGGCGTCCCCAGCTCCGCAAGCGTCGCCGCTCCCTCCGGAATCAACGTCACTCCCGGCCGGTCCTTGCGAATGCGCATGCTGAAGCCCAGGTAACTCTTGCTACCCGCCAGCCCCACCGCCGCCGCCGAAAGCCGGCTCGCCTGAGGCATCTGCCCGCTCCCTCCCGCTAGCGGATTCGAACCCTGCAGCCACTCGATCGCGTTGCTCAGCCCGTCCCCATCCGCATCCACCTCCGCACCGCTCTGCCCCGCGGTGAAGGCCTGGTTGATCGCCCACCAGTTGTAACCACGCGGCACCACCGTCGCGGCAGGCGGCACCGCCATCGCCTTCACCTCGTTCGCATTGAGCGCCCGCGTATAGATGCGGAAGTCATCGATCGCCCCGTTGAAAAGCGGATCCGGCCACTGGCTCTTGCCCAGGTAGTTCAGCGTCGGCGCCATGTTCGCCGGATCGATCGTGATCGCACCCGTCACCGCCGCCACGCCATTCACATACAGCGTGCCCGTATTGCCGGAAAGCACCACCACCACATGCGTCCACTCGCCCACCGCCGGCGACGCGGTCTCCAGCGTCTGCGGACTGGTATTCCCCGTCGTCGTGATCGTGAACCGCATCGTTCCATTGCCCGATCCCGGCGTCAGGAAGAAATTCTGCGTCGTGTTGTTGCCGAAGTCGAACACCCGCTGCCACGCATTCCCCCCATCCCACCGGAACCGCGCCACGAACGTGCAATCCGTTAGATCCGAGGCAATCCCCGACGGCAGTTGCAGGAAATCATCGGTCCCATCCAGATCCACCGCTTGGTCAAACACCCCCACCGTATAAACCGGCCCTCCCGTCGCCGTCGCGTTGATCCCGCCGACCGTCCCGCTCGCATTCCCATCCAGCTCCAGGTGCGCCCGCAGATCCGCCGGCGGCTGCACATTGAGCGTCAGATCCAGATCCGTCGAAATCACCCCGCCCGTCGTGGCCCGCACGCGGAAGGGCAGCGTCCCGCTGTCCGAACTACTAGGAACACCGGAGATCCGCCCATCCGCCTCCACCGTCAGCCACGCCGGCCCGCCCACCTTCGACCACGTCAGCGTCCCCGGCGAAACCGTCGCCGCGTTCGCAATCGAAGCCTCATAAGCCACCCCCGGCGTCGCCGTGGCCAGCACCAGCGGATTCACCGCCACCACCGGCGCATTGCCCGTCCGCAGCGTGTTGATCTCCGTCGCGGACAGCACCCGTTGGAAGACATTGAAGTCATCGATGCGCCCGCTGAAGTACGGATCCGCCGCATACATGCTCCGCCCCAGGTAATTCAACGTCGGCTTGATGTCAGACGGCTTGATTGTGATCCCCGTCTCGGTGTCCGCGAGGTTGCCATTCACGTAGAGCTTTCCCGTCCCCCCACCCAGCGTCACCGCCAGATGCGTCCATGTCCCGGTCGGCAGCACCGACGTCTCCAGCGCGCTCTCGGTGCCATTCTGATAGATCACGAAGCGCAGCGTGTTCGACCCCGACTTCGGCGTCAGGAAGAGATAGCTGCCCGTCCCATTCCCGAAATCAAAGATCCGCTGCCAATTGTTTCCACCACCCCACAGCACCCACGTCGCAATCGTGATCTCGTCCCCGGACGCGATCCCCTTCGGCAGCACCACATGGTCATCCGTGCCATCCAGTTGGATCGCCTGCCCTTTCTGCCCCGGCGCGTAAACCGGCCCTCCGACAAGCGTGGCATTCGCCGTGCCCGCCGCAGCCAGTGCATTGCTATTGAAAGCATACCTCGCCAGCGGATTGCCCGCACCCACCGCCACCGGAATCACGGCATCAGCAATCGCCCCACCACTGGAAGTCGCACGCACCAGCAACTGCCCCAAACCCGCATCCCCGATACGAGGCACCCCTGTGATCGAGCCATCCGCCGAAACCGAAATCCACCCCGGCCCGCTCAATTTGCTAAACGTCGCCGCCGGGCTACCTACCGCCAACTGCGACGCCAGCGCACCGCTGAAAAACTGATCCACCACCGGACTCCCGATCACCGGCGACGCCACGAACTGCGGCGCCATCGATACCGCCAGCGCGCTCACCTGCGCATCCGTCAGCGCATAGCTGTAGAAGCGCGCATCGTCTAACAAACCCGCAAACAGCGGATCCGGATACTGGCTCTTGCCCAGGTAATTCAGCTCGGTGCCGATCTGCGAGGGATTGTAAGTCATCGCCGCATTCGTGTTCACCAGCGCGCCGTTCACGAAGAGCTTCCCGGTATCGCCGGAAATCGTCACCGCCACATGCGTCCACACGCCCACGGGGAGCGTGGTGCCATTGAGCTGCTGCTCCGCACCGTTGTTATACTTGATTACGAATCGCAACGTGTTGTTCCCCGACCTCGGCGTCAGCATCAGGTTGTTCGCCTGCCCATTCCCCAAGTCGAAGATCCGCTGCCAATCATTCCCGCCGTTCCACTTCACCCACCCCGCGAAGGAGAAATCAGTGCTATCCCCCAGCTTCCCCGGCAGCATGAGGTAGTCATCCGTACCATCGAACGAAAGCGCCTTGCCATGCTTGCCCGCCACCAGCTTGGGCGTCCCATACACCACCGCGTTGTTACCGCTCTGCGTGTCGCGCACGTTGCCTTCAAAAAGATACGTGGCATTGCCCGAGTTCCCCGTGTTCGGCACCGCCTGCTGGTACGCCATCGGAGCCACGTGGTCGCGATACATGATGCCCATCGGCGTCAGCGCTCCCGAGTTGTTGTAAATCTGCCGGACCTCTTCCACCGCACTGTAGACCGAGTAGCGCTCGATCCACGGCGTGCTGTCCATCATGTTGACCATCGCCTCGATGACACTCTTGTTCTGATCGAAGGTCGGATCCGCATCCCCCGTCCAGTTCGCGCCGTTGTTGAACTCTGTCACCCAGATCGGCTTCCCGGTCGCGTCGTAGATGCTCTTCAGGTAATTGTAGAGATTCGTAGCCGCTCCCGAGGGATTATTGTTGTTGGGATAAGAGCGATAGTAGTGCACCGGCACATAATCCACCCGCTTCCCCGCAGCGTTCGCCTGGTTCATGAAATCCACGATCCACGAGTAGCCACCATCCGTGACCGCCGGCGCACCCACGCGCAGCCCCGTCCCTAACAACTCATCCCACTTCGCCACCGCATCGGTAGTCGACCCCTGCGGCGAGAGGTTCTTGTAGGCGTCCTCCACCGAGTTGTTAGGCTCGTTGAAACCCAGCACGTGATCCACCTGCTGCGTCTTGTAGACTCCCGCATTGCCAAGCCCCGGCCAATACGGCTGCTGCTTGATCAGCACATACTCCCAGTTCCGCGTGGAGTTCTGATTGTTGTTCCAGTTGTAGCGCCACGCCGCGTTCATCGCCACGGCATCCGTGTCACAAGTGCCCTTCTTGCTCACCCACCGCCACGGATAGACCCGCACGAAGCTCACCGTGCCATCCATGCCGCTCGGCATGAAGGACACCTCCAGATCACTATCCTGCGCCACGAAGTTCCGGCTCGCACCCGTGCCATTCTCATTCTCCGCAAAGGTCGCCGTGTAACCCCGCTTCAAAACAAAGGACCGCACGTTGTCGGCAAAAACTCCGAGCGCCTGATTGTTGTACTCCGTATAGGTGCTCAGCTTCGCCGAGGCCCCCGTCATCTGCGTGCCGGTGAAGACCTCCAGCGGCTTGAATGCGGCTCCCTGCGCCACCACCACCGCGCCATTGACGTACTGCACCACTCGCACATTCGTGTCCGCCACCGCCGTCGCCCCGTTCACCCGCAGCCGCGAGAGCAGCGTCGAGACCACGGTGGTCGGCGACACATTCTGGAAAAACACCCACGAGTCCTCCGAGTTCAGGTGGATTGTGCAGCCCGGAATCGGATCCCCGCTGCCGGTGATCGTCAGCTCGGAATGCCCCGTCATCGTCACCGTCGCCGAGGTCAGCGTCGCGTAGCTGGCTTTCTCATTGTCGAGCGTCTGCGCCCCTGCGCGACCGGCGAACACGAGGAACGCGGCCAGAAGGATCCGGCGCGGAAGGAGAAAAAAAGCGGACATTGAGTCTGGATTGGAGGTCGCCCGGGCGACCCGGAATTTGGGTTTCGGCCGGCTCGCGAGTCCGGCTTTTGACTGATTATCGTATTTTAGCTCAAGAACCCGACAAAGACGCACAATTTCACTGGCCCCCCTTTCTTCCGGAATTCCGTCGGGAACTGATGCTCCGAGGGTTGTGCGATTCTCACGAAAGAAAACACGTTTGACCCGTGGTATAAATTTCACACTGATGTCGGATTTCCGACCGGAATACCGCTCCTATCCGGAGAGGTGACCCGGGCCGTCTGCCGTTTCGGTGTTACCTTACCCAAGAACCCAAGCCCCATGTTGAAAACCCACCGGTCGAGCACTCGGCCCCAGCTTCGTATGCCCTCGTGCCCGGCCATGCCCGCGTCGCGAAAGGTCGCCGCATCGCTCGCCCTCGCGTTGGCCGCCGTCTCCCCGGCCAAGGCCGACATCACCTACTCCCTCAATATCGGTAATTCGGGGGAAGAGCAGCAGGTCGGCGCCTCCGTCACGACCGTCGCCGCCTTCCTCAATCAGGTCGGCTCCTTCAACAAGCACTGGAACGTCTACTACAGCTCCGGCATTCCCACCGCCCAGGCCAACTACAATGGCGACATGGGCTTCGGCGGCATCCGCAATGAACGCGTCGTTTTCCACGAAGGTTCCCACACCTTCGGCATGGGCACCCACGGGAACTACCCGGGCCTGATCGCCGGCGGCGTATGGAAGGGCAAGTATGGCAACCAAGCCGAGCTCGATACCTACCACGACTTCGGCGATGGCCTCCACGGCGACGGCCACGCCATCTGGCCCGGCGGCTTCAATTACGACAACGAGGACGGCTTCATCCAGCGCTACTGGCAGGCCCGCATCATGGCCGGCATCCGCACCGACATGGGCATCCTCTCCTACACCCGCGAGGCGCGGAATGAAGCCGTGGTGGTCGGCGATACCGCCGAGTTCCGCGTCGAGTCACCGTTGGCCGTCTCATGGCAGTGGTCTCGCAATGGCGTGAATCTCACCAATGGCGGCGACATCTCCGGCGCGAACACCGCCAAGCTGCGCATCGCCAATGCCAAGGCCACCGACGCCGGCACCTACCGCTGCACCGTCACCGGCGCGAATGAAACACTCATCAACCGCCCCCGCGAACTCTGGGTCTATCCCTCGTCGCAACTCGGCCAATGGAGTTTCAATGGCAATGCCACCGATAGCCTGAACTCGAATCACGGCACCGCCTTCGGCTCCCCCGCCTACGTCGCCGGACAAGTCGGCCAAGCCGTCGATCTCGATGGCACCGACGACTACATCGACCTGCCGGACGCGATGGGCCGCACCGCCGGCACCACCATCGCCACTTGGGTGAATTGGGACGGCGGCGGCGATTGGCAGCGCATCTTCGACTTCGGCACCGGGACCTACCAAAACTTCTTCCTCACCCCCAGGGCCGGCGGCGCAGGCATGCGGCTGTCGATCAAGGACGTCATCAATGGCAAAAACCAGGAGTATCAGGTCAATACCACTGCCCTGCCCACCGGCCAGTGGGTCCATCTCGCCGCCGTGATCAAGGGCGACTACATGACCCTCTACATGAACGGCAAGCCCGTCGGCTCCGCCTTCAATCTCGACGCCACTCCCGCCCACTTCCCCGCGACTAACAACTACATCGGCAAGAGCCAGTACGCAGACCCTCTCTTCAATGGCCGCGTCGATGACTTCCGCCTCTATGCCAAGGCTCTGAGCGGCGCGGAAATCTGGACCCTCTGGGGACAGAGCGCGAACCAGGCACCCGTCTTCACTTCAGACCCCATCACCCTGCCTTCGGGCAGTTCGCTGTCACCTTACACCGGGCAGACGCTCGCATCCTATGCCAGCGATCCGGATTCGAATCCCCTCACCTTCTCGAAGCTGAGTGGACCCGCATGGCTCACCGTCGCTGCGAATGGCACCCTCTCCGGCCAACCCACTTCGGCCGACGGCGGCACGAACAGCTTCGTCGTTCGCGTAACCGATCCCTCGGGCGCGACCTCGGACGCCACCGTACAAATCCCTGTCACCGCGCTTCTCCCCGCCCCCGTCACCACCAGCCTGACCGGCCCCGTCACCGATGCGGATGACGTCTACTACTTCTCTGGTAGTATTGCCGAGCCCGACACCATCAACGGCACCACCACCGCCACCGATAACGACGAGTCCACCTTCCTCGCCGAAAATCGCACGAGCAAAGGACAGACCTTCACCACCAAGTCGAATCCCCAGGGCTACTTCCTCCAGTCCTTCACCTTCCAGAATGTGAAGTGGCCGTCCGTCACCGCCCCCGGCACCGCCTATGACATCCAGCCGGGCGACCAGTGGGAGTTCCAGGTCGGCACCATGAGCGGCAATGTGAAAACGCCCATGCTGAGATACGCCGCCGCCTACGACGGCGCGGCTATCGTTGGCAGCGGCGATGCCGGCACCGGACGTTGGTTCACCTTCAATCTCTCCGGCCTCGGCATCCAGTTGGCCCCGAATACCACCTACTATTTCGAGGCCGCCCCGTTGTCCGGCGACCCCTTCTTCGAGCTGAATAGCTCGCGAACCGGCACCTACACCGGTGGCGCAGCCTTCCGCGGGAATGTCACCGGCACTCTCGGCACCAGCGTCATCCCGCTCACCGGTGACTACATCTTCCACGCGAATCTGGAAGCCAAGCCCAACCCGAATCCCTCCACTGTCGCCTACTGGAACTTCGAGGAAGGCACTTCCAACAGCTACGTCGCCTACAACCGCACCGCCGCCAACCAGTATGAAGGCAGCATCTTCGACCAGTCTGGTAACGCCAACAACCTCTCCGTCTGGACCAACAGCTGGGCCTGGTATCGCCCGCAGATCGCAGCACCCACCACGCCACAGACCGGCGTTGCGAATACCCTCAGCATGCAGAATGCCGGTGCCTATCCATCGCTCACCGCCATCAGCACCAGCCTGACAAGTTGGAGCCCGCAGCAGTGGACCATCGAGGCCGCCATCCGTCCCGATGACGCCACCAATGGCTACCAGACCTTCATCGGACGCGACAGCGTCGGCGCCTTCGCCGGAGAAACCGGCTTGGCCGCTTTCTATTTCCAGCTCACTCCCACCGGCGCCCTGCAAGTCTCCTTCAACGACGCCGCAGGCAACAACTGGAAGGCCACCTCCTCTGCCAATGCCATCCAGGACGCGAAGTGGCACGCCGTCGCCGCCACCTCCGATGGCCAGACGCTGAAGCTTTACTCGAAGAACATCACCAACGGCGACGCCAACTACACGCTTCTCGCCAGCACCAACATCTCCGCCAGCACCAACCCCGCACTCTCCACCGGTGCCGGCGATGGCGGCGACTGGGATCCCGGCGTCTTCACCGTCGGACGCGGCCTCTACAATGGCGGCCACACCGACCGCTACTTCGGCCACATCGATGACATTCGCATGAGCAATGGCGCGCTCGCCCCGGCTTACCTCCTCTACAGCCCGCTCATTCCCACCTTCGCGAATTGGATCATCGGCTATCCCGCCGTCGGAGCCCAGAACGGCTTCGATGACGACCCCGATCGCGACGGCCTCGCCAATGGCATCGAAGCCTTCCTCGGCAGCAGTCCCACCTCCAGAAACCAAGGCCTCCGCAACCTCGCCCGCACCGGTGCCACCACCCTCACCTTCCAGCATTCGCAGAATGCGTCGCTCCCCACCGACCTCACCGCGACCTATCGCTGGTCCACCGACCTCCAGAACTGGAACACCTCCGGTGCCACCCAAGGCGGAACCACCATCACCCTCACCCCCGCCCTCAATACCCCTCTAACAGGCACCACCACCGTCACCGCCAACATCACCGGCACCCAGCCTGCCAAGCTCTTCATCCAGCTCCAGGCCACCCAGCCGTGATGGATTGATTTAACGTAGGCGCGCTGGTGACAGCGCGGAACGGTCCCTCAAGCCCGGCCCACCCACAAGGTGCGCCGGGCTTCCCCTTAAGGGGTATCGACGTCCCGTCGACACCGCACGACCACATGTCCGCACTCCACCATCAAGGCCCCAGCGCCACCCCCGCCTCATCCACCAGCAGCTTCGCATTCACCCAATCAAACCAATACCCCCCAAACCCATCCCGGATCGCCCCGCTTCCCGCGATCGCCTTGTCAATCGGCTCATGCGCCATCTGGATCCCAAGCAACGCGTTCGCCTTCCGACCCTCCAGGCTATCGATCATCGCCAGGATCGACCGCACCGAAGCATCCTTCGGAAAATTCTCCCGCGGATACGATAGGCTTTGATGAAGCCACTTCGTCGCCTTCTGGAAATCCCCGTCGCGATAGCTCTTCAGCCCGAGCACGAAGCAACTCCAACCAGCGAGGTAAGGATCATTCGCGATCCATCCATTCGGATCGTTCACCGCCGATTCCACAAAGCTCGCCACTCTCGTCAGCTTCCGCAGCGTCTCCGGACTCGCCGGTTTCAAAAGCGATGCCTTCAACAATTGTTCCGCCACCTGCGGATTCTTCGTCCCGCCAAACCGCTGGATCGCAAAGTCCCGGAACGCATCATACTCCGCCATCTTGCCAGCGTAGCACAGCGCCGACGCCGCAGGCATGATGTGAAACGACACGCTGTTGTCATCCGAGTCATCCACCGATGTCCTCGCGTGAACAAACGACACAAAGCGATCCGCCGCAGGACCTGGCCGCCCCTCGCTCCAATGCCAATCCGCGACCTTGCGGAAACACTCGGCCGCCTCCAGCGACACCGGGGTGCGATCGATCGGAATCTCCGACAGCAGCCTGTCCGCCTCCGCGATATTACCGCGACCGAGTTGCACGGCAGCCGCCGCCACCTGCGCACGGAATTCCGCCGTTTCCCGGAGCTTCGTTTCCACCACCCGCGCTTCCTCGGCGACCCCGCTCAGCCGCATCTGCTCCTCACGCGCCGCCTTTTCCAAGAAGAACATCCGCATCGAAACCCCGAAGCCCGCCACCAGCGCCAACACCGATACGCTGCCAGCCGCGAATACCAGCTTGTTCCGCCGCACCAGCTTGCCCAGACGATAGCTGCGGCTCGGCGGACGCGCCATCACCGGCTCATCATTGAGCACCCGGATCACATCCGCCGCCAGACCATTCGCGGTATCATAGCGACGCCGGCGTTCCTTCGCCATCGCCTTCATCACGATCCAATCGAGATCACCCACCTTGTCACCGCCGTTACCTGACACCGTCGATGGCGGCGGCGGATCTTCTTCACGCAGGATGCGCCGCATTTCCTCGATCCCCGCCTGCGTCAGCCGCTTCGACTCGAATGGCGGCCGACACGCGACCAATTCATAAAGCAAGACGCCCAAGCTATAAATATCACTGCGCGTATCGATGTCCACCCCACCTTCCGCCTGCTCCGGACTCATGTAAGCCGGCGTCCCCACAAACTGCCCCACCACCGTGAATGTCGCATCTCCCGACGGACTCGCCGCCGTCGCCTTCGCAATGCCGAAGTCGATCACCTTCGGCTCCGCCACCCCGTCACGCGATCGCACTAGCACATTGGATGGCTTGATGTCGCGATGGATCACGCCCTTCTGGTGGGCATGTTGGATCGCCTGGCAAACCTTCACGAAAAGCTCCAGCCGTTGCCGCAGATCCATACCCTGCGCCGTGCACAGCTCCGTGATCCGCTCGCCATCCACCAGCTCCATCACAAAGTACGGCCGCCCCGATCCCGTCGCCCCCGCATCCAACACGCGGGCAATGTTAGGATGATCCATCAGCGCCAGCGCCTGCCGCTCCGCCCGGAAGCGCGCGATCACATTCTCCGTGTCCATCCCCAGCCGGATGATCTTCAGCGCCACCTTCCGCTTCACCGGCTCCAGCTGCTCTGCGAGATAAACCACCCCACAGCCACCTTCCCCGATCCGCTCGATCAAACGATAGCGCCCGATCGTCCCGCCAATCCCCTCGCTGCTGCCATCGGCCACAGCCTCGGGCCCCACCTCCGGCTGCAGGTCGAAGAAACTCTCCGCCGACGTTTCCAACCCTAACAGATCCTCCAGCTGCTTCCGCACCCCCGGATCCGCCGTCGCGATGAACTCCAGAAAGCGCTGCCGCTCCTCCGGCCGGGAAAACCCGGCCGCGGCGGAAAACAGCACCTTCTCGAGAAACGGTTCCATCAGCTCGTAACGTGACGAACGCCGCAAGCCGGAGCCATTGGCAATCCCCAAGTGTGGCCTCTCCTGCCGCCCCGGTCTCTCGGAAAATGAAGTCCCCATGCTGCTTGGTTCCTGCGCCATTGGTTCGCTGCCGGTCACCCCGGCCACTCCCTCATCGCATACCAGCGGATTTCCCTGCGCCGATCCGACAGCCCTTTCTCAACTTTCCGCAAAAAAAGAGGATCACCCCTCATCCCGGATCATCTGCAGCAGCTTCGTCCGCGCATACGCCCACTGCCTCTCAATCGTCCGCTCGGTCACCCCATCCATCTCCGCGATCTCCTTGTTCGTCAGCCCCCCGAAAAACTTCAGCGTGATCACCCGTGCGCTGTCCGGATCCCGCTCCTCCATCCGGTCCATCATCTCATCCACCAGCAGCACCCGCTCGTCCACCGACGGCCCCTCGATGTCCAGGTCCTGGATATCCAGCACCTCCTTCCCCTCTCCACGCTTCAGGCTCCCCTTCGCCCGCGCCCGGTCCACCAGGATTCGCCGCATCGCCTGCGCCGCCGCACGGAAGAAATGCGCGCGATCATTCCACTTCATCTCCTCATCACCGGACAGCCGCAGGTAGGCCTCGTGCACCAGCGCCGTCGCCTGAAGGGTCTGCCCCTCCCGTTCGGATGCCAGGCCGCGCGCCGCCAAAGCCCGCAGCTCGTCATACACGAGCGGGAGCAGCTCGGATGAAACTTGGCCGCCATGCTGGCTGGCGGCTTCGAGAATACGGCGGATGTCGTTCAAGCGAGGGTTTCCCCGTCTACTAAGGCTCAACGCGAAAGCTGTCCACTGGCAGTCACCTTTATCACTGCCATCACATTTTCCTGTCGGCTTTCGCGTCGCGATCTCGCCTCTTGGTATGGAATGGGCGGACCTTTCGATGGGTCGGGGTGTCCGTCCTACACTCTCCGGATACCGAGCTCGGGCTTTGCAAGGTACTCCGGTCGCTGCGCCCGGGTCGGGGATTGGGTTTCTCCCTCCGGGCGCAGCACCTCTTTCACCGGGAGCGCGGGATTCATTCCGCCCAATGAGGTTGTCTGACAAACATCAGATCACCCCTGAAGCGGCCTTATCTTTCGCCCTTCCACGCATCTCGTTGTCCTCAAGGGCACTCCGCAATCCCCACAAAAAGTCGGCGGATTTCCGAAATTTCGTAGTTCCCCGCGTCGGGTTTTCAAACCGGTTGGCGCTTCTTCAAACAGAAGGTCCTTAAAACGGTCCCTTCAAACCCAACCCGAACCCAAGAACCCAACCCTGCACTCCCGCGTGGGAGCGCCAACCGGATCGCATTCCCCTCCTTCACGGCGGATGCCTTCACGTCCCCTTGATCCGAATGAAAAAGGAAAAAGCCACTCTTCCGGCAATCATCCTCGCCCTTGGCGTGGTGGTGACGGCGTCCTACTTCGGGATCGCCCACCGCCAGGCACAGGCGTCCCGTGACTCCCTCACCCGCACCGCCGAGGCCACCTCACCCGCCGCCAATCCCGCGCCATCCGGCCCCATCATTTCGCAAGGCGCTCCCGCCAAGCACGTCCCGGACCGCGAACTCTTCGCCAGCACTTGGCAAAGCTCGCCGCGCGAATCCTTCGCTGCCTTTGCCACCTGGACCCGCGACTACCTCGACGCCTCGCCGGACGCACGCACCGCGATGCGCTCGCACGGCATCGAACTCGCCAAAGCCCGCCGCACCGTTATGGCCGGCCTGATCCAGACCGACCCGCGCGAAGCCATCGCCAACACCCTGCCCGTCGTCGTCCGCCAGCAACTCCCGCAGGAAATCCAGGCTCTGTTAGAAGACCGCATCTCCGACCGCGGCGACCTCTTCCGCGTGATGGGCGTCGCCAATCCCGGCGACAACCGCGTCATTCCCACCGTCGACCAAGCCGTCATCGCGGGAAAAACCTGGCAAGCCCATCGCTATGGCGACCGCGAGCTCACGCCCTCGCTGAAGGACATCTCCATCCACGGCATCTCGCTCGATGGCCACCTCGCCATCCTCGATAGCCCCGTCCGCAAGATGGAAACCGGCGAGACCGCTGCCGAAACCACCAGCGAATGCGTCGTCACCGGCGGCACCGTCGTCGCACCCGCCGACCCCGTCACGGAGAAAGCGCCACCCGCCGAGGTCACCACCATGCTCGTCGGCAATCACGGCTACGAGCTCTGCTGCCCCTTCTGCTCGGAAGACTTCGAGACCCGCATGGAGCGCTTCGAGCGCCAGCAGATGTCCGCGCTCCAGTCGGTCAATGCCATCGCAGGAGATGCCAGCCAGCCACGCTCGCTTTCCTCCAGCGGCGTCAATGGCAGCGCCGACTATCCCGGCAAACCGCCCTACGGCCTCACCCATGGCACCAATACCATGATCATGATGCGGGTCGATTTCCCGGACCACACCGGCAACCGCTTCACCGAGGCCGAGCTCAAGGGCAACGTCGATGACTGGGGCGGCGTCGATTGGATGGTGGACCGCTTCTCCTACGGCGTTTCTCAAGTCGCTTCGCCCACCATCACGCCGGTGCTGCGCATGCCGCACGACATGGCCTACTACAACAACGGGCCTTACTGGGGAGACATTCTCAACGACGCCGCCAATGCCGCGATCGCCCAAGGCTTCGATCCCTGGGCCGCATCCTGCCGCGTGATCATCCACGACGTGGTGCTGAAGGACTCCGGTGCCGCCGGCTGGGGCGGTGGCGGCGCCATCTGGTGCAACAACAACGTCGACAAGCGCCTGCTCATTCACGAGTACGGCCACGTCTTCTGGCTCCCTCACGCCAACTCCTGGCAGTCCAGCGATGGCAATCCTCTCTCCGCCGGACGTTGGCATGTCGAATACGGCGATGCCAGTGACCCGATGGGCAATGCCTGGGGAACCAACCCCTTCAACGACTACAACGCCTACTACAAGAACATGCTCGGCTGGCTGCCGGACACCGCGGTAGTGCCCGTCACCCACTCCGGCACCTATCGCGTCAATCAATTCGACGGCTGGGGCGATTGGACCAAGCCCGTGGTCCTCAAGATCACCCGCGACAATGACCTCGACCTCTGGCTCATGTTCCGCGGCGATGGCGTCCCACAGGGCAACTACAATACCGGTGCCTATATCGTTGCCGGCAATGGCGAGCGCTTCGGCGATTCCCACGTCCTCGACTTCAACAACACCAACGACGGCACCGACAACGCCCCTCTCGCCCAAGGCCAGACCTGGACCGATCCCACCACCGGCATCTCCATCACCACCGCCGGCCGCATGATGACCGACTGGCCCCACCACATGTATGTGAAGGTCGATTTCCCGGCGAACTACAACCAAGGCTACCGCGCCCTCGTGAATGGCGGCATCTACGCCCTCCGCAACAAGAGCTTCGATCAGGTCCTCACCTCGCCGAATCTCACCAACGGCGTGGAGCCCACCATCTCCGCCTTCACCGGCGCCACCAATCAGCAATGGATCGCCCAGCGCAACAGCGATGGCACCTATAGCTTCAAGCGCAATGGCTCCACCGACCTCTTCCTCGACATCGCTGGCAACGGCAGCGGCAACTACAACGAGGTCCTCCAGTGGACCTGGAACGGCGGCGATGCCCAGCGCTACGACGTCCTCAACTCTTGGGACGGCTACCTCAAGCTCCGCCACAAGGGCACCAACTCCCTCGTCACCGCCGACACCGCCGGTGGCAACTACGGCGACGTCATCCAGTATGAGGACTTCTCCGGCGATGAGGAAAAGTGGGAGCCCTACCTGTTAGGCATCAACGATGGTAACTACCGCCTCGTTCCCCGCCACGCACCGACCCGCATCATGGGCCTCCGAGGGCGAGCCACCACGGCCGGGACCCGCATCGAGCAACAGTACTGGGCCAACGGCAATTGGCAGCGCTGGACCACCCAGAACCTCGGCAGCGGCCAATTCCGCATCTACCCACAGGGCCAGCCCACCCTCTCGCTTACCATCCAGGGAGCCAGCACCACCGATGGCGCGAAGGCCGTCCTCGAAACCTACACCGGAGCCAGCCACCAGAAGTTCACCTTCACCTCCACCGGCATGGGCTTCGTTCGCGTGAGTCCCGTCCACGCGCCGGCCATGGCACTCGATGTCGACGCCTCCAGCAGCGCGGCCGGAGGAGACATCCAGCAGTTCACCTACTCAGGCGGCAACAATCAGCAATGGCGCTTCATCGACTCCGACCTCTGAAACCCATGAAAACCCTTTCCCTCATCGCCGCTGCTACCCTCGCGACTCTCCTCGCGCCCGCGGCCAACGCCCAACAGGCGATCACCATCGGTCCGAAGCACCGTTATCGCTTCGACAATGCCAGCGGCACCCTCGCCACCGGCACCCAGATCAATGACTCGATCGGCACCGCCCACGCCTTCGTCCGCGGCACCGGTGCCTCGGCCAATGGCACCGGCGTCCGCATCACCGGCGGCTCATCCGCCACCGCCGCCTACATCGACTTGCCGAATGCCACCGTCTCCGGCTCCGCGGAAATGTATCCCGGCTTCAGCGAAGCGACCTACGAAGTCTGGGTCACCGTCAACAGCAACCAGAACTGGTCGCGCATCCTCGACTTCGGAAACAACGCCATCGACGACGTTACCGCTCCCGGCGGCACCTTCAATGGCGCCGACTACCTGATGGTCTCCGCCAATATCGGCACGGCCAACAACATCCGCTTCGAGCGCGGCGGCCAATACCTCACCGGCGGCGCCCAGCAGGACATCACCGGTGCCACCACCCTCGGCACCCGCATGCACCTGGTGGCGACCTACGACACCACCTCGTCCGCATGGAAGCTCTACAAGAACGGCACCCAGATCGCCTCGATCGCCACCTTGCTCGGACCCAGCACCATCGATGACCTGAATGTCTGGCTCGGCCGCTCCAACTGGGCCGGCGACAACAATGCCGATGCCACCTACGATGAGTTCCGTAGTTACGACTACGCACTCAGCGCCCAGCAGGTGCTCGCCAACTACCAGGCCGGCCCCGAGGTCGTCCTGTCCGATTCGACAAATCAAGCGCCTGCCTTCACCTCGAATCCCTTCACCAAGCCAGCCGGCACCCTCGGCGTCGCTTACTCCGGCAGCATCGCCTCCGACGCGACCGACCCGAATGCAGGGGACACGCTCACCTTCAGCAAGACCTCCGGCCCCGCGTGGCTCTCGGTAGCCTCGAACGGCGCCCTCACCGGCACCCCGCCGAATGGCACCAGCGGCACGAATGCCTTCGTCGTTCGCGTCACGGACCAAGCCAACCTGTTTACCGAAGCCACGCTCAATATCACCGTCGGCGGCACCCTCCCCTCCGGCTGGACCGCCGCCGGCATCGGCGGCCCCGGCATCCCCGGAGGTGCTTCCGAAAGCAGCGGCACCTACACCGTCAGCGGCTCCGGCGCCGACATCAGCGGCACGGTCGACTCGTTCCAGTTCGTCTCGAAGACCCTGACCGGGGATGGCGAAATCCGCGCCCGCGTCACTTCGCAATCTAACACCAATGCCTCGGCCAAGGCCGGCGTGATGCTTCGCGATGGCAGCGGCGGCGGCTCGATCAATGCCTTCGTCGCCGTCACGCCCTCGAATGGCTTCACCTTCCAATCCCGCTCCGCCGTCGCAGGTGCCACCACCACCGTCGCCGGACCCGCCACGAATGCCGCACCTAACAACTGGGTCCGCCTCGTCCGCAGTGGCACCTTGCTCACCAGCTACGTCTCCGCCAATGGCACCACCTGGACCCAGGTCGGCACCGCCACCCTCACCATGTCGAGCAGCGTCTCCGCCGGCCTCGCCGTCACCAGCCACAACAACAGCGTGCTCGGCACCGCCACCTTCGACAACGTGGTCGTCACGCCATTCCCATCCCCATGGGTCAGTGCCGACATCGGCACCACCGGCTTGCAAGGCAGCGCCGAATACTACCCCTCCGCCTTCACCGTGAAAGGCGCCGGCACCTTCGGCGGCACCAGCGATGCCTTCCGCTACGTCTATCAGACGCTCACCAACAACGGCACCGTCATCGCCCGCGTCAGCACCTTGCAAAACACCGGTGCCAATGCCCGCGTCGGCATCATGATGCGCGATACCCTAGCCGCAAATTCCGCCATGGCCGCCCTAACAGTTACCGGCACCGGCGACTGGCGCTGGCAGCGCCGCACCCTCGCCGGAGGCTCCGTGTCCACCACCAACAGCAGCACCGGCACCGCGCCGAATATCTGGGTGCGCCTCGCCCGCAGCGGCTCCACCATCACCGCCTCGCGCAGCACCAATGGCACCACCTGGACCACCATCAGCAGCTCCACGGTGGTCATGTCCACCACCTGCTACGTCGGCATCGCCGTCGCCAGCGGCAGCACCACCACGCTGAATACCTCCGTCATCGACAACGTCTCGGTCACTCCGACCTCGCCACTCCTCCAGCCATCCCAGGACCTCGACTCAGATGGCCTCGCCGATTCGTGGGAAAGCCTTTACTACACTCCGGCTCAATACAGCCCCTCCGATGACCCCGATGGTGACGGCCAGACCAACGCCGACGAATACGCCGCCGGCACCAGCCCGATGAGCGGCACCGACGCCACCCGCCTCCGCATCCTCACCGCATCGCCCGCCGTCTTCCAATTCAATGGCAAGGCCGGCCGCTCCTACGCCCTCGAACGCATGGTCACCACCAGCGGCTCCGAATGGACCCAGGTCCAAACCACCGGCACCTTCGCCGTCGATGGCACCCAGCAAATCACCGATCCATCGCCCCCGGCAGGCCGCGGCATCTATCGCCTCCAGATCAATCTCATAGGTTCGCCATAACGAGATCACATACCTCAAGGGCCGGCCGGGATCTCCCCGCCGGCCCTTTTCTTTCCCACGTAGCGACACCTCCTCCCATGTAGCGGCGCGTCTACGACCGTCGCTGACTAGCGGCAACAAGCCGCATCGTGAGACCCTCGCCCAACGTTCGCAAAACGTAGCGGAAGGACTGCGTCCTTCCGGCTTCTCGCGCCCCGCCAAATGTCGCCACTCCGATCCGCCCATCCGCCCATCCCACTGGGACCGCGGGATTCATCCCGCTTGGACAGTAGGCTCACCAATCAGGCGACGCCTTGTTTGCAAACCCCCTTCCCCAAAACCCTTCATCCCCCTGTCGGGTTACGCCGCGAAAATTCGATTCTACTAAAGAGCCTCCGCCTCGCCCACGCGCCAGCTCCCCGCAAGACAAACCCATGTCCTGCCCAAACCCATGTCTTCCACATCCTCATCCGATCGCCGTGCCCTGCCCCTTGCACTCTGCGCGCTCCTGCTCGTCGCGGTAGCAGTCAAAGTCACGAGCCATCACTCGGAAGCACCACCTTCACCCACGACCGCAGCTTCATCGAAGACCCAGGCTCCTTCCACCCAAGCCCCTTCAGCCCCCGAGCAAGTCACCCTCCGCCCGCTCCCCGTCTCCCGCACCACCGCCGCCCACCAGTGGACCGATGCCGACGCCACCCAGCCGCCCGTTATCGAAAAGATCGCCCACAACTCCGACGAGTTCGTCCGCCTCGTCGAAGAGAACGACCGCATCAAGCGCCGCCAGCTCGTCTATCGCTCCCAACCCGCGTGGCAACTCGTCGAGCAATCACGCGCCACCGGTGAGCCCATCCGCACTCTCACGCTCCCATCCCTCGATGGCCAGGAAGTGCAAGTCGAAGTCACCAGCACCGACCTCGATCCCTCCGGCCTGAGCGGCTCCTTCAGCGGCCACGTCGCCGGCCACCAGAAGTCTCTCGCCACCCTCGCCTTCATCCGCGGCCGCGAAGCCTTCACCGTCGTCTCGCCGGACGATGGCCTCTACCTGCAAGGCCACCCGCGCGAACCCGGCGAGCTCCTCGTCGCCAGCTTCGACCCGGACAAATACCTCAACGTCCCCGGAGCCGAATCCATCAAGGACCTGCCGACCATCCCTTCCAAATGAAGCCCTCCTTCCTTCTCCTCGCTTCTCTAACAGGCTCCCTCTTGGCCGGCCATGTCGAGGCTGCCGCCGAAGCGGACCTCTTAGTCGCCTATGATCAAAGCCACTCCTCATCCGTCGGCGGCCAGGACAATGCAAACGTGCTCGCCTTGAACGCCGTCGCTGGCAGCAACGCGGTCAATGAACGCAGCGGCACCGGCGCACGCGTGCGAGTGGTCGGCTACTACCAAGCCGCCCAAGCCAGCTACCAGCGCACCTCGAAGGGTGGCTTCGTCAGCTGGATGTCGACCTACGACTCCCGCCTCTCCGATGTTGTTGACGCCGGCAATGCCCGCGGTGCCGACTTGGTCACCTTCCTCTGCGTCTCCACCGCCGACGGAGCTGCCGCCGTCGCCGAGCAGCCGGGTCGCTATTCATGCTTCGATCCCGGACAATTCTGGGCCGCCGTCGTCGCCCACGAACTCGCCGGCCACAACTACGGCTGCGACCACCGCGGCGGCCGTGCCGTCCCCGGATCGAAGACCGTGATGATGCACAACTACTGCGATGGCGGTGGTGCCACGCCACCCTACTTCTATTCGAACCCTAACATCTGGCTGAACAGCAACCGGCTCGTCGGCGATACCAGCTGCCTCGGTGCCACCGTGAATGGCGGCGACAATGCCTACCTCATCAGCACCACCTGCCAAGGCGTGGCGGATCGCAATGCTCGCGTGATCACCTCGCCGAATCTCGGCAGCGTCACCCGCCGCTGGTCCTTCAATCAAGCCGCAGCAAACGCACCCACCGGCACCACCGTCACTGACTCCGTCTCCGGCACCGCGCTCGCCACCGTGCAAGGCAGCGGCGCCACCTTCACCGGCACCGGACTGAAGATTCCCGGCGGTGCCTCCGGCAGCGGCGCAGCTTACCTGCAACTTCCCGCCGGCGTCCTCTCGACCTACACCAATGCCACCATCGAAATCTGGGCCAAGACGATCTCGGTTCAGAACTGGGCACGCCTTCTCGACTTCAACAACGGCACCGCGAACTACCTCACGCTGACCGCCGCTCGCGGCACCAATGGCAGCGCCCAGCGCTTCGAATCCATCGTCGGCGGAACCGCCGTCACCCTCGATAGCGACCTGCCCACCGCAAACAACGCCCTCCATCACTACGCCATCGTCTACGCCAGCACCGGTGCGGGCACCGGCCGTTGGACCTGGTATCGCGATGGCGATGAAGTCGCCTACCTCGATGTCGCCTACGCCCTCACTTCATTCCCCGACGTGAACAATTGGCTCGGCCGCTCCGCCTATGGCGCCGACTCGCTCGCCAACTGCGAATACTCCGAAGTCCGCATCAGCAATGTCGCCATGACCCGCGACCAAGTCGCTGCCAACGCTCGCCTCGGCCCGAACCGCACCATCACCAGCGCCAACCTCACCGGCGACGATGCAATCGGCCAATCCTCCTTCAATGCCATCGGCCTCTGGAGCGATGGCGCCGCACCCAGCGCCGGAAAAAGCTACGAAACCTTCGGCTTCCGCCTCCGCACTCCCGCCGATGGAACCTCGCGCACCTTCGCCGGCCAATCGCTCAAGCTCACCGGCGGCGGCCTCACCTGGAAGGGCACCGGCAATAGCACCATCACCGCAAACGCCCTCACTCTCGCCGGCACCGATGGCGAAGTCCTCAATGCCGGCTCCGGCACCTTCACCCTCGCCGGCAATCTAACAGCCCAAGCGGATGAGACCACCGTCCGCGCCGCCAACGGCCCCATCAATCTCACCACGAATCTCAGCGGCAACGGCTCACTGCTCCTGCTCAACAACACCGTCACCCTCAGCGGCACCAATACCAGCTACACCGGCAAGCTCACCGTCGGCGACGGCCGTTTCAGCGGCCTCTCCATCGACTCCGAAGCCCGCCTCGGCCCCAACCCCGCCACCTTCACCGCCGACCAACTCACGCTCAACCGCGGCGTTCTCTTCACCTCCGGCAACATCACGATCGACGATACCAACCGCGGCATCCGCATCGGCGCCAGCGCCGGCCTCTTCAATGTCGCCCCCAACACGACTCTGACGATCGCCTCGCCCCTCACCGGCACCACCTCCGGCGACACCCTTCTCACCGCGCCCATCTATCCGAATCCGGTCTCCAGCATGCTCATCAAGGAGAACACCGGCACCCTCGTCTTCACCCATCCGAACAACTGCCACGTCGGCGAGATCATCATCAATGGCGGCACCCTCCGCCTCGATGGCGCAGGCCGCTTCAACAATGGCGACACCCCCATGCCCGTCGTCATCAATGGCACGCTCAATCTCAACACCACTGGCAACCAGGCCTTCGGTGGCGTCATCTCCGGCGCGGGCACCTTCCTGAAGAACAACACCGGCACCACCACCCTCTTCGCCGCCAACACCTTCTCCGGCCCCGTCACCATCAATGCCGGCACCCTCTTCGCCAACGCCGCCAACGCCGCCACCAATCGCGCGTTGAGCTACGCCGGCGCCATCACCGTCAATAGCGGTGCCACCCTCCGCTCCAGCTCGAATGCCCTCTTCGGCTGGGACGGCACCCAGGCCAAGCCCGTCACGGTCAATGCCGGTGCCACCATGACCACGAACGCCGCCAACGATGACGTGAACGTCGGCACCATCACCCTCAACGGCGGCACCCTCGCCTCCGGCGGAGCTAGCCCCGCCTGGGGCTCATGGAACTTCAAGCGCGTCACCGGCGGCAAGATCGTCGCCACCGACAACTCCCTCGTCACCGCCATCAACATCGGCCTCGGCACCAACAACACCGTCGAAGTCGCCGCCAACAAAACCCTCACCGTCAGCGGCACCATCACCGACCTCACCAGCGAAGGCGTCTCCGCCCTGGTGAAGAGCAATGGCACCGGCACCCTCGTCCTCAGCAATGCCAACACCTACACCGGCGTCACCACCATCAATGCCGGCACGCTGAACCTCACCGGCTCCCTCGCCGCTGGCAGCGCTGTCACCGTCGCCAACTCCGCCACCCTCACCGGCACCGGCACCGTCAATGGCTCGCTCTCCTTCGCCACCGGCGCCATCCACGCACCCGGCAATCCCACTGGCACCCAAACCGTTGTCGGTACCCTCGCCTACGCGAATGGCGCACGCGTCCGCTGGTCCTTGCCCTCTAACAGCGACACCACCGGCATCGCCAACCGCACAGCCGCCAGCACCGTCAATGTTACCGCCGGAGCCGTCATTGACCTCGTCCTCAATGGCGCAGGCAGCACCGTGAACTTCACCGACACCTTCTGGACCCAGCAGCGCATCTGGAACGTGATGAGCGCGTCTAACAAAACCGGCGACTTCACCCTCGGCACCGTCACCACCGATGCCGGCTCACGCCCCGCCGGCGACTACGGCACCTTCTCCCTCCAACAAAGCGCCACCTCGGTTTCTATCGTCTTCACGCCCACTCCCCCCGTCGTCACCTCCCCCACCGATCTCTGGCGTCAGGCAAACTTCGGCGCCCAGTGGACCAATCCAGCCATCTCCGGCGATGACATCGACGGCGACAAGGACGGCCTGAACAACCTCCTCGAATACGCACTCGGCTCCGATCCGAACAACGCTGACGCCTCCATCGCGCCGCAAGCTTCCCAAGTCGGCAACAAGCTCCGCATCGCCTTCCACCGAAATACCGAAGCCTCGGACATCACCATCACCGTCGTCGCCGCGGATCAGCTCGCCGGCCCATGGACCGCCATCGCCACCAGCACCAATGGAGCCGCCTTCGTCCCCGTCGCAGGAGCCACCGTTCAGGAGCAGGGCAATCCGCCGCTAAAATCCGTGCAAGCCGAGGACATCTACCTCATCCCCGACCCAGCACATCCGAAGCGCTTCCTCCAGTTGGAAGTCCACCGCTAACCGCCCGCCCAATGACCGCGACGCAGCCGCCCTTGGACTGCTGCGGTCATCCGCAGCTTTCCGAATGCACGGCAAGGCACTCTGTTAGATCCGGATGAACGGCCCTCGCAAGCCGTGGCATCACCCTTCCTGGAACATCTCATTTTAAACGGAACCCGAAATCTGTTAGAATGAAGGTCTCTTCCTGCATTCAGATTTCGGACCTTTCGCGATTCGATCAAACGACCACCACATTTCAAATGATCTAACCGCGTCCTCCTTTCTTCACACGGAAAGAGCGCTTTCCCGCATCTCATCGCGCTTAAAACAAAGCCGCTGGAACCCTTGATTTCCCTCGGTTTTGACCGGGCAAACACGTTCCAAAGCCAACTTCGAATGTGACGGGATTTTCTCGTTTTTCGATGTCGGGTTCGCAGAGGCGTTCCCGCTCCTTCCTCTACTGGAGACCTCCGGCACGACCCGCCGGCTCCAGCAGTTGAAGCCCAATTAAACGATGAAGAACGCAACGACCCGCACGTCCGACCTCCGCATCTCCTACGCCACCTACCTCCGCCTCAGCCTCGGGCTGTCCATGGTAGGACTCGCTACCCAACAAGCTCATGCCGACGCCACCTGGGTCGGCGACTCCGGCCAGAATTGGAACACCGCCGCCAGCTGGAGCAGCGATCCCGCAAACCCGACCGGTAACTATTTCATCAATACCGTCACCGCCGGAGTCTTCCCCATCATCAGCGCGAACTCAGCGTTCACGCCCGTCGACCTCTTCATCGGCAATGGCGCAGGTGCAAGCGGCCGTCTCGACCACACCGCAGGCACCGCCGCCTCGGGCAATGGCAACTGGACCTTCGTCGGTTCCAATGGTGGCACCAGCGGCACCTTCAATATTGCCAATACCGCGGCCACCGGCGGCACCCTCACCGGATTCGGCCAGGGCTCCGGCAGCTTCACCACCGGCCGCCTCAATGTCGGCGGCGCCGAGTTCAATGGCAACGGCACTGGCACGCTCAACATCAACACCACCGGCACCATCACCGCGACCGCCGGCTCCGGGACTTGCTTCCAGGTCGGTGTAGGCACCACCAGCGTCGGCACCGTCAATATGGACAGCGGCACCATCAATGCCACCGGCGGTGAAGTCTGGGTCGGTGGCGCAGGCACCGGCACCTTCAATCAATCCGGCGGCACCCTCTCGTCTAACAGCTACCTCGTCATCGGTCGCGGTGACACCAGCGCGAACCCCGCCAGCGGCACCTACAATCTCAGTGGCGGCACCGTGAATGCCGCCACCACCGGCGGCGTCGCCGTCATCGCGTCGTCGCGCAATGCCACCGCCACGCTCGCCGTCAGCGGCACCGGCACCTTCAATTCCACTGCCGGCATCTACGTCGGCGAAGGCTGGCAAGGCACCGGCACTGCCAATGGCACCCTCAATGTCTCCGGCGGCGGCCTCGTCAATACTGCCACCAATACCGCCAACGGCATCAACATCGCCGTCCAGGCCAACTCCACCGGCACCGTCAATCTCAACGGCGGCACCATCCAGACCGCCATCGTCAAGAAGGGCGCCGGCAACGCCACCTTCAACTTCAACGGCGGCACCCTCAAACCCACCGCCGCCAGCACCACCTTCATGACCGGCCTCTCCCAGGCCTTCGTCAATGCAGGCGGTGCCATAATCGATTCTAACAGCTTCGACATCACCATCGGCCAGGACCTGCTCGATGGCTCCGGCGGCCTCACCAAGAACGGTGCCGGCACGCTCACCCTCACCGGTGCCAATAACTTCACCGGTGCCACCACCGTGAACACCGGCACGCTCACGTTCGCCGCCAAGCAATCCTCCATCGGTTCGCTCTCCGTTGCGAATGGCGCAGGCCTCCGCGTCCAGGCCTTCGACACCTTCACCACGCCGGTCCTCCCGACCGCCCTCACCCTGGCAAACGGCAGCGCGCTCACCTTCGATTTCAATTCGCTCAACTACAGCGCCTCCACGCCACTCGCCACCACCGGCGTCCTGAATGCCAGCGGCACCGTCGCCGTGAGCCTCCTCAATGCCGGCAATCTTCCTTCCGGCACCCACAAGCTCATCGGCTACAGCAGCTTCACCGGCGGCGGCACCTTCAGCGGCGCGCCCTTCACCCTCGGCACCCGCAGCTCCGGCACCCTCACCAATGCCAGCGGCGCCCTCAGCCTCACCGTCACCGCCAACTCCCCGAAGTGGAGCGGCCTCGACAATGGCAACTGGGTCGTCGGTTCCACCGGCTCTAACAAAAACTGGAAGCTCATCACCGGCGGCGCCGCCACCGATTACATCGATGGCGATGTCGTGCTGTTCGATGACTCCGTCACCACCGGCACCACCAACGTCAATATCTCCGCAGCCAACGTCAGCCCGGCGACCACCACCTTCAATAACGACACCAAGAACTACATCCTTGGCTCGACTGGCGCCTTCGGCATCGCAGGCACCGGCCCGTTCACCAAGAGCGGCGCAGGCGCACTCGTCATCACCAGTGCCAATACCTACACCGGCCTCACCAGCATCGCCAGCGGCTCCACCCTCACCCTCGGCAATGGCACCACCGGCAATGACGGCACCATCGCCAATACCAGCGGCGTCGCCAACGAAGGCACCCTCGCCTTCAATCGCTTCGGCTCCACCACCGCGAACTATCTGATCAGCGGCAACGGCTCCGTCACCAAGACCGGCCCCGGCACCCAGATCCTCACCGCGGCGAATACCTACTTCGGTGGCACCACCGTCAATGCCGGCACCCTCCAGATCAATACCACCGCGGGCGATGCCGCCAATGGCACCTTCAACCTCGGCGGCGGCTCCTTCCTGGTGAACCTCGGCACCGGCACCAACTTCGGCTACGCCCCGCAGATCAATCTCAACGCCGCGTCCACCTTCGGCAATGCCTCCGCTGGCTCGAACACCACCCTCGAAGGCCAGATCAACTTCTCCGGCACCGTCAACGGCAACAGCAACGCGCTGAACATCGCCAACACCGGCCTCGCCCGCCTCTACATGAATGGCACGCTGACCGATGTCAGCCAGATCAACGTGCTCTCCGGAGCCATGGGCTTCGACCTGAATGCCGCCCAGAGCCGCGGCACCTCCCCCGTCGATATCGCCAGCGGCGCATCGCTCTGGCTCGCCGGCAACAACGTCACGCCCGTCGTCAATAACCTCACCTTCCACGGTGGCAGCGGCATCGGCACCAAGGGCGCACTCTACTACGAAGGCGGCACGCCAAACCCCGCCGCCCTCACCGGCACCGTCCAGCTCGCCAGCGGCACCACCGCCACCGGCGCAGCCTTCGCGGCCGATACCATCACCATCGATGGCGTCGTCAGCGGCACCGGCGGCTTGAATGTCACCAGCGGCGGCCTCTCGCTCGGCGGAGCCAATGGCTACTTGGGCGGCACCACCGTCACCCTCGGCCGCGCCATCGCGAAGACCAGCACCGCCTTCGGCACCGGTGCTGTCGCCACCTCCGCCGCCACCGGCGTGCAGGTCCAGCTCGGCGCAGGCGTGAATGTCGCCAATGCCCTCACCCTCGGCGGTGCCAGCTTCACCGGCCAGGGCACCCTCTACGTGCCTACCGGAGACGCCACCTCCTCCGGCGCGATCAGCATCACTGGCGACACCACCACCGGCGGCCACTTCGCCACCGGCGGCGGCACTCTCACAGTGAGCGGCGCTGTCACCTCGTCCGTTCCGGTGAAAGTCCGCAATGGCATCGTCGCCTTCACGAATGCCGCCAGCAGCTACACCGGCATGATCGTCCAGCAGGGCACCGCCAAGCTCGGCGTGAACAATGCCATCCCCACCGCTTCCACCGTCGACCTCGGCGTCAGCGGCGCGGCCATCCTTGACCTCGGCGGCTTTAATCAATCCCTCGCCGGACTCACCAAGAACACCAACGCCGCCACCGTCACGAACAGCGGTGCCAGCGACTCCACGCTGACCACCACCGGCACCACGACCTTCAATGGCGTCATCCAGAACGGAGCCACCCACAAGACGGCCCTCACCGTCGGCGGCGGCACCCTCACCCTCGGCGGTGCCAATACCTTCACCGGCAATGTCACGGTCAATACCGGCCTCACCCTCGCCGATAACGCCCAGCTCCGCTTCACCCCGGGACCGAATAACCTCGTCAACTCCATCGGCGGCAATGGCACCCTCACGCTCGATGGTGACTTCGTCATCGACCTCGCCGGTGCCAGCGTCGCCAACGGCAATACCTGGACCCTCGTCAATGTCGGCTCCCTCACCGAAACCTTCAGCGCCACCTTCAGCGTCGTCGACTTCACCGAGAACGCCAACGTCTGGACCAAGGTCGACGGTGCCAATACCTGGACCTTCAGCGAAGCCACCGGTGTCCTCAGCCTCAGCGTCGGTGCCAGCGGCTACGGCAGCTGGGCCACCGCCAATGCGGGCGGCCAGACCGAAGACCAGGACTACGATGGCGATGGCGTGAAGAATGGCGTCGAGTTCTTCTTCGGAGCCACCGGATCCACCTTCACGGCAAATCCGCAGCTCGTCTCCGGCACCATCACCTGGCCAAAGAGCGCCAGCTTCACCGGCACCTACAAGGTCTCAACCTCCACCGACCTCGCCACCTGGGCCGACGTCACCATCAATGCCGTCGATAACGGCACCAGCGTCTCCTACACCCCAGTCGGCGGCCAACAGAAGCGCTTCGTCCGCCTCGAAGTCACCCCGAACTGATCCCGCTCCCGGATCGCCGCGCCCGGTGGCTTGTACCAGCCGCCCACCGGTCGCAGCCACTCCCGTTTCCTCCCCAAATCCGCTCTCCCCCGACCCGGGGCGAGCGGATTTTTGCGTTTCCCGGTCGGGTTTTGACCGCCGATCTCGATTCTTCCCAAGAAGACCTCCCGCTCCCACCAGGCGGAAATCGCCACCCCACACCACGCACGGAAACCTTCTTCCGTCCCCGTGGTTTCATCCTCCACTGCCCTCCGTCGCCCCCGCGAAGGGAAATCTGCCTGCCTCCTCCATGAAGATTTCCTGTCCCCAATGCGACCATGCCCTCGAAGCATGCCGCAGCCTCGCCGGCTACTCGATCCGCTGCCCCAATTGCCAGCACCCCGTCGCCGTCCCTCGCGAAAACAAGACGCCCTCCCCGACGGCTCCCGGCCAAACTGAGGCAAATCCGCCCTCCCCGCTCGTCCAGCCCCGGAGCGCTCAAGGTCGGTAACGAGCCGCGGGGACTCCCCCACAGCCCAGCAGTAGGCTTTTCCCCAAGCTGTAGGCTTCCCCCCACAGCCCGAATCCGAGGGCACGTGGCCCCTCCTCCAATCGGACACGCAGGCAAAGACGTGCCCTTCTCCCAAGGACGTGCCCTTCCTCCCCTCTACGTTCCTCCACCCTCCCAGCGCCAAAGGCGCGCTCCATACCAGCCTAGGCCGCAAGGCCTAGGAACAGCCGCCCCGTCCCATCGAGGGCCAAAGGCCCGACCCATCCGGAGCAATCCCCCACAGCCCGGATTCAAGGACACATAGTCCCGCCTCCAGCCGGACACGCCAGCAAAGACGACTCTTCCACTGATCACCGATCACTGAATCACCCGGCACAATGCCTTTCCTCTTCCTGAAAACTGAACGCAGCAGTCGCGATAGCGACGATCATTCCTCCGCGAAGCGGCATGACGCGTGGACCGGAGGTCAACACTAGCAAACTCACTTCCCCGCCTTCTCCTGCCCATACGCAACCGGCGACACCTCATCCCGATACACCTCCCCCGCCGCCGTCAGCGACCCATCCTTCCGCTTGATCTCCCGCACCTCCTCCACCCAATTGTAAAACGCGTACCTCTCCACAAACGGCGCCTTGTCCAGCATCTCCACCATCTCCCTCACCGCATCCCGCTGCTGCTTGTCATTCGGATCCGGCTCCTTCGTCCAGTTCGCGCCGTTGTTCCACTCCGTCACCCAGATCGGCCGCTTCGTCCGCTCATGGATCCCCTTCAGGTAATCATGGAACTGTTGCGCCGCCCCCTTCGCATCCCCCGGATTCGCAAACGCCCGGTAATAATGCACCGCCACGAAGTCCACCCGCAGCCCCGCCGCATCCGCCTTCTCCATGAATTGATACAGCCACCCCAATCCCCCATCCGATGTCGCCGGCGACCCCAGCCTCAATCCGGTCTTCTCCAACTCCGGCCAACCCTGGATCGCCTCATCCACCGTCATCTTCGCCTGGTCCGCCTTGTCCGGCTCATTGAAGCCTAACAAGTGCAGCGAACCCCGCACCTTCCAATCCTGGTTCAGCCCCGGCCAAAACCGCTTCTGCTTGATCGGCACATACTCCATGTCCGCCGATGAATTCGTCGAAATGTTCCAGTCATAGAACCACCCCAGGTTCAGCCCCTGGTGAATCCCACCCGCGATCCCCTTCTTGCTCGTCCACCGCCACGGGAAAATCCGCACGAACCCCAGCCCCTTGTCCAAACCCGCCGGCAGCGACTCGATCTCCAGGTCATGATCCTGCGCCACATAGTTCCGGCTCACCCCCGTCCCATCCTTCTTCTCCGCGATCGTCAGCATATACCCACGCTTCAGCCGGATCGATCCCACCGTCATCCCCTCCACCGCACCCTCCTGCTCATAGCACCGCATCGGCATCGAGGCCCCCGCACAACCCTTCTGCAGGAACACCGTCATCGCCGGAAAATCCGCCCCATGCGGAATCACCACCGCACCCAGCCCCCCATACTGCGCCACCCGCACATTCTTACCCACCTCTGCCGGCGACCCATACACCCGGATCTTCTCTAACAAATCCGAAGTCACCTTCGACGCCGCCACCTGGTCGAACACCAACCAGGCATCCGGCGACGTGAAATTGAACCCACCCGCCAGCGAACTCACCGCCTCCGTCACGTGCAGCTCCGATCCTCCCCCCAGCTCCACCACCTTCTCCCCCGCCTTCGCCAAAGTCCCGGATTTATAGCCACCCTTCGTCGTCAACGACGTCTGCTTCGGAAACGAAAACGGCCGCCCATTCCCCGCCTCCATCTCGAACACATGCACCTGATCCTCCGGACTGAACTTCTCGATCAGGAAGTCCTTCCGCACCCCACCCGTCCCCTCCAAGGTCACCGCCCCCTTGTTCATCCCCACATACTCCGCCTCAAACGGCGCCCCACTCCCCACCAAAGCCCAAGGCCTCACCGCCGCCTCCGCGCCAACCGAGACGAACAGTGAAAGCGACAACACCACCAAACCGGAACTCCCCGCAAGAAGCCGGCGCATTTGAAAACGGGAACGAATGGGTTTCATGAAATCCGAATGGGAGGAACGGAGCGGCAGACATCATGCCCACACCGCCCCGGCTGCGAAACCATGAAGAGCGTCAAAAGTTTCCACTCCCCCCCTTTCGTGGGGGGATTCCGCACCTGCCGATGAAATAACGGAATTCCCCCGCGAAACCCGACAGATACCCGCTAATTCCCCTGCTCAACGGGCCTCTGCTTCATCCGCAAATACTGCGAAGAATGGACCTAGTCTTCTCGATGACTGTCGACCACGAACCTCAGCCGCGGAAGACGAGGTTTGTTAACCGAACTGCTCAAACGTAGAGCGCACGCCCCTTCAAGCAGCTGGTGTGTAACATATCGTGCATCCACAATGGGAGAATACAGAAGCGATCGAGTTAGGAGCCCTCGAAGCTCGGCCTCGCCCAAAAGCTCAAGACCGATAGAATGGTATGACTCACCCGATGACATCACTATCACCGGACTCCGGTAGATTTCGATGCAGACATCTGACACGAGCCGATCGTTCCTAACCGACTCTGGGCAATGAAAATCCAAGAACGGCAAATGCTTCAAAGCTCCACCACACACTTCAATCCCGGAAGAAATGGAGAGATTACAACCATCAGGTGGATTGTTCGAGAACTCGACAAGACGTCCTCCTAGGGCCTCTTGGCGTGAAATCCGGCATATTGAACTACGGTGAGATTGGTGGAACCTTGCCTCGCCCAATAACCGACTGAAGTCGAGAGACTCATCAAAACAGGAGAGGAGCAGTGCCTCCCAAAACGGCATGCCTGTTTTTTTTCGAAGAGACAAAGCCTTGCCCAACACGGCCTTCTCTTTCGGATCAAATTCTAGACGATCTTGCAAGAGGGGCGGATGCCGATATGCAAATGCGTGGATTGCGGAAACCTCAGGATTTTGAACCACCAACCGCTCGAAGATCTCCGCCGTCGTCAATCCATCCTCCAGAGCCGAAAGCTTAAGCTTCATCAGATCAAATAGTTGGAAGAGGTCGGACTGCGCGCTCAATATCGCGGAAGCGAGTATGATCGAATGCCACCATCCGTTCCTCAGGCGGACGCTTAACAGCAGTGATCGTCACTCTTTTAAGAGGTATAGGAGCAGCAGGAAGTTCAACGCCAACACCCCTAACAACTACTGCCCTCACCTTGGAAATTCCATTGTTAAGACAATATAGAAATCTCGTGTTTCCCTCAAGGGCAACAAAGTCCAACCCTGCAGGTTCCACAACTGGCGGCGTCACAATCGAATACGTACCGTCTCGAAGAGAAATTTGAGCAGGCTCAAAAAGCTCAAGCCCGGCTTCGGAGTAGCTTTCCACCAAGGATCCAATTTGCTTGTAACGAAACGCCCTTACAAATCTCGAAATGAGATGAATTCTTGAGATTTCAATTTCCTCAATTGAAAGCCTTACCTCCGGATCCCTGTAAAACGGAACGTTAGTTTTGAGAAGCTCCAATAAAGTCGACTCATCCGAGGAACTCATTTTCGGTTGGAAATTCATTCCGTCAAAGGCGCTATTCAGACTGAATTTATCTCCAAGAGCGGAGACGGCGGTCTGATCGATACGCCCGCTGTAGTATCGAGCAAGCGGCTCGTAGTCCGACTTCTCTCCGCGGAAAATCAGTGCAGCTGAATCAACCGCTGTAGCATCATCAAACAAGAAGCCTTCAAATGCCAAAGAAGGGACCACTTTGAGTTCTACACCCATCCCGTCCAAGAACCCTCTCCGCTGCTTTTCTTTAGGGCCTTCCGACGAACATCCTCCCAACGGCGTAGTAAACACAGTCACCTGAATCCCGGTTTTTTTCCAGTTCAGCACCGTCGGAAATAGCTCCCAGAACCATTTGGTATCCCTCATCGCAATCCTCACACTCTGACGTACTGAGTTCAATCGTTCTGCGACGGCGAGGAATGCCTCATGCTCGTCATAAATGATAGAAACACCTGATCCCGCACCCTGGGAATTGAGCAGCTCTTCCGTTATGAATTTGTGCGCGGTTCTTTGACCGCTTTCTATCAAAGAATTCACTTTCCCGGCATCCATGCTATCAAAATCCGTGGCCTGAATAGCCCCAGTTGGTATCACAATTTTAGCGATGTTCGGAGTAAACGAAAGCTGCACATCCATTCCTCCATCGACAGCCAATGAAGCCACCTGAGATGCTAGTTCCTTCGCATCGCATGCTCGATTTTGCTCCTCTGTCGATTCGAGCATAAAAAGCAAAACACGCTTCGACTGTCGGCCTCTTTTAGCTGCGCCATTAAAGAGAAAGTGCGGTATATTGCTAACAACTCCACCGTCGACTAGCAAGGTTGCCCCCTCTTCAACCGGCTGAAAAAAACCAGGAATGGAGCACGAAGCTCGTACTGCATGGGCGACACTCTGGTTTGGCGAAGCATGGTTACTCCAAACCCTTGGCTTCATTGTGCTGAGATCTCCTGCAACCACATGAAGTGGCATCAGCAAATCGCTGAAAAGCACAGGTCCACTCGCTTTGCCGATGAGATCCCTCAGACATTCCTCCACCCATTCGCCTATTTTTTCCGAACTGTTGAGTCCTCCCATCCTAGCGAATTTGACCGCGGCTCTTCCCATTTCACCCTTGAAAGGAACCCATTGGGCAAGCCACACACGCTTTCGGACCTTAGTGAAGGTTGATTTTTTTGGGCTCTTGATCAGAGTGGTGAAATCGAGTTCTCGGAGTTTTCCGAGCAAATATTGTGGCTCGGCTCCCGCCGCAATAAGGGCTGCAACTATTGATCCAGCAGATGTTCCTGCGACTTCGGAAAAGCGCACTCCTAACTTGAAAGCTTCATCATAGGCTCCGCCCAAGGCTGCCGCCCGACATCCTCCACCTTGGAAAACCCCGATACAGTCCGAATAGAACCGCGTTTTATAGATCGTGTTAGATTCGTTCATCGGATCATTTGGCAAAAAATGCATCAGGAGGATATAGTGCCAGCGAGCGAAGATTGGGGCTCCAGCTATGGTAATTAGCAATCGCAGAAAAGGAGAATTCTCCCGTAAAAAGCCGTGGGAAGCATATCGCTTCAAAACACCCGATCTGGATGCGCTTGATTGCCTTCTGCATCCACACCGGCAGAAGCCTGAACGGCGCCAACGCTTTTGCCAGCACGGCTCCCCAATTGACCCTTCGGAGAATTCCTCTCGGACTCAATTAGATCGAAAAACCCCGCGCACAAGCCTCCCTCAAGAGAGCAGATCCTCGCGCACTTGTTTTTTCCTAGAAAAAGGCCTGAATGGCATTAGTCCCTACCAAGAGATCTCCGCGAAAATCTTCAGATACCAAGATATCGACCTAGCGACCGTGCCGGGTCCAGTATCGGACCGTTAGCCGCAAACAAACCACCTACGACCATGGAATGGAAAGGAAACCGGGAGAGTGACAACGTGGACGACGCACGGGGCAGGACCTCCGGGGGCGGCGGCGGCATCGGCGGAAGCGGCGCCGCAATCAGCCTGCTCTCGTTCATCGGCCGGACCTTCGGCATCAAGGGCATCATCGCGGGGATCGTCGTGGCCTTCATCCTGGTCCAGTGCCACATCATCGATCTGAGCACCCTGCTCGGCGGCGGATCCATCGGCCCGGCACAGACGACCCAGGTGAGCAAGGAGGATGAGGAGCGCTTCCACTTCGTCAAGGTGGTGCTCGCGAGCACCGAAGACGTCTGGACCAAGGAGTTCGCAAGGATCGGCAAGAAATACGAGCAACCGAAGCTGCAGGTTTACCGCGGGCGCACCCAAACCGCCTGCGGCACCGGCGAGGCGGCAATGGGCCCCTTCTATTGCCCCGGTGACCGCGACGTCTACATCGACCTGAGCTTCTACGATGAACTGGAGCAGACCTTCCACTCACCCGGAGACTTCGCCCAGGCCTACGTCGTCGCCCACGAGGTGGGTCATCACGTCCAGAACCTCCTCGGCATCTCCGACAAGGTCGCCGCGATGCGCGGCCGTCCCGATTACAACGAATACTCCGTTCGCCTCGAACTCCAGGCTGACTACCTCGCCGGCGTCTGGGCGAATCACTCGCAGCAAACCCTCAAGCTCGATCGCAGCGACATCGAGGAAGCCATGCGCGCCGCCAACGCCATCGGCGACGACGCCATCCAGAAAAAGATGCAAGGCCGCGTCGTCCCCCACTCCTTCACCCACGGCACCTCCGAGCAACGCACCCGCTGGTTCCAGAAAGGACTCCTCAGCGGCAAGATCGAAGACGGCGACACCTTCTCCATGCCCTATAAGGATCTGTAAGCCTCGCCGTCCCGTGCCGAGACCGGCCGGTCAAAGCAAGGCGCCGATTACCAGGCATCTTCCGTGGGAGTGCAATCGTTCACGCCAAGCGGCAAAAGAATCCAACCGCGAAATCACGCGAAACAGCGCGAAATCTGTTAGAATAGACTCTTCTTCCTGCCTTTAGATTTCGCGCATTTTCGCGTTCTTTCGCGGTTAAATGAGATGCCGGAAGTGATCAAAGAGCTGGCTTTCATTCGCGCCTATTGGCGTCCATTCGCGGTTAAAAACCCATCCAGCCAGATCCTTCTTCATCCGCGCCATCCGTGAAATCCGCGGTCAAATCCTCCACCAGCCCCGTGCCTTTCCACTGATCACCGATCACTGATCACTCGGCACTTCCGCCTCACCCCTCCGGCAACCTCGCCTCGCCCGTCTCCACATCGTGCGCCTCCAAATATAGCAACGTCCCCGCCACGATAAACACCGGCAGGAACACCACATTCAAAAACGGCACCAGCGCCGCCGCAGCCACCACCGCCCCCAAGCCAATCATCCCCTTCGGATGACTCCGCGCCAGCGCGATCCGATCGGATAGCCGCCGCGCACTCCTCCCCGCCGGAATCGTGAAGAACGAGAAGCCCATCACAAAGGCACTCCACACGAAAACAAACACCGGCCCCACCACCGGCACGAAGCCGACCACCAACACCGGCAGCGTCAGCCCCAGCAGGATCACCGACTGCACCGCACTCAGCGCCGTTCCCTTCAAGAAGCCGCGAAACCCCGCCGGCTCCGGCGCATACTTCCCCCGGTCCCTCTCCACCGCAGCGGAAATGTAATCCTGAAACGGATTCGACAGCAGCAGGAACACCCACGCAAACGTCCACCCCAACAGGAACAGCAGCGCCAAGCCCGCGAACGCCTCCAGCCCCGTGATCAGCCAGCCGCTATAGTCCCCCTTCGGCATCCACCCCACGATCAGCTCCCTCACCGCGCCAAAGGCAAACCAGAACGCCAGCGCATCCAGCACCAGCGTGATCACCAACGGCGGCACCAGCCACAACAAGATCCCCGGCCGCCGCCGCAAAATCCCCAGCGCCGCCGGCACTGAACGAACACCGTGCACGAAAGAAAGCGGAGAAGGTCGCGGAGGCCCAGACATGAGCGATGAGGGAGGGGAAGCCATCGATCTCCCATCCTCCAACCACCCGCCGGACGATTGAAGTATAAAAACGCCCGCCTTCTCAAACGGCGGAGCCGTCCCTTCATCTTCGTAGGCGCATTGGTTACAATGCGGAAGCACCGAACTGCCTGCTCACAGGACCGCTCCGCGCGCCACCAACTCACCCCTCAATCGCATCCGCGCCATCCGCGAAATCCGCGGTTAAAAATCTCCTCTCCGCGTTCCTCCGCGACCTCTGTGCCTCCGCGGTTAAATCCTCTCACACGTCCCACTCACCCTCCACCTCCCAAGCACCTCTCCACTCCACCACCGGCAGCCCATGTCGGAACACCACCGGCAACCACACATACCTCCCATCGATCGCATTCCCCGGCCGCCACCGATCCGCCATATAAACAAACGCATCCCGCTTCCCCACCACCGGCAGGACAAACGTCGGCTGCGACTCAAAGCTATTCGCGATCTGCGCCCCGCTGCCCAGACACGGATTGCCATGCTCCTCCCACGGCCCCCACATCGACGCCGCCGAACTCAGCCGCGCCGTATTCGGCGCCCAACCCGTGCAATCCGACGTGAACAGCCAATACCTCCCGCCCCACTTCATCACCGCCGGAGCCTCATGAAACCTCCCCGGAAAGATCCGCACATAGCGCCCCGCCGGCTTCGTGAAAGTCTCATCCAGCAGCGACACATGCAGCGTCCCGTTGTTCTCCGAAGCATAGACCTGATACGCACACCCATCGTCATCCACGAACAAGGTCATATCCCGCGCCATCTGCCCGCCCTCAAAGTCGCGCCGAAACACCACCTCCCGCGGATACCACGGAAACGGAGCCCCACCCAAACCCAGCGCCGCCAGCTCCTGCTCCTCACGCTCTGTTAGAGTCCGCTTCCACTCCTCCGCCACATTCTCCGGCCACACCCCCGCATTCGGCCGCAAGCTATGCAGAAACCGATACGGCCCCGCCACCGCATCCGCGACCGCCACCCCGCTCCGCGCCCCACCATACCCGCCACCCTTCGGCTCCAGGTGAAACCACATCACGAACTTCCCCGTCCGCGCGTTAAAAATCACCTTCGGCCGCTCCAGGATACACCCGCTCGGAATCTCACTCCCCGGCGCATCATCCACCGCCAGCGCGATCCCCTCATCCCGCCAATCCGTTAGATTCTCCGACGCATAAACATGTACCCCCACATGCGCCCGATTCCCCTCCTCGCCTCCGATCTTGTGCTCCCCGAACCACCAATACGTCCCCTCATGAAACAACACCCCACCCCCATGCGCATTGATCGGCACGCCATTCCCATCATTCCAAAGTTCACCAGGCCGGATCATCGTCAAAGAGATCCATGCATCCTCCCCGGCGCACCACGCGATGCCAAAGCCGCTTTCCATGGAGAGCATCCATGGCAGGAACCTTCAAAGGCAGGGACCTTTCTCCGAAAGGTCCGGCTGGGGACGGCCTCGAGTTGAACCTCACGACCCACCACCACCCGAATTATTATTCGAAGCCGCCCGCCGCCACAGCAGCGCCGTCAGCCAGAACCCAAACGCCACCAACCGAAAATCCCCCACCTCTCCTTGGATGGACGCCCGCCGCGTGAACACATGCGCCGGCCGGATCGCCACGTTCACCCGCTCACCCTCCAGCAACATCGATCGCCCGAAAGCCGACTCCGCCCTCAGCACCGCCTGCCCTCCACGACCATCGATCTCAAAGGTCCTCCGGAACGCCGATACCTTCTGCGCGACAAACAGCGTCCCCGCATTTCCCTCAAGTCGCCAGCGCCCGCTCCAAAGCCCCTCCTTCACCACATTGAAGGACTCGCCATCCACCCACAGGCTCCCCTGCTCACCCATCCACCGCAGCTCCGTCTGGGCCCCGTGACCGGCGCAGCTCAATTCGTAGTTCCAAGAGCAGATCCCACGCGGAAGACATTCAATCACGGCACAAGCCTGCCTCAAAACCATCGTCCTCCGCCATGGTGATTCCCACGGAAATTTCCACACCGAAATCTCACTCGTCCTCACTCACGCGCAACCGCATGAACCGCTTCGCCCGCCCAACCGCTTCCAGCACATCCTGAACCACCACCAGCCCGGCCGCGTTCGCCGCGCCCGTGCTGCTCCAGATCGAAACCATCGCCCCCAGCGAATCCCCCGCCTCCACCGAGTAAGTCAGCGTCGGATCCGCAATCCGCTGGAAGCTCAAGCCCATCCGTCCCCCCGAAAGCTGCGCCTGCGGAAGCAGACTCAACGCAAACGCCTGCCCGGAAGTTCCGCCCAGCGCGTACTCCATCAGGTTCGACACCCCGTTCCCATCCGGATCCGCCAATGGCCCCGCCGAAGTCGGCGGCGCATTCACTCCGAAGCGCTGCGCCGCCCACATCTCGAAAGCCGACTGCGGCTCTGTTAGAATGAGATCAATGCGTCCCGCCTGCACCGCGAAGCTCGCCTCCAAACTCGATCCCACCGGCCCCGACCACGTCAGTTGCGGCGTCCCGCTCAAGCTCCCCGAATACTGCAACAAGGGATAAGTCCCCGCAACCAGCGTCGCTCCCAGCTCCTCCGCCACCACGGTCACCGGCCCCGACAACGTCACATTCCCCGCCACCGTCAGCCCGCGCGTCAATGCCGGCGTCACCGCAATCCCGAGCTTCGCATTCGCCGCCAACGTCAGCGTCCCTCCGAGCGATCCCGTCCCCGCAAGCGTCGCCCCACTCGAAACCGATACCGCGCTATTCGCCAGCGATCCATTCACCACCATCGATCCCACCTGCACCTGCGTCACCCCGGTGTAGCCATTCGCCCCGCCCATCACGAGCCGCCCATTGCCCGCCTTCGTGACAGCGGTGGTGCTATTCCCATTCGAAACCACACCATCGAAGACCGTGTCGTGATGATTGCCACCGATCGTATAGGTCACCGCCACATTGTTCCCGCCTCCGGAGGCACCCGAGAGCACCGCCCCCGCCTGCCCTGTCAACGACCCCAGCGCAAACGCCGACCCCGAGCGCGCATTCAAGCTGCGCGTCCCCAGATCGAAATCCGCCGCGGCAGAACCGCCTGAACCAAAGAACCGGAACGACCCACTGCCACCGAAACTGAACTTCCCCGCGAAACCCGTCAGCGCGCCCTCCAGGTCGAAGACACTCGTCGCCGCTAGCGTCAGCGTGCCACTCCCCGAGATCGCCTTCACCCCATGGCTCCCACCGGAGTTCCCTCCCGAAATCACCGCGTCGCTTTCCACCGCGATGCTATTCGGCACCGTCAGCGCCCCCGTCGCCAGCGTCCCACCACGTAGCGTAACGGTCCCCGTGCCCAGCGCATTCGCATTGCTCAGCGAAATCGTGCCCGCCTTCAGCAACGTCCCACCCGAGTAGCTGTTAGCCGTCGAAAGCGTGAGCGTCCCCGTCCCCCGCTTCTCCACCGTGCCCGTTCCCGCAAGCGACCCCGCTCCTGTTAGAGCGAGCGCATTAACATGATCCGCCACCACCGATCCCGGACTCAGCGCCGCACCAATCGTGATGATCCCCAGCGCCGACGTATCGTCAAATCGCACCGCATCTCCCGCAATGAACGGCACCTGCGACGCATCCGAAACCACCCTGAAATTCACCGCACTCGCATCCCAAGTCTGCGATACCGACCCCGTCCACACCACATCCCCCGGCAAGCGTGGCAGTGAGATCGACGCCGTCGTGATATTCGGCATCGGCGGCGTCGCCATGTCCTGCCCGACAAAGAAAGAAGGATACGGCGGCTGGTTGTAGCCCACGTTTTGCCACGCCAGCGCCACCCGATACTGGGGATCATGCAGAAACGTTCGCAGCCGCCGACTCGACGAACTCGTCGGAGTGAAAAGCAGCAGCGCCGAGCTATCGCTCTTCCGGCAGATCAACTCCTCCCGCCAATCGCCGAGGAAGTCACCGGACAAGCACGGATTCGCCTTCGTTCCATTGTTATCCGTCGCGCCATACTCCCACGCCTGCAGCACATTCGAGCGACCATAGGTCGTCGTGTTGATGTCCGAAATCACCGTCCCATCCAACGTCTCGCGCAACACATCCGCATCCCACCAGATGCCGAAGTTCTGGTGCATGTTCCCCGGCTTCGCGCCGAGGATCGCACCCGTCGTCGAGTAAATGTTCCCATCGCTGCTGTTCCACGACTCCGCCCCCGGCGAAGCCGGATCGATGTCCATGATCACCCCGCGTCCCGTATCCGCCGTCGCTGGCGTGGAATAGATGATTGCACCAGTGGCCGCATCACGAAACGAAGAGCCGCGGTTTCCACTGCTCCCCATGTCCTCATGGACCGCGAACACTTCCAGCCCCGGCCGGTTCGGATCGAAGTCGGAAACGTGCAGCGTGTCTCCATGCCCCAGCCCCGTCGAATACAGCCCGGTGCCATCGTCATTCACCGCCATCGAGCCATAAATGATCTCCTGCTTCCCATCGCCATCCACATCCGCCACGGACAGCTGGTGATTCCCCTGACCCGCATAGGCCGTCCCATTCGGAGCATCAAATTGCCAGCGCTTCGTCAGCTGCCGGTCCCGCCAATCCCACGCCGCAATATGCGTCTGCGTGTAGTAGCCGCGGCACATCAGCAGCGTCGGCCGCGAGCCATCGAGGTAGGCCACGCCCGCCAGGAAACGATCCACCCGGTTGCCATAGCTATCCCCCCAATCCGAAACCGTCCCGCGCCCCGGCGTGAAATTCGTCGTCGCAAGCGCCTTGCCTGTTAGACCGTCGAAGATCGTCAGATACTCCGGCCCGCTGAGCACATACCCACTGGAGTTCCGGTAGTCCACCGTCGCACTATCCCCGGCCAGCAGGATATTGTTCCCCAGCCCGTCGATGCTACCCGGCGCCGTCTTCATCGCCACCTCCGCACGACCGTCACTATCCAGATCATACGCGATGAACTGCGTGTAGTGAGCCCCCGCACGAATGTTCTTCCCCAGATTGATGCGCCACAGCCGCGTCCCATCTAGGCGAATGCCATCCAGATAAACCTCCCCCGTATAGCCACCCTGCGAATTGTCCTTCGAGTTCGAGGGGTCCCACTTCAGCACGATATCCAGATCCCCGTCGCCATCCAGATCCGCAGGCGCAGCGTCATTCGCCGAGTAAGTGTAGGCCTCCCCCGACGGCGTCGTCCCACCTGCAGGCGGATCCAGCGGAACGCTCAGATAAGGCTGCACCGCCACTCCAGCCGGCAAGGTGAAGGACTCCGATGGCGCCCCCATCACCCCATCCACCACCGGCCGCACGTAGTAGGAAATCGTGCTGCCAAAGGCACTGCTCCCCGGCGTGTCCCGATAATCCGTCGTGTTGCTGATCGGCGTCGTCGTCAGCTGAACCACCGCCGCGCCACCGATCGACCGGAAGACATGAAACGTCGTCGTATCCGGATCCAGCCCCAGGAACCGCCATCCCACATACGCCTGCGTCGAACTCGTCCGAATCGCCACCACCCCGCGATTCAGATTCTCCATGTGCATCTGCGCACACAGCGGCGACGCGATCGCGAGCAAGCCACAGCCAGCAAGCAAAGCGAGCCAACCGGATCTCACGCGCCGGACTTGGGTTTCAGCGGACATTCGACCAAGCATCATCGCCCGGAAACCGACCCCGCGCCATCACCCGAATGGAGGTGACGGGCTCAGCTCCTGCGTCATCCCAATTGCCGGGCCGCATCCATCTGAAATCCCCACGCTTCGGCCACAGGCACATCCTTGATCTCACCCGGAGGCAGCACGCACTCCGTAGTCCACAGCGGCGGCCAAAAGAACAAGCAACGATCCGGCCCCAACCCTGCGATGGCACTCTCGCAACCCGGCCAGATCATGTCGTCATAGAACCCTCGGAAATCGGAGCAGGCCCAGACCAGGAACTGGCTGTAGGTGCACTCCAGCTCCACCCAATCGAGGCTTCGCGGAGAAAAATAGAAGACCTCGCCCTTCCCGGGTCCCAGTGCTCCTCCATCCAGGGCGAAGAATCCTCCGAACGCATCGTCCGCCACCAAGTAGAACCCCGCTGTCCGTCCCTCATTCCATTCCGGCAAGCTGCGAGGAATGGCGGGGCAACCCGAACCGAGGATTCGCACCCAGCCATCCAGCACGCTGATCCCGCCCGTATGATAAACGATCGCACCCATCGGCGAACGGGTTGTCACTTGGCAGCGATACAGCGCGTCCGCAGCCGTCTCCGATGGCGGATGCATCACGCATCTCCCGGGGTGTGCTTCCACCGCCTCCCGGACGAAGGGCAAGGCGGAGTCCTGAATATCGACGAGCTCTTCGATGGATCGCATGGGCACTAGCTTGGGAAGGTCTAGGATGAGTGACCGCCGGCATCAACCATCCTTCTTCTGGCACCGTCCCCTTACTCTCGCCGCGCCACCTCCACCACCGTCCTTCCCGCCCTCCTCAACAACACCCCCACCACACAAAACGTCCCCCCCACGAACAAAAACGCCATCCGCCCGCCCAATGGATTCGGAATCGCCATCAGCATCAGGATAAACACCCCATACGCCAGACACATCGTCCCCAGCAGCCGATACACCGAAGTCTGCACCTCCCCCACCCCATGCTCGTCCACCGATGTCTCCAGCTTCTCAAAAAATCCCTCGATCCGCTCCCGCTCCTCCACCGGCGCCTGCTTGTAAAAGAGACTCGTGAAGAAGAACCACGCCGACCCCACCACCACCGTTCCCCCCATCGTCGTGATCCCCAGCTTTAGATACGTCTTCTCATCCCCGTTCAGCGGCTTCTCCCATCCCATCACCTGCTGGAACCACTCCGGCGTGCAGACCTTCCCAATCGCCCAAGTCGCCGCCCCCGCCACCAGCGCCGTGCTCCACGCCGACCAACCCGGCGTGCGCCGGTAGAACAGCCCGTAGATCAACGGCAACGCCAGCGGCATCAGGAAGTAGGCCGCGAGCTGGTTTACGAAGTCGAACAGGTTCGTGTCCCGGATCTTGTTAATGTAGAGCGCGAACAAAATGATCACCGCGCCAAAGACCAGCGTGCAAATCTTCCCCGCCACCAGCAGATGCTTCTCGGACGCATCGGGCCGCAGCACCGGCTTGTAAAAGCTCCGGATCGCAATCCCCACGTTCTTGTTCAGCCCCGCATCCATGCTCGTCACCGTCGCACCAAGCATCGCCGAAAGCAGCAAGCCTAACAGCCCCTGCGGCATCACATCCATCGCCACCGAGACAAAGGCCGCCTCATGCGGCTGCTTCAGGTTCGGAAACTCCGCCGCCAGATCCGGATGCAGGATTGTCGCCGCCATCGATGGAATGAACCAGATCAGCGGCCCCACCAGCATCCCAACCAATGGGATCAGCACCATCTTCCGCGCATCCGCATCGCTCCGCGTCATCAGGTACATCGTCGAGCGCTCGATGTTGTTCTCGTCGGAAAACTTCAGCCACAGCGTCCCCAGGCACCACAGCACGATCAACTGCGGCCTCGCCAATTCACCCCAATGGAAATGCGCGCTCGGCACCTTCTCCATCAATCCCCCCAGCCCCCCGATCTCCGGCCGCACCAGCACCATGATCGCCGTGCAGATCGTGATCGTCATGATCAGGAACGCCTGCACGAAGTCACTCGCCAGCACCGCCCACGAACCACCGGCGAAGGCCACCAGCGTCACCACCACGCCCAGCGCGATCAACATCACATTCATGTCCATCGCGAACACCGATGACATGAACACCCCGATCGCATTCAGCCCCAGCCCCGCGAAGAACAGCAGCAGCGGCAACTTGATCCACGTGTAGAACTGCTCGTTGAAAGGCCCGAACCGAATCCGCACCGCCTCCATCCACGTGATCACCCGCATCCGCCGGAACCGCACACACGTCCACCGCATCGCAAAGATCAGCGCCACGATCGTCGCGTAGAATACCAGCAGCACCAGCGTCCCCGTCTCATACACCTTCCCCGCCGCCCCCGTGAACGTCCACGCACTGAAGCTGAAGATCCACGCCGACGCCCCCGTCAACCACCACGGCATCGCCCCGCCCGCCCGGAAGTAGTCGGACGTGTTCTTGCTCATCTTCCGGAAACCCAGCCCGATCGCCAGCATGAAGACCAGGTACACCCCGATGATGAGGTAATCGAAAGTGGTGATCATCGTCGCGGGTTCATGGATCAGGAGAGGGTTCAGACTCCCGGAGAACGGACATCAAAACGCCAACCTCGCCCGGAACCCGCACTGGACCTTGGTTTCCATGGTTAGCACCCCGGCTCGGCGACGTCACGCTGCGCCTTCGCGGCTACCCGTCATTCTTTTTCCCCGGTTCAGTTATCGCTGGAATCATCGCCAGGATTGCAACGTAATCATAAGGCATCAGGCGATCCTATCCTCGCCTTAGCACTGCCCTACCGCCATGAACCGGCTTTTCCTGTTCGCCACGCTGATCGTCTCACAGATCCTCCCACTTGCCGCGGACTCCGGCGGCCCCTACCTCGCCGTGCCCGACGCGGCCGAATCCGAAAAAGGCCCCGTCTTTCAGATTCCTCGTGAAGAGAAGCCGCTGCGACACTTCCTGACCCACATGCCGGAGTTTCAGATCAATCAGAAGCTTCAGGAGCCCGAGAGCTACACATGGAAGCCCCTTGCCGGGTACTACGCTGCGCTGAGTTCATTGGGCCATGATCCCAGAGGCCAAGAACTACTCTGCATCCGCTACGTTTCCGACAAGAACATCGATCTGGGCCTCGTCTTTGCGGAAAGCATCCTGATTGTAACCAGGAAAAACGATCCCGGCCCAGAGCCCAAGCTATGCATTCCCGTTCTATACGCCACTGCCTTTCCGGGCCTACACTACGATTGGACTGCCAATGACCTGAAAAGCGAACGCTCTGGAAGCTTCAAGATAACCGGCTTCATCGGCGGCACCGGACACTTTCTAACAGAGATTTTCATCCGCTGGCAGGACGGGAAGTTCGTGAGATTCGAACCAAAGGCACCAGCAGAGCCAGATGCCGCTTCGTCTGAAGCCGATGATTCAAAGGATCCCTCCGAGTAATTCTCGAAGCAGTCGCAACGACATGAACTCTACTCCGCCTGCATCCGCCTCTCGACTCCCCTTGGAAACGGCACTTCGGCTTTACTGGAAGTACATGATTGGAGTCGCTGTGTTCCCTCCGGTCTTTTTCCTGGGGCTGAGTGTTTTCCATATGCCCGTGCCAGCGATAATGGCTCTCTTCTTCGTGGTGTCGGTCTTCGCAGTTTGGCCCTATTGGAGGAAAAGGGCGCCATTCACTTATTGGCTTGTTGCAATGGCAGTCTGGATGACCAGCACGACGTTGTCGGTGACACTCCTCGGAATTCTTGGGCTTATGGGAGTCAAGGTTGAAGGATGATTTCGGAATACCATCGCCACGCCACCTTATCCCGATATCGACCAAGAAGCTGCACCCATCCGTGATGCCGACCATTGCTGTAATATTCGTAACATGACTCCTACTGAGAGAGCCATCGAATCGATCCAAGGGCTTTCAGTGGGCGATGCCCTTGGGCAATGCTTCTTCAGCCTTCAGGCCGACCTTGAAGAGAGGGTCCTGCGAGGGGATTATCTGCCAGAAGCGCCATGGCACTACACCGACGACACGGAGATGTCTCTCTCGGTTCTGTCGATGTTGCTGAATCTCGGTCGCATCGACCAAGACGCCTTGGCGATGAGCTTTGCCCATGGCTACAGTTATGACCGGGCATATGGGCCAGCGATGCATCGGGCCCTCATGAGGATCCGCGAGGGAGAGCATTGGCGATCGGTGGCTTACTCGCTCTTCGAAGGCCAAGGCTCCTACGGAAATGGCGCTGCCATGAGAGCCGCGCCGATCGGGGCTTACTTTGCGGGTTCTGACGACTTGGTCCGGCACCATGCAGCACTGGCTGCAGAGGTGACCCACGCTCATCCCGAAGGAATCGCCGGTGCCATCGCAGTAGCCGTGGCGGCCAGTGTTGCGTGTGATTTGCGCGCCGCGGGAAGGCCTGCTTGCCACGAAGATTTCCTGAATCGGGTGGCAGAGCTTGTCCCGGAGAGCGAGGTTCGATCCCGGCTTTTCAAGGCGCGGGAAATGAGCTCTGTTGGGTCCATCCAGTTCCCCGTGTCTGTCCTTGGCGCGGGACACGAAATGTCCGCGCAGGACACCGTTCCATTTGCCTTGTGGTGCTGCGGCCAATCCCTGGGCGACTTCGAGAAAGCGATCCGGCTGGGTTTGCTTGGCGGCGTGGATCGGGACACGATCTGCGCCATCATCGGCGGCGTGGTCACTTGCTACACCGGATCAGCTGCCATCCCTGAGGAATGGATCAAGCGTAGGGAGCCACTGCCGGAATAGGGCGAAAGCCATCACCTCCCCATCCACCCGCCATCCACGACGAGGATCTCCCCGTTCACATAATCCGAAGCGGCACTGGCCAGGAAGATCACCGGACCCTTGAAGTCATCCGGCTCGCCCCACCGCCCCGCAGGTATGCGTGAAAGGATCGCCTGCTCCCGCGCCGGATCATTCCGCAGCGCCTCGGTATTATCCGTCGCAATGTAGCCCGGCGCGATTGCATTCACCTGCAAGCCCTTCGGCCCCCATTCATTCGCCAGCGCCTTCGTGAGCTGTCCGATGCCACCCTTCGACGCTGCATAGCCCGGGACATTGATCCCGCCCTGAAAGGTCAGCAGCGAAGCCGTGAAGATCACCTTCCCCGATCCGCGCTCGATCATCCTAGCCCCAATCTCGCGGCTCAGCAAAAACGGCGCATTCAGGTTCACGTCAATCACGTCGAACCACATCTCATCCGGATGCTCCGCCACCGGTGTCCGTTGGATCACCCCGGCGTTGTTCACGAGGATGTCCGGCACTCCCTGCTCCTCCAGCACCTTCGCCGCGAAAGCCTTCACCGCAGCCCGATCCGCGAAGTCGCATCGATACGCCGTGAACCTGCGACCATGCGCAGTCACCGCTTTCTCAATCTCACTGCCGCTTTCCTCCAGCGAAGCGCTCACCCCGATGATATCCGCCCCCGCCTCCGCAAGCCCCTCCGCCATCGCAAACCCGATGCCACGCTTGCATCCGGTCACGAGAGCCGTCTTCCCGGCCAGAGAGAATTTGGAGAACACGCTCATCGCAAATCCGAAATCGCGATCTTGTCCATGTCAGTGAACGCCTGGTTCTCCCCACCCATCGCCCACACAAATCGATACGCCGCCGTCCCGCAGCCGCAGTGAATCGACCACGCCGGCGAAAGCACCGCCTGCTTGTCATGCACCCACAGCGGCCGCGTCTCATCCGGCTCGCCCATCATGTGCAGCACCGCATGACCCGCCGGCACATCGAAGTAGCAATACACCTCACTCCTCCGCAGGTGCGTGTGAGCCGGCATCGTGTTCCAGATGCTCCCCGGCTTGAACTCCGTATACCCTAGCACCAGCTGGCAGCTCTTGATCCCGTTCTCATGGATGTACTGGCAGATCGTCCGCTCATTGCACTCCTCCTTGCTGCCCAGTTCCACGCGATTCGCATCCGCCGGCGTCGCCTTCGTCGTCGGGTAAGCCGCATGCGCCGGATAGCTGATCAAATAAAACTCCGCCGGCTCCCCCGCATCATCGCTGGCAAACGAAACCACCCGGCTCCCCCGCCCGATGTAGAGGCAGTCGCACTTCTCCAGCTCATACATCGTGCCGTCCACCGTCACGGAACCCTTGCCCGCAAAATTCATCACCCCGATCTCCCGCCGCTCGCAGAAATACTGCGCCCGTAGTTCTTCGCCCGCATCCAACTCCAGCGGCACAGCCCCCGGCACCGCCGACCCCACGATCGCCCGATCCAGATCCGTATAAACCAAAGTCAGCTTCCCGGGCTGGAACAACTCCTCCACCAGAAAAGCCTCGCGCAGCGAAGCAGTGTCGAGAGCGGCGGTTTCGTTCGGAGACGGGGCGTGGATGACTCGCATGGGATGAGAAAATTATGGAACCGCCAGAACGCCAGTGACGCCAAGCCGGAAGACCCGCCATTCAACGAATCCCCGCCCACCGGAAAACACCCTGTTTGCTATCCATGGAAAGCCATTGAAGCGAGCCGCAAACCGACCCGGTCAGCACGAGATCTTGATGCCACCTGGCCCGAGCAGAAAAAGCACAAGCAAGAAGATCAGCACTGGAACGAGAACGAAAACCTGAATCAACGAAAACTGCCAAGCGGCGGCCGAACGCTTCTCAATCCGAATCTCCCCGCTCGCGACCTGAAGCCGGGCCTCCAACATCCCAATCGCAACCGTGGATCCGACAGTCACGAGCAGCCACAAGGCGACCACACTCTTGCTCACACCCCTCAGAAGCACCGCCAATCCGATCGCGGCCACGATCGCCACACACGTTGGCATCAGCCAAAGCACGAAACGATAACAAGCGATCGCCGAATTGGACGGTGGACGGTCCGGAGGTCTCTCATAATCCGGCCGCTGCAACATCGCATTTCACCAAAGCGGACTAGCCGCCCAAGGTCACGAAAATTTGCGCTTCTTCCAAGCGAGAGGAGCTTCCTGTTAGCCAGGAAAACCCGCGTCCATTGCCTGCACCTCCTGAGCTATCCCGCGCCGCCTCCGATAAGCCACCCCCGCCGCAATCACTGTCGCCAGCGCAATCAACTGATACCCGGACAATCCGCCAAAAGGCTTCGGCGTCGCCCGCAGGAATTCATGACCGAAGCGGAAGAGCCCATACGCCATCAGATACAGATGAAAATGCTGCCCCGTCTGCCAGCGCCTCGCCTTCATCACCAGCAGTGCCACTAGCGCCAACACCTGAAACCCGATCTCCACCTCAACCGCCGGCCACCTCCCGAACGAACACTCGATCCCCAGACAACACCCCGCATACAGACAACCGATCCTCCCGAGAATCAGCGGCACCGGCAGCAGCAGCGCAAATCGATCCCCCGTCACCGCCCGATACCCCATCGACCGCTTCACGATCTCCACTCCCGCCCAACCTCCGGGCAGTGCCCCGATGATCGACTTCCCCGAAAGCCACAGCTGCCACCGCAGCGGATGATGGAAATGCATCCACCCCTCCGAGAGCAGGTAGGCGATCTTCGCCCCCGCAAACGCCCCCACCAATCCCCCGAAGTAAATCAAAGGCAGCCGCCCATCCGTCTTCGAAACCCGGAACCAATACACCGCTCCGATGACGATGCCGAGCAGCAGCATCAATGCGTAAACAGGAGAACCGGAAGGCGTGGGCATGCAGATTTCAGAATCCTGTCAGCAACAACCATATCGCCGCGAACGCCGCAAGGTTGGCCGGGACGAACATGAATTGGACCATCACAAAGGTCACCATCGACCCAACCGCCTCCCCCACCTGCGTCGGCCGCAGCTTGTACTCGAAAAAACCCAGCGCGAAGGCAAAGGCGATATTGAACAGCCACCAAGGCCACAGGAGAAGCTTCACCCACCACCCAAACTTGGGCGCCAGCCACATGCCCGCGACCGACGAAGTCACCACCACGCAGGTCGGCATCATCCACACCATCCGGCGATACCAGACAATGGCGCGGTTCGGCGGCGGAAGGTACGGGCTCATCATCGAATCGAGCGATAGTCAAAAGTCGCCGCACAAATGGCATAGACCAGAGCGAAAGTCATGACCGGCACAATGACAACGATCTGCAAGATCAGGTAGGTCGCCAGCGTCCAGCCACGCCCCGCCTCAGGGGATTCAGGCGAAACCCTGCGCTGATGGCAACTCAAGCGTGCATCGAGATGGCCCAGCGAATTCAGCACGAACAAACCGCCTCCCACAGCCGCACTCGCACCAATCCCCCCTCCGATCACAAGTCCCAGCGCGATCAACACGGGAACAACCAGCGACGGCAATAGCCACACGATGAAGCGATACCAACCAATGGCGCGGTTCGGTGGCGGAAGGTTCTCATTCATCGGCGAGCGAACTCTCCCATCCCATCAAAAGCCTCCCATCAGACAATATCCGAACGCGATCACACAGCTCATGAGCGGCACCACGATGAACTGCAGCGACACGAATTTCACAACCTTGGCCGACTCGGACTGAGCCGCCCGTCCCGGCCTTGGTGAACGCTCCAGCTTCGCCTCGAAGAACCCGATGCCCGTCGCGGCGGCGATATTGAAGACAAACCAGACCAGGACGAGAAGATCACCGCCCCTGAACCTCGTTACGTTTGCCAACCACCCCAACCCAATGGCGCTCGTGATCGCCACACACGTCGGCATCATCCACAGCACGAAGCGATACCAGCCGATTGCGCGATTGGGCGGTGGGCCTCCGTCATACGGTGGTTGCGACATGGCTTCTGATTTCAGGGTGGAATTTCCGGATCATCACCTCACCAAATGAAAAACCAAGCCCGCAAACACCATATAGAGGAACAGCAACCCGGGGATAACAAAGACCTGTGCCACCACAAAGTTGAACGTCTCTACGGCAAGATTCGCACGCGGCGCATCCAACTTCACCTTCCGCTGCTGACAACGCAACCGTGCATCGAGACTCCCGATGGCGATCGCCGAAACCAAGGTCACCAGGATGCAGGCGAGCATACCATAGTCGAGCATACCCTGCCGCAACACCGACCCCGATCCAAGCAGACTCAGTCCAAACCCTGTCGTGGCGAAGATGACCGTCGGCATCATCCACAGGATGAATCGATACCACCTGACCGCTAGGTTCGGTGGAGAAAAGCCTGGGTCCATCGCGGTCCGGGAAAAGCTTTCAAACGTGAAGCCCCGTCACCGCACAGAATGCGAACGCAATTGCACACCACACGAGCGGGACGACCAGTAGCTGCAGCAAGATAAAGCGCGCCATCTTCATGGGAATCTGCGCCTCCGAATCACCCGGCGGAATCTCCCGCTGCTGGCACTGCAAAAGCGCATCATAGTGTGCGAGGTAGCCCAACGCTCCGATAGCGACGACCAACAAAATCGGCACCAGAAACGGAATCGCGACGGAAAACATGAAAACGGGACCAATCACCAGAAAGGGAAGAACGCACGAAGGCATCATCCACACGATGAATCTCTGCCAGCCGATATTGCGGCCCGATTGTTTCAGCGGCTCATTCATGACGCATCCGGAAACCCGGAATAATACCTGCAGAAAGAATCCAGCTTCCCATCCGGCCGGATCACATGCGTGCAGCAGCGATCGATCCGATCCTGATCCCACGTCCACGCATCCATGAAGGGCTTGATGAAAAGCCGGAACGCATCCCGCTCCTTCATCTCGAACCGATGAAGGATCTCTCCCAGCTCCGTATTCTCACACCCGCACTGGATCAGATCGGACAGTTCATACCGCACCTTGTCCCGCAGGAAGCCCTGCACACTCGCGAAGTCGATGAACTCGGAAATGCTCCGCACCCCGATCGGCGTCCGCAGCAGATACCCGATCGTCGCACAATTCGGATCCCCGCACGGCAGCGGCGTGAAGTCCTCATACTTCAGCCTCCCTCCCGACTGCTCCACCGCGCCAATGATAATGTCCGCCGTATTCAGCCGCTCGCCACCAATACCCGGTCGCCTGCCGGAGAGAAACATCGGCTGGAAGGAAACCCCGCGACAACACGAGTAGCGCAGCCCTTCCCCGATCGTATCCCACAGATGCGCCACATTCTCCGGCGTCACCGTCATCGCCAGCGTGAAGGGGATGCCCTCCCGCTCGCAGCGATCCATCACCGCGCGCTTCATCTCGCGGAAATCACCACCACGCAGCTCCCGTTGCCCCGCCTCCTGCGGACCATCGTATTGCAGATACAGCTGGAAATACCCCCGCCGCGCCCGCGTCCCCAGCTCCGTCAGAAACCCATCCTCCTTCCCGATCCTCACCCCATTGGTATTCACCAGGCAGTAGTCGATTCCCGGCTCCGCATGAATCCAATCGACCAGCTCGAAAAATTCCGGATGCAGCGTCGGCTCCCCACCGGAGAGCTGCAGAATCTCCATCTTCCCCTTCCGCTCGATCACCCCGCGAATCCGCCCTTGCAGCGACTCCAGCGAGTGCGCCTTCAGCCGGTCACCCGCCGCTCCCACCGGCGAATCCGCGAAACAAGTCGGACACGCCAGATTGCATGAGTCCACGATCTCGATCAGCGCCAGACACGTCGATAGCACCTCCACCGCCGGATCCGTGGCTCCCGCATTCCGCCCGAGCGTCCCATCCCGCCCGGCCGGATCAGCCGAGCACGCACACCCCGGCCCGCATGCATTCGCCGGATCACCCTTCGCCAGCCAGTAGAAGCGCGCATCGCTGGAGATGCACGCCGTGTGCTCGCCGTGATCCGGACACTCCCGCGTCAGATACACCATCGCTGGCGTCCCCGCCGTCTTCCACACCTCCGCCGGAGCCGGCTTCTGGCACTCCGGACAACGCGAGGTCGTCTGCTTCAGGATCTCTTTGAAAACGCGCGGCCGCATGGGTCAAGGTCAGCGATACGGGATCAAACAGCAGCCGAACCACACCGCCAGGCACAGGACAATCTGCCCGAGAATGTAGCCGATCGTCGTCAAAACCAGCGACCGCCCGCTGTAGCGGACACCCCAGGCCCGCACGAAGAGCACCGAGGTCACCAGGATCGCCACCAGCCCCACCGGCAGCATTACCAGGAATTCCGTCCCGTAGCTCGAGCTGTGCGCCGCCGCATTGCGCGCGATCAGGCTCCCGAAGCACATGATCGCCGGCGGCAGCAGCAGCGCCAGCCACAGCTTCTCCTTTGGAATTTCCGGTGGCGGGGTGGGGACTTCCGGTGCTTCTTCCATCGGTCGCAGATTCTCCGGATTCCTCACTAAGCCGTCCAGCCCGTCCTGTCGTTCTTTTCACCGCACTTTCCGTGAAATTCATGGAAAAAGCGTGCGTCCTGCATCGCTCTGGGCTCGTCTCCCGGAGACTCACCCGTCCCACGATACCTCATGAAAACCAAATACATCCTCGCGGCCGCCTGTGCCGCCCTCGCCAGCTTCTCCCCCGCCTTCGCCGGCGGTGAAGGCTGGACCCCCGATTTCGCCGCCGCCAAAAAGCAGGCCGCCGCTGAAAAGAAGGACCTCCTCATGGACTTCACCGGCTCCGACTGGTGCGGCTGGTGCATCAAGCTCAATGACGAGGTCTTCAAGCACGATGAGTTCAAGGCCGGCGTGAAGGACAAGTTCGTCCTCGTCGAACTCGACTACCCTCAGGACAAGTCCAAGCTCTCCGAGGAAACCCAGAAGCAGAATGAAGAGCTTCAGGGCAAGTATTCCATCCAAGGCTACCCCACCATCCTGCTCTGCGATCCCGAGGGCAAGCCCTTCGCCAAGACCGGCTATCAGGAAGGCGGACCCGAAAAATACGTCGCCCATCTCGATGAGCTGCGCGCGAAGAAAGTCACCCGCGACAAGTCCTTCGCCGATGCCGAAAAGGCCGAAGGCCCCGCCAAGGCCAAGGCCCTGGTCGCCGCACTCGACGCCATGGAGCTCGAGGACGAAATGGTCGCCGCCTTCTACCCGACCGTCGTCGATCAGATCAAATCCTCCGACCCGAAGGACGAGACCGGCTTCGGCAAGAAGCTCGCCGCCAAGCAGAAGTTCGCCGCCTTCGAGGAAGAGCTGAATGGCTTTGCCGCCAAGAAAGATCACGAGGGCGCCCTTGCCTTCGTTGAAAAGTCCGCCGGCGAGTTCGAGGGCGACCAAAAGCAGCAGATCGTCGCCACCAAGGCCATGATCTACGCCCAGATGGGCAAGTTCGACGAAGCGATCAAGGCCATCGACGAAGCCAAGGCGGTCGCTCCCGACAGCGAAATGGCCGGCCAATTCGACGGCTTCAAGAAGCAGCTCGAAATGGCCAAGGAGAAGAAGGCCAAGGGCGGCGACAAGGAAGAGGAAGACGACGAAAAAGAAGAGGCAGACCAATAAGCCTCGCCTGTCACTCCATCGATATTTCCCAAAGCCGTCCGGACTCGCTCCGGGCGGCTTTTTTCTTTGGCAGGGATGGCTCTCCGAGCCGTCAGGCTTCTGGCGGATGTGCCAGCCCGCGGGATACAGTCCAAAGTGTAACCCATGTCCCCGCACGTCTGTTACCCATCTACCCGGTCTACACACGGAGAACGGTTCCCAGCCCGTTCCCCCCCATCCGCCAAGACCACAACCAAGCCGCCTACGGGGTTTCCCCCGCCTGCATTTCCCGTTCCCCGTGCTTGCCGAGTCGCGCTGCACGCGTAGGGTGCGCGCCCCTTTTCACGAATGCCTGCCACCTCTACCTGGAAACGCGGCCAACGATGGGTCAGCGATAGCGAACCCGAACTCGGCCTCGGCATCATCCTCGACGGCTCCCACGGACGCGTCGAAATCGTCTTCCCCGCCGCAGGCGAGCAGCGCTGCTACGCCATCGATACCGCGCCGCTACGCCGCGTGAAGTTCCAGCCCGGTGACCGCATCACCACTCACGAAGGTGTCGAGACCACCGTCGACCAGGTCCGCGAGGAATTCGGCCTCCGCATTTATCAAACCCCGTCCGGCGAGGTCACCGAAGCCCAGCTCGCTGACTCCATGTGCTTCAGCAAGCCGGACGAGCGCCTCTTCGGTGGCAAGCTCGATGACCCCGGCGAGTTCGACCTCCGCGGCGAAGCCCTCCGCCGTCGCGCCGAGATGCGTCGCTCTCCCGCCCGCGGCCTCGCCGGCGCACGCGTCGATCTCATCCCGCACCAGCTCTTCATCGCCGATGAGGTGGCGAATCGCCTCCAGCCCCGCGTCCTCCTCGCCGATGAAGTCGGCCTCGGCAAGACCATCGAGGCCTGCCTCATCCTTCATCGCCTGCTAATCACCGGCCGCGCCTCCCGCGTGCTCATCCTCGTTCCCGAGCCGCTGGTTCACCAGTGGTTCGTCGAGCTCCTGCGTCGCTTCAATCTGACCTTCGATCTCTTCGATGAAGAGCGCTGCATCGCCATTGAGGAAGGCGATCCGGAGACCAATCCTTTCCTCGATAGCCAGCTCGTCCTCGCTCCTCTCGACTTCCTTGCGGACGACGAAGCCCGCGCCACCCAAGCCCGCGAAGCTGGCTGGGACGTGCTCGTCGTCGATGAAGCGCATCACCTCGACTGGACACCCGAGGAAGCCGGCGCGAACTACGAGGTCGTTCGTACTTTGGCCGCCCGGACCGAGGGTCTGCTCCTCCTCACCGCCACCCCGCAGCAGCTCGGACCCGAGGGCCACTTCGCGCGCCTCCAGCTGCTCGATCCCGGCCGCTACCGCGACCTCCGCCAGTATCGCGAGGAGACCCGTCAATACGAGGAAGTCGCCGATCTGGTCGACACCCTCACAAAAGGCGGCGAAGCCAGTGAGCGCCTTGGTGCCCTCACCGCAGGACGCCCGCGCCTCCTGAAAGCCGCCGCCGATTTCCTCCTGGAGAAGGAAGGCTCACGCGAGCGCCTCATCCAGGATCTTCTCGACGGCTGCGGCATTGGCCGGGTCATGTTCCGGAATACCCGCGCCCGCCTAGGCGGCTTCCCGGAGCGCCTTCCCCTCCTCGCCGCACTCAAGGGCGACGACGAAATGGCTACCAAGGTCGCTTGGCTCACCTCGCTGTTAGAAAAGCTCCCGGCCGAGGAGAAGGTCCTCGTCATCGCCAAGACCCGCGAACTCGCTGAGCAAATCATCGAGTCCCTTCGCGATACCACCGGCTCCGTCGCCGCGCTCTTCCACGAAGACCTCACGCTCATCCAGCGCGACCGGAATGCTGCCTTCTTCGCCGACGAAGATGGTGCCCGCGTCCTCGTCTGCTCCGAGATCGGCAGTGAAGGCCGGAACTTCCAGTTCGCCCGCCACCTCGTCCTCTTCGATCTCCCGGACAATGTCGATCTGTTGGAGCAACGCATCGGCCGCCTCGATCGCATCGGCCAGCGCGGAACCATCAATATTCACGTCCCCTACCTGAAGGGCACCGCCGAAGAAACCCGAGTCCGCTGGATTCACGAAGGCCTCGATGCCTTCCGCTCCAGCCCGCAGGGCGCCGCCGAGATCCAACGCGAACTCGCCGACTCTCTCGACGAGGCCTTGGCAAACCCGAAGAAGCTGAAGCCCCTCCTCACCGAGACCGAAGCCTGCCGCGCCCGCATCTCCGAACGCCTGGCCCGCGGCCAGGACCGCCTGTTAGAACACTCTTCCCACCGTCCTGAACAAGCGGCGAAAGCCATCGCCACCATCAAGTCATGGGACGATGACGCGGAGTTCGAGGACTTCCTCCTCCGCCTCTTCGAGCACTGCGGACTCCACATCGAGGAGCTCAGCCGCCGCCGCTACTTCCTCCTCCCCGGCAATCTCAAGTCGGACGCCTTCCCCGCCCTGCCGAACGAAGGCATCACCGTCACGCTCGATCGCCAGCGCGCCCTCGAGCGCGAACAGGAAGCCTTCCTCACCTGGGATCATCCCATGACCCGCGCCGCCCTCGACCTCCTGTTAGGCTCGGAAGCCGGCAATGCCTCCTTCGGCATTTGGGAATCCCCCTCGGAAAAGCGCATGCTCTTGGAAGCACAGGTCGTCGTCGAATGCGTCGCCCCCGCCCGCCTTCACGTCGAGCGCTTCCTGCCCCCCGTCCCGCTCCGCATCGCCGTCGATCACACCGGCGGCGACCAGACCGGCGATGCCGCCCTCGCCTCCGCCAAGCTCCGCCGCGGCGACCCCGCTAGCCTCCTGCGGAATGAAGCCGTGAAGCGCAAGGTCCTCCCCACCATGCTCGAGCGCGTCCGCGACCTCGGCACCGAAGCCAGCAGGGCAGTCATCGAGTCCGCCCTGCAAACCATGCACGCCCAACTCGACAGCGAGATCTCCCGCCTCAAGGACCTCGCCGCCATGAACGACCACGTCCGCCCCCAAGAGGTCGACGCACTCGTCGCCCGCGAACAAGAACTCGCCGCCGCCATCAAGTCCGCCCGCGTCCGCATCGACGCCGTCCGCCTCGTCTGGAAAGCCCCCGCCGTCTAACACACTGGCAGCGCCGGTCTTCAGGCTGGCAGGAATGGTCTCCACAGGCGGCATAAACTCCGTGCCCGCAGGGGACCATCACGCTCCTTATCCCTCCCCTCGCAAGCCACGCCGCCAAAGCTGGGCCTCCACATAGCACCCGGCCCAGCCATCACGCTCCTCGTGCGCACGGATCATCCTGTCGATCCCCAGCCTTGAATACTCCTCCCGCAGCTCCGCGAGCGTGAAGAGCCGCCCCCAAAAACTCTCACGACTCCAATCCGTCGGCGGCTGGTAAAAGAGTGCCGGAGCATCGGCCCCATAGACCGTGACCAGATGAGCGTGGTCAGGATACATGAAGGTAAGCTCCTTCTCTGAAAATCCTGACACCTCCATCTCGATCTTCCGCCCCTCCCGGAACATCGTCAGCGTCTTGTCGAAGCTTCCCAGAACCGCGAAGTAAGGCCGCCCTTCAGGAACACAACCGAACTTCTCGGAATACGCCCGGATCAGGAGATCATCCGCTTCCCGCCGCCATGCGAGAAAGTCAGGCCCCATCGCGAAGCGATTGAAAGCAGTCGTCGCGTTCTCTTCCTCGCTGACAAGCTTCCTCGCATCCTCCTCGCTGAGGTCGCAGATATTCCGGAATGGTCCGCGGTCCGCCTCGAAATAGTGCGTGATGTATTCAGGCAGGCCCATGCTAGTTCTGATACCCCACATAAAGCCACGCCCGCTGCTGCTCCTCGCTCACCGCCATCGTGATCCACTCCACGCTTTGGTCCTCGGGCCCGTCGATGAATCTTCTGAAATAGCCTCTCGTTCCCTCCGGCACCACCATGTCGCCACCAAGACCGCGATTGGAGAAAAACGGATCTTTCCCCAAGGATCTCCTAAGGTCGACTTCCTTGTCTTCCTGAAGCCCCAGCGACGACGCGATTCGCTCCGCATCGGCGGACGTCACGTGGAAAGAAAGCAGCCAGCGCCTGGCGAGGAAGGAATCGAAACCCGCCACTTGCACGTCGGACACAATTCCCTCCGCCGCAGGCACCACTCTCTTCAAACGAACCTGTGGAATGCCATCGTAAACGCCGGTCCCGATTCCCAGCGCTAGCAACACCGCCCCGCTGATGAGAATCGCCTTCCCGCTAAGCAATCGCGGCCAATAGCCCCGGCGCTGGAGAAAGGAAGCGACGGAAGAAGCGACGATCGCGAAAGTCAGCAGCACGACTGCTATCACACCTGCCATAAGTGCGATCCAAGGCGCGCTGATTCCCCGGAACTCAGGCGTGGACAACGACAGCCAAAAGAGCGAGGCGATTCCCGCCCATGCCATCCCGCATCCACCAAAAATGGCCGCGGTCAGGTTCGGGCGCGAAGCTTCGTCGGTCATGACCTGTCGATCGATCCTCTAACGAGGCTTCACTCCATCTTCTCTAGCTCCTGCCCGGCATCGATCTGCAACCTCTCCTCCGCATTCGGCTCCACCGTCCTCACACACGAAGCAAACGGCAGCATCGCCAGACCAATCAGTAGCACACGAAACATACATCATCCTTCCAAGCCCTTCGGAGCACTCCAAGCACGAAGTGCTCCCACCCTTTCGCCTCACCAGCCCCCTCACTTCCCCGCCTCCCCCAGCGACTTCAGCAGCTGCGCGGCTTCCAGGAATGACGACCCCTTGAGGGTCCCCTCCTGCATCACTTTTTCAAGATGAGGCCGCGCAAGCTCGGGCTTGCCCATTCCCACTTGAGCCACCGCGTTGAGATAGTGCAAGCTGGTGTCATCATCGCCCATCCGGTCCTTCACCGGATCAAGCGCGGCGAGCATCCCCTGCCAATCTTTGCTGAGCCGCGCCACACGCGCCGTCATGAGCGCCTTGGTCTCCGGATCGGCTGACAGCGACACCATGTCTTTCCTCCACGCTTCGGAGAGCAGTTCCTCACGGCCGAAGGTGGAAGCCAGCGCGAATGCCCGTCGCGCCGAGGCGACCGACTCCTCATACCACGCGGTCATCATCTCCTTCCGGATGACTTCATCCACCGACTCGCGCACCAGTTCCAGTTCATCCTTGCGATCGAGCAGTTCAAGCGCCGCCGCGTAAGTCGAGATGCCGATGCCATCCAGGAATTCGTCCGGATTGATCGCATTCATCAGGCTCTCCATCCCGGCCTTGTCCCCGTTTACCAGCAGCGCTTCCATGGTGGTCCCATAGACCGCGAAGCCGAGCCGGCTCATTTTCTTGGCATCGGCGATGACCTGCGGCACGTCCACTGGATCTCCCGGCTTGAAGTCGCGAAAGGCCTTCCAGAAAGCAACCAGGCCTCCCGTCGCTTGACCCTTGTTTGCCTTCAACCCGCTATCGATCACCGCATCCACTTCCTTCCAATTCCCCCCGGCCGGACGATCCAATCCCGTGAGCGCATCACTCAGCGCCAGAGCCGCGACAAAGTCCTCCTTGATCCCCAGCGCCAGCTTGAAGAATTCCAGCGCCTTCGCCGGGTCCGCCGGCTTGCCTCCCGGACAGAACCAGAAGGACGGGGCCTTGAACCAATGCACATTCGCGGTGGCATCATGCCCGGACGGGGCCATCACGATCGCCGCGCGCACACCTTCCGCCTGCCATTCCGTCAGATCATTCAGTCGCTCCGCATCCAGCCGCTGCTCCCAGTCTGCCGGAGCCTCCTTGGCCACCCGTTGGAGCACCGGCAGGAAAATCTCCCGTATCGACCGATCAAGCTCGATCGCTGGCTTCGCGGAGTTCGCCATGCGCATCCAGCTGAGGCGGTTGGTGAGCATGCTCCCGGAGGTCCCGGGAGCCAGCTTCCACGATTTCGTCGCATCGCGCATCGCCTCTGCCTCCTCGATGTCACCCAGCGTGAGGAGCATCGCGTGATACATCGCGGCCAGCCCTACTTCCACGGTATCGAGATCCTTGCCCGTGAAGCGATCCATGATTTCCTTCCGCGCTCCGGCGTCTCCCTTGCGCGCCCGGGCAATGTCCTTCAGCAGCGGATAGTAGCGCTTGGCGTAGGCCTCGTTGTAAGTTCCAAAGACCGGCTTCTCGCCCAACTTCGTGACCAGGTCCACCCGTCCCGAGACCGTCGCCATCACCGCGGCCTTCCACAAAAAGGGCAGGCGCAGCGAGGGAGGCAGCGCCTCGTCATCGAGCACATGCGACCAGATCGCATAGGCCTCCGGCCAGGTCCGCGAAGATTTCGCCGCCTCCGCCAAAGCCTCCCCATACGCCTGCTCGCGCACGGCCGCACTGGCCCGATCACTCAGCGCGATCAGCAGTCGCAAGCGCAGCTGCTCGGCAGGATGGAAGCGGGAGAGGTCACCCGCCAGGATCTTGTCGAGATCCCCGACACGCGGGTCATCCAGATCCTTCGGCCCCACGTGCGCATACCACCGCGGTGCCAGCTTCTCGATGAAGACCTTGACCGACGCCTCCAGTCCTTGCTGCTGGTCGGTCGCTTGGGTCAGGCCATCCAGCTTGGCAGTCACAATCGCCAGCGACTTCTCGTCCGACTTGATCGCCGGATCTGCCGACTTCTCCTTCAGGAAGGTGACTGCCTCCGCCTGCTTGCCGGACTTGATCAGAAGCTCGGCATGCAGCGAAATCCACGAGCCAAGGTTCACGAAAGCCGGTCCCTTTCCGATCACCGCCGTGGTGATGCCAAGCGCATCCGTCAGCCTCTCACCCGTATTCGCCGCCGCCAGCGCGAAGACATAGCCGGAGCGCTCGCGATGCTCGTCATCGCGGCCCGGAGCTTCCTTCCATTGCCCATCGAGCACCTTCAGCGCCACCTTCGGCTCACCCCGGTCCACCGCCATCGCTGCATAGAGCCGCTGGCAATGCGCCATCACCGCAGGCTTGGCGATCGCCACCGCCGCGGCCCCATCCTCTAACAGCCGCAGCTGGATCGAGACCGACTGCGGGCGCAGCGGCCGCACATACGTCGTCACCATGCTCTGCAGGCCGAAGATCTGGCCGGGCAGCCAGCGGAAGGAAAGCGCCACCGAAGCGAAGTCCTTCCCCACCGCAGCTGCATCCTTGTCCGCCACCGCCTTGCGGCACCGCACATCCATCGCCGCCCCCTGATCCGGGAGATAAGGCCGCACCTTGGAGATGTCTTCGAGGCCGAGCGTTTTCAGAACCGGCAGGAAGCGTTCCTTCCACCATCCGTCCATGCGCTTCCATTGCTCCAGCGTGGCCTTCTCATCCCCCGAAAGCACGATCGCATCTGCAATCGCCAGCGCCAGCGGCGAGTCGTCATAGGTCGTCTCGGGGACATCCGCCAGCAGCTTCCACATTGCCAGCGCCTCCTCCCGCTCTCCCGCATGCGCGAGCATCAGCCCGGCACGCAGCAATCCCTCCGCCACCACCTTGAAGCCATGGCGGTCTTCCTTGAACTTGCTGTAACACGCGGCCGCTTCCTTCCACCGCCCTTGAAGCTCGTGCACCTCGCCCAGCGCTTCCCAAGCTGACTTCACAAAGTCCGCCGGGATTCCTGCGTCTTCCGTCATCGCCCGGTCGATCGCCTCGGCCTCCTTCAGCTTGCCGGTATCGCGCAGCTTCCAGGAATGGGTGAAGCGGCACTCCCAGTAGTGGTCATCCGACTTCGGCAGCGCCGCGGTCACTTCCGCCAGCTCATCGAAGATCGCCGCATCATCCTTTCCTTCCGACGCCCTGAAATAACCGAACAATTGCCAGACGACGCGCGAAAACTGCGGCGTCGGCTCGTAGGCGCGCAGATAGGCCGCAGCCAGCGCGATCCACTTCTTGCGATCCTTCCCATACAGGCTGTCCAGCTTGGCCTCGGTCGCCGCCGCGGTTTCAGCCGGCTTGGTTCCATCCAAGTACGATGAACCTAGTTTTCCCAAAACCTCGAGAGTCCGGGTCCTCACCGTGCCATAGGCCTGCCCGCGTCCCACCCAGCTTTCCAGCGCGGCAGCAGCCGTCGCGAGCTGCTTCTTGCGCTCTTCCTCCTGCGCCAGGTCGCGGGCACGGGTCAGCCACGGCAAGAGTTCCCCAGCCTTCTCCAGGGCAGCATCGGTCACCTTCTTGAGAACGGCGTCAGCATCCTCGTCGAAGGAATCCAGCTCATCACCTTTCGCCAGCATCTCCGCCAGCCCCTCTCCCTCCCCGGCCGCAATCATCGCCGGAATCAAAATCTCCAGCGCCTTCTCGCCGGACTCCCCGCCGAGGGCCACCGACTGCTTCAGCAGTTCCAGCGCCTCCTTCGGCACCGGCTTGACCTCCGCCAGCCATTCACCGGCGAAACGAGCCGCCCACCCGCGACGGAATTCCGACACGCTCCCATCCGCCGCCAGTTCGCGCATGATCTGCAATGCCGGTTCTTTCTCGCCGGTCTCGTCCAAGGCCACCGCATGCAGGTAACGTCCCAGCGCGAAGCTGTCCGCATCCACCCCTTCCGGACGACGCGCCGCCAATGGAGCAAACTCCTTCACCGCCGCGGGGTAATTGTTCTCCAGCACCCGCAGATACGCCATCTGCACCCGCACGTCATAAACCGTGCCCGGGTCATTCGGGAAATAACTCAGCACCTTCTCCAAAGCCGCACGACGCTTGTTGGAATCCGACCCCGCCGGGAACAAGCGATTCACCAGGTTCATCTGTCCCTGGCCGGTCGGCATCAATGGCATCTCCACCTGACCCGCAGGCACCGCCGGCTTCTCCGGAGCCTTGCCTTCCGCCTGCGTCAGCATCAGCGGCACGCCCAGCCATGCTGTCAGCGAGCGGTTCGCCTGCGACGGTGCCGCCACCGCTTCCGCGGAAATCACCGATTGCCGGCAATCCAGCAGCAGGCTTGCCGTACACTTGCCATCACCATGGGACCACGATGCCTCCGCGAGATAGGCCGGTGTGTCCAGCTTCAGCGGCGCCGGCAGCGACTCCGGCCGCCAGCCCGCTGGCAAGCGCACCGTCGCCTCCACCCGCGTCCGATCACGCCATTGGAAGTACGAGGATGTCCGTACTTTGCTGTCCCCATAGTCGTTGAATAGCGAGGAGGACGAGGGAAACGGCAAGCTCAGCCGCCCGCCCTGGTCGCGCTGGCGCGCCGGACCGGTGAGATACGCCTTCACCGTCACCTCATCCACCACGTCCTGCTCGGCAGGCAGCACCACGTCCACCACTTCCGCACCATCGATGAACTCCTCCACCAGGCTCGTCAGCCGGTCGCGGGCGCTTTCGCGGTCGACGCCGCGGTAGGCATTCGCCAGCCGCACCGCGTAGTACCCCTTCGAGGTCATCGAAAGCCATCCCGTCAGACGCCCTTCCTCATCCACCGCTAGGTCGAAGTGATAGAAATCCTCGCCCGCCTCCACTTCCGGCGTCTTCAGCCACTGCGCCTTCCCGCCATTGATCGCCAGCACATCCCGGCCTCCGGACGATGGACCTAACAATCCCGGCCGCCCGTGGCGGATCGTCGCATCGCAAAACACCTGCTCCACACCACCGCCCTCCACCGGCAGCTCCGCCACCGCGATCGCATGGTTGAAGTGCCGGAAGTCGGGGATGCCCCGGTGCACGATGCCCGCGTCATCTGTATTGACCAGCACCACCTTCGCCGGAATACCGCGGTCACGCAGCATTGTCACCAGCAGGTTCGCCTTGTCCTTGCAGTCGCCATATTGGTTCTTCCAGACAGTCCCGCACGTGTAAGGCTGCAATCCGGAGACACCAAATTCCAAGCCTTCATAGCGCACATCGTTCGCCACATGATCGTAAAGGATCCCCAGGATCTCGCGCGGCGACTTCGCCTCTTTCGTCCACTCCGCGACCTTCGCCTTCAACTCGTCATCGAGCACGTCCTGGCCGGAAATCAGTCCCTGATACCACGCCGCCATTTCATCCCAGTTCGCAAACGTGCCGATCCACGTCGCCGGGCCCACCTGCGCCGCCGGTGCGGGGTTCGGTTCATAGGCCGGACGCCCCGCAGGCCCCCGCTTCCACTCGCGCCGCAAGCGTCCCTCGGGAGCCGGCAGTTCGGCCGTCTTCACCTCCTTCGCCGCCACCGGATAATCCTTCAGCTTGCCCTTCCATGCCGCGGGGAAATCCAGCACATGGCGGATCTCGCCGACCGGCCAACCCGCCGACCAATCGATCACGTTGCTATAGCCACCTTTGACCTGCGGCTCCTTCCGCTCATACACCACGATCGCCTCGCACAGCACGCCGGGCTTCACATCGGGAAAGATCACCACCAGATCCTGCGCATCGTCATAGGTGCTCGCGGAGGCGCGGTTGCCCTTCTGCAGGAAAGCCGCATTCGGCCCCAGCAGCTTGCTCGTGCCATCCGGCAATACCGTTCGCGCCAGCGCGAGGTGCACCGTCTCCTGCCGGGAATAAAAGCGATAGCGGTCGTTCGCCGCCGCGTCCGCACCCTTCGCCGAATACGGCTGCACCACATAGTGAACCGCACGCAGATAAGTGCCGTCCTCCTCCACACGAGTCACCTGCTCGCTCAGCCGTACCGTCCCCGGCTCATCCTTCCCCGCATGCGGATCCTTCCTCGCGGACAGCTCGTCCAGCGGCGTGAGCAGCGGACGCATCGATGCCTCGTAGGCCGGCGGCGGGGTCGTCGAAACCTCCGCCCGCAGCACTGCCGCGGCGACCAAGTTAATCAGGAGAAATGCGATCCGCTTGCCTCGAGTCATCATGACGGTGCCAGCCCACCGAAAATCCCCTGGCCCGGCAAGCACGCCATTACAGCTGATCCGCCACCGCCTCCGCAATCGGCGCCACCGGATCCGTCGTCTCCTCATGCCGGATCCGCTTTGAGGCACTGAAGTCCGGCTGGAAGATCTTGTTCTCCATCTCCCGGATCGCTCCCGGATCGGAGAAAGCGAGGCACAGCTCCCGGTTGATCCGCATGCTCAGCGTGTCGAGGTTCGCCGAGCCCACCTGCGCCCAGCCATCGCAGAGGATCACCTTCATGTGGTTCATCTTCGGATAGCGATACACCTTCCCACCGGCCTCGATCAGCCCGCGGGCCGTTGCCAGATTTCCCGCATCCATGATCTTGGAATCACCCTTGGCAGGCAGGATCACCCGCACATCCACCCCGCGTCGCGCCGCAGCCTCGAGCTCCCGCGCGATGTCATCATACGCGAAATAAGGGTTCTCGACCCAGATCCGCTTCTTCGCCGCACGAACGCCTAACAGGGTCGCCTTCAGGATCTGCTCCTGCCCTTCCGCCGCATCGGTGCGCAGCATCCGCAGCGGATAGCCCCCATCCACCGGCGCAGGCCTCCGGAAAAACCCCGGCTTCCGGAACAGCGCCAGATCCCCCCACGGCCCCGCCTTCCGCCACGCCCGGCCAAACTCCCGCGACAGGCTCTCCACGATCGGCCCGTCCACTTTCACCATCAGGTCGTGCCACTCCGAGTAATACTCCCGCCCCATGTTCATCCCACCCATCATCGCCACCTTGCGGTCGAACACGACCAGCTTGGTATGGTCGCAGACCAGCCACGGATTGAGCGAACGCCGGACTTCCACCTTCGATCCGCTCTTCAAGTATTTCGCGATATCCGCCGGTGGCGAGAAGCCATCCGGCCGCGGCGTCTCCGGTGCCGCCGTGTGGGCGAAGGCACTCCCCATGTCGTCGAAAAGAATCCGCACCGGCACCGTCTCCGCCTTCCCCTTCAGCCGGTCGGCATACTTCACCGCCACATCGTCGTTGTCGTAGATGAAGAATTGCATCCGCACCGACTCCTTCGCCGCCGCGATCTGCCGGTCGAGTTCGGGGAAGAAACTGCGGCCATCCACCAGCCAGCTCAGCTTCCCGGACTCGCGCCCCGGCAAGCGCCGGCGATCTAGCAGCCGCTCGAATTCCTCCGTGCCCGGCACCTCGGCGGGCAGCGGCGACAAGTCCGTGGGCACCGGGAGAGTCCCGCTCACCAGTCCCAGCGGCCGGTGCCACAGCACCGCCAGACCGGTCCGGATCGTCGTGTAAGGCTGCCGCACGGCGGACAGCCCGGTCGACCTCACGACGCTCGCCACCAGTTGAGTATTCCCCGTGGCCGTGTCACTCGCCTGCGGCAGGCTTCGCGCGGAGCGGTCGGAAAGGGATCCGCAGGCGGAAAATAGCAGCGGAATCACGGGCCACATCATCCGGGTCGCTGCCTGCCGCTTGGGGGTCTCCATGGTTTCGACAATGACGCCGCAGCACCGCTTCTTGCAAGCGACGGATTTTGTTGGAAAACGGACCTCCCGGGAATTTTCGCGTCATTATCGAGCCGATCATCCCCACAGGGACGGGCGGTGACGGCCCTGCCACGCATTCGGCTTCCCGCCCCGGCATCCCGGCTGCTTCACTGGCCGCGCCGATGACCGAACCGCAGCCGACCCGCGAACAGCTCCGCCTTGAGGGCTTCGAATTGATCGATGACACCCTCGCTTTCCTCATTGGCTGCCTCGGCGATGCCTTGAAGAGCCTCGGCGAAGACGACCTCATCCCCTACCTCCCCTGGTCCGGCACCGTCCCGGATGAACATCCGCCCGAGGGCACCCAGCAGCTTTACTCGATCGGCTTCCAGCTTCTGAACATGGTCGAGGAACGCGTCGCCGCCGCCATCCGCCGCGAGCGCGAAAAGGTCATCGGCCCGGATTCCATCCGCGGTCTCTGGCCCCGCGCCCTCGGCGAAATGACCGCCCTCGGCCTCGGCCCGAAGGAAATCCTCGACGTCCTCGCCGATGTCGACGTCCAGCCCGTGCTCACGGCCCACCCGACCGAGGCCAAACGCGCCTCCGTCCGCGAACGCCACCGCGCTCTCTACGAGGAACTCGTCCGCAACGAGTACCCGAAATACACCGACCGCGAACGCCGCCGCATCCGCGAGCGCATCGTCACCGCGCTCGAAACCCTCTGGCGCACCGGCGAGATCCACCTCGTCCGCCCGGACATTTTCCGCGAGCTGCGGGACGCGATCCACTACCTCCGCGACCTCTTCCCGTCCGCCCTCAATCGTCTCGACCTCCACTTCACCGAGGCCTGGCGCGACGCTGGCTTCCCGCTGGAAATGCTCCGCGCTGCCGGAAACATCCCGCGCATCTCCTTCGGCTCGTGGATCGGCGGCGACCGCGACGGCCACCCGCTGGTCACCCCGGAAGTCACCGCCAAGGCCCTCGGCATGATGCGCCGCGCCGCATTCCGGCTCCTCCGGCGCGAGATCGAGCAATCCGCCGGGCAGCTCACCCTTTCCCGCCAGCTCAATGAAATCCCGGATGCGCTGGAGCGACGCATCGATGAACTGACCTTCTCCCTCGCCAACGAAGATCTGACGAATGATCTCCACGACCGCCATCACGAGGAACCCTGGCGTCACCTCGGCGGCCTCATCGCCGCACGCCTGCAAGGCCAGGTCGAGGGCAAGGACGGCTACAAGACCCCGAAGGAACTCGATGCCGACCTCGAGCTGTTAGCCTCCGGCATCCGTGACGCGGGTTGCGTCCACGTTGACGAACAGATCCTCCGCCCGCTCCGCCAGAAGCTGGAAATCTTCGGCTTCCACCTCGCGCTGTTGGACGTTCGCCAGAATTCCGAATTCCACGACAAGGCCATCGCCCTCCTGCTCTCCGCCGCCGGCATCCCCGAAGGCGAAAGCTACGCCTCATGGCCCGAGGAAAAGCGCCTCGCCTTCCTCAATGAGGAGCTCAAGTCCCCGCGCCCCTTCCTCCACGATACCGCCCGCATCGGCGGCGAGGCGGATCTGGTGCTCGACTGCTACCGCGTGCTTGTGAAGCACCGCGCCGAGTGGGGCGATGCCGGTCTCGGCGCGCTCATCGTCTCGATGACCCGCCAGCTTTCCGACCTGCTCGGCGTCTTCCTCCTCGCCCGCGAAGCCGGTCTCATGGAGCACGATGCCGAGGGCTCGTGGTGCGCCCTCGAAGTCGTGCCGCTGTTCGAGACCATGGATGACCTCGACCGCTCGCCCACCATCCTCGGCCCCTTCCTCGATCACCCGATCACCCAGCGCACCAACGCCAAGCGCGCCGGCACCGCCAAGCCGAGCCAGCAGGTCATGCTCGGCTACTCCGACTCTAACAAGGACTGCGGCATCCTCGCCGCTCAATGGGCGCTCCATCGCGGCCAGGAAGCGCTGACCAAGACCGGCAACCAACACGACGTGAAGCTCTGCTTCTTCCACGGCCGCGGCGGCACCATTTCCCGCGGCGCCGGTCCCACCCATTGGTTCATGGCCGCGCTTCCCCACGGCGCGATGAGCGGCGAGTTCCGCATGACCGAGCAGGGCGAAACCATCGCGCAGAAATACGCGAACCTCGCCAACGCCACCTACAATCTCGAACTCCTGCTCGCCGGTGCCGCGATCACTACCGCCACCCATCGCCACACCGCGCCAAAGGCCGACCCCGCCGAGCCCTTCCTCCCCTTCCTCGCGGAGAAGAGCCAGCAGGCCTATCAATCGCTGCTCCGCACCGAAGGCTTCATCGACTTCTATCGTCAGGCTACCCCGATCGATGCGCTGGAAAACTCGCGCATCGGTTCGCGCCCCGCCCGCCGCACCGGCAAGAAAGGCCACTCCATCGCCGACCTCCGCGCCATCCCCTGGGTCTTCTCATGGACCCAGGCCCGCTTCTACCTGCCCGGCTGGTTCGGCGTCGGCTCCGCATTGGAAGCCCTGCAAACCAACACCCCCGGCGAGTTCCAGGAACTCAAGAACGCCCTCCGTCACTCCACCTTCCTCGGCTACGTCTTCACCAACGTCGAAACCAACCTCGCCTCCGCGAACCTCGACCTGATGCACGAATACGCCGCGCTCGTCGAGGACTCCGCGCTGCGGACGAAGTTCATGGACATCATCGTCGCCGAGTTCCACCGCACCCGCGATTTGTTAGAGAGCCTCTACGACGGCCACCTCGACGGCCGCCGCCCCCGCATGGCCAAGACCCTCGCCATCCGCGAGGCCCCGCTCAAAACCCTCCACCGCCAGCAAATCGCCATCCTCCGCGAATGGCGCGCCCTCGTCGCCAACGACAAGGAAGCCGAAGCTGAGTCCATGTTTCCGAAGATGCTCCTCTCCATCAACGCCATCGCCTCCGGCCTGCGCACCACCGGTTGACGCATCTACTTTCCTCTGCTTTTTGCTTTCCTGAAAACTGAACACTGAACGCAGAAGTCGCGTTAGCGACCCTATCTCTCCGGCAAAGCCGCTTGCCGCGTGGACCGGAGGTCAAAACTAGCAAACTTCAAGTCCCACGCATGCTCAGCCTGCCGACACGGCATTAGCCGCCCGCCAAATCCATGGCAGGATGGGCACGTGAAAACAAACACGGACACCGAAACCAACACCGGCCTCACCTTCCGCCGCTCCGGCGAACGCGGCCATGTGGACCACGGCTGGCTCGACAGCCGCTTCACCTTCTCCTTCGCGGACTACTACGATCCCGCGCACATGGGCTTCCGCTCCCTGCGCGTCATCAATGACGACCGCATCGCCCCGCGCGGCGGCTTCCCGACCCACCCGCACCGGGACATGGAGATCTTCTCCTACATCCTCGAAGGTAGCCTCGCCCACCAGGACAGCATGGGGAATGCCCGCACGCTGAAGCCCGGCCAGATCCAGCTCATGAGCGCCGGCAGCGGCGTCACCCACTCGGAGTTCAATCCCTCCGCCGGTGAAGGCGCCCACCTGCTCCAGATCTGGATCCTCCCTCGCCAGCGCGGTCTCCAGCCCCGCTACACCGAGTGGACGCCCACCCCTGAGCAAGAAAACGCCTCCAAGGTGCTCGTCATCTCACCCGATGGCCGCGACCACTCCGCCACCATCGCCCAGGATGCCGACATCTACCGCCTCAAGCTCCAGCCCGGCGAAACCGTCACCCACGCCCTCTCGTCCGGCCGCGGCCTCTGGCTCCACCTCATCCGTGGCAATGCAGAGCTAAACGGCACGGGAATTTTTCCCGGCGATGCCGCCTCCAGCGAGCGCGCCGGCGACTACACCATCACCGCCACCACCGAACCCGTCGAAGCCCTGCTCTTCGACCTCGGCGCCTGATCCCTTCAATTCCAACACCATCTAACACACATACACCGTCACGAATCATGAAAACCAGCATCCTGACCATCCCCGCCGCCCTCTTCGCCTTCGCCGTCATCTCCTGTGAGAATCCGGCCGACAAGACCGCCGCCGCCAACGTGAAGGAAAAGGTCGAGAAGACCACCGACACCGCCTCCGGCACCAAGTATGTCTTCACGCCCGAGTCCACCATCGGCTTCGTCGGCTCCAAGGTCACCGGCTCGCACAATGGCGGCTTCAAGACCTTCACCGGCCACTTCACCGTGAAGGACGGCAAGCCCGTCGGCAACGACCACAAGGTCGTCATCGACATGGCCTCCACCTTCGCCGATGCCGAGAAGCTCACCGGTCACCTCAAGTCCGCCGACTTCTTCGACGTGGAGAAGTTCCCGCAGAGCACCTTCGACGTGACCGAGCTCAAGGCCGGTGAAAACGGCGCTTACACCGTGGCCGGGAACTTCACCCTCCACGGCGTCACCAAGAACATCAGCTTCCCCGCCACCGTCACCCAGGGCACCGACTCCGTGACCATCAAGTCGGAGTTCAATATCAAGCGGAAGGACTTCGGCATCGTCTACGCCGGCAAAGCCGACGACCTCATCCGCGATGAAGTCGTCATCAAGCTCGACCTCACCGCCAAGCCGGAAGCCTGATTCCCCGAAATCATCCCCAGCGTCCGGAGGCCATGCCTTCGGACGCTTTTTCGTGGGGTCATCCCGCGCACTCGACATCCGCCCGCCCTTTCCCCCAGCATCCCGGCAACGGCATGCCCATCGACCTCACCGACCGCGTTCTGCAGTTCCGCCAAGCCGCCCATCAGCTCGGTGCCGCCCCTTCGCCGGAGGACGTGGCCACACTTTTCCGCGCCGTGGTCATGTACCCCCTCCCGGCGGATGCCGCCGAAGTCCCCGGCACCACTGAAGGCGAGGTCCTCGACCGCTACCGCGTCTACCCCGAGAGCCCGCGGATTTCCGCGCTGGTCTCCACCGACATCCCCGCCACCGGCACCTGGGACCACCCGGTCACCCACTTGGACGCCTCCGCCGTCGACCTCCGCCTGATCTCCTTCTTCGACTGGGAAACGGCAGACCTGCGGTATTTCCAATACCTCCGAGTCCGCATCGTCCACGCCAACGACCCCACCCTCGTCGGCCGCGATGCCCTGCTTGAAGCCGCCGATTGCCGGGTCGAGTACGTCGACTGACGGATCTGGAATGGACGCTTGGTCGATCGTCGGCTTCCTCCACAGCGGACTGCTTTGGATCGCCACCGGCGTTTCACTGCTCTGGATTTTCCGCCGGATCGAGGACCCCCACGCCGTCCGCCTCCTCGCCCCGGTCCTGATTCTACAGGCCATCGTCGCCCTGCTCGAGGGCTACGCCCTCGGCATGGAGCCGTTCATTGCACGCTACAGCGGTGCGAAATACACGCCCGGAGCCGAGGCCATGCACCTCCGCCTGACCGGCCCCTACTGGTGGGCCTACGGGCTCTTGGTCGCGGCCAGTCTCGCCCCCATCGCCTTCCTCATCCCCAGGGCCCGGCGCTCGATGCTAGTCGTCACCGGGCTTTCCCTTGCCTGCTTCACGGTCATTTTCGCCAAACAGCTCCTCGCCCTGGCCGTCGGCGCCCCTTCCTGAGACCCGCCCTTTTTCGGGTTTCCGAAGGACTTGGCCAACGGCGCAATCCATGCTAACAGTATTGCCCTCTCCCGTCCCCAGCATGACCACCTCGCTGCTGTCCCGCATCGCCACCGCCACCGCCGGCCTCACGCTGGTAGCCTGTGGCCCCGTCAATATCATCAACAAGGGCCCTCTCGCGCAGAAGGCCGAATACGTCCTCTACCAGTGGCACGACGATGGCGGCCCCGGCGAGGTCAAGGTCCGGATCGACCTCACCGAGCAGCAGGCCCACTACACCCGCGGCGGTCGCGACATCGGCTGGTCCTACGTCGCCACCGGCAAGGAAGGCCACGGCACCCCGTCCGGCACCTTCCGCATCACCGAAAAGCTGGAGGAGAAGTATTCCGGCAGCTACGGCTGGATTGAGGATGAATGGGGCAATGTCACCAATGGCGACGCCACCCCCGGCACCCGCGTCCCTGAGGGCGAGCGCTACGTCCCCGCCCCCATGCCCTACTGGATGCGCATCACCGGCCACGGCATCGGCATGCACGCCGGCGTCATCCCCAAGCCCGGCGAAACCGCCTCCCACGGCTGCATCCGCCTGCCCAAGGAATTCGCCCCCGTCCTCTTCGACGTCGTGAAAGTCGGCACCCCGGTGACGATCTCCCACTAAGCCACGTCCCCGCTTTCCACCACTGATCACTGATCACTGATCACTCGGCACTTTTCTCGTGCCTGAAAACTTCCCACTGAACACTAGCAAACTTCTACATCCTCCCCCCCGTCAGCTTCCACTTCAGCAGCGGCAGGACGACCTTGCTCAATCCTGCCGCTACCGGATGAACCCCGTCCGGGACCCACGACTGGAAAGTGGCAAGGTCGCCCTGCTGCAGCGCCGCCCAGGCCGGCTGATGATCGATCAGCATCAATCCGCGCGTGGCGGCGACGCTACGATACATCTCGTAGTAGGCGGCGAGATTCGGGCGCAGCGTCGCGGACGCATTGCTGCCGGTCGGTGAGTTCCACACCGTGTTCATCGTCTGCAGGATGATCTCGGACTTCGGATTCTGCGCCAGGATCGCATCGATCATCGCATTCAGGTTCGCTCGCGCCTGATCCACGCTGAGCTGCGGCGTCCCATCGCTGTAGAGAAACGCGTCGTTCATCGCAAATTCGATGAAGACCGTGTCCGGATGATGAGCCAGCACCTTCGTCTGGAGCTGCGCCAGGCCCTCCGCCGAGTTCTTTCCGCTCATCCCGCTGTTAATCATCGTCAGCAAGTTTGGATACTTCGCCGATAGCCACTGGCTCATCTGGCTCACCCACGCGCCATTCGCCGTCAGGCTGGTCCCATAGACCACCACCTTCCGCGGCTGCCCCGCCGCAAGCGCCGCGACCAATGCCGTTGGTTCCGTCTGACCCGGCTCCAGCTTCCGCAAGTCGCTGTCATCGCTTTCCGAGGCAGGGGAAAACCCCACCGCATCGGCGACAACATAGCCATTCGCCCCCGCATTTTTCACGATCACCTTTTCCACCCCGTTGAAGGAGCCGAGCAGGTTCCATTTCCCGCCGTCGTTCCGCTGATTTACGGTGATCGTCGTACTTCCTCCGGCACGGACGATCTCTACCGGCACGTTCGTCGCGCGGTTCGCATGAGAGGTCCAGCGCATGAAGACGCGCTGCATCCCCGTCGTCCCGGCCGGCACGGAATAAGCGACCTGTTTGCTCCCTTGGTCCGCATTGCCGTCGTGCACATAGTCCGACCCCACGAAACCCGTAGTCGAGGTCCCGGAAGTCCAGGCACCGGTCACCGCGACGAGCGCGACATCGCTGTTATCCACCACCGACATCGGCGCGGGCATCGCCGCCTCCCCGAGTGCCTGGCTGGCCGCCAGCAATGCCGGGCGGAGCTTCGAGTAGGGAACCTGCTGCACCGGAAGGTTCCCATCGATTGCCAGATCCGCCGCGATCGCCGCCGACTGCGAGAGAATCATGAACACCGGCTCCATCCGGATCGACCCGAAGGCCATGTGAGTGGCTGAAAGACTCCACGGCACCAGCAGGTTCGCGCACTCGCCCGCCTTCGGCACGATCGAGCGATACGATACCGGATAGGGAGTCCCCACCGGCATCTGCACATCCCCTTCGTTTACCACCTGCCCGTTCTTCACATGGCGCTGCGCGTGATGCGAATCCATGTTGTAAGCCGCAAGCCCGATCGAGTCGGGGGCCACCAACGCCCCGCTGCAGTGCGCCTGCCTCATCACATAGTCGGATACCATCCGCCGCGCCTCGCGCACATAGAGCTGCCACGGCCAGTTCCCATTGTCCGTGAATTCATCCGCGGGCAAACCCCACTTGGCATACGCGTCGCGGATCGAAGCCGGCACGCGCGGGCTATTCTGCAGCGCCCAGATCAGACCGCGCTGCCAGTTCTCATGCTCCTTCGCCAGCGCCTGCCGCTGGTCGTGATTGAGCGTCGCCCAATTCCAGCCCGGCCCGTAGTTCTTCCCGATGAAATCCGTCGAGATGCCGCCGGTGTTGTTAGAGTCCGTCTTGCGGTTCGGCATCAGGTCGAGCTTGAAGAAGCCTCCCGTCTGCCCCGCATCGATCGAGCGGAAAAGCAGTTCGTAGTCGGCCTCGTTGTATCCCGGCGGCTTGGCCACCATCACGCGGTTCGCCGCCACGTCCGTCAGCACCATCCGGAAACAATACGCCTGAAGCCGGTCGTCCGCACTCCCATCGCTGCCGCCCGCATCCGCATTCACACCCGGCAGCAGACCGCTCGCCGCATTGCCCGGCGTCACATACGGATCGATGCCGGCACGCAGCTGGTTCTTCGTCGCCCGATCGGACTGGATTCCATTGTAGTTCTCTCCATTCGCCGCATTCGCCTCGCGGCCCACGGTGAAGCTCACTCCCGCACCCGGCAGCAGGTCGCCCTCATAGCTCGCATCGATGAACATCTTCCCTGCGAATTCGCGGCCGTCCTCCAGCTTCAGCCGGTTGATCTTGCCGCCACTCATCACCACGCCGCCATCAAGCTTCAGCCGCCCCGTGATCACCGGCACGTGCTCCTCCGCGATCATCGAGCCAAAGACGGCCTCCGCCACCTTCGGTTCGAACACCGAGGCCACCTGCGTCGTGTCATTGAATGCCGGCCCGCCCTGCCCCGAATTCCCGAAGCTCGCGCGGCTCTGCCAATTCCACGCACCGGCATCCTGATAGCGCTGATAGACCCGGTGGTAGAACTCACGGCTCAATCCCCCAAGAATCGAGCTCTTGCCAAGGTCCGTCCACCCAAGCCCGCTCGTCGTGAGACCGCCGAGATGCACCGTCGGCGAAACCAGCACCACCGATCGCCCCGACTTCGCCACCTGCACCGCCGCAATCACCCCGCCCGAAGTGCCTCCATATACGACCACATCATAGGAAGCAGGCTCGGCAAAAACGGGAAGCACCAGCGCGGCAAAAACGGGAAAAAATCGATTCAAGGTGTATTGAGGTTAAGTCGGAGAAAGTCCCGGCTCCATTGCAAAATTGTCATCCGCCCGAGGGAGACACCGGCGATTTCCTTGGCCGAGTGCAGCGAAACCCATACCGGATTCAACCGCAACTTCGCCATGAAAACCGCCGGCATCTCAGCGGATTGAAGTCACGGATTGGGTTCGGTCTTCACCCGCAGGAATCCCTTGGCGGGGAGACCTTCGGAGGCATTGAGCCGGAAGCGCCGATATTCATATTCCGCGGGGAGTCCACCGGGACCGGTGGCAGGCGAAGCTTCGCTGACTGCACTGGTGGGGAACACCAGATCGAGCGAGCCTTCGATCGTGTATTTTACGCCATCCGAGATGGCTGACAGCGGCGAGCCCGTGAAGACGGGTGAACCGCCGGCCTTGCGAACCGCGAGCGTGATCGTCAGCTCCTTTTGCGCGTTCGCATTGGTGTCCTGGAGAGCCATCACATGATAGCCGCTATCCGCGATGTTGTCAGGCGCACCGTTCATCGCGAACTCGGCGAAGTTGCTGATCCCATCGTGATCGGGATCCGCGTCCTTGCCGACGATGGCAGGATCGGTTTCGCCTGGGAAATAGTTGCCGATCCAATTGTCGAACGGAGCTGCAACATAGGTGGCAACCGAGAGCTTTCCGGTCGATTCGGTGAACGTCCATGCGATCCCGCCATCCACCAATCTCCAGATTCCGGAGTTCACCTCCGTCTCGGCAAAGTCTCCGGCATAGCTAGTCACCGCGAAGGTGCTTCCGTAGGTCACCGTCAGACCGGCGGTATTCACCAGCGTCCATGAATTGCCGGGGGTCGCGTTGGCACCGAAGATGTCGATCCGGAGCGTGCCGTCATATTGAAGGGTTCCGCTGCCGCCCACCGAATTGGTGAGACCGTTGGTCGTCGGATAGCACAGCAGTTCACCGGTCGTGCCGATGGTGAGATGCCCCCCCGCATTGATGGTGGTATCGGCAGTGTAGGTATTGTCACCGGTGAGGGTCTGGGTAGCGGTCCCTCCGACAACGAGTTTGACATTGTCCTGAATGACGCCGGGAAAGCTGCCGGCCGTCGTCGGGTTGAGCGTCAGGGTCGAAAGAGTGAGCCCGGAATTTTTAACGATGGGCGGGTTGAGTCCGTTGGCATTGGCGGCTCCTCCGAGTGCCGCCACGGTTTGGTTGAATCCCGCGAGATCGAAGGTCGGCGAGCCGGTGGCTCCGGCGGTATTCCCGACGATCAGATCGACGGAGGTCGGGAACCTGTCATTGCCGGAAATCATGATGGCTCCACCGTTCGAGTAGAGACGGGTGGGTCCGGTCCACAAGCAGGTGCCCGCGATGGTGATGGTGTCCAAGGCGCTGTCTCCGGCGCGGAAATAAGGACTTATTCCTGCGAGCGCCTCGGAGATCGTTCCGGTTAGAGTGAGGGTGGAGCCGTTCTGCACGCCGATCCGGGTGGTTCCGCCGGTGCCGGTGGTTCCGGACAGGGCGATATTGCCAGCCCAGGTGACGTTGCCCCCCTGCGCTTGGAACGCGCCACGCTGGTTGGCGGCACCGGTGTAGAAGTAGTTCTGGTTGACCTGTCCGGGTCCGGCGATGGTGATGGTCTGGCCACTGCCGTCGGTGATGTTGCCGGCAAGGGCAAAGGTGGCGTCGGTCGCGACCGTGATATTGCCGGTGGTATTGTCCGCAGCTTCCTTGATCACCGCTCCGGCGTTGATGGTGACGTTGCCGGAATACGAACTGTTGGGGGTGGCGAATCTCGCGAGTCCCGAGCCGGTTTTGGTGATGCCGGTGGTACCGGTGATCCCGCCGGCACCAGTGAAGGTATAGGCGGTGGTGTCGTAGTCACCGGTGTTGGTGATATCGATCGAGAATGGCGAGCGATTGGAGTCGAGGGTGACGGTATTGATGCCATCGACCGCATCCGTAATATTGGGGAATGTCACCACGGCTGGCTCGGCATAGGCGGCAGCGTTGGCGTTCCAATTGAGCGAGGAGGTGTCCCAGGTGCCGTCACCTTTCGAGTAGGTGAATGCCACGGCCGAACCGGTGGCCACGGTGATTTGGATGGAGGTTCCGGTATCGACCGGCGGTCCCGTCAGCGTGAGTCCCAGCGGAAGATTGCCAGCGACAGGGGTTCCGGTGCCGTTCTTCGTGGTGTAGTTGAGAAGGGTGATGGTCGTCGATCCACCCGGGATATTGATACCGGTGAGGTCGATGGTATAGTTCGCGTTCGCATTGAGGGTGCCAACAGCGAGCGCGGGCTGGTTGGCCGCGTTGTAGGATCCAAAGTCGAACTCAAGGCCACTTCCCGCATTGAGCGAAACGGCGGGGACGTTTGCCGGAGTGGCCCCGGATGAGTTGATCTTGAGGCGCGCGTTATTGTTGACCGTCGTCGCGCTGATGGAGTTCGGAGCGACGATGGCGAGCTTTCCACCATTGATCGTGGTCGCGCCGGTATAGGTGCTAGCGCCGGTGAGTGTGAGCGTGCCGGTTCCTTCCTTGGTGAGTCCGCCGCCGCCACCGCCATCCAGCAGGGGCTGGGCAATGACCACGTTGCCATTGTTGCCGGTGACTCCGTCGGTATTGATGATGGCCCCGCCGGATTTCACATAGGCAAAATCCAAGCCCGACATGAAGGTGGCCGCCGTCGTGGTGCCGGGTAGCACTTTCACTGTGCCACCGTTGAAATTGAACGTGGAGTTGGTCACACCGGTGCCGGTCTGCGCACCTTGGAAGATGCGGGCGACGGTCATGGTGCCTCCGTCCAAGTTCGCGGTGGCATTGCAAACGGTGCTATTCCCCGCGGTGACCGGACCGAAGCGCAGGCTGCCGTCAACGGTCTGGTTGTTGAGTTCTCCGGCCGTCATATCGAGAACGGAGGTGGAGGTCTGGCCGCTGGTGTTATTGCCGAGCACCAGGGTGCATGCAGCCACGCCGCCATTGGCCATCGTGACCGTGCCACCGGAAATTTTCAGCCGGTGCGTGTTGGTATCCACCACGGTGGAGCCGACGACGCCACTCCGCGCGCACAGCAGAGTTCCACCGGTTTTGACGTCCAGCGTGGTGCCGTTCCGCATTTCGAAGCTGATACCGGTGCCCGGGTTCTGCAGCACGGCTCCGCCGTTGGCGGTGCCTGAACCGACGTTGAGCGTTCCACCACCGAACAAGCCGAGGAGCCCCGGAGTGCCGCCCTTCTTGACGGTTAGATTGTCACCGATGGTGGCGGTCTTCCCGGGAGCGACCCGGATGGAGCAGTCGGTGGTGCCGGTACCCAGCGAGATGGTCTGGGCCGCAGCGGCCCGCAGGGTGTAGCCGGAGTTGTTGAAGGTGAGCGAGGTCACGGACTGGCCCGTCGTGATCGGGTCCCCCACCGTGACGGCGTAAGTTCCAAGATCGTTCGCCGCTTGGAAGGTGGCGGTGTCTCCCGTCGCCCAGGTCGAGTCCGTGGTGCCGTTGTTCCAGTTGGGACCGCCGTTCAGCCAAGTGCCGCTGCCGCCGGTAACGGTGGAACCATCGCCTTGCGTCACATCCCAGATCTGGGCGGCGCCATGGGCACTGGCAGTTAGAACAAACAAGGCAAGAAGTGGAGTTGTTTTGGGTCTCATGGGTCTTGGGTTGGGGAGTGAATCGGGAAACGGTTAGGGAGTGACGTTGAGTCGGAAAAATCTCGTTCCATCGGCCAGCGGAGTGGAGGAGCGGACGGGAATCCGGATCTGCTGGATCTGGCCGTGATCCTCAACCGGGGCGTGCAGGGGCAACCGCGGCGACTCGCTCCAGTGGGACATGTCACTGGATTCCTCGACGACATACTCGAGACCGGCTGCGGCGCGGGCGCGGTCGAACTGGAAGTAGAGGAGATCTCCCTGCGCCAGCAGGGAAGTGCGGGGCATCTTCCCGGTGCCGCTGAAAAACCGGAGGAGATTGACCACGCCGCTGCCATCCGGATCTGCGAACGGGCCGGAGATGGCCGGGTTGCCGAGCTGCGTTGGATTGAAGTGGTCGAAGCGCCAGGAGTCGAAGGCCGTGTCGCGCACGGTGATCGTGACGGAAGTGGTTCCAGCCAGCGAATAGGCGGCGCTGGGGGACAACTGGAGGACGAGAGTCTTCTCGCCTTGCGGAATGGCGGAGGAAACAGCGGCGAGCGGCAGTTCGAATTCACGCCTGCCCGCCGGTATGACGACGGCTCCAGTGGGCTGCGGCGAAAAGCCGGAAGCGCCAGCACTTCCCGACATCTGATAGAAAACCTGCAGCGCGGAAGCAATGTCGCCATCACGGCTGAATACGACGGACCCCGGCACGCTATCGCCGCGGGTGGTGCCGGGGACGGGAGAGAAGATCTGGACTGTGGTCAGCGCGCCGACCGGCGTCCACATCGCGGCGTCGGCGACGACGTATCCATTGGTGCCCGTGTTTGTTAGAAGCAGGTTGCCGGTGGTTCCCGCGGTGAAGTTGAAGACGCCGAGATCGAACCACGTGCCGCCGTTCTGCTGCTGGTTCACCGTCGCGCTGCTGGTGCCGCCGGCACGGGTGATGGTGATCGGAACATTGGTGGCCCGGTTGGCATGGGCGCTCCAACGGAGCGAGACACGATAGTTCCCGGTGGTAGGGATCACGGGAGTGAAACGGACGGATTTCTGTCCCTGCCCCTCATTGCCATCGTGAAGGTAGCTGGCTCCGTTGAAGCCGGCGGTTCCGGTTGACGCGGTCCATGCTCCGGTGATGGTGACGCCGGTGGCATCCTCGGAATCGACGACAATGCCGGAGGCCGCGGACTGGGTGAGCACCTGGCCTTTCACCCTCAGCACCGACGCCAGCTTCGCGTAGGGAACCTGTTGGACGCTGGTGCCATCATTGATCGCCAGTGCGGCGGCCACGGCCGAGGACTCTCCCATCGCCATGAAGACGGGCTCCATCCGGGCCGAGGCGAAGGCCGCATGCGAAGCAGAGAGACACCAGGGAACCAGCAGGTTTTCGCACTGGCCCACCTTCGGGATCAGCGAGCGATAGGAAATCGGATAGGGCGCGGGAACCTCCTCGCCTACACCACCCTCGTTCTTCACCGAGCCGTTGTCGTTGAAGCGCTGGATATGGTGGGAGTCCATGGTATAGGCGCCCATGCCCACGGAATCCGGCGCGACGATCGTACCCGCGCAGTTCTTCGTGGTCATCACGTAGTCCGAGACCATTCGACGCGCCTCGCGCACATAGAGCTGCGGCGGGAAATGGCCGGTATCCGTGAACTCGTCCAGCGGCAGTCCCCAGCCGGAATAGAGACCGCTTGCGCCCACTTTCGCCAGTACACGCGGGTGATTCTGGATCGTCCAAAGCAGGCCGAGATGCCAATAGGCGTGCTCCGCGGCCAGTGCTGCTCTCTGCTGGTGATTGAGCGTGGACCAATCCCATCCCAGCCCCCAATTCCTGCCGATGTAGTCGAGGGAAACGCCGCCCTTGTTGTTGGAATCGGTCTTCGCATTCGGCATCGCGTCCATCTTCAGGAACTGCGTCTGCCCCGCCTCGACCGCACGCAGCACCAATTCGAAATCCTCATCCTTGTAGCCCGCAGGCTTCGCCACCATCACGCGATTCGCCGCATTGTTGGTAAGGCACAGCCGGTAGCAGAATGCCTGGAGCGCTCCATCGCCGGTGCCGTTCGGGGCTACACTGGCGTTGATACCGGGCAGCAAGCCGCTCGCCGGATTTCCCTTCACCTTGTACGGATCGACACCTGCCACGACCTCGTTGGTCACCGGGTTCTGCACTCCGTTGATCGATTCCCCGTAGACCGAACTCGCCTCGCGGCCGACGGTAAAGCTGACACCCGCTCCCGCCATCACATCGCCCTCATAGCTCGCATCGATGAACATCTTCGCCACGAAGACGCGACCATCCTCAAGCTTGATGGAGGTGATCCGCTGGCCGGTCATAGCCACGCCATCGTCGAGATCGAGCAGGCCGGTGAAAACCTCCACCGTCGTCTCGCCAAGCATCTCATCATAGATCTTCGTGGCGACCTTGGGCTCGAAGATATACCCAAGCTGGTTGGTCTGGTCGAAGCCGGAGGTATGCTGCCCGGCCATCGACTTGACCGTGTTCCAGTTCGGCTGCGCGGCGTAGTGAAGATAGACGCGGTGGTAGAAATCCTTGCTGAGCCCGCCGACGATTTTTGTTCCCTGGTTTCTTCCCAGATCCGTCCATCCCAGGCCGCTGGTGGTGAGCCCACCGAGCTGGACGGTGGGAGACACCAGCGCGACTTTCTTCCCCATCTTCGCCGCCGCCACCGCAGCGGTGATGCCGCCGGACGTGCCGCCATACACCACCACATCGAAGTCCTCGGGATGCGCAGATACCGATGCGGCACAAAGCGAAAGAACCAGGAAAATGGCGGAACGGATGGGTGAAACAAGCTGCATGAGAAATCTGGGAGGAGGGCGGGACGCGCCTCCAGTGGCTTCGGGTTGGGAATGGCAGGAGCCGCGCATCACGCGGGATGATTGTGGGTTTTTGCCTCGCCCCCGGTGGGTTCTGCCGGCGAACGATCACGGATGAATGCCCGCTCCCCGCCCGGACTTAGCAGCGGATTTGAAAATTCTCCCTCTTGCTAAGTTTTCTCCGCCCCGGATCATTCTACCCCTGACAGGAACCGATGCCCGCAATGCACGAGGACCCACTCACTCCCGAGGAAGCCCACACCGCCAAGGTGCAGGGCCTTTTCCTGCAGTATCAGCCTGCGGTGCGCGGCTACATCCTCGCCATGATCCCGGATTTCTCGGCCGCAGATGACGTCATGCAGGAGACTTTCCTCACCGTCACCCGCAAGGCCTCCAGTTTCGAAATCGGCACCAGCTTCCCGGCCTGGGTAAAAACCATCGCCCGCTTCAAGGCACTGGAAGCCATCCGCGCGCGCCGCTTCGAGAGTCTCTCGGAAGAAGTCTTGCAGGCCCTCGGCGCCGAGCCACGCGAACTCCGCGGGGATGCCGATGACCGCCTCGCCCTGCTCCGCGGTTGCCTCGATCAGCTCGCCCCCCAGGCCCGCCGCTCCATCGACTACCGCTATCAGAACGACCACCTTCCTCCGCAGATCGCGGACCTCATGGGCTGCACCGTGCAGTCGGTAAACGTCACTCTTTCCCGCGCACGGACTTTCCTTCGCGACTGCGTGCAGCGCAAGATGGCCCCCACCCCTTCCTGACGCCATGTTCGACGAAGCACGACTCGAGCGCCTAATCTCCGCCCACTTCGACCGCGAATTGACGGTGGAGGAAAAGTGCGAACTGGAGGCCATGCTGCTTTCATCGTCAAAAGCGCGCCAACTCTTCCTCGATCACGCCGAGTGGCACGGCCTGCTCCGCGAACAAGCGATGCAAGCCGGTGGGGTCACGCTGTTAGATCAGGTCTCTCGCGCCGAAAAGAAAGTGCTACCCTTCGCCCGCCGCGCATGGATCGCCGCAGGCCTCGCCGCCTGTGTGGCACTCGGCTGGTGGCTTCGCCCTTCGGACAAGCCACCCGGCACCGAAGGCCTCGCCGGGAATGAAGTGATGCACAATGAAGTCGCTCTGCTCGACCGCGCCATTGACGTCGAGTGGGACGGACCTTCCTTTGAAACAGGTTCCGCCTTGCCGAAAGGCCCTATCAAGATCCGCAAGGGCACGCTTCAACTTGATTTCTACAGCGGTGCCCGCGTCGTGCTGGAAGGCCCGGCCTCGCTTGAATTGCTTTCGCCTGACCTAGCCCGCCTCGACAGCGGCAAGCTGACCGCGCGGGTCCCGCCACCCGCTGAAGGCTTCACGGTAATGAACGCCAACCTCCGTGTCGTCGACCGCGGCACCGAGTTCGGCATGAGCGTGACCGGCACGAACGATTGCGAGGTCCACGTCTTCAAGGGCGAGGTGGAACTTCAAGGCGACGTCCCCGAAGCCACCACGCGCGAGCTTTTCGAAGGCCACGCGGTTTCAATCCGCCAGGGCAAGTCGGAAGCCATGACCGCCAACCGTGACTCATTCATCGACTCAACTCGCCTGCTGGAAGCTGCCACTCGCGAGAACGACGCGAATTGGGAGAATTGGAAGACCGCCTCACAGGCGTTCCGCGAAACACCCGGCCTGCGCATCCACTTCGACTTCGAAGACCTCGACCCATCCGCCATGCTCCTTCGCAACCGCGCCGCGGGAGCCGATGAGGATTCAAATGGCACCATCATCGGCTGCGAAGTGCTTTCCGGCCGTTGGGATAGGAAAGGCGCCCTCGGCTTCGCAAAGACCTCCGACCGCGTCCGCTTCCGCAGCGAAGGCACCGCCCCCGCCATCACGCTCATGGCCTGGGTCCGCGTCGATAGCCTGCCGCTCGAACACAATTCCCTGCTCTCCATGGCTCCCGACAAAGTCGGCGAGGTCCACTGGAAGCTCGATCAAACCGGCCGCCTACTGCTCGGCCTGCGTGCCTCCACCGAATACGCCTACAGCTCGTGGGAGCGCCTCGAGAGCCCACCGGTGGTCGGACCAAAGGACTTCGGCCGCTGGCTGCATCTCGCCACCGTCATCGATAGCAGAACGGGAACCATGAGTCATTTCGTAAACGGCAGCCTCGTCGCCACCGGCAAGATGAGTCGCCGCGTCCCCGTCCAACTCGGCCTCGCCAATCTCGGCAACTTCGACGCCTCCAGCCCCGCCTCTCCCACCAACGGACTGGTCCGTGCCTTCAACGGCCGCATCGACGAATTCGCCCTGCTAACCCGCGCACTGACAGCAGAGGAAATCACGTCGATGTTCGAAAAGGGCTTCATCGACTGAAGCCGTTCAACAAGCCTCAGAATTCCTCTCCGCCAAGACGCGCCCAGAGATCATCGAGATTCGTGATGGCCTTGTCATGGGGATATCCTGCTTCCTCCATCACTCTGGCCGCGAGCTTCCTCACCAGCCTCCACTCTTGAGAGCTTCGGAGACCCTGCTTTGTCAGCAATACATCCCTCGGGCTTTCCTTGATCAAATTCAACACCGTGGCCAGGTCGATGACGCTCTTCCAGAATGGGGACCCTTCACGGCCAGCCCGTGGCAAATCGGAGAGACCGGTCCGGAACTGCCATTCATCAACCGCCTCAGATCCCCCAACGTCATCGATGGGAGATATCGAGCGAAAATAGAGATCGATGACCTTCGAAACCCGGTTCTCCCGGGAGAAGTTCCGCTCAGCCGCATTTTCGGGAATGGGATCTAGAAAGCCCGCCTGGGCTTTCCACTCCGCATGCATGAATCTCAAGAGTTCTGCGAAGTTCATGCTCTTAGGATGCGAGAGCCGCAAAGAATATCTCAAGCTTGATCACATCCAGCTGGCCCTGCGTCCTGACACTGCTGCACAAATCGAGACCGAAAGGTTCCACCGCAGCCACCGCCTCGGCAACGTTGTCCGCCTTCAATCCTCCAGCGAGAAACAGCGGCACCTTCACCGACTCCCGGATCTTGCGACTGACCGTCCAATCATGCACGCGCCCCGTGCCACCCAACAGCTTCACCGGCAGCGTCGTATCCCCCGAGTCCAGTAGCAACGCATGCACATGCTCCGCCGCCGCACGCGCGACCTCGATGCTTTCCGGTCCGGTCACATGGATCACCTGCACCAAGGCGATCCCCGGCAACTCTCTCCGCAGCTCACGATACACCGACGCATCCACATAGTCGCACAGCTGCAGCGTATTCGTCCCGCATCGGCGCTGTTGCGCGATGATCGCCTCCGCCGAGGTCTCGCTCGTAAGCAGGAACGTGCCGATCGGCGGCGGAACCCGCCGCGCAATCTCCGCGATGACATCTTCCTCAATCACACCCGGCCCACTCGGCATCGCCGAGACCAGCCCCAGCGCGGAAGCACCCGCCGAGATCGCAGCCTGAGCCTCTTCGAGGGAAGCGATGCAGCAGATCTTGACCCGTGGCTTGGCTTTCATGCGTCGTGAAGAACTCTCCCGAGCTTAGGACCACCCGGTTTCCTTCGTCAAAACCTCCGCGCTGTGCTACACCGAAAGCACCATGAGCGCGATCCCCCAGGGCTATCATTCCATCACTCCTTCCCTCACCGTCCGCGATGGCGCGGCAGCACTGGACTTCTACGCCCGCGCCTTTGGTGCCGTGGAGGTCTTCCGCATGCCGGAGCCTTCGGGAAAAATCATGCACGCAGAAATCACCATCGGTGATTCGCGGATCATGCTCTCCGACGAGTATCCCGACTACGGCTCACTCGCACCCGAGCCCGGCAAGGGCTGCCTCTTCATGATCTACGTGAGCGATGTCGACGCCGCCTTCGAGCAAGCCGTCGCCGCAGGAGCCACTCCGGTGCAGCCGCCCACCGACATGTTCTGGGGCGATCGCAGCGGCAAGGTCCACGACCCCTACGGCTACCGCTGGACCCTCGCCAGCCACGTCCGCGACGTGTCTCAGGAAGACATGGAAGCCGCAGCCAAGGCCTGGGCGGAAGGAAGCTGAGAGAGGAGGCCTTCCTCTTCGCCTCACAGCTTCACCGCATACACCTTCGCGCCCACCACCGGCTCCGCGCGATCCTGCGTCAGATGCGAGCGGCGGTGAATGCCGCACAGCAGTCCCGCCGCGCCGAGGGAGATCATGAGGCTGGTGCCACCATGACTCACGAAGGGCAGCGGCAGGCCGTCGTTCGGCAGCGCGGCCGTGGTCACGGCAATGTTCACCATCGCAGGCACCACCAGCACGCAGGTCATGCCAAGCGCCAGGCAGCGGTCGAAAAGGTTCCCCGCACGGAGCGCGATCGAGCAGCCACACACCGCGATCAGCACATAGGCAAGCACCGTGCCTAGAGTGAAGGCCAACCCAAGCTCCTCACCCACGATCGGGAAAATGAAGTCACTATAGGCAAACGTGAGCGTCCCGAATTTCTCCGATCCATTGCCGAGGCCGACACCCTCGAGACCACCATTGCCGAAGGCGAGCAAGGCCCGCCATTGCTGCTGGCCAATGCCCTGTTGATTGGCCTCCAGATCGAGCCACGCCTGGATACGACCCCAGCGCACCGGATCGGAGTGAATGTACCAGCCTGCTCCGCCCATGCCGGTCAGTGCCGTCGGGATGAGGTAGATCAGCCGAGTGCCCACGCAGAAGAACATCGCACCGATTGCCACGGAGAGCGCCAGCGCCGAACCCACGTCCGTCTCGATCGCGATCAGTCCTGTGGGAATCGCCACAATCATGCCGGGCAGGACGAACCCGCGCCAGAAAGTGTGAACCTCCGTCTGCCATCGCGCGAACCAGCCGGCCATCGCGATCAGAGTCACCACCTTCGCCATTTCCGAAGGCTGGAACTCCCCGATTCCCGGCACATGAATCCACCGGTGCGAGCCAAGGTGATCAACCCCGATGCCAGGCACGAAGCAGAAAACGAGAAGCAGCGAGGCGAAACCGAGTGCCCATGGCCAACCTCGGCGTAGCCAGATAGGGTCCACGCGCGATGCAATGATCGCACCGAAAAATCCAATCACGGCAAATTTCCCCTGACCAATGACAAAGGCATACGGAGTCGCTGCACTCTTCACCCAGGCCCCCGTGCTCGTGAGCATGACCAGCCCGAGCGCGACAAGCGCGGCTACGGCGGTGCAGAGGAGAATGGAGGCGCTGCGGTTCATCGGTCGGGGGCGGGGGGCGTTGGTTTCAGGGACGGCTCAGGGGACCATCAATTGCATGCCGACCTTGAGCTTGCGCGGGTCGGTGATCTTGTTGGTCTTCATGACCACGTCCGCCGTGGTCTTGTGAGCCTTGGCGATCTTGTAGAAGGTATCGCCCGACTTGACCGTATACTTGCGGTTCGCGGCGGGCAGGGCTTTCTGGGGAGCGGGAGTCTCGGCGGAAACAGGCTGCACGGTAGCTTCAGCGCCCGCATCGCGATGAACGCGCGGCTTGATGACCGTGCCTTTGCTCGCGGCAGCGGTCTCCACCATCGGCGCATTGCGGAGGTCATCCGTAGCCACCGGAGTCGGTGCCGGAGCAGCCTCTTCATTGGGGCTTCCATCCGCATCGTTGTTCTCAAGCACCACGCTGCCATTGCGGGAGCGCACAAGCTCCTCCGGCTCCTCGGCCACGATCTTGCGCGGCGGGATCCGCAGGTTGCGGCCGGCGCGGATCTCGACATTGCTGTTCGCCTCGCGCAGCGCCTGCTCGGTCACGCCATTGTCACGGGCGATCGACGCATAGGTGTCTCCGGCCACCGGCAGATACCGTTCGTCGTTCTTGTCGATCTTCGGCACCGATTCACCTGCATCACGTAGCTGCCTGGCCGGCACGATTGCCATCGTATCCTTCGCCACGGCGGCGTCCTTCTCGAACCACTTGCTGTGCGCGAAGATACCCGCGATGGCGACGACATGGATGATCAGGATGACGACCAGGGCACGGGCGATGCCAATGTTCGGCACATCGCCTTCCATGTCCGGCATCGGCGCAGCCACGGCAACGTTCTGTTGCTTGCGGCGCACGTTGGCGAACAGCTTGCGAAATACCGGCTTCTTCGCCAGGCGGCGCTTCACGGAAAGATCGGAGAATTTCATGGGTGAGAATCAGCGGAGATTGAGAACGAGTTCGCGAAAGACATCCCCGCGCTGCTCATAGCCGGAGAATTGATCGAAGGATGATGTGCCGGGTGAAAGCAGGACGGTGCCACCACGTGGTGCGATCTTGCGGGCGGCTTCCACCGCTTCGGCCAGGGTGGTCACCTGCTCCACCGGCACGGCCGCGGAGAAAACCTTGGCGAGCGGTGCGGCGATCTGGCCATAGGTCACGGCGGAGACAGCCTTCTTTTCTAACAAAGGAACCACCGGCGCGTAGTCGAGGCCCTTTTCCTTGCCACCGGCGATGAGCACCACCGGTCGCGTCTGCGAGCGTAGCGCGCTTTCCAGCGCATGCAAGTTGGTAGCCTTGGAATCATTGAGATATTCCACCCCATCGAGCGTGCGCACCAGCTCGCAGCGATGCAGCGGCGGCGCATAGCCATCGAGCGCGGTGCGCGCCGCTTCGAGTGAAATACCAATCGCCTCACACGCAGCGATCGCCGCCATCGCGTTCTCCGCATTGTGCAGCCCGCGCATGCGCGTGCTCACTTCCAGGTCCAGCACTTCCACGCCGCGGCGTGAAATACGGCGTCCATCGGAGAACCAATCCGCCTCCGGATCTTCCGTCGAGAAAGTGACCACCTTCGGCTGGATCGCCGGCAGTTTCTCCCCGGTCCGCACGATCGCAGTATCGTCCGCCGTCTGGTTCATGAAGATGCGGAACTTCGCATCGAAGTACGCCTGAACCGTCGGATAGCGGTCCATGTGATCCGGCGCGAAATTCAGCCAGATCGAAACGTCCGGGCGGAAATCATGGATCGTCTCCAGCTGGAAGGAACTGAGCTCCAGCGACACCGCGTTCGGCATCGGCTCACGCAGCACGATCTCGCACAGCGGATGCCCGTAGTTGCCACACGGCGCGGCATCGTAGCCTCCGGCCTTCAGGATCCGCTCGACCAGTTCTGTCGTCGTCGTCTTGCCATTGGTCCCGGTGATCCCGACGATACGACCCTTATAGTAGCGGTAGCCGAATTCAGTCTCGCCGATCATCTCCCCTGCCCCGGTCGCGTAGGCCGCGACCAGCGGACCGTAGGTATCGATACCCGGGCTGATCACCAGCAGATCGCACTTCACCGAGCTGCCCTTTTCCACCGAGGCGCCCGGATGCACCTGCACCCCGGCAGGCATGCCCTCGATCGCGAAGGCCGCATCGTGCACGTGAACTTCCGCGCCCTCACGCAGGGCGAGTCCGGCGGCAGCGCGGCCACTGCGGCCGGCACCGAGAACAACGACGGATTTTCCAGAAAGGGTCATCAGGCAATCTTGAGCAGGGCGAGTCCGAAGAGCGCGAGCATGATGGAGATGATCCAGAAACGGATGATCACCTGGCTTTCATGCCAGCCGCGGAGTTCGAAGTGATGGTGGATCGGTGCCATCGCGAAGATGCGCTTCTTGCGCAACTTGAAGCTGCCGACCTGGAGCATCACCGACATTGCCTCCATCACGAAGACGCCGCCGATGATCACGAGCAGCAGCTCCTGCTTCACGCAGATCGCCGCGGTCCCGAGCGCGCCGCCGATGGCCAGCGAGCCGGTGTCACCCATGAAAACCTTCGCCGGGTGGCAATTGAACCACAGGAAGCCGAAGCCCGCCCCGGCCAGCGCCAGCAGCAGCACCGCCAGCTCGCCGATGTAGCGGTTGTAGGGGATCACCAGATACTCCGCCGCCATGTAGAAGTGCCCGGCGAGGTAAGCGAGGCACGCATACGCGAGCGCCACCGTGATCGTGCACCCCGTGGCCAGACCATCCAAGCCGTCGGTCAGGTTCACCGCGTTCGAGCAGCCGATGATGATCGCCGCGAAGAACGGGATGACCAGGATGTTGAGGTCGATAATGCCCGTCTTGAAAAGCGGGAAGCAGATCGTTCCGATGCTGATGGCCTGGTCGCCGAGCCGGAAGCCCGCCACATTCCTCGCAAGCTCATCCGGCGTCGCGCCATACCCGCTGATCTCCTTCTTGAAATAGATGAAGCACGCCGCCACTACCGCCACCACCAGCTGCCAGAAAAGCTTCGTCCGCGCGCTCACGCCATCGGACTTCTTCTGCTTCACCTTCTTGTAGTCATCGCAGAAGCCCAGCAGGCCCAGCGCCGCCATCGTGCATGAGCAAACGGCCACGAAGGGATTCAGCGGCTGCGCGCATACGAAGACCGAGATCAATACCGAGCCCAGGATAAGTACCCCGCCCATCGTCGGCGTGCCCACCTTGCCCCCATGCAGCTCGGCAAGCTTGTGAACCTCCGCCGCCGTGCGGATCGGCTGCCCCACCTTCAGCGAGATCAAGCGCCGGATCACGCGCGGCCCGGCCAGAACGCTGACCACGAACGCCATCACACAAGCAAGCGCCGCGCGAAAGGTGATGTAGCCCAGCAGATTGAGGAATGAGAAGCTGTGCGCCCACTCCTGGACGCCGTGCGCCTTCTCCGCCTCGAAAGCGGCCTTCCACCATTCGTAGATCCAGTAGAGCATGTGTTAGTCTTGGGTCGGAAAAGCCTGCTGCATCACCCGCTCCATCGCGGCGCTGCGGCTGGCTTTGAAAAGGACGACGTCACCGGCAGCCGCATGGCTCGCGAGCCAATTGGCAGCTTCGATTTGATCGGGAAAATGTTCGGCAGTGCCCGCTCCCTCGGCGATGCCCTCGGAGCCGGCACCTACGGCAACCACCGTAAGTCCCCGCGCGGCGGCCAGGCGCCCCACCTTGAGATGAGCCTCCGGGCCATGACTGCCCAGCTCACCCATGCGGCCGAGCACCGCGATCCGCTTGCCGCTGCCATTCCGCACCGGCGTCTCCGCCAACGTGTCGATCGCCGCGGCCATCGACTCGGGATTGGCATTGTAGGTGTCGTCGAAAATCACCACGCCACCGCTCGTGAAGCGCCGCAGGCGGCCACTCGTCAGCGTCGTGCTGGAAAGTCCCGCCGCGATCTCTTCCGGCGCAATCCCGAGAAACCACCCGGCACCCGCGGCCAGCAGCGCATTCGTCACCATGTGACGGCCCGCCACCGGCAGGTCCACCTCGGCGGCAGCCTTGCCAGCGATCATCAGCGTGAAGCTCGATCCGCTCTCGCGGGTGATCAGGTTCTCCGCACGGATCTCGCCGCGGCCATTGCCCACACAGATCACGCGGGCCTTGGTACGACGCTTGAAGTAGTCGTGGAAATCACATCCCGCGGGAACGAACAGCGCACCATCCTCCGGCAAGCTCCGCGCCAGCGCACCCTTCTCTTCCGCGATCGATTCACGGCTGCCCATGTATTCAATGTGGGCCGTGCCGATATTGGTGATGATCCCCAGGTTCGGCCGCGCGATCTCGCACAGCGGCGCGATCTCACCCGGATGGTTCATGCCCATCTCGAAGACCGCCGCACTATGCCCATCTTCCAAGGACAGCACGCTCAGCGGCACGCCAATGTGATTGTTCAGGTTGCCGCGCGTCGCACAGACATGAAACGAGCGACCCAGCACTGCCGACGTAAAATCCTTCGTGCTCGTCTTGCCGTTCGATCCGGTGATGCCCACCACCGGCAACTCCCGCTGGCGGCGATACCACGCCGCAAAACGTTGCAGCGCCGCAAGGCCATCCGGAACGCGAACTACCGCCGCGTTCTCCGGGCACTCGCCCTCCCAGCGCTCGACCACTACGATCGAGGCACCGGTCGCGATCGCCTGGCGGGCGAAGTCATTCGCATCGAAGCGCTCGCCCTTCAGCGCGAAAAAGACCGAGCCCGCAGGAATCGTCCGTGTGTCGGTCGAAGCGGACGTCGCAAGCACATCGCCCCGTCCAGCGGCGATCACGCCACCGGCATGCTGGGCCAAGGTGCTTGCATCAATGGGAGTCACCGCTTGCGGGGAGGAAGAGGAGGTTCGGGACGCTCTGCCAAGGCACGGCGCGCTTCGCGACGGTCATCGAAGTCAATCGTGCGGTCAGCGAATTGCTGGTAAGTCTCGTGACCCTTGCCAGCGATCAGGACGATGTCGCCCTTCCCTGCCGCGTGGATCGCAATCCGGATCGCTTCGGCGCGATCGACCACAGCCCGGTAGCGCGTGCCAACCATGCCAGACTCGATCTCCTTGATGATCGTCTCGGGATCTTCGCTGCGTGGATTGTCGGAAGTAATGATGCACGCATCGCTGATCTCAGCGGCGGCCTTGCCCATCAGCGGGCGCTTCTTCTTGTCGCGGTCACCACCGCAGCCGAAGACCGTGATCAGGCGATTCGGATTGAGCTCCTTCAGCGTGCGGCACGCATTCGTCACCGCATCCGGCGTATGGGCATAGTCCACGAAGACGCTGATGCCATCCTTGGTGCCGCAGTGCTCCATCCGCCCGGGCACCTGTGGTGCTTCCGCAATCGCCGTCACCGCGTCGCGCAGTTTGATCTTCATCGCACTGGCAGCAGCGAGCGCGGACAGGATGTTGTAAGCGTTGAAGCGGCCGATAAGCGGCGCGCGGACGAGGTAGGATTTCCCCTTCGCCGTCAGCTCGAATTCCATCCCCCGCGCACTCTGCTTGAAGTTGTTCGCGCGGAAGTCGCAGTGGACGTTGAAGCCGTATTTGATCATCGGCATCTTGTCGCCCAGCAGCGTCACCAGCTTCTCGCCGTAGCCGTCGTCGAAATTGATCACCGCCACCGGCTTCTTGCCCAGCGGATCAGCAGCCAGCGATTCGAACCACGAGAACTTCGTCGCCGCATACGCATCCAGCGTGCCGTGGTAGTCCAGATGGTCCTGCGTGAGATTCGTAAAGATCGCCGCATCGAAGGCAATGCCGCCGATGCGCTTCTGATCGATGCCGTGCGATGACACCTCCATCGCCGCGCCGCGGCAGCCGTGATCCACCATCCGGGCAAGCAGGCCATTGAGCTCGACGGGCTCCGGCGTGGTGAAGTTTGCAGGCCTTGTCTGCTCACCGTCATCCACGATCACCGTACCGATCACGCCAGCCCGGTGCCAGACGCGCTTCATGATGTGATGGATCAGGAAAGCCGTGGTCGTCTTCCCATTGGTCCCGGTCACACCGGCCAGCCGAAGCTTCTTGGAAGGATCGCCAGCAAGCAAGCGGGCAAAGGCGGCGAGCGCATGACGCGTGTCGCTCACCTGAATGTAGGGCACCTCGGCCGGATGACTCTCGTCCGGAGCTGTATCGCAGATGATCACCGCCGCCCCGCGCTCAAGCGCCTTCGGGATGAATTCCCGCCCGTCGCGGCTTTCCCCGCGGACAGCCACAAAGGCCACCCCCGGCTCCACCAGGCGCGAGTCGGAGGTCACCGCCGTGATGTCGGTGTCGAGGGGACCGGAGTGCAATGGCCGGTCAAGATGGGCGATGAGATCGCGTAAAATCACTGTTCCTTGGTTCCAGCGAGCTTGTCTTTGTCCTTCTCCTCCACCGGCTCGTCAGGTGTGAGGTTCATGTGGGCGGCGAGGCGCGCACCCACCTTGGAAAAAACGGGGGCGGCGATCGTTCCGCCGTAGCGGGTGACCTTGTTCGTGAGAGGATCGTCAATAACGACCACACACACAAATGCGGGATCCTTCGCGGGACACATTCCGGCGAAGGAAACGGTGTAGTGACCCGCTTGGTAGCGGCCCTTCTCGATGCGCACCGCCGTGCCGGTCTTGCCCGCGGTGCCGTAGCCCGGCACCTTGGCTTGCACTGCGGTGCCCTTGGGATCCACCACCTTCTCCAGCGCTGCCCGCATCGACTTGGCCGTCTCGGGGCGGATCACCTCTCTCACCACTTCCGGCTCGTAGCGCTCCACCACCGTGCCGTCATTCGCGATGACCGACTTCACGATGTGCGGCTTCCGGAGCTTCCCATCGCTCGCGATCGCGCAGTAGGCCGTGGCCACCTGTAGCGGCGTCACCGCCAGCGCATAGCCATAGGTCGTGCGCGAGAAATCCAGCGGGTTCTTCGACCGCGGCACGATGCCACGGCTCTCGCCGCTCAGCAGGATGCCTGTCTTCTGCCCGAAGCCGTACTTCTCTAGATAGTCGTAGTAGCGGGGTGCCCCCAAGGCCATCCCCAGCTGGTAGGCGCCGATGTTGCTCGATTTCTGCAGGATGCCTTCCACCGTCAGATAACCGTAGGGAAAGTGGTCGGGCACCGTGATCTTGCCCATCTGGTAGTGACCATTGTAGCAGAAGAACTGGGTCTGCGGCGTGACCAGCCGCTCGTTGAGCGCGGCGGACGAGGGCACCATCTTGATGGTACTACCCGGCTCGTAGATCGCTTGCGTAGCGAAGCACGGCTCCTTCAGGCTCTCCTTGTCGAGGTGATTGAGATTGAAATGCGGGCGGCTGGCCATCCCCAGGATCTCCCCGGTCTTTGGGTCCATCACGATGATGCAACCGCGCTTGCTCTCCCATTGGGCTAGGCCGGCATCCAGCTCTTCCTCCACGATCGACTGGATCCCCATATCCAGCGAGAGTTGCACGTTCAGTCCCGCGCGTGGCGGCTTGAGCGTGGACGTGTCACCCGGGATCCGGGCTCCATTCGGAGCACGGCGCTGCATCTGCCAGCCATCGCTGCCAGCCAGATATTCTTCCAGTGCCGCCTCGATCCCGTATTTGCCGATCGGACGGAAAACCTCCTCGCCATCTTCTCCAGTATCCTTGCCCTCACTCGTGTAACCGACGATATGGGTCGCGAGCAGTTCGGACGGATACCAGCGCTTGTAGGATTCGTTGAGGCGGAAGCCTTCCAGCCAGTTCTTCGAAATCAGTTCACGGACGCGCTCGATGTCATCCGCAGGCCGCTCCTTCACCAGGCAGAATTCCCCGCCCGGCTTCTTGAGCCCCAGCTTCACCGCACGCTTCTTGGCATTCGCGAGTTCCTCGCGGAGCTTGGAGTACATCTCCTCACGCTTCAGTCCGAGCGGCCGTGCCAGCAGGCTCACCGCTTGGGCCACGCCTTTCTCGATCAGGGCATCCGGCGAGTCTTCGGACTCTTTCAAGATCACCCCGCGCATCCCCAGCACCCGCTGCTTCTGCTCCTGCGGATTGAGCAATTCCCAACCCGGCTCGCCGCTCACGCGCTCGTAGGCGAGCGGAAAGGAAACCAGCAGCGGATCCGACAAATGCTGCAGATCCACCACGATGGAGGCCACCGGCATGCTCTTTGCCAGCACCTCTTCGTTGCGATCCACGATCGTGCCCCGCAGGCCGACCAGCGGCTCCTTCGAGTCGAAGGTCCTGCTGGACTTGCCCGCCATGTCCTTGCGGTTCCAGACTTGGATCTGGATCAGCCGCACCGAAAGCGCACTGAGCCCGGCCACTAGGACCGAGCACAGTAAGACACACCTTGTCTGAAATTGGCGTCGGGTCATGGTTCGTCGCGGACGTCGGCGACCTCCGAGCCGTCCTGCGCCGCGGGCAGCGGCCGGACTTCCTCGATGTCGGCGGGGGTGATGGACACCAGACCTGAAGCGGACTGCTTGAGCCGCTCCTTCATTTCAAATCGGTCGAGCATCTTGTCCGTCCGCACTTCCACCATGCGGATCTGGACCTTCGTCTGCTCAATGCGCTTCTGCGCCTGGTCGATCTGACGCTCGACCTGCACCTGCGAGTTTTTCGCGACCGCATGCATGATGCCACCGGCGATGACAACCAGGGCTGCAAGGATCAGCGTGATGAAAACGGAAATGTGAGTGGTAGGCTCGGAACGGAGACGGTTCATGGGCGTGAAACGGTAGGGTCCAGAAGCTCGGCGACCCGCAGTTTCGCACTGCGGGCCCGGGGGTTGATTCGAATCTCTGCGTCGCTCGCGGCGATTGCCTTTCTAACAGGAAGCGTCAGGCACCAGTCGGGATTCGGCCGCGGTGCCGGCCAGTCAGGTTGGTCCAGCCAGGGCTTCGCGCGGTGCTGCATGAAGCGCTTCACCATGCGGTCCTCCAAGCTGTGGAAAGTGATAATGAGTAAGCGCCCCCCTGGCTTCAGCACTTCGAGCGACGCTTCCATCGCGCGCTCCAGTGAGCCCAGCTCGTCATTCACCGTCATGCGGATCGCTTGAAATGCCTTCGTCGCCGGATGGATGCGTCCATGGCGGCCGATCACCTTCTCAATGCAGTCCGCGAGATCGATCGTCGTCGTGAACTCGCGCTCGGCGCGGCGCTTCACGATCGCCGCGGCGATGCGGCGCGCCTTCGGCTCTTCACCGAGTTCGAAGAAGATCCGCACCAGCTCCGACTCCGCCCACGTGTTCACCACGTGCGCGGCATCGAACGGACAGGCCGGGCCCATTCGCATATCCAGAGGACCCTCACCTCTGAACGAGAATCCCCGTTCCGCGGCGTCGAGTTGCCGGGAGGAAACCCCGAGGTCCAAAAGCAGGCCATCGGCCTTGCTTTCCCCCCGGACCTCGGGGATGTCCCGGAGATCTGCGAAATTGCCCTGCCAGGTGCGAAAACGGTCGCCGTAGGCAGCGAGCCGCTTCGAGGCGAACGCGAGCGCTTCAGGATCGCGGTCGATCCCGATCACGGAGGCACCGGCTTTCAGGAAAGCCTCGCTGTGCCCGCCGCCGCCGAGGGTGCCATCGATGATCAGCTTGCCCTCTTGCGCAGCCATCCACTCCACCGTCTCGGCAGGGAGCACGGAGAGGTGATAGCCGTTCGACTCGTCGGTCTTGTTCGTCTGTTGGAAAATTTCCGACGGCCGCCGTCCCGCCAACCAGCCATGGAATGCGGGGCGGACAGCCGTTTGGATATGGCCGGAGAGGCGCGCTGTCCCGAGTGCGCCGGTCCGTGCCGATGGAAAGTGTCCGGTGACCCGCGCGCACAACCAGCCAGAAGTCGCGCGGATCACCGGTTCAAAAAGCGAAAGGGGTACTGTCCCGAGAAACCCCTTCCGCCCAGCCAGGAAAGCCATCGGCCGCCGACCCGCCAACCAGCCATGGAATGCGGGGCGGACAGCCGTTTGGGTATGAATCGAGAGGCGCGCTGTCCCGAGTGCGCCAGTCGCTTCGCAAGGAAATTGATATCGAAAGTCTCCGGCGACCCGCGCGGACAACCAGCCAGAAGCCGCGCGGATCACCGAGGTAATTGGCGAAAGAGGTACTGTCCCGAGTAACCTCATCCGCCCAGCCAGGAAAATCTCCGGCCGCCGCCCCGCCAACCAGCCATGGAATGCGGAGCGGACAGCCGTGTAGGGATGACCGGAAGGGCGCGCTGTCCCGAGTGCGCCGGTCCGTGCCGATGGGAAAACATAGCCCAACCCTGACACCCGGCTTTCTCCCGCGGTGGGTGCCGCGAGTCCGCCATGTGCGGATGCCAGGGTTGGAGGGGCGAACAGCATGTTGTCGCTTTCGGGTGTGGGTGTGGGTGAAATCTGTTGGAGGGGGTGTCTGTCACAGCACGCCCAGGTCGCCGTCGTCCATGCCGAGTTCGATCTCGGTGATGCGTTCGAAGGTCTCCTGCGTGCACAGCATGTAAAAGGGACCACGGCCGGCCAGGATCACCGGACCGTCTGCCTTCAGCCCGACTCGCTCGCTCCAGTCCTTCGGGACGGTGAGCTTGCCCTGGCTGCTGACGTTGGCCTTCTTCGACATCATCCGCAGGTGCCCGACGATCTGTTGCTTCTTCGCAGGGGTCAGATCGCTCTGCTCCACTTGCTCGAACTTCAGGTCGAACTCCGCCTCGCCGTACACCTTGATCACCGGCAGGTCGTGCTCCTTCGAGAGCTGCAACCGGATCGGCGTCTCCTCGGTCTCGGGGCGCCATTCGACAGGGACGGAAACCCGGAATTTCGGGTCCATCTTGTAGTCGAAGTGACTCTCGTGGACTTTGGACATGGAGGACATCGAGGGCGGTAACACCCGCGGAATGCCCTAGAGTTCACCAAAGTACACCAAAATGGTCAAACCAAATTCAGGATTCCCGAAATAAAATTTTAAATTGCTGATTATCAGCAGTTTAGTCAGTGAATTTGGCTGTATCGACCCTTCCATTTTGCCACTTTCAAACACCTCGATAGCCCGTTTTTTGAAATTTCAGCCCGAAAAACCGGCCTCAAAGCGCTCACCGAGGACTGTGGTGCATCTGAGGTGTACTTGGAAGCCAATTTGTGTGTTCCAGTGTACTGATCCGCCTCATCCGACCCCAAACCATGAGTCCCAAAGCCTGCGTCCGAGGCCCTGCGCACCAACGGGAACTTATTCTTCGTCCCAACGGGACGGCTCATAAAAGCCCGGCACGCAGTGCCGGGGTAAGCCCACGCAGCTCCCCGCGTCCTGAAAGGACGCCTCATGCTTCTCGCGGCCACCGGCTAGGCCCGCTCGCAATCAACCCCCAAAGACCATTGCACCCATCCGCGACCGTTCCGTGCCTTTCACGGATCACCCGGCACTTCTCTCACTTCACCTCCAAAACCAATCTCCCCTTCCCCTCCGGATCCTTCCCCGCATCCGCCTTCCAATTCAGCGAAAACCCCTCGCTCAACGGCGCGATCCCCTTGTTCCAAAGCTCAAACGACGCCCCCGCACCCGCCACAAATTCAAACCGGTTGTCCTTCAAGCCCGACATCTCGATCTTCGCCTCCGCAATCCCCGGCCCTGTCACCTCCGCCGTCTCCCCATCGATCGCAGTCCGCGAGCCGAATTTCAGCTTCTTCCCATCCGTCCGCACCAGGTCGATCCGGTCATCCTTCGCCTTCGCATCCAGCTTCGCCGCATCCTTGTCGTAGAAATAAACATTCGGCACCGACACCCGCAGCACGAACCGCGGATTCTTCAGCTCCCCCTTCTCTAACAGCTTCCCTCCCGCCCGCACCCCGTTCTTGTCGAACTCCAGGTTCACCTCGAACTTCGCATTCCCCGCCATCCCGCGATACGTCACCTTCTCCGGATCGATCGCCGCTGGCGTCACCGCTTCCCAAGCCCCCTTCTCCGCGTATTTCGCGAACACCTTCCCATCCGCCGAGACATCTTCCACCACCGCCTGGAACTTGATCGCATTCCTCCCGCTGATCGGCTTGCCCTTGTCCAACGGGATCAACTCCCCCACCCCTTCGGTATTCACCGTGAACTGGAAGCTCTTCGCCTCATAGCCCGCATAAAAGGCCACCCACGGCTTCTTGTTCGTCGTCGGCAAGGCATCCGCCAACACCGGACCTGCGAGCAAACCGAGAACGAGAAGCGAAGGAATTTTCATGGCAGCTACAAGAGACACAAGTTCCCCCTCTTGTTCCAGCCAATCCCTCACTCATGGAACTCTCCAGACTGGGCGAAACCGACACAAACGAACAACACCACCATCAGCCGCAACCAAGGACTGCGGACAACTCCAACCGTAGGCGCGTTGGTGACAACGCGTGCCTTTGGCTGTTTCGCCTATCATCAACCATTCGACACTCGCCTCCCCTTCCTGAAAACTGAACGCAGCAGTCGCGATAGCGACCATTCTCCCTCCGCAAAGCGGCAAACCGCGTAGCCCAGAGGGCAACACTTCAAACTAACAAACTTCATCACAACCATGGACGCCGTCACCCTCGCCAACTCCGCCCGCACCGACACCACTCCACCCGCCGACCTCTCCCCCACACTCAAGACTCTCTGGCTAGCCCGCGCCGGCCAATGGGACGCCGCCCACGACGCCTGCCAGGACCTCCCCGACCCCGCCGGCGCCTGGATCCACGCCTACCTCCACCGCGAGGAAGGCGACTACGGCAACGCCTGCTACTGGTACTCCCGCGCCAACAAACCCGCCCCCTCCCGCAACGCTCCGTTAGAAGACGAGTGGATGCAGATCGCCCGCGCGCTCTGCTGAGCCCTGATCACACGATCATGGAACGCGCGGAAGTCATCGCAGGGAGTCGCTCTGCTACTTGGCCTCTTTGGACTTCGCCCGCTCACCGCCAAGCTTCGCCAACGCCACCTGAGGCGTGAACGCCATATTCTTTTCAGCCCGCTCCTTGTTCTCCTCAAGGTAGTAGCGATCGCGGGCATCCAACTTCAACTGGGTCGAGTCCGACCATTTCGCCGTCGGATCGCTCAGGTAATCCGCCAGCAGGATCACCTCCGTTTTCGGAAGCCTCTTCTCATAGTCCTGGCCAAGCCGCCTGTCTTCTTCCTCGCTGACCCACGAAAACGCCTCTTCAATCTTGGGGAACGCGAATCTGTAGCGATATACCTCGTAAGGCTTGGGATCGCTGACTCGCATCCGCTCCTGGCTAGGACCAGGTAGGTACAATAAACAAGTCTTCCCGTCCTCCTTCACCGGCAAGGCCGAATCATGCCGCAGCGTCTTCCCAAAGGGCCTCATGATTCCATCAGCCGAAACATCGAAGACGTGCCAGATGTGCCCGTACTTGTCGGATTCAAGCGTGGAAGCAATGAAGGCTTCCGAACGACCGTCGCCCGTCACATCCATCCACCTTCTCAAGAGATAGCCTCCATTCCAATTCCGCTCCCACTCCCACCCTCCAATATTCGGAGCGGCCGCGATTTTGGAAACGATCGGTTTCAGGAAGCCGTCGATTGCCGCGACTCGCTGGGCGGAGGCCACGGAAACACACGCGAAAAACAGCACCGGCACGACGACTCTACTTCTTGGCATACTCGATCTGCGATCTACTCGGCAGAAGCGTTCATCGTTACGTCGCAAATGAATCACTGCACGCATGCAATGCCGCGACCTTACTTTCCTTCGCAACCCACCGGCAAAGCAGCGGTTATTCACCTCGTATCCCTCAGCGGAAACATTGGTGACCATGCAAGCGGAGCCATCCCCCGATCCGGAAAAGCTAGTGCGCGACTTGCTCGCCCTCTTCCAGCCCCTCCATGACATGGAGCAGCGGCTGGAGCGCTTGGAAATGCTCCACCCATCAGGCTTGCGAAGCCAGCCTTCCACACTCGCTCCATCCGTGGCTTGGGATTCCACGCCCCCGCGCGGATGAATGGCTAGCAGCGGTGCCGCTGCCCTGGCTCCGGCAATGAATCGGCATCCCGGCGAGCCGTTGGCGGCCCCCGTCAGATCGCCCGTCTCGAAGCCCCGGCAGCCTGGGACCACGCAGCCGTTCCCCAAGGAAAGCTGTCGGACGAATTGAGGCACATCCCCCTCGGCAAACGGCCTCCGCGACCCCTTCCGGTCTCCTGACAGCCCTGCTTCCTGGCAGGAAAACCACGCTTTCACGTGGTTAGGCAGCTTCAAACACCAAAGAACAAACGTCATTTATTCCTCATTCTCATTCAAATACCTACGTGGAAATACGTCACTTCACTCAATAAACATCATTTTTACTAAGCTAAAACAATTTTTCTTACCAGACTCCTCTTACGGTGGCATGGATGTTGCAGACCTCGAGTTCCTTGATCATGAGCATTCCGACCTCGTCACTGCGCACCACGCTGCTTCACGCAGCCCTCTTCACCGCCACCGTCGCTTCCGGCGCGGAGGTGATGTTCAATACCACCGCGCTCACCACGAGCGAGGTGACCACCGCCGCCAACTGGGTGGGCGGCATCGCCCCCACCACCGCCGACATCGCCGCCTGGAAGACCGACGTGGATACGGTCACCGCCGGTAATCAGGAATCCCGCGGCGGCACGCTCACCATCGCCTCGCCCGTCTCCTGGCTCGGCCTGCGCCACGAGGACTCCGTCGGCACCATGACCCTCACCGGTTCGGACATCACCCTCGGCGCCTCCGGCATCACCGAGGTGCGCTGGGAAAACCTGAACATCGCCAATAACATCGTCCTCGGCGCATCCCAGACCTGGACCGCCACCACCACCGTCACCACCACCGGCGTCATCTCCGGCGCCGCCGGCCTCACCAAGTCCGGCTCCGGCACCTTGGTCCTCGGCAATGCCGACACCTACACCGGCCCCACCGCCGTCGCCCAGGGCACCATCATCGCCACCTCGCTCAACAAGGTCGTCGGCGGCACTGCCAGCAGCTCGCTCGGCGCACCCACCACCGTCGCCGATGGCACCATCGCCCTCGGCGGCGCGGGCAACCAGGGCATCCTCACCTACCGCGGCCTCGGTGAAACCACCGACCGCGTGATCAATCTCTCCGGCACCACCGGCGGTGCCACCATCACCGCGGACATGGGCGGCCTGCTCAAGTTCACCAGCCCCGTCACCGTTACCGGTGCAGGTGCCAAGGGCGTCACCCTCAATGGCGGCGGCCTCGGCGAACTCACCGGCATTCCCAGCAGTGGCGGCCTCACCAACCTCACCAAGAGCGGCGTCGGCAAGTGGACCCTCACCGGAGCCAGCACCCAGACGCTCGGCGCGGTGAACATGACCGGCGGCACCCTCGCCTACACCGCCACCGCCTCCAAGACCGACGGCCCCATCAACCGCGCCTCCGCCGCCACCGGCGTGCTGGAAATCGCCAGCGGTGCCAGCATCGTCACCTCCACCGGCAATACCAATGGCATCCTCGGCGGTTGGGCCACCGTGAGCAACAGCACCTTCGCCGTGGCCAATGCCGCCAGCCCCATCATGGGCCTCGCCACCTTCACTGCGGACACCTGGGCCCCCGGCACCAATACCAACGTCACCGTCGCCGGTGCCAACCCCGCCTCCGCTGCCGTCACCCATTCGCTGCGCTTCAATGATCCCGGCAGCAAGACCCTCACCCTCGCCGGCACCAATGCCATCACCTCGAATGGCATCCTGATCACCGCCGCCGTCGGCGCGAATCCCACCACCATCACCGGCGGCACCATCGCCACCTCCAATATCCTCAATAGCGGCGGCGCCACCGGCTCCATCAATGGCAGCATCGTCGTCCACCAGCACGATACCGCCGGCGAAGTCACCATCGCGTCCATCATTGCCAATGCCGTCACGCCGTTCGCACGCACTGGTTCCACCACCAGCGGCACCGCCATCGTCACCGGCCTGAGCAGCACCGCTGACCTTGTGGCCGGCATGACCGTCACCGGCACCGGCATCGCGGCGAACTCCACGATCTCTTCGATCAATAGCGCCACCCAGATCACCCTCAGCGCGAATACCACCGCCACCGGCACTCCTTCGCTCACCTTCGGCACCACCGCCAACCCCCTCGTCAAGGCCGGCGCCGGCACGCTCGTCCTCAGCGGAGCCAATACCTACACCGGTGCCACTAACGTCAACGAAGGCACGCTGAAGGTGGATGCATACGGAACCGCCAAGATCTACAACGTCAGCCCGCTCGGCACGCTCCAGCTCGGCTACAATACCGGCAACAGCGTCTACAACAACGGCGTCAACCTCAATAGCGCCAGCGCCGCTGCCACCACCGGCCTCTACCTGAAGGGCGGCTTCAGCTACTGCCTCCAGAGCGGCCTGAATATCATCGGCGCTCCCGCGACCATCCGCACCGTCCCTTCCACCGGCACCGTGGTCCTCGCCGGTTGGGATTCCAATGGCACCCACCTTTCCGTGCCCACCGCGGCTTCCGGCTCCGTGCTTGACCAGGACATCAGCTTCGCTCCCGGCAGCTACGGCTACGTCATGAACATCGCCGCCGGCTCCGCCACCGCCACCGGTGACGTCACGCTCCAGGGCCCGCTCACCGGCGCCACCAATGCCAATAGCACCCACTTCCGCAAGGTCGGCACCGGCTCGCTCCGCCTGACCGGCACCAGCTCGAATGGCGCACCGCTCGATATCCGCGACGGCACCGTCTTCCTCAGCGGCGGCGCGGATCGCCTCGGCACCGGCTCCGCCGTCTTCCTTGGCAATGGCACCACCAGCGGCAAGCTCGTGCTGGAGGGCATCGATCAGACCCTCGCCAACCTCTACACCGTCGGCACCGGCACCACCAATACGGTCGTCGGTGGCAGCTCCACGCTGTCCCACCTGACGATCAACTACACCGGTGCCGGCCAGACCCTCTCCGCCGTCATCGGCGGCACCGGCACCAATCAAAACAACCTCGCACTCGGCAAGGGCGGCACCGGCACCTACACCCTCACCGCCACCAATACCTACACCGGCGGCACCACCATCACCGATGGCATCCTGTCCCTCGGCAGCGCTGGCGCCATCGGCACCACCGGCACCATCTCGCTCGCTGGCGGCACCCTCCAGTTCTCCGCCGCGAATACCACCGACTACAGCTCGCGCATCCGCATCGAGGATGGCTTCCCCAGCACCATCGATACGAATGGCCAGAATGTGACCCTCGCTTCGACCTTGCAAACCGGTGTCGCTGGCGACGGCGGCCTGACCAAGGCCGGAGCCGGCACCCTGACCCTCGGAGGATCGAACAACTACTCCGGCACTACTGCGGTCAATGCCGGCATCCTCAAGCTCGACTACGCCGCCTCGAACACTTCCAAGATCAACAACAACGCCCTCCTCAAGCTGGGCGGCGGCAGCGTCGAACTCTCCGGTGGCAGCCACGTCGAACTGATCAATAGCACCGAGCTCTCCGCCGCAGGAAACGTGACCATCACCCGCTCCTCCGGCAGCTCGATCATCAATCTCGGCTACCTCTACCGCAGCAGCACCGGCTCGCTCGACCTCTCGGCCGCCAGCATCGCCCGCACCAGCCTCACCAATGATGGCACCGGCAAGCTGCCCGCCTGGATCACCGTGGCAGGCCAGCCCGCCGCGGTCGATGGTTCCGGCAATATCGTCGCCTTCTCCGGCTTCGCCGATGTCACCCGCCTCGGCGGCAAGCTGCCGAATAACGTCAACTCGAACGTCCGCATCGTGAATGGTGGCACCACCGGCAATATCACTCCGCTGGTCCCCGGCTTGTTCAATATCTCCACGCTCCTCCAGAATGCGAATGCGGGCCCGGCCATCATCGACCTCGCTCCTTCGGACACGATGCGCCTCGGCATGGAAGGCGCGGTCCTCGTGCCAGCCACCTCCGGTGCCCTGACCATCCAGGGCGGCGCGCTCACCGCCGGCAGCTTCGATGAGGTTCCCGGTGAAATCGCAGTCGACGCCGACGGCACCGCCGCCATCGCCTCGGACATCCTGGATAACGGCGCCGCACCGGTGACCCTGTCCAAGTCCGGCTCCGGAGCCCTCGCGCTTTCCGGCAGCAGCATCTACACCGGCGGCACCGTCCTTACCGAAGGCACGCTTCAGGTGAATAGCAACTTCGCCCTCGGCCTCGGCCCCATCACCATCGCCGGTGGCGCGCTCGACAATACCTCGGGTGCACCAATCGATGTGACCGATAACCTGCCGCAGACTTGGGACGCTGACTTCAGCTTCACCGGCACCAACAACCTCAGCTTCACTGCTGGCACCGCCACCCTCAGCGCCGACCGAGCTGTCACCGTCGCCGCCGGCCAGATCGGCTTCGGCACCGTCGCTGGCGGCTACAACCTCGCCAAGAACGGCCCCGGTGCACTCTACATCGGCACCAGCACCATCAGCGGCACCACCACGGTGAATGCCGGCGTGCTGGAAGTGCAGGGCCGCACCGGTGACGCACCCTACGTCATCACCCCGACCGGCACGCTGAAGATCGGCTACACCACCGGCGGCGGTTACGCGAACACCAACCTCAAGATCAACGGTGCCGGCGTCGCAGCCACTACCGGTCTCTATCTGGAAGGCGGCACCACCTACAATGGCAGCGGCACCATCCAGCTCCTGACTGCTCCCACCACCATCCGCCAGTTCGGCACCGGTAACGCGGGCATCGGCCAGTTCGATATCAATGGCACCGCCCTCAGCGTTCCCGCCGTCGCCTCCGGCTCGGTCATCGATTCGCAGGTCGAGTTCGTCAGCCGCGGCTACGGCATGTCGGTGGACATCGCCGTCGGCACCGCCACCACCACCGGTGACCTGGTGATGAACGGCCCGCTGAACATCAACCAAGCCACCTTCGGCCTCTACAAGCGCGGTGCAGGCTCCATCGCCCTCAATGCTCCGGCCACCACCGTCAACGCAGGTGTGAAGATCCTCGCCGGCAGCGTCATCACCGGCGTCGACAACGCCCTCGGTGAAAACGCCATCCTGCCGATCTCCAGCGGAGCCAAGCTGGTCCTCAACGGTCACAACCAATCCGCCGCCGATCTTTCCGGCGCAGGTGCGGTCACCAACGGCAACGCCACCCCGGTCGAGCTCATCATCAAGCAAGTCACCGATCAGACCTTCAGCGGCCTTCTCGGTGGCGGAGGGATCAATGATGCCAACTTCGGCCTGCACAAGACCGGCGTCGCCAAGCTGACCCTCGCTGGCGCGAACAACTACATCGGCAACACCACCGTCGATGGCGGCACGCTGTCCGTCACCACCGCCTTCTTCGCGGATGGCGCGGACATCTCCATCATCGGTGCCAGCACCCTGGATCTCGCCACGGGCACCACCGATGTGGTTGACCAGCTCATCGTCGATGGTGTCGTCCAGTCTCCCGGCATCTACGGAGCCCTTGGATCGGGCGCGCAATTCGAGCGCTCCTTCATCACCGGCACCGGCAAGCTGTCCGTCACCACCGGCGCAAGTGGCGACTACAACTCGTGGGAAACCACCAACGGCATCGCCGGTGCAGGCTCCGGCACTGACTCGGACGCCGATGGCATCTCCAATGGCATCGAGTTCGTCATCGGTGGCGATCCATCCGGTCCCGCCTCCAGCTCGGCCGCACTGCTGCCCACCGTCACCAGCGATGCGACCTACCTGAACTTCGTGTTCCGCCGCTCCGATGCCTCGGCCTCCTACAATCCATACGTCGAATACAGCTCCACCATGACAGGTTGGACCCACGCCATGCCAGGAGTCGGCGGCGTGATCATCACCGAGGAAAACGACGCCTTCGGAGCCGGCACCGACCGGGTCACCGTGAAGATCCCGCGCTCCCTCGCCGTGAGCAACCGGATCTTCGCCCACCTCCGGGTCGACATCCCTTGAGACTGACTTGAACCAAGGCCGCCCGGATCTCCCGGGCGGCCTTTTTCAGGTTTCCCCGCTTTTACCCGGTGCCCTCCGCACCACCCCGCCTCTCCCCGTTCCCTCCATGTCCCTTTCCCGTGCCTCCCTGCTTCGCGTCGCCTTGTTGACTGCGTCCGCCCTGCCATCCATGGCAGCGGAAATCTCCTTCAATACCTCCGGCACCACCACCGCGGAAGCCACCACTGCCAGCAACTGGGTCGGCGGCATCGCACCCGGCTCCGGCGACATCGCGGCATGGAAAACCGACGCGGACCCGGTCGCAGCCGGCAATCAGGAATCCCGCGGCGGCATCATCACCATCGCCTCGCCCGTCTCATGGCTCGGCCTGCGCCACGAGGACTCCGTCGGTGCCATGACTCTAACAGGGGCCGATATCACCCTCGGCTCTTCCGGCATCACTGAGGTGCGTTGGGAGAACCTGACCATTCAGAACAATATCATCCTCGGTGCCAACCAGACGTGGACGAACACCACCGCTCTGAATGTCTCCGGCATCGTCTCCGGTGCCTTCGGCATTACCAAGTCCGGCACCGGCACGCTCACACTCACCGGTGCCAATACCTTCGACGGCCCCGTCACCGTCTCGCAGGGCACGCTCTCCATCGCCTCGCTCAATAGCGTCAGCGGCGGCACCGCCAGCAGCAATCTCGGCAAGCCCACCACCGCCGCCAATGGCACCATCTCGCTAGGCGGCACGAGCAACCAAGGCACCCTCATCTACACCGGCACCGGTGAAACCACCGACCGCATCGTCAATCTCTCCGGCACCACCGGCGGCGCTACCATCACGCAGGACGGCACCGGCCTGCTGAACTTCACCAGCGCCACCACCGTCACCGGCTCCGGCGCGAAAGGCGTCACCCTCAGTGGCGCGGGCAGCGGCCAGATCTCCGGCTTCGGCAGCAGCGGCGGCCTCACCAATCTAACAAAGAGCGGCATCGGCACCTGGACCCTGACCGGTGCGAGCTCACAAGGCGGCGGCGCCGTCACCATCAATGGCGGCATCCTCGCCTACACCTCCGCAGCCAGCCGCACCTCCGGCACCTTCGTCCGCAATGCCACCGGCGCCGGCATCTTGAAAATCGGCAGCGGCTCGAACGTCATCACCTCGACCACGAATACCAGCGGCATCCTCGGCGGCTGGGCCACCTATGGCGACACCACCTGGGCCGTCGCCAATGGTGCCAGCGCCATCACCGGTCTCTCCACCTTCGCCACCGACACCTGGGCCGCAGGCAACAACACCGACGTCACCATCGCCGGCGCCAATCCCGCCACCGACTCCACCACGAATTCACTCCGCTTCAATGAAACCGGAGTCAAAACCCTGACCCTCGCCGGCACCAATACGCTCACCAGCGGCGGCATCATGGTCACCTCGAATGTCGGCGCGAATCTCACCACCATCACCGGCGGTACCCTTGTCGGCGCGGCCAATTCCGATCTCGTCGTCCATCAGAACAACTCCTCCGGCGGCCTGACCATCGCCTCGATCATCGCCAACAACACTTCCACCGGCCTCACCAAGACCGGCACCGGCCTGCTCACCCTTTCCGGCGCGAACACCTACACTGGCAATACCACCGTCCTCGAAGGCACGCTCGAAGTGACCAACAAGGGCACTGGCTCCGCCAACTACATCGTCGGCCAGAACGGCACCCTCCGCTTCGGCTACAATGTCGGCCAAGGCTACACTGCCGGTGTCACTGTTTACGGTGCCGGCGCTTCCTCCACCAACGGCCTCTACCTCCAGCTCGGCCGCAATATCAACTTCCAGAACAACGGCGGCATCGTCCTCGCCGCCGCGCCCACCACCGTCCGCACCTACGGCACCGGAGCAAATGCCATCATCAGCGGCTTCGATACCAATGGCACCCACCTCACCGTCCAGAGTGCCGCCTCGGGTTCCTCGTTCGTTTCCACCATCAATCTCGCCGGCGGCTCCTTCGGCTATGTCATGAACATCGCCAGCGGTGCCAATACCACCACCGGTGATATGACCATCAATGGCGTCCTCACCGGCAGCACCGCCTACCGCAAGGTCGGCGCAGGATCGCTCTTCCTGACAGGTGCCAGCACCAATACCGGCTCGCTCGATCTTCGTGAAGGCAGCGTCACCCTCACCGGCGGTGCCAATCGCCTCGGCACCGGCTCGAATGTCATCCTCGGCAATGGCACCACCAGCGGCAAGCTGGTGCTCGATGGCGTCGCCCAGACCCTCACCAATCTCACCAACGTCGGCACCGGCACCGACAACCGCGTCGTCGGCAAAGGCGCCACCCTTTCCACCCTGACGCTGAACTACACCGGCGCCGGCCAGAGCTTCGGCGGCATCCTCGGTGGCACCGGCACCAATGAGAACAATCTCGCACTGGCGAAGACCGGCACCGGCACCTACACGCTCACCGGCACCAATACCTACACCGGCGGCACCACTCTCACCGGCGGCCTGCTTTCCCTCGGCAGCGCCGGCGCCATCGGCACCACCGGCACCATCTCGATGAATGGCGGCGGCCTCCAGTTCTCCGCATCGAACACCACCGACTACAGCTCGCGCATCACGCTGGTCGATGGCACCACCTCTATCTTCGACACCAACGGCCAGAACGTCACCTTCGCCAATGCCTTCGGCCTCGGCACGCTCGGCACCGGCGGCTTCACCAAGACCGGCACCGGCACGCTCGTCGTGAACTCCGGCGCTTGGAAGGGCAACACCGCCGTCAACGCCGGCACCCTCGAGGTCCTCGCGAAGACCAACAACGTCAACTACACCGTCGGCCAGGGTGCCACCCTCAAACTCGGCTACTCCACCGGCGGCGGCTACACGAACGCCGTCACCGTCAATGGCAATGGCGTCAACGATGCCGCCGGCCTCTACCTCAAGGGCGGCGTCAACTATCAGACCAATGGCGGCCTGCTCCTCCAAACTGCCGCCACCACCGTCCGCGCCTACGGCACCGGCAATGCCACCACCCAGGGCTTCGACGTCAATTCGAACTACTTCCTTCGTAGTACTGCCGAAGCTTCAGGCTCGGTGATCGACTCCACCATCAACGTCAACACCGGCACCTACGGCTACAAGGTGCAGGCCGACCTCGGCGCGAACACCGCCACCGGTGACCTCGCCATCAAGGGCGTCATCTCTGGCACCGGCAGCGCTGCAGTCGGCGGCGAAGTCATCGCCACCGGCCTCGACAAGCGCGGCACCGGCAGCCTCCTCCTCACCGCCGCCAATACCTACTCTGCCGGCACCAGCATCAATGGCGGCGCCATCATCCTCAGCGGTGGCGACAACCGCCTGCCCGTCGCCACTGGCGTCGCCCTCGGCAATGGCACCGCCAGCGGTCGCCTTGTGCTCGATGGCATGAACCAAACGGTCACCGACCTGCTCACGAATGGCACCGGCACCGACAACCGCGTCGTCGGCAACTCCGCCACCACCTCCACGCTCACTCTCAACTACACCGGCGCCGCCCACAGCTTCACCGGCACCCTCGGCGGCAGCACTGCCAACGAGAACAACCTGAACTTCGTCAAAACCGGCACCGGCACCTTCGCTCTCAACGGCACCAACACCTACACCGGCACCACCACCGTCAATGCCGGCACCTTGGCCGTGAATGGCTCCATCGGCAGCGGCGACGTCACCGTCGGCACCAGCGGCACGCTCGCCGGCGGTTCGGCCACCGCCGGCCTCATCGGTGGCAATGTCACCATCGCCGGCACCCTCGCCCCCGGCAGCAGCCCCGGCACCCTCAGCCTCGCCGGAAACCTGATGCTCCTCTCCACCGCCAACCTGAACTGGGAACTCGATGCCTCCGCCCCGCTCACCCTCGGCCTCGGCACCAACGACCTCGTCACCGTCGGCGGCAATCTCACGCTCGATGGCCTCCTCAATGTCACCGGCATCGGCTCCTTCGACAGCGTCACCAATGGCACCCGCTGGACCCTCATGACCTACAGCGGCACCCTCACCAATAACACCCTCGACCTCGGCCTCTTGCCCACCCTCAGCGGCGGCCTGTCTTGGCAGATCGACACCAGCACCGCTGGCGAAATCGGCCTCATCGCCATCCCCGAGCCCGCTCACGCCTTCATTGGCTCCCTCGGCCTGCTGCTGATCCTGCGTCGTCGCCGGTAGTTCTCAGTCCACTCGATCCTCGCCGTTCCAAACCGGAGACTAGCTCCATTTCATTGGCAAGGGAATGGCCCAGCGAAAAGACCGCTTGGGAGACGGCACCGCCCGCGGCACGAAATCGCCCTGCAATAGCATCGAGGCCGCAGCGAGAACCCGCGACAAGTTCGCATCCCCCGCCAAGCCCTGCGCCTGCTGAAGCGCAAAGGCCAGCTCACGATCGGATCGACCGCGGTGCATCCGCCGCAGACGCCTCATTCCCTTCTCATTGGCGAAAAGGAATTCCGCGCTTGGACTATAGTTGGCCGGGGGAGACATGGCATGTCCCCAAGCAGGCAAGCGTGTGCGAATGCATCACGCTGCCTTAATGCCCGGGGGGGACGAGCGGCGACACTACGTAAAAACGCGGTGGACTCCAGCAGGTAAATTTTCACTTCAGTGCTCCTTCGCAAGGCACCGCCAAAGCTTATCTCCGCCTTTCATGGATCACCCGGCACTTCATCCCATCCCGTTCATCTGTGGCTGATTCACGACCTCAAAATCGGACAATAAATCCGACAGGGCATCTGAATAAAATAACCTTCCATATCCACCAAAGCAGACGAGATTGATACAGCACCAAAAGCCGTTTCCCCCGTGAAACGGCGCGGCGGAGATTTCCCGGGTAAACCAAACTCCAACCTCCTCCAGCCATGCTCCACTACGCCATTGTCTTCATCATCATCGCCCTCATCGCAGGGTTCCTCGGCTTCGCCTCCCTATCCGGACTCGCAGCCACCATCGCCAAAATCTGTTTCGTGGTCTTCCTCCTCTTCGCCTTGTTCTCCTTCGTGAAGAAAAGAGCCTGACCCAAACCAGACGAAGCCAGACTCGCAGGCCGCCCGGAAATTCCTGGCGGCCTTTTTCACGCGATCCATCACTTCCGGCCGATCGACCCCGCCAGCTCCTGCAGCGCCCGGTTGATCTCTGACAGCGACGAGGCGACATGGGATGCCTCCGTGTCGCCCTGGGTCATCGCCTGGCACCAGGTATTGGCCACAAACATCGGAGCACCCACCAGCTTCCATCCCTCGTCGAGTTTCCTGCGAACGCGGGTAACGAGGTACTCGGCGGAGACAGCATCAATGATATCGTAATCCAAGGCGGGTGATTCCATCGCCGGGATGATAGATAAGGTTGCGACTCCATAGCAGTGGAAAAATCTCCCCCGTAAGTAACGCAAAGGCCCCAAAGAAACCCTTCTTTGCGTCCTTTACGCCCTCTGCGGCTAAAAAACCTCGTCCAATATCCCCCGAAACCACCCTGTCGCGTTCTCCCCTTGGCACCGCCGCTCCCTCACGCCACGTTCCCCGCCGTGACCGACCTCGAACTCACCGTCCACGCCGCCAAGGAAGCGGGCAAGCTGCTCAAGGCGAACTTCGGCCTCGAAGCCGCCGTCGATGAAGCCACCCACCACGATATCAAGCTCGCCCTCGACAAGGAGTCCCAGAAGCTCATCGAGGACATCCTCCTCGGCGCACGCCCCGGCGACGCCCTCTACGGCGAGGAAGGCATGGGCGGCAATCCCGACAGCGACCGCGAGTGGATCGTCGACCCCATCGATGGCACAGTGAACTTCTACTACGGCATCCCCCACTTCTGCGTCTCCATCGCCCTCCGCGAAAAGGGCGAAGTGACCGTCGGCGTCATTCACGATCCCATCGTCGGCGAAACCTGGACCGTCGAAAAAGGCGGCGTGCCGATGCTCGATGGCCGCCCCATCTCCGTCAGCAAGCGCACCAAGCTTGAGGAGTGCGCCCTCTTCGTCGGCTGCGGCAAGGACGAGGAAGCCCTCCGCACCGGCCTCGAGCGCTTCCGCAAGGCCTCTCTGAAGGCCCGCAAGATGCGCATGATGGGCAGCGCCGCCCTCGGCATGGCCTACATCGCCAGTGGCCGCCTCGATGGCTACATCGAGTCCCGCATCTCCCTCTGGGACATCGCCGCCGGCAAGCTCCTCGTCGAAGCCGCCGGTGGCAAGGTCGACCTCGAGCCCGCCAAGGACGCCGACGCCTGGGCCATCGTCGCCACCAACGGCAAGATCCCGATCGAAGAGATTCTCTAACACACCGCCATGGTTGGTTTCGGCTACGACGTTCATCAGTTCAAGCAAGGCCGCCCGCTCATCTTGGGCGGCGTGGAAATCCCCCACACCCACGGCCTCGACGGCCACTCGGATGCAGACGTGCTCTGCCATGCCATCGCCGATGCCGTCCTCGGTGCCCTCGGCCTCGCAGACATCGGCCACTACTTCCCACCCGGCGATCCCTCCTGCCACAACATCTCCTCGCTCAAGATCCTCGAGAAAGCCGCCGCCCTCTGCCGCGAGCAAGGCTTCACGCTGGTGAACATCGACAGCACCCTCGTCGCTGAAGCCCCGAAGATCCTCCCTCACCGCGAAGCGATGAAGGCCAACATCGGCCGCGCCCTCGGCCTCGATCCCGCCCGCGTCGGCATCAAGGCCACCACCAACGAGACCATGGGCTTCATCGGCCGCCGCGAAGGCATCGCCGCCATGGCCGTAGCGCAGGTGGAGTAAGCCAACGCCCACGCAATAAGGAGCAGCGAGACTCCTGTCGCTGCCCCATGGCCCTGCCGCGCATCAACACCCTCAGGCCCCTTCGAGTCACAAGCGGCGCGCAACACCCGTTGCCAAAGTGGTCCGCACACTCCGTGTGCGGAAACCGAAGCCACCCCGTGGCAGGAAACCCAGCGCCTCTATCTGCAGGGAAGAAGCACTCCAGTAACTCCAGCATCCCTAGGAAACTGGAGTTACTGGAGTGCCTCCTTTTGCCACCAGCCCGGTAACCGGCACGTAGGTGCAGCGCGTTCCATTTTTCCGATATTCCAATATCCCTACGACATCGGAATATCGGAAAATCCCCGCTCAATTCACCTCCGCCAATCTCTCGATCTCCTCCGCCACCTCCTCCGCATTCGCCTTCAGCAGCCGGCTCTCCTGAGCCGTCAGCCTGCGCGGCTCGGTATCCATCAGGCACAGCGCTCCGATCGTCTGCCCATTGCCCACCCGGATCGGCGCACCCGCGTAAAAGCGGATCCCATGCTCCACCACCAGCGGGTTCTTCGCGAACCGGCGGTCGCGCTTCAGGTCTCTCACCACGAATACCTCGTCGGACGCGACCACATACCCGCAGATCGAAAGATCGCGTGGCGTGCCACCTTCCTCTGCCAACTCGTCCGGCAAGCCAAGGTGCGCCTTGAACCACTGCCGGTCCCGGTCCACCAAGGTGATCGCCGTCATCGGCACGTCGAAGACCCGCGCCAGCTTCGCCGTCACGTGATCCAGCACTGGTTCGCGTTCCGGATTCACCAGTCCGAGTCCCTCCAGTGTGATCAAGCGCTCGTCCTCATCCTCCGGGATTGATGCCGGCACCGTCTCCTCCGCCAGCGTCGAAGCAAAGCGCCCTGCATATTCGAGCAATCCGGCGAGTTCCGTGAACACCTCGTCCGCTCCCGCATCCCGCAGCACTTCCATCTCTTCCTCCGGCACCTCGTCCTCCTCTTTTCCCCACAGGCCCACCACGATCTTCACCTCCGGCCTCGCCTCCCGCACCTTCCGGCACAGCGTCCGCGCATGGCCCGTCGTCGACGGCGCCACCACCGACACACACACCAGATCCGGCTGCTTGTACTGCAGCGCATCGATCAATTCACTGACCACCCGCTGCGCGGGCAGTTGCTCCGCTTCGAAGCCTTCTTGCCGCAGCACGTGCACCAGCATGCTGCCCGCCATCTCGTCCCGCTCGGCCCGTGCCGCCAGGCAGCAAACATGGCAATCCACCTCGGCTGCCTTCTCCCCGTTCTCTCCCGGCAAGTGCCGCTCGCCCAGCTCCTCCACCAGATCCCCCATCGCATGAATGATCTGGTCCCGCTGCTCGCGGTCGATCGATCCCGCCCGCTGGTCCCGCTCCGCCGCGATCATCACCGGGATCAGCATCGAGTCATAGAGCTCCACCAGCGGCTTGTTCTGCAGGAACGACTCCGCCAGTTCCATTTCATCGTGCTCACCGCGGCGCAACAGCCGCTGGTAGCAATCATCCGCCGGAGTCAACGCCTCCTCCTCGCCTAACAGCACGCTGAGAAACGCCAGCTGCGGGATGTGCCGCCCCATCACCACCAGGCACACCGTGAAGGGCGTGGACAGCACCAGTCCCGGCGTGCCCCACAGCCACGTCCAGAATACCGCCGTCACGATCAGCGCCACCGGCGAGACACCCGTGCTGGTTCCATACAGCCATGGCTCCAGCACATTGTTGCTCACCAGCTCCAGCAGCACGAACAACCCGATCGTCATCAGCGGCGCCATCCAGTCTGGCGATACCGTCAGCGACAGCATCACCGGAAACGCCGCCGCAATCCACGGCCCGATGTACGGGATGAATCGTAGCACCGCCGCCAGCGCTCCCCATAGCACCGCATTCGGCACGCCGATGAAATACAGCCCGATCGCCAGCGGGATGCCGTAGGTCACATTCACCACCAGCTGCATCAGCAAATACTTCCGCACCCGCATCCCCGCCTCATCCAGCGCCTTCGTCGTCGTGCTGATGCGCCCCTGACCGATCAGCCGCAGCAGCCGCGCCCGCAGGTCTTCCCGTTTCAGCAGCATGAAGGTCGCGAGCAGCAGCACCAGCGCCGCCGTACCCAGAGGCCCGGCCACCTGACCGATCATCGACTGCACCGTATCCATCGGGCCCGCATCCGTCGTCCCCTTCACCACTTCCACCGGCATCGGCTGCACCTCAGCGGCTGCCGCCTCACCCTCCTTCCCCTTCTTCCCGGGGAGTTCTTTTTTCAAATCTTCCACCGTTTCGGAGAGCTTGCTGAGCACCCCGCCGCTCGGGATCTGGAAGGAGCGCAGCTTGGTGCGGATGTTCTCCTTGTAGCCCGGCAGCTGGCCCGCGAGATCCACGGCCTGCGTGCCCACGATCCAGCCCATCGAAAGCGTCGCCACGAGGATCAAGGACATAGCGGCGAGGACCGAGGTCACGTTCCCCACCCACCGCTGCAGCTTGTTCACCAGCGGCGTCAGCAGGAAGGTGATCAGCCCCGCCAGCGCGAACGGAATCAGCACCTCACGGCCGAAATAGATCCCCGCCAGCAGGGCAGAGGTAAGGCACACCGCGAAGATCCCCGAGAGCGAGTCCGCGGCAGGGCGACGTTTGCGGGGAGGAAGTCGGACAGGGCGGGAGGAGGACATGGCTCGGTTTAGCTGCTCTTTGCAGATTGGAGACCCATTTCAAAAGCCCCCGCACTCAAGGGACTTTGCCAGCACAACCCCATCGACCCCAAGGTCGAATGCACGGTGCACGATTCCACGGCAATGCATTATGCACTTGTCACCTCGCCTTGCGAATTCCGCCATTTCCCGCTACGCACGGCCCGTGTTTCCCGGCAAACCGGATCGCCCGTATTTCGAAAATTGGCTGAATCGAACCCGCAAGCAGCTCGCGGCAAGCGGTCGCCTCAGCGAAATCGCGCTCATCTTGTCCCGGGAAGAAGGCCGCACCCCGCAGGACTGGAGCAGTTATCTCCGCGAACTCCTCGAAGAAGAGGCCACACCCTCCCTCGACCTTCTCACCAGGATCGACGCCCTCCTCGCCAGGCCCGTCCAGGCCGAGATTCCCCATCAGACACCCCCACTCCTCTGAGAGCTTGCTAAGATAAATTAATTATCAATATTTTTAAAATTTCCCTTGATTATAGATTCGGCTCATTGAACTCTCCGGGTGACATGAAGCACTCTACTTCACTTGCAATCGCACTCTGCCTGTTCTCCGCCGCTGCCGCTCAGGCCGGCGAGCCGGCAGCAGCTCCGACCTCCTACACCCAGACCGCCAGCAGCCCGCTCTATCGCTGGTTCGTCGGTGGCTCGGCGGGTTACTTCTTCGACAACGAGGAAGCCTACTACACCCTCCACTTCGGCGCCAAGATCGCCGAAACCGGTTCGGTGACCCACTCGCTCTTCGTGGAAGGCCTCTACACCCAGACGGAAAGCTTCGGCGGCATCGTCGAAAGCGACGTCATCCCGGTGACCCTGAACTACAAGGCTGACTTCGCCCTCAACAGCAAGCTCTCCGCTTACGTCGGCCTCGGCGTTGGCGCTGGATTTGTTGATTCCGATGCCGGTGTCTTCGACGACAGCTCCGTCGAACTCGCTGCCCAAGTCTTCGCGGGCCTCGGCTACAATGTGACCGACAACTTCGAGATCTACGGCGGTGCCCGCTGGCTCTGGGTGGACGACAGCTCCATCGGACCGGTCTCCGTCAAAGTCGGCGATGACGTGGGTGCCGAGCTCGGCCTCCGCTTCAAGTTCTAATCCGCTTTCATAAGAAGCACACGCCTAGGCCTTCCGGTTCACGCCGGAAGGCCTTTTCTTTTCAAGGGCTATCGACCTCCGGACGACGCGGCCGGCAGCACTTGAGCAACTAATGGGTATTCTGGGCGCGGGAATATTCATCCAGGGCACGGATCGAATCGCGGAAAGCGTCCTCGGACTGATGTTCAGTTCGCCACGCTTGGAACCCCGACGCGTCAGACTGCTGCCACCCGTCGAACGCGTCCAAGAGGGTGCGGCTGCGTGCTGCCTCGGGAAGCCCCACTGCCCAGTTCACGGCCTCGGTGCCATTCTGCTGTGCCCACTGGCGCGCGACCCGCGCAGGGAATCCTGAAGCCTGCATCCATGGCTCATCCGAGAACCGGTCGATGTACTGGGATTTCTTGTCGGGTGAGAGATTGACGATCGCATTCAGAAGCGAATCGAATCCCGCTTGTTTCAAGTTCGCGACATCGCCGCCATCCTGCGACTTCAATCCTTGCAGCCATTGCGCGGCGGACTCCGCGCCTTGGTCGCTGATCTTTTGGCGAACGAGGTCCCCCATGAACTGCGCCCGTTCCTCCTGCGGGAAGACGTCGAGGCTGACCCACGCGTGATCGCTATCCTTGGCCGCGATGCCGCTGATGAGGGATCTCGCGAGCTCGTTCTTTACCACGCTTTCCGGCATCGCGTTCCACCACTCGGTCGCCTTCTGCGGGTCTTCCGTGGCGAAGGCGGTCATCGCCGAGTGCTGTGCGCCGAAGGGCGAATGATCAAGGGGATCACCGGGCTTGAAGATCTTGTTCATCGCCTCCTCCCCGCCGAGGGTGGCGGCGGTCGAAAGGAAAAGATCATACTCCTGCGGGAACAGCCGTCCCTGTTGGTCATGCTCGGCGAAACTGGCGGCGATCGCTTCGAAATCGAATGTCTCGAACTTCTCGATGAACTCGGCGAACAACTGCAGCCGGCGCGCGGGATTCTTTTCGTTCAGGAGAGTGGTAGCCTTGCCGGTCACGGCGGCAGTGCGTTCCGGCCCCTGCGCAAGATTCTCCCACGCTTCCTTGGCACCCCGGCTCTCGCGCCCGGGAGAGGCACCCGCAGATGCAGGCCTGCGGCGATGGCGGGTGGAGTCCTCAGCCTGCGCTACGGCGGCTCCCGAAGTGTCCCGCTTGGAGATGTTCTTCGTGACAGGACTTTTCCCCGCCGCGATATCCGACGCCGAGCCTTGAGTGTAGCGACCAAGCGTGAAGCCGCCAACCAGCACCAGCAGTGAGGAGCCGACGATTGAAAGAGAGAGGTTTTTCATGATGTGCAAATAAGGGCTTTCGAGATCCCTGCGACGGGTGAACCAAGCGAAGACGACCAGCGCGAAAAGGAGTGCAACCTCGGCAAGCCGGAAGCCGCCGCGAGGATCCTGAAAGGGATGGAATCCTCCGCCGGACTTCAGGATCATGAGAATTTCCAACAGCCAGCGCCCGAGAAACGCGGCGGCAAGGAGCGCGGCAACGAACCACAACAGCCGCTTTGCACGATCGCCGGACCCCGGCGACTGCTTCATCTCAGCCGCGGCTGATGGAGGGGCGTAGACCGCCAGGGTCTCGATGCGGGTGCGCATTTCGCCGGCGGTCTGCCAACGCTGCTCCGGTGAGCTTTCGAGTGCGCGCATCACAATCTCGTCCAGCCTCACATCCACCGCGGCCTTCCGTGACGGTGCCAGCAACTGCGGCCCCGGCAGCTCACCGGTGAGCATCTCGTAAAGCACCACACCGAGGCTGAAGATGTCCGCCCGGTGATCCGCCGCGAGCGGCGTGTCCCGCTGCTCGGGAGCCATGTAATGGGGCGTGCCGACGGTCTGACCCTCCGGCTCGGCGAAATTGCCCGGGTGCACATCGAGCATCTTCGCGATGCCGAAGTCGGCAATCTTCACATGCCCTTCCCGATCTAACAAAAGGTTCTCCGGCTTGATGTCGCGATGCACGATGCCGCGGTCGTGCGCGTACTGCAGGGCATCGCAAACCGGCGGGACGAGCGCGAGCGCCACCTCCGGTGTGAAGCGGCCTGCGCCGAGCGCCTGGCGGAGATTCACGCCGTCCACATACTCCATGAGGAGAAAGAAAAAATTCCCCGTGTGGCCGAAGTCATGGACCGTGACGATGTGCGGATGGGAAAGCCTTGCGAGCGCCTGGGCCTCACGGGTGAAACGCGCCGCGAACTCCGCATCCTTTTCGCGCTCCGGGGAAAGCAGCTTGAGGGCGACGAGACGATTGAGCGTTTTCTGACGGGCCTTGTAGACCACTCCCATGCCGCCGCGGCCAAGACACTCGATGATTTCAAGCTGCGGAAAATGCGGTGCCAGATCCTCCGGCGGAATGGAAGGGCCGGCACGCACGTCATCGTCGTCAGCCAAGGTATCCGCGCAGAGATTCATCTGTCCCAGACAGCCGGGGCAGAGGCCCAGCGGGGCATCGCCCGGCAGTGGCCTGCCACATTTCGGGCATGCTATGGGATTGCGGACCTCCATCGCAGTGGGATTACCCTTCATGGGCCCTCTGTTACGAAAAAATCACGCCTTGCTCAAGATCGCCACGAGATGGCGCAGCTCTTCGTCGATGTCCTCGCCCTCAGCGAGTGTGTGGGAGACGGCTTCGCGGAAGATGGCGCGGAAGCGTTTCCTCATGCGGTGGACGGACTGGCGCACCGCGCCTTCGCTGGCACCGAGGCTGGCGGAGAGTTCGTGGTAAGGAATCGTGCCGCGCTCGGCCCCGAGCCAGTGCTTCATGACCGCAAACTCACCCGCCTTTCCCGCTGCGGTGAATTCCGTCTCCAGTCGCACCAGGGCTTGGTCGAGTAGCGTCATGGCCCATCGGCGCTCGTAGATCTCGTCCGGCGCGAGCGAGGAAACCGGTTCGCCGGCGTAGCGCTTCTCGGCGTCCGTGGTGTCGAGCGGTAGCAGGGCCTTGGGGCCGCCCCGTTTCAAGGCGGAGAGGCGACGCCATTCTTTCGCCATGAAATGCTTCATCGCCACCAAGAGGAAACTGCGGAACCGCCCCTTTTCCGCAGAGGCGGCTTCCAGCCAATTCTTCTCCAGCAGCCGCGCGAAGAATTCCTGGGTCAGATCCCGCGCATCATCCGGCGAGCGGCCAACACCTCGCACGTAGAGGTACAGGGGATACCAGTAGGTGCGGCAGAGAAACTCCAGTGCCTCCATCGATCCCTTGGAACTGTCTTCCCGTGCCTTCAGCACCATCGACCAGCGGGTGGTAAGGAAAAGCGGTGAGCGCGGGTCGGGTAGGGGCACGGGCGACGGCAGAGGGTTATCCGAGGATAATACCGGAAAGTCCCGGCTTGTGACAGGCTCGCGAGTGCGAAGCGATTTTTGAAAAGTTCGGGACGAAGAACACCCGGGCGGAGCCCGCCATTTTGAGATCCCTCGAGAAAACCGGAAACAAACTCCGCGTGGCCGGTAAGTGGAAAGCAAACCGACGTCGGTCCTCACTGAAGGCCCGACGTCAAAGCCGGAGAACAACATCAACCATGAATCCATCAACGAAACAGCAATGGGTCGTTCTCGCTGCGACCGTGCTGACACTTGTGCTTGGAGCGAGTTTCGGATTCGCCCATGCATCGGGGAATCCCCCGATTTGGTTGCTAACAATGATACTGGGTTCGCTGTGGGGCACGATTGCCATCTGGATCATTGGGAGGTCCCGCCGGAAGGGGTGAAAAGGCCGGGCAAAGATCCCTCCTCTCAGATCCCGGTGATCCTTCTCAGCACCTCCCCCACGTGCCCCGCCTTCCCGCTCCACGGCTTCTCCGGCCGCTGAATCTCCCATCCCCTCGCCTCCCCGATCGCCGTCAGCTTCGCCGAAGGATTCACCAGCGTATTCTCCTCACAGCAATTCAGCATCGGCAGATCCGCCGAGCTATCCGAGTACCCATGGCTCTTCGGCCACGTCCCATCCGGCGCCCCGATGATCTCCGAGAGTCGTCGTACTTTCTCCGCCCCCTTGTGATTCCGCAGCTCCGGCAATAGCGGCATCCCGCCCTTCCATTCCACCAGCGTGCCCAGCCCGAGATCGAATCCCAGCACGCGCCCCACCTCCTTCGCATAAAATTCCGGGCTCGCCGACGCCAGCACCGTGAGGTGCCCCGCATCGCGATGGCGCTGCAGCTTCTCCAGCATCACCCCATAGCAGCGCGCCGGAAAGAACTCTGCCACGAAGTCCCGCGCCCAGCCCTCGATCTTCGCGTGATCCGCCCGCCACAGATAGCTGAGGAACACGCGCTTCATCCCCTCGTCCCCGAGGATCTTCGCCGCCGGTAGGAACGCCGCGAAGAACGCCAGGTAGGCCCGCCGCCAGCCCTCGCGCCGGATCACATGATCGGCGAATAGCATCTGCGTGTCCCACGCGATCAGCGTCCCATCCAGGTCGAAGAGCCCCAGCCCCCGCTCCATCTTCGCCCGCAGTTCCTCCGTCACGCGCGCAGCTTCCCCTCGCCCTCTCGCCACCGTCAAGCGCGCCCACCGGCAGGTATTTTCCGCGGGCATTGAATAAAACATCCGGCCATCCCGACCAACATCGGTCCCGCTCCCGGCCATGAAATCCCTTCCCCTCCTCCTGCTGCTGTCTGCCTCGCTGCCTTCGATTTTTGAAGCGAAGGAAAAGCCAGGCCCCTCTGGCGATCACGAGATCGTGATCGAGAAGGAGCTGCTGATCACCGCGCTGGAAGTCGTGAACGGGCCGGAAGCGACCTACCCGGGACCTTGGTCGTTCGGCCACCTGATGGATGAAGCTCTTGGAGAAAAGATCTCGCGCAAAACCGTCGCCACCTGGCTGGACTCGTGGGCGAAGGGTTCGCCGGAAAATGCGACATTCCGCCTGCCGCCTAGGGAAGCGCTCGAAGAACGCCTGATCGCCCCATGGCGACAGCGCGATCAACTTGTCGACTGCGGCGATTGGCTGCCTGATTTCGCGCACGCGCCCTTCCGGCTGCTGGCGATCGTCAACCGCATGGATCTCGGCGAACACGCCCTTCCCACCACGCCTGTTCCCACATCCACCTTCAACGACAGCTCGGGCTATGGGCCGGCCGCTGGCAATCTGGTCGGGCGCGAAGCCGGGGAAGCCCGGTTCGTCTTCGCCGCCGTCGACTTAAGCGGCCAACCCTTGCCCGGCGGCACCACCATCATCCTCGAATACGGCCTCGATGCCCCAACCTCCTCTCCCGGGAAGCTCGCCGACTGGGCCAAGTCGTGGCACGCCCTCGGAGCCCAGCCAGCCTTCGACGATACCTACCGCGCCAAGCTCGTTGAAGTCACCCGTCGTTTCACCAAGCAACTCCTGCGCATCCGCGTGAACGATGGCGCCTTTGGCGATGTCCGCGAATTCCGCGAGTTCCACCTTCAGGATGGCAAGCTCGTCCCCGCCCAGCTGCCCGGCACTCCGAACGATTCCTACTTCGTGAAGGGCAGCGCCGATAACCGCTCGCTCACCGAGTGGGTCGCCAAGCAACGCGTCCCGCGCGAATCTGAAATCGATAACCCGCGCGCCGCGAAGACGGAGATCCCGGCCTCATTCCCACTGCCGGCTAGTTTCCAGGCCACCATCGCCCGGGTCCCGGACAATGACGCCAGTTTCCACTGGGACGGCTGGGGCATGCGCGATGAAGGATTGCGGCGGGCCTTCTCGATGCAGACCTGCTGCGGCTGCCACTGCGGAGATACCTCCACCGCCTTCTTTCACATCGCGCCCACCCCGGCCGAAACGGAAGCGACGCTTTCAAAATTCATGCGAACCGACGGCAGCCGTTGGCGTCCGAAGGACCCCTCGAATGGCCGGGGCTTCCTGTCTTCGGAAATGGAAGACCGCAAAATGCTCCTCGAAAGAGTTCTGAAACCGAACCCGACGAACCGCGAGCTCAACCGCATTCGCGAGGTCCGCAACGGCCGCTTCCATTGAGATTCTTTACTTCACCGCCGCATACTCCGTCGCTGCCTTCTTGAGTGCCTCCGCATCCGGCTCACCATCGGCAACGATCAGTCGGTAGCGCGCGACATACGGTTTCCCCGGCTCGATCGCCATGTCACCACCCTGCTGCGGCGCGTAGCAAAAGAACGGCTCCGTCGGATGCACCCGGATCGGCTGCGGCGCACGGAAGTTGGAAGGATGGCAAAGGATCGCCACCCCGCAGGTCTCGCCGTCCACCTTCCCGCCTACCCAGCACCACGGCTCCTTCGCCGTGTTCACCTTCAGCCGGTCGGTGAGCCCGGACGCGGTGAGACACTTGAGGTTCTCCGCACCATCCCATGCGCGATTCCCGCGCAGGCCCAGACCTCCGTAGTGATACTCCGGCAGCTTCAGCGGCGAATCGGTCGCGCAGGTCTGGGTGATCGTCATGTCGATCACGTAGCGCTTGTCCGCGCTCGAAACGGCCACCTCCCACGTCTCCAAAAGCGCCACCTTCTCCGGCTTCGCCATCATGTCGATGAAGCGGTGGCTTGCCTTGAATCCCGCCCGGCCATCCTTGCTCCACATCTGGTCCATCTTCACGAATTCCACCCGCCCCTTGCCGTCGCCCATGTTCCAGAAGTCCGGCGTCCGGCCCTCGAACTCGGTATGCGTCCACGGGCTCCACACCCCGTGATGGTGGATGTGATTCGGCGGAAAATCGTCCGTCACCAGCTTCCCGGACGGCGTGTGAATGGACTGGATGTAGCCGCCCCGCCTGTAGATCTCCTTGATGTCGGGCCGAGGAAATTCACCGGCTTCGCCCTGATAACGGAGGATCTCCTTGTCCCCCGCGACGATCACCACCTGATCACCATCCAGGGCGGCAGAGACGTTTTCCGCGGCAACCGGCAGGACCGTGGCGGCCAGCACGACAAGAAAAGACAAGGGCTTCATCGCAGCTACGCTCTACGTAATAAGACCCGCTGGCATCTCAAAATGCGCGGCGGCCCGTGTCATGCAATCGTTTGACAAATCCCGATTCCCCGCGACCCTCTCCCGGCCGCGCCGCCCCGGTCGCGGCCAGCAACTCTCCCGATGACCACCAGCGAGGACAAGATCGTCCCAAGCGCATGGATCCCATGGATCATGGCGCTCGCCGTTGTATTCGGGTGGAGCATCTTCACGCCGGACGAACTGGCGATCCGCAAGGAGAAGCTGCAGGACGGCATCGGGCTGATCCACCAGTCGGACGATCTCCCGGCCACGAACGTCACGCCTTATCCCCTCGTCGGCTTGGTGCCGGAGGTAGTCGGGCGTCATGTCTGGGGTGCCCCTGCCGTGCTCTTGAGCGTGGAAGCCGTTCACGAGCTTCCCGTCATCGCTTTGCTCCGGGAAGGAGTTCAGGGACGGGCCCCGCCGGCGCGGGCTTGATGGAATCCGGCACGCGAACCTTTCGCGAGAGTCGCCCCCCTGCGGGCAGACCCCAAGCCGGCATGACAATCCAATCGCACGACCGCTGATCCCATTGAGATCGCGGCGTTTCAACCGCCTCCCATGGCGGTGCCTCTCATTCCAAGAGGCATGGCACATGACACCGGGTCCCTGATGGGCCCGTGCATTCCATTCCATCCAAGTCCATTTCATGACTCTTTTCCCGATCCTTTCCCTTTCACTCGTCGCGCTGGCCTCGCCACGCCGGGTCCGCTTCACCTCCAACCTCAACTTCCGCCGTCCATGATCCAGTGGCTCTTCCCAAAACTTCTCGGCGGCAAGGATGAGCGCGAGCTCCATCGCCTGCGCCCCATCGTTTCCCGCATCAATGAGATCGAGGAAAAGCTCCAGCGCGAGCCGGCCGGGAAACTCCTCGAACTCACGAACTCCTGGCGCGAGCACCTCTCCCGCTACCATCCGCTCGAAGTCCCGACCCGGGTCCAACTCGATCTGATGACCAAGGCGGAACTCGAGACCGTCGCCGACTCCATCGGCAAGCGCTTCGAGCGTCTCGCCCGCGAGTTCTCCGTCCCATCGGTGGTCAACGCGAGCGTCCAGGGAATCGAAAGCGCCAAGGCCGCCTTCCTCGACGTCGAGGAAAACTTCGCCAAGCCACGCGCCAAGTATCTCGACAAGATCCTGCCCGAGGCCTGCGCCGTGGTAAAGAACGCTGCCCGCCGCCTCGTCGGCACCGAGGTCCCCGTCAATGGCCACCCGCAGCGCTGGAACATGGTGCACTTCGATGTGCAGCTGCTCGGCGGCGTCGCCATCCACCGCGGCATGATCGCGGAAATGCAGACGGGCGAGGGCAAGACGCTCGTCGGCACCATCCCCGTTTTCCTCAATGCCCTCACTGGCCTCGGCGTCCACCTCGTCACGGTCAATGACTACCTCGCCCAGCGCGACTCGGAGTGGATGGGCGCGCTCTATCGCTCGCTCGGCCTGACCGTCGGCTGCCTCCTGAACCAAATGCCGCCGTGGCAGCGCCGCGAGCAGTACAACTGCGACATCACCTACGGCACCAATTCCGAGTTCGGCTTCGACTACCTGCGCGACAATGGCATGGCCTCCACCAAGGACGAGCAGGTCCAGCGCGGCCACTACTTCGCCGTCATCGACGAAGTCGACTCCGTGCTCATCGACGAAGCGCGCACGCCGCTCATCATCACCGGCCCCGCGCCGGACTCGTCGCAGATCTTCGAGCAGCAGAACAACGACGTCGAACGCCTGGTGAAGCGCCAGACCGAACTCTGCAACCAGCTCGCCACCGAGGCGAAGAAGCTGCTGGAGGAAGGCAAGAACAAGGAAGCCGGCCTTGTGATCTACAAGCTTCACCTCGGCCAACCGCGCAACCGCCAGTTCCTCCGCCTGATGGAGAATCCGGAACTGCGCCGCTTGCTGGAAAGCACCGAGCTCCTCTTCCACCGGCAGATGTTCAAGAAGGATCTCCTGACCCTGAAGGAGGAGCTCTTCTTCGCCGTGGACGAGAAGTCCCGCGAGGCCGATCTCATGGAAAAGGGCCGCCGCTTCCTCGACCCCGAGAACCCCGACTCCTTCACCATCCCGGACTCGGGCGCCGAGCTCAGTGCCATCGAGGCCAACCCGGACCTCAATGCGGAGCAGAAGGCCATCGCCACCACCGCCGTGCTGAAGCGCCGCGAGGAGCAGGCCCTCCGCGTCCACGCCATCAACCAGCTCCTCAAGGCTCACTGCCTCCACGAGCGCGACGTCCACTACGTCATCCGCGATGGCAAGATCACCATCGTCGATGAAAGCACCGGCCGTGAAATGGAAGGCCGCCGCTGGTCGGATGGACTCCACCAGGCGGTCGAGGCGAAGGAACGCGTGAAGATCGAGCGTGAGAACCGCACCTACGCGACCATCACCATCCAGAACTACTTCCGCCTTTATAAGAAGCTGGCGGGCATGACCGGCACCGCTTCCACCGAAGCCGCCGAGTTCCACGACATCTACAAGCTCGACGTCCTGCCGATCCCGACCAACGCCAAGAACCTCCGGGTGGACGAGAACGACCAGATCTTCAAAACCCGCCGCGAGAAGTACAACGCGGTGGTCGCGAAGATCGAGGCCGCCCATGCCAAGGGCCAGCCAATCCTCGTCGGCACGGCCTCCGTGGAAGCATCCGAAACCGTCTCGCGCATGCTGAAGCGGTCGAAAATCCCGCACACGGTCCTCAACGCGAAGTTCCACGAGCAGGAAGCCGAGATCGTCTCCCGCGCCGGCGAAAAAGGCGCCGTCACCGTCGCCACCAACATGGCCGGCCGCGGCACCGACATCAAACTCGGCGAAGGCGTCGCCGAACTCGGCGGCCTCTTCATCATTGGCACCGAGCGCCACTTCACCCGTCGCGTGGATCGTCAGCTTCGCGGTCGTTGCTCCCGCCAGGGCGACCCCGGCCGAGCCCAGTTCTACGTCTCACTTGAAGACGACCTCATGCGGAATCACGCCGAGCCGGCGCAGATGGCCGCGATGATTGAACGCGATGGCAAAGGCTCATCCCTCGGCAAGCTCGTCGAGACTGCCCAGCGCACGCTCGAGCAGCGCGACTACAAGGGCCGCAAGCGCGTCCTCGACTTCGACGACGTGATGAATCTCCAGCGCGAGATCGTTTACGAATACCGCAACGACGTCCTCGGCACCGGCGACATGCGCCGCCTCGTTCACGAGGTCATCTCGGAATGCGTCACTGCCAAGGTGCAGGAGCACCTTGCCGAAAGCGACTCACAGGAGCCAGATCTCCGGCCGCTCCTCGGTTGGCTGCGCCAAGGGCTGAACCTGGAAGTCTCCGAAGAAGAGCTCGCCGCCGCCGGCACCGCACGCATCGCCCCACTCATCGAAAAGAAGGTCCGCGACGCCTACGACAGCAGCCTGGCAGCCCTGCCCGGCGAACGCGTGGACCGCGAGGAGCGCAATCTCGTTATCTCCGCGATCGACGGCTACTGGCAGGAACACCTCCGCGACATGGATGAACTCCGCGAAGGCGTCTACCTTCGCGCCCAAGGCCAGAAGGACCCGCTCATCGAGTACAAGATCGAAGGCTTCGAACTCTTCGCCACCCTGATGGGCTCCATCAAACAGCAAGCCCTCCTCAGCCTACTGCGCTTCTCCAGCGCCGTCGCTGCCCACCGCGCACAAGGATAAGACCACCTTTCATGGTAGCGCGGAATTCATCCGCCCGAGCCGCCCACGGGCGTCCGGCGCGGATGGGTTCCGCGCATCTTCTTTGGATCCGAGCGCAGCGAGTTAAGGAGTGTCGACGTTCCGTCGACACGGTGTGGACGGAACGTCCACACTCCTTACTTCCTCCCGCCGGCTTACGCCGCCCCTCACCCGATCATCCCCAGCTTCGCAAAGTCCCCGCGCAGAATCGGCTTGGACGATGTCTTCAGCCAGCCCTCAAGCACCGACGCATACACGCCCCGGAAATCCACATTGTGCTTCAGGTCACCCTGATCGAGTTCGGTAAGGCTCGGATAGGCACCAAAGAGCCCGCCCTTCACCGCATCACCGGCGAGGAACATGCACGAGGCACGACCATGGTCGGTGCCGGCGCTCGCGTTCTCCGAAACACGGCGGCCGAACTCCGAGAACGTCATCAGCACCACCCGCTTGTCATTCCCCTGCTCCTTCAGGTCCGCGAAGAATGACTTCAGCGCGCGATCCAACTGCCCAAGCAAGCGGTCATGCGAGTTCACCTGCTGGTTGTGGGTATCGAAGCCACCGTGGCTCACATAATACACCCGCGTCGGCATGCCACCGGCGATGAGACGTGACACCATGTTCAGGCTCCGCGAAATCGGCGTGCCTTCATAGTTCACCTTGGACTTGTACTTCGACGCGAGCTCCAGGATCTTCGCGGAGCTGACCCGCGCATCCATCGCCACGCGTTCCAAGAAGGCCAGATTGCTCTCACCCTCGATGCCACCCACCTTGCCGCCCGCGGGCATGTCGATCGAGGCGCCATCCACGGGATTGTCATCATCCTCCGGCGAATTGAGCGAGGCAAAGAACTCCTCCGCCTGCGCCTTCTCGCCACCGCCGTGAATCCACCGGTAAAGCTCGGGCGAACTCAAGCACACGCCCGGATTCTTCGCCGCCCCGAAGGACTCCGGCTGCGTTTTGTTCAAGCTGATGCCCACCGTCGGATCGGCACCATCGCACGCATTGTCGAAGTAGCGGCCGATCCACCCCGTGCTGGAGCGGTTCTGAATGTCCGCCGTCTCCCAAATCGAAGTCGACACGAAGTGCGAGCGGTTCGGATTCGGATAGCCGACCCCTTGCACCACGCCCAGGTTGCCCTCCTTGAACAGGCTCCCCATGAAGGGCATCGCGCCATTGAGGCCGACGTGATCGCTCAGCTTGATGATTTCCTTCTCCTTCTTCCCCAAACTTGGGCGGGCACTGTGATAGGCATCGTCGGCATAGGGCACCAGCGTGTTGAGCCCGTCATTGCCGCCCGCGAGCTGAAGTACGACGAGGATCGTACCATCTTTCCCGGTCACCGGCTGGGTCGCCAGATCCCTGGCACCCATGTGAAGGTCGGCGAAGGTTCGCTCGACAAACATCGGCACGGTCCACGTCGCCGAAGCACCGAGAATCGTGGAGCGGAGGAAGTCACGTCGCGTTTTCATCGGAGGAGAAGAGTCAAAGGTTTCAGTCGAGCTGATAATGCGGGGTGCTCAGCATGAGGTGGCAGAGCTCGCCGACCTCCTTGTTGGTGAAGATCGCGCCCTTCTTGGACACGGCGTATTCGATGAAGGCGCCGCGCTCCTTCCCGCCAAGCGGGGCCTGGAAAAACCGCTGCACCAGCGAGTCCACCAGCTTCTCGGGATCCTCCCGCAGAGGACGCGGGGCAATCTTCTCGTAATCGGGACCAGCCCAGGTTCGTTGCGCACGATCCAGAAGGTTGGCCACGCGCATCTGCTTCTTGTCCATTTCCTGGTCCATCATCGCGTCGCCATTGTCGGCGAGCTGTGAGGACTCCTGCGCGCCCTTGGTGATGAAGCCGGCCACGTTGTATCGGGTCAGCAGCGTGTTGGTATTGATCCACGCCTTGCCCCAGTCCCATCCCGCCACGTTCGGCGGCATGAAGAGCACCTGCCCGAGCTGGAGCTGCGCATTCACCGTATAGCCCTGCGGCGGGCTCTCCAGTTCCAGCTCCTTGAACATCTGCACCAGGAACTGGATCGGGCTCTTGATCTGGTTGCGGACGATCTTGTCCGAATAGAAAGCCTTCGAGCGGAAAATCTCCCGCAGCAGCGGCTCCACCTTGAAATCCGCGGCCTTGAATGACTTCGCCAGCGCATCCACGCCTTCTTCCGGCGGATCCTCCGCGGCAAAGTATTCCCAAAGCTTCTTCGGCACATAACGCGCCGCGGCCTCTTGCGCGAACAGCAGGTCGATCACATCGTCACCGTCAAACTTGCCCGACTTCCCGAAGATCTTCTTCTCACCCTCATCCCACTGCCGCTTGTTGTGCACCACCGTGCCATTCAGGCGATTGAGACTGTAGCCGGTGAACGCACGCGCCGCTTCCTTGATGTCCGGCTCGGTGTAATTCCCCTCACCCAGCGTGAAGAGCTCCATCACCTCACGCGCGAAGTTCTCGTTCGGCTGTCCCTTCTTCGAGGTCTGCGTGTCCAGGTAGAGCATCATCGCCGGATCCTTCAGGATCGAGTGCGTGAGCTCTTTGAACGAGCCCGTGGCGTTGCGGCGGAATAGCTCGTTCTGCATCACCATCAGCACCGGCTGCTTCACCTTCTGGAGCGAGGTGGCGAAATGATCGTGCCAGAACAGCACCATCTTCTCCCGCAGCGGCGCCTCCGTCTTCAGCATCCGACGGAACCACCAGCCCTGCGCCTCAATCCCGTGCTGCCGCTCGGTGCGCTGCTGCTTCTGTCGATACTCCTTGCGAACCTTCTCCGCTTCTTCCGGGGAAAGGTCGCGCGTCGCACGGCGGATTTCCTGGAATTGCTCCTGCCGCTCCTTCATGTCGGCCAGCGCCTGGTCGTGGGTCGCCCACGCCGGCAGGTTGAAAGCGTCCACGGGCTCGGTCGGCGCGAGCAGGCTTTCGACAGCCTTGTATCGGCCGAGCGCGTGGAAGCTCTCGATGTCCTTGGGGGATCCCCCGAAGCCAGCCCGTCGCAGCAAGTGCGCGGCTTCTTGGATTGTCCATTCGTCAGGTGCAGCAGGTAACATGGTCGGAGGAAAGACGGGTTACGTGGGAAGGAACCATCCCCACGTGGTCCGGGTTGCGGACCATCGCGAAGGTTTGGATTTTTCCCAAAGGTTTCCTGAGCCAAGTGCGTATCGCCCGGCCCATGACGCGCCTCTTCCTGTTCCTCGCCCTGTGCGGCATCGCCACCGCCGCGGATCGGCCTAACGTGTTGGTTTTCCTCGTCGATGACATGGGCTGGCAGGACACCTCCGTCCCCTTTCATCACGATACAGCAGGCAAGCCGGTCCCTTCCGACCTCAATCACCGCTACCGTACGCCGAACATGGAAAAACTCGCGGCGCAGGGCATGAAATTCACCCGCGCCTACGCCCACCCGGTCTGCACGCCCTCCCGCATCACCCTCATGACCGGGAAAAACGCCGCCCGCCACCGCGTCACCAATTGGACCAGCCCCGACGGCACCGAAACCGGCGACAACGACGTGAAAAACCTCCGCTCGCCTGATGGGTGGGGCAAGACCGGCATCTCGCCCGATGAAAAAGCACTGCCCGCCCTCCTCAAGCAAGCCGGCTACCGCACCATCCACTGCGGCAAGGCCCACTTCGGCAGCAAGGGCGCCTTCGGCCAATACCCCCAGGCACTTGGCTTCGAAATCAACATCGCCGGCAACGAAATCGGCCACCCCGCCTCGTATCTCGCCAAGCAGGACTTCGGCAAAGGCTCGAACCACGTCACCGGCCTCGACAAGTGGCAAGGCAAGGACGGCTTTCTAACAGACATCCTCACGCAGGAGATGAGCGCCGCCATCGAAGCTTCCGTGAAGGACAAGAAGCCATTCTTCGCCTACATGGCGCACTACGCCGTCCACGCCCCGTTTATGGAAGACCCGCGCTTCGCCGCGAACTACCCCGACCTCCCACCCGCCCAACGCGCCTACGCCACCTTGATCGAAGGCATGGACCGCTCGCTCGGCGACTTGCTCGCGAAACTGGACTCACTCGGCATCGCGGAGAATACCTTCGTGCTCTTCCTCTCCGACAACGGAGGCGATGGCCCGATCCCGAACAACAACGACAAGCCCATCATCTCCGGCAATGCCCCGCTGCGTGGCAAGAAGGGCATGCGTTACGAAGGCGGCATCCGCGTGCCGATGATCGCCTCATGGGCAAAACCCGGACCCGCCAACGCCTTCACCATCGCCCCCGCCTCTCACGAAGACGACCTCGTCGCCCTCGCCGATGTCTTCCCCACCCTCGCCGATCTCGCCGGCATCACCGACGCCAAGCCCTGGGACGGCCACGACCTGCTGCCCTACCTGAAAGGCGACACTACCTATCATCGCCCGCAGTGGCTCGTGACCCACTTCCCCCACGGCCACAACAACGACCACTTCTCCATCCTCCACGAAGGCCAATGGAAGTTGATCCGCAATTGGGCCGACGACTCCTCCGAACTCTACGACCTGGCCAACGATCTCTCCGAGTCCAAGAACCTCGCCACCGAACAGCCCGGGCGCGCGAAAGCCATGGCCGAAGAGCTCGACCGGCGGCTGGATGAATACGGCGCACTACGGTCCAAGGTCGTCGGAAAGGCCGATCAATAACAGCCCGTGGAAGCCCCAGACCCCCAGGGGCCACGTAAGTGACCGGATCGTCACAATGTAGGGGCCGCCCCCTTGACGTCCGTGGGAGGAATCCCTAGCGTTTCAATTGATTGTGAATACGGCCCTAACGTCCTCCCCGACTGGTCAAACCCAAGTATCAGGCATGTGCGTGGAGGTTGGGAAAATGTTCCCGACGAATGCGACCCGGTTGTCACCATCATCGGCTGGCCGATGGCGATGAAAACCGGTTCAAAACCCAACAAAACATGACCTCCCCGTCTTCCCGGAACCTGTCCATCGACAAGGCCTTCCTGCTTCGCAAGTTCCCCGAGCTCGCCCGCCTGCTCCGCCAAGGTTACGACCCTGACGAAGTGGGTCAGGCGTGGCTGAACCGCGCGCGGCAAGCCGCCTCCCGCCAGCAGTCCCAGCGCCGCCACATCGGCGTCGAGGAAGATTGGGAGCAAGCAAAGGAAGTGCTCCACCAAGTGCTGCACACCACCAATCCCGACTTCAATGTCATCCGCGGCCTCCTGTTTGCCCGCCCCGGCATCACGACTCCGGTCTTGGTTTCCACGCTCAGCCTCTGGCTGGCCGGCCACCTCGGCCTGTCGCTCACCATGGTCACGCCACTCGTCGCCGTGATCCTCTACGAGATCGCCACCGGAGAAGAAAGGTCGCTGGAAGCGACGGTCTGACTCACAGCTTCTCCTCCAGCAGTTGGAAGCGGCGGTCGTAAAGGCCGCCGCTGTATTTTCTACAGCAGGCGTAGCACGCAACGACCCGGGTGATGCGCTTCACCCGCCGGATGGTCGTCAGGCACTGCGGACAGACGTAGCCGAAGTTCCGCTTCATCCGCTTGCGCTTGAAGGGAAGCGTGTGGAAAGGCTGCTCGTTGGGAATGCCAAGCTCGGCACACGCCGCGCGCCACTCGGCGCCGTGGACCTCGATGCGGCGGCGGCCCGCACGTTCATAGGCCACCAGATGGGCCAGCTCATGGCGGAGCGTCCGCCACATTTCTTCCGGCGGCTGATCCTTGAGCTTGGGATTGAGTTCGATCAGGCGATCCGGCCACCACGCACGACCGGCGGTCGTTTGCATGCGCGCGTTCCACGTCACGTTCACCTTCCGCGCGAGTTCCGGAAGACCCAGGAATTCCGCCTTCTCACGGCACCACTCCGTCAAGCCACCATCAACCTTTGCGGGCTGCCGGCGAAGACCGGACGGAGGCGCGACCCGGGGATTGCTTCCCCAGTTGATTGACCATTGACGGAACAGCCACGCCATCCAACCGGCATCTAGCAAGTCGCTTGCCGACTGGCAATAGGACAGCAGTAAAACATCAGGAAATTTTCATGATCCATCACCAGCGCCATCCGGCAGCGTGAATACCTTCACCCGTGAGGTGCTGCCCTTCGCGAGGATCACCTGCGATTTCGCCACGCCGAAATGCTTCGCCAACACTTCGCGCAGCGCGGCATTCGCCTTCCCCTCGCTCGGCGGTGCGGCGACTTTCACTCGCAGCACTCGCCCGGCACGCGGATCATCTTCCCATCCGATGACCTCGCCGGCACGGGCGTTCGGCACGGCGAGGACGCGGATCTCCACGACTCTTGCTTACGGAGGCGTCGCGACATCGCGGAAGCCGCGGATATCCACGAGCTTGGTTTCCGGATTGTCGGTAATGACTTGCAGCACGCGCTTCCCTCCGGGATTCGGCCACGCTCCGGACGAGAACAATTCCCATTGGCCAGCGACCTCACAGGTCCCCTTCAGGGCGGAGGACTGGGCCTCGTTCACCGGTGGATTCTCGATGTTCCTGATCTCGCCCGGCTTGAAAGCGAATTCCTTCTTCTCAAGCTCCAGCTTCACCGGCAGCGAACTCAGGTTCGCGATCTTGAACGAGCCCGGCGGGAACGCCTTCTTGCTATCGTCGATCACCAGGATCTTCGAAGTCGGGCTGCCGGCCTTCTCGGGCACGAACAGCAGGATCACCGTGCCGCCCTTCGCGGGCAGCGTGCAGGAACCGATCAGCTGCGCCGGATCCTTCACACTGGCGGCACCCGCCTGCGTGGTGATCACGAGCTTCGGCCCCTTGAGCTTCAGCGCCACCCCGTCCTCGTTGAGGAAGGACTTCACTTCCAGCACTCCGGCATCGGGAGCGCCGCCATCCTGATGGATGTGGACTTCCGGACCGGGATTGTCCTGGCCCAGGGTGATGCCACGGACTTGGTACTCCTGGCCGTAGGCGACGGTGGCCGAAAAAAGTGCCGCGGCCACGGCGGCGAAAGAACGAGCATTCATGGGTTGCTTGGGTTGGGAATGAAAAACGCCGCCGTTCCCGAAGGAAGGCGGCGCGTGAGGCCGGTCAGAACTCGTCGCCGGCAACATCGCGGATACCGCGTATCTCAACCTGCCCGCTCGCTGGATTCAAGAACAGAAGCTGTAGCGACCGCTTCGTGCCGGGATGCGGCCAGATCCCGGAGGCGATACGCACCACCTGCCCGTTGGCCGAGGTGTATGCATTCATGGCGGAGGCATTGTTCACTCCCACCGGCGGATCTTCGATGAGCTTGGTCTCCCCGCTCGCGAAGTCGTAGTTCTTCGTCTCGAGCTGGATGCGGACACCGTGCGGGCTCAGGTTCAGCACCTTGAAGGAACCCGGCGGGAAGGCGCGCTTGGAGTCATCCACGACCAGCACCCGGAACGGCGTGTCGCCTGGCTTGCCGGTGCCGGGCAGGAACATGAAGATACCGCTCTTGATATTGGGTGGCACCTTCGCCTTCGCGACGATGTTAGCCGGGTCCTTGAGGCTGGCCGGGTCCGCGCTCTTCGAGAAGATGAGGCTCTCCGCCTGGGTCGGCTGCAAGTTGAACTCGTGGTTCAGATAGCTCTTCATGTCGATCTTCACCGCCGGGACCTTGCCACCGGTGGCGGGATCGTGGGCGTAGACCTCCGTCGGCGGGGTATCCAGTTGGAAGGACAGGCTGCGGATCTTGATGCCCGGCGCCTCGGGCTTGGGCTGGGCTTCGCCACCCGGGGCTGGGGCCGGGGCCGGCGCGGGTGCCGGCGGCTGCTGGGCATGAAGCGGAAGGACGCAGGCAGCAACGGCCAAACAAACGTGATGGATTTTCATGACGGGTCGATTCCTCAGAGCATCACACCTCCTCCGGAGAAAGCCAGCGGAACGATGTGATGACGAAACGACGGCCAAAGCGGATGTTCGACTCCTTGGTAAGCTGGGAAGTCTTCAGCTCCGGGTTGTCCTTGGTATCGAGATACTCCGGCACGCGCTGCACGATCGCCTCGCACCATGCCTTCGCCTCCACGGCGCCATCCTTCGACTTCGACTCGCCATAGGAGCGGATCCGGAAGGTATCGCCGCGGACAGTGATCACCGGCGCCAGCGCCATCAACAGGTCGCCCTGCGTGAGGATCGACGGTGCGCCTTCGGCCGACTTGCCCTGGCGGGCCGCAGCATTCGCGATGCCGGTGAGCGCCGCTGGGTTCGGAGGCGAGACCACGGAGAGATCCTTCGAGTCCTGATTGTGGTAGCTGTCGTTGATCTTCGACTTGTCGATCGCGGTCTGGAGCAAACCGGCAAGCACCTGCATGCCACTGGCGGCACCGAGACGGCGGTTGACGAATTCGGCCACCGAAAGCGACGGTGCATGGTCTTGCTCACCGCGGGCGCGGATCTCGTCCACGATCTTGTTGGCCAGCGTGTCGATCTGATCGTCGTCCAGGGCCCGGAAGCCAGCCCAGCGGACCGCTCTACCGGCGACGTCGAGGCCGGCGGTCTTCGAGGTCGCATCCGGGTTGCCGGCGATCGGCAGGCCGAAGCGCGAGAAGCCGGTCTTCTTCTCCTCGGACATGTCGACCAGCGACCAGCCCTTGAGGTCGGAACCCCGCAGCGAACTGAGCATGGCCTTCCATGCCGGCACCGAGTCGGAGTTCACGTTGAAGGGACCTTCGATTCCGAGCACGCTGCCGATCCGCTTGGAAAGCTCCTCGTCGGAAAGCGAATCGAGCTGGCTGGACTTGTCCTTGGCGGAGCCGTCGCCCTGGAGCATCGGCATCAGGCGCGGATTGAGCAGCTTGCGGGTTCCACCCAGGAACTCTTCCAGCATGCTCTTGCGGTTCGGGCCCTGCACCATCGAGTTGGAGAAGGTCGCCACCGTGGAGAAGTAAGAGGTATCCCACAGCGCGTCGTTGATCAGGAACGAGTGGTCCAGCATGTCATACGCCGTGCGGGTCGTAAGGCCGAAGCTATCCGTCGGAGCCTTGCGGCTCACCGCATTGGCCGGGATCAGCGGATGGGCGCGCGAGTTTCCGAGGGCGTGGGTCACACGTGGCAGGTTCGAGCTGGAAACTAGGTTCGCGGAAATCAGGTCACCCAGGCTGGAGGCCGGCAACAGCGGCACGCGGAACATCGGCACGTTCGAGACGCCGCCTTGTGAGTATGGAGTCGAGCCGTAGAAGCCGCGCTTGGTGGCGGGATCGAATTCGATGCCGCCCGGGTTGCTGTTGAAGTCCTGCACTTCCTCGAAGCGAAGGTCATAGGAGTCCAGGGCGTTGCCCACGCGGGTGGAGATCTGCTCGGCACCTTCCACCACCGGGTGGTTGTGAAGCCACGGCATCGAGAAATCCAAACTGGACTTGGTGGTCTTCGCCGTCATCGAGAGGATGGCGAAGGGCGACTTGCCGCCCACCGTCTTGTCCTTCGGGATTTGAAGGATGCTGCCGACGCGGAAGGTCCGCTTGATGGTCGGGTTGCTCGGGTTGGAACTGATCTCGGTGGTCGGATTGCCCAGCTTGAAGCGGTAGGACCGCAGCATGTCACCCGAGACGTCCTCGGTCGAGCTGGCAACCTGACCGGCGAGCAAGTCGACCTCGAAGTCGGGCAGGGTCGGGAGCGCCGTCGGGCGGCCCGGGCGGGCTTCCACGCTGAAGGTGTCCGTCAGCTTGATCAGGACAAAGCCATCACCCTTTCGTGCCGGATTTTCGAAATCATAGAGAGTGCTCAGCGGGCGCCGGTTGTCCGAGTAGCTCAGGTGGTCCACCTGCAAGCCCGCGCGCGGGTCCCAGCCGGGAACGGTTTCCAAGCCGAAGTTGTTGCCGGTCCGGTTGTCGCGGTTGCCGAAGTTGTTGCCCGCATTCCAGTCGAAGAAGGCGCGCGGGGTGTAGCCGCCGGCGGTTTCCTTTTCCCAGTTCCAGTCAGCCTCGACCCATGGCGAGAAGACCTTCACTTCGCCCGGCTGCAGCACGATCTTGTTGCCGGGCTGCGGATTGGTGGCGGCCCCTCTCGTGTCCGTCAGCAGGAAGGAGAAGTAGCGGCGGGCATTTGCGTCGAACTGGTTGCTGATCTGAAGTCTGCCCAGCCCATGGTAGTTTCCGGTAGCGTAGTCGTCCCGGAGCCAGGCGGCATTCTTCTTCATCCCGAAGAGCACCGGCGGATCCCAGATGCGCACCCGCAGCTTGGTCAGGTCCAGCGCCACGTCGTAGGGATTGTAGAGCGTGATGACCGGGTCATACGCCAGGTGCGGCACACCATAGTTGGTGTTGCCCTTCGGGTTGCCATTCGCGTTCCACCAGTCCACGCGATCCTGGATGTGATTGTAGTGCGAGACCATCGAGAACATGATCTGCAGCTTCGCGATCACCGGCATCATGCGCTCCACCGAGGGATTGGTCCGCAAGCCCGCGAAAGGGGTCTTCTGAATCGCCAGGTCCGTCGAGTTCAGCGTGATCTTCGGCTGTCCCGTGGCCGTGGCAGTAACCCGCTTGTTCAGCTGGTAGTGATACTTGAGATAGTCCCAGCGCGGGGCTCCGTCGTTCACCGTGTTGTAAAGTGTGACCTGGTTGTTGACCAAGTTTGGCGAGGCGGTCGAAGATTCGAAAACCGTCGTCAGGTCGGTCTTCAGGCCACCGTCGATCGTGTTCGTCAGAAGTCCCACCGAGCGCGAGGTGAGATCGGCCTGATACTTCAGGATGTCCTCACCCTGCTCCTTGCCGACCGCCACCACGGCGCTGTCGAGCGAGACGATCTTGGCCGGATCGCCAAGCTTTGCGGGCGCGAGCGCCGGCACGATATCCTCCGGACGGGCACGGCCGGGCGCGGTGCGCCGGGCAATCTTCTGGCCATCGGTCGTTGGATGGGTGTCAGGAAGCTGGATCGGAGCCTTCTGGCTCTCGTCCATCACCGCCCATGCGAAGGTTCCCAGTTGGCTGTCCGAGGTCTCGACCGGCACCTTGGAGGCGCGCAGGGCGGGTCCGGTGGCACCGTTGCCCTGCGGCTGGCCCACCGTATCCGGATTAACCATCCACACCGGGTCGGAAAGCGTGTTGCCCGGCAGCGAGGTATCCATCGCGCTCTTCGGATCCTTGGTGGAAACCAGCCAGCCGCGGAACTTGTCCGCCTTCTCACCATAGTTGGGGGAATTCGATCCCGGCGTCCAATGCCAGCTGTGCCAGGCACCCACCAGATTCGGCTCGGCGGAATTCTTGCTGATCGAGGAGGCGCGCGCCGAAATTGCCTGGTCCGGGCCAAGCGAAGTCTGCAGCTCGCCGATCGCCAGCATCAGGGCGAGCCGCGCATTCGACTGGGCCTCGGCACGTGCTTGGCCGTTGCCGCTGGCACGCAGGGAAATCGAGGACAGTCCCAACAGTCCAACCGCGAGCACGGTCAGTAGCACCATCAGGGTAAGGGAAATGACCAGGGCAAATCCCCGGTCTCTCGGGCGAAGACGGCGACGTTGGGCTACGTTGGGTTTCACGGGGAAAATCATGTACTTACTTTGAGCATACATCAAACCCGTTTTTCTGTCAGCGGGGGTTTTCCCGAAATCGCTGCGTGGGTTCGGACGGAATCAGAAATAAAGTGGGGCCACGTGACTGACGTGTTCCCTTGAAAGTTTTGACAAGGTACCACCGTTTCGCGCGGCCGCTTGTATCCTTGCGTGTTACGGGTGTATGAAATCACCAAACCCGGTTTTTCAGCAGCCTCGTCAACCGGATATTTGAACCTGCGGGCGGCAGACGGCTTCACGGGATTGCCAGATGGTGGCGAAAGGAGGCAACCGCCCCCCGGAATTCTCTCAACAGCGCGGCTCGCACCCGTTTTCTCGGTGCATTGAGACTCTAACTGCGCCTGCCAAAAAGTAATCAAGACGACCACCCTCCACCTCATTCCTAACCGCGTCCACTCGGGAAGCTACGCAGCCGGGAATTTGCACGATTTTACAGATATCGCTGCTTTTTCCCGCTCTGACACGGCGATGAATATCACGCTTCCCGCCCGCGGGGTATCTTCCTAACGTCCCGCCCGAATGGAAGAAGCGCCGGAAGTGGAAAAAGAGCCGACGCGGCGTGAATGGACGGGATTCTGGAGCTTGATCGCCCAGCAGACGCAGAGCGCCTTCAACGAGAAGGCCGCCCAGTTCCTGCTGATCCCGCTTGGCGGCTGGCTGATGGGGAAGGACTCCAAGATGGAGCTGATCGCCCCGCTCCTCCTGTCCCTGCCCTTCCTGCTCTTTGCCCCGCTGGCCGGCTGGCTGAGCGATCGATTCCCCAAGCGGAACGTGCTGGTGGCCTGCGCCGTCACCCAGTTGGTCATCCTCGTCGGACTCTGCGGAGCCATGGCGGCCCAGAGCTTCCAGGCGGCCATGGTGTGCTTCTTCACGCTGGCGGTGCTCACGGCTTTTTTCAATCCGGCCAAGACCGGCATCGTGAAGGAACTGGTGGGTTCCCGCCATCTCGGCTTCGCCAGCTCGATCCAACAGATGACCGGCATGCTGGCGATTCTGGCCGGGCAAATCCTGGCCGGTCTCGCCTTCGACCACCGCCTGCACGGCAGCAGCGATGGCTGGCAGGCCGCTCGCGGTCCCCTGTGGGTGATCACCGTCCTCGCCTTGCCCCCCTTATTCTTCAGCCTGCTGATTCCCCGCACACCCCGCGGAGAAGCCGACCGGCTCAGCCCCAGGCTGGCCTTCCAGCATTTCCACCAGATGAAGGATCTGTGGCGGAATCCCGAGCTGCGACGCAGCTCGGTGGGCATCGCCTTCTTCGTCGGCTTCGCCACCTTCATCCATGTCTGGTCGCTCGGCGTGGCCAAGGAACTCACCAGCGGCACCACCGGCTTCGGCACCGCCGCGTCGAAATACATGATCGCGAACTCGCTCGGCATGGCGAGTGGCTTCGGCGTGGCCTCGGTACTGATGCGGCGGCGCATTGAACTCGGCTGGGTGCCGCTCGCGGGCATCGCCATGACCATCGGCACCTTGTTGCTGGCGGTGCCGGATCCCTCCGGCCGCGGCTTTCTGCTGGTGCTCGGCTTCACCGCATTTTCGGCCGCCGTGTTCCTCGCTCCGCTGAATGCATTCTTCCAGGATCGCTGCCCGGCCGAGCACCGCGGCGAGCTTCTTGCAGCAGCCTACTTGCAGGAATGCGTGGGTGCCATCATCGCGGCCCTGGGGCTCACCGCCATCAGCTACATCCGCCCGCTTGCGGGGAACCCGTGGTGGCTCGGCATTCACTTCGCGCTCATCCCCACGGCGCTGATCTGCGGCGCCGTCACCGTCCACAGCGCCCGCCTGGTCCCGGCGGAATTGGTCCGCGTCGTTGGCCTGACCATCCTCCGCCTGATCTACCGGATCCGCAGCTCCGGCACGGAGCACTTCCCGCAAAAGGGCGGCGTGCTCCTGCTGCCGAATCACATCACCTGGGCGGACGCCTTCTTCCTCACCGCCGCCTGCCCCCGCCCGGTGCGCTTCGTCATGGAAGCCGGCTTCACCGGCAATACCGCCGTCCGGCTCTTCAGCCAGCTCTTCGACACCGTCCCCATCACCTCCTCCAAGCCTCGTGAAGCCCTCCGCGCCTCCGCCGAAGCGCTGAAGGAAGGACACGTGGTCTGCATCTTCCCGGAAGGCCAGCTCACCCGCACCGGCACTCTCCGGGAACTCAAGCGCGGCTTCGAAATCATCGCCCGCCAGGCCGGCTGCCCGCTCGTCCCAACATGGACCGATGGTGCCTGGGGCTCCATCTTCTCGTTCGAAGGCAATCGCTTCTTCACGAAATTCCCGCAGCGCCTGCGTTACGGCATCAGCGTCGGCTTCGCCCCGCCGGTGGACCCGAAGGACGCGGACCTGGAAGGCATCCGCCAGGGAATGATGAAGGCCTCGGCCATCGCTCTCGCCGAACGCGCCGGCGACCCCGCCCAGGCCAATGCCCTCCAGCTCTCCCACATCAACGCTCTCCAGCGCGGCGCCGACTTCGGAACCCTGGACTCCGATCCACTTCCCGACGCCCTCCCCGGCCTCGCGATCTTCGAGAAACAATTCGACGCGATCCGTCGCGAGTCACCCTATCCCGACCCCAGCTCGGAAAACCACTGGCTCGGGGGCAATGCCCTGCGCGAAAAGATCGAGTCCTCGAAGCTCCAGCCCGGCGGCGTGTTCTTCGACTTCAGCGACCGCGCCACCGAACCGCTCGCCCACCCCGGCTGGCTTCATTGTCCCTGCCTCGCCATCGGCGGCGTGATCGTCGCCATGTCCATGCCCGATCCCCCGAAAGCCCACCCCGGCAGCCAGGAACAACCGGGCCGCAAGCCCGGCTCCCACGGCATCCTCCTCCCCGGCTTCTGGCTCGACGGCACCACCCTCCAAGGACCCGCCGTTCCCAATGGCCTGCCCCTGCCCGATGGCACCACCGTCGATGAAGAAGGCTTCGTTTTTCTAACACGGGACCAGCGAAGCGCAGCCCCGGCCTAAGGGGTGTCGACGTTCCGTCGACGCGGATCTACTACGCGCACCGTAACTCGGCCAGCGCCTCCGCTGCACTGATTCACCATACATCCCGGCCCCTATTTTCGCCTCACGGCCCCACCGTATTCACCCGGAAAAAATCCTTCGCCCCCGCACTTCCCCCCGCATCAATCACCGGCCCGAACGTCGCCTGCCCCGAAGCATTCAGCGTGATCACGGCAATCGTCTGCCACGCATCCGAAACACCCAGATTGGATGACGCCTGAAGATACACGACACCCAGCGGCACCCCGCCATTGATCGTCCCGCTGACCGTGTAGTTCGCCCCAACCTTCCCAATCACCACGTTCTGCAACCGCAGCGTATCCCCTGGCGGAGCTATCACCCTCTGCAGCGCCAGCGAACCGGCACCACGATTCGACGCCCACAGAATCCCACCATTCGGCAAGGACGCGATATCATAAACGGCCGGCAGCCTCACCGCCGCATCGGAAACCGTCCGCTGCGCCGTCGCATCCGCCTCCGCCGTCCCGACCAACTTCGAGCGCACCGCCACCACCGCGCCCCCTTTCACCTCTTCCCAGAAAATCGCGGCGGCGTCCCCATAACGCGCGATCCGCGGAAAAATCGCGAAGGTAGTCGCCGGATAACTCGTCAACCACACCGGCGTTCCCGCCACGCCTGACGGCGTGATCTCCACATAGCGGACGTCGAAGTTATTCCGGGTGAGCTTGGTGCTATAGACCACACCGAAGTTCCCGTTCGCCAGCTTCACCATGCCGCCGGTCTGCGTGCTCGTGGTGTTGTTGCCCACCGTCCCGCTGATTGGGAAATACTCGGTGTTCCCCACGAACGAAGTCGCAGCCCCGTCCAGCCATCGCCCGAACACCAGCGCTCGCGGGAAAGCATCGCCATGAGCCAGCGTGTAGAAATTATTCCCGTCCACCAGCAACCGCTGCTCGAAGTTGTGGCTGCAGTACCACTCCGACGTTAGCGCGGGTGTGACCGTGCCCAACACCCCGCTCAGGCTACAAGTCACCACATGGCCACCCTGATGCCGCACGCCGTCGCTGTACTTTTGGGTGTGACCCGTATACGCGATCAGTCGTTGCGTCGCGGGATTGAAAACCATCCGGCCACTCGAAAACGTGCCCGGTTCGCCCTTCGCTCCCACCTGGTTCTTGTCCACCGTTCCGAACACGAGGGTGGAAAAAATCGTCGCCCCCGCGGAACTGACCCGCGCGATCCAATACTCGAAGTCAGCCCCGTTCGTCGCATTGTTCTTCGCATACGAGATCGCGAAACTTCCATCGCTCGGGATCCGCGTGAACCCCACCAGCTTCGTCGCCGACTGCAACACCACCGGATCGGTCCGCCCTGTTAGATTGCCCGCCGCATCCAACGACAGGATCGAGATCCCCGTTCCCGACGAGTTCAGGAAAGCGACGTTGCTCGTGTTGTCCGCATTCGCGGCCAGGATCACGGATGGCCTGAATCCATAATCGGAAACGACCGTATGCGAAGGCTCGGCACCGGGAAACCCGGTGACGGAGATCACCTTCGTCTCCACCGTGGTGATGGGTGTCAGTGCGGCCAAGCCCGCGCGCAGGGGCAGCAACAGAAGCGCGGCAAGCAGACCGGGATAGTGCAAGGGTTTCATGGCTTCAGCTGGGTGCTTCACCTTTCCCGCCCCTTGGCCGATGCGCTTTCACCGATGTTCCGATTGCCCATCTTCCAAGATGTAGGTTTGGCAATCTTGAAGTTCACGGGAAGTTCCGGAAAACGCAAACGACGATGATCTCCCGCCGTTTGTAACGACGGCCCGGCCTTCATCGAAAATCCCGATCCAGCCGCTCTCTCAATCGATACCCTCCTCGGATCGTCACCGGGATACAAGAGGGATCACCATCATGGCTCCCGATCTTCCCCGACGAAATCGCCTCCTGCTGAAAACCCCGCTGCTGCTCACCTTGCTCCGCGCTCTCCTCGCACCGGTCGTGGCGGCTCTCGCAATGCATGGTCCCCATCCCGCGGCCTTCGGCCTCTGCCTCACGCTCGCCTTTTTCTCGGACATCTTCGACGGCGTCATCGCCCGCCGCTTGCAGGTGGCGACACCCGGCCTGCGCCGGCTGGATAGCGCCGTGGACACGCTGTTCTACACCGCCGTCACCTTCGCCGCCTGGCATCTCTATCCGGAGGCCATTCGCGCCCACTTCCCCGCCCTGCTCACCCTCGCCGCCCTGGAACTCACCCGCTACGCCTTCGATTTCGCCAAGTTCGGCCGCGAGGCCAGCTATCACATGTGGTCCTCCAAGCTCTGGGGCATTTCCCTCTTCGCCGCCTTCTTCGCCCTGCTGGCCCTGCGCCAGACCGGGGCATGGCTGGCAGTGCCCGTCTACCTCGGCATCATCGCCGATCTGGAAGGGCTCGCCATTTCCTGTGTCCTGAGAAAATGGCGGTCGGACGTCCCCTCGCTCTTCCACGCCCTGCGCTGGCGGGAACCCGATCCCACCTGACCATTTTCCCGCATCGCGAGCACAGAACCCAAGCTCTTCAACACATCATTTCCTACGCGATAGCGTAACCTCGGAGGGCTTGAAATTCCGGAATTCTTTGCAAATCTTGCAGCCTATTCAGCAGGTCACGCAGCCCCCACTACCGTGCCAATCGAAAGCCTGATCAACTCCGGAAGACCCCTCGAGGCTTGGGAAGCAATCCAAGGATTGCCCCCGAGGCTCAAGTTCACCACCCAGACGATGCGCCAGCGCCTCCGCTGCGCCACGCTTCTGGGGTGGACCCGGCGCGCGGAGATGCTGGAGAAGGTGATCTCTTCGCCGCCCGCCGTTGATGGTGAGTTTTCGCTCTTGGAGAATTTCCCGGGCCGGGCCTCCAGCGCACGAGAGTCGACGACCCTGCAGCCAGCCGGCAGATCGTAAGCTGGCGGTTCTCTCCACTTTTCGCGGATCGGCTCCGCGTCCGGACCCATCCACTCGATGAGGGTTGACGGCCCCGATCGTTCCTTTTATCGAACGTTCCATAAATCGAACGCCACGCGTTTCCTATGGACCAATCGACTCGCGACATTCTCGGACGGCACCTTCAGGGACTCCGCCTTGAAAGCGGCTTGTCCCTGTCCCAGCTCGCCGCCGACGCCGGAATCGCCAAATCGAACCTCTCGCGCCTCGAACAAGGCCGCGGCAACCCGACCCTCGATACCATCTGGCGGCTCGCCATCCGCCTGAACGTCCCCTTCGGAACCCTCATTGGCCCCATCAGTGTGCCGATCGGCAGCGATGGCGTCCAGGTGAGGCTGCTCGATCAGGGAAAGGACGATCCGCACGTCGATGCCTACTGGATGTCCTGCGCCCCGAATACCCTCCGGGAGGCCGAAGCCCACCTGCCCGGGTCTTCCGAAGTCATCACCATCGTCAGCGGCCAACTCGAAGTCGGCACCATCGGGGACACGAAAATGCTCTCCGCCGGCGAGACCCACACCTTCCGGGCCGACGAACCTCACCTTTACCGCACCGGCGACACTTGGGCGACTTTGCTGTTGGCGATCATCTACGAGAAGCGAGGCAAGTCATGCCCAGCGCCGAAACAGTGACGCCAAGGACAGCTCCTTGGTTAGTGGGAGCGCGCGAAGCGGTCCCTCTGTTAGGCGGCTACATTCCGGTCGCGATTTCCTTCGGCCTGATCGCCGCACAAGCAGGCTTCAATGTCTGGGAAGCCGGTGCCGTCTCCGTCCTCGTCTACGCCGGTGCCTCCCAGTTCCTCTTCGTCGCCATGGTCGCATCCGGTGCTCCTCTCTGGCTCGTGGTCGTGATGAGCCTCCTCATCAATGCCCGCCACCTCGTCTACGGGCCCAACATTGCCCAATGGCTTCCCCGCAGCCGCTGGTGGCCGTGGCTGATGCATGGCCTCACCGATCAGATCTTCGCCCTCTCCCACACCCGCTTGCCGCTGCTGCCCGAAAGCGAAAGGATGGGCTGGTTCACCGGTGCCATGGTCGTGGCGTGGTTCAGCTGGATCGGCGGCACCATACTTGGAGTCGTCGCAGGTGCCGAACTCACCCACCGTTGGCCGCTGCTTGGAGAAGTCATGCCCTTCGCCCTCCCCGCCCTCTTCCTCGTCCTGTTGGCTCCGCGCTTCAACTCACGGATCTGGGCCATCGCCCTCGGCACCACCATTCTCTCAGCACTCCTTCTCAAGCTCTCCGGACTGCCTAATGCCGCGATCCCGATCGCCGCAGCATGCGGAGCCCTGCTTTATCTCGCGGTCGATGCGAAAACCCGGAAAGGAAAAGCAAGCCATGGATAAAGGACTCTGGATCGCCTTGATCGCAGTAGCCGTCGGCACCTTCCTCATGCGTACGCTGCCCCTCGTCTACATGCAGCGACATCTCCAACGGTCTGACAAAGACACTGCGGAGAATATGCCCGCGTGGCTCGGCGTCCTCGGCCCTTCCATGATCGCCGCCATGTTTGGAACGTCGCTGGTTCCACACACAAGCAACACAGCCTCCTGGTCCGCAACCGCCCTCGGCCTCATCGCCACCTTCCTCACCTGGAAGCAAACCAAGTCCCTCGGCTGGCCGATCATCGCCGGTGTTGCAGCCTATGGGATCGTGAAGACCTTGGTGACAGCCACTACTTGAGCCGTTGCGAAAGCCAGTCGGCGATCAGATCGAGCGTATCCTTATTCATCACCAAGGGTAAAGACAGCTTCTTCGCACCGTGCTGGGCCAAAAATGATCCATCTTGAATTTGCCTCATTTTGAATTCATTATCGGTCAACCCCCACCGCATCCAATGGCAATCCCGCGCGTCTTCGTTAGTTCGACCTACTACGACCTCAGGCATATCAGAAAAGGAATCGAACTCTTCATCGATAATTTAGGCTACGACAGCATTCTATTTGAAAGTGGAGACATCCCATTTTCACACGAACAGCCGCTGGATATTTCCTGCTACAAAGAAATCGGAACCTCTCACATGTTGGTTCTGATAATCGGAGGAAGATCCGGATCGAAGTCTTCGGACTCGACCGAGACGCCAGAGCCTGAGGTTGTCGCGGAACAATATCGCCACTACAATTCCATCACCCAACGAGAATTGGAGACTGCCCTGCAAGAGGACATTCCCGTCTATATTTTCGTCGAGCGGGGCGTCGCCGCGGAATATCTCACCTATAAGGAAAATCGCGAAAACGACACCATTCGGTATGCCCACGTCGACAATATACACATCTTCAAACTTTTGGACTTCATTTACTCAAGGGCTCGAAACAATCTAACCAAAGATTTTGAGCACTTAGAAGACATCACTAGCTGGCTAAGATCCCAGTGGGCTGGACTGCTCGGCGACTTCCTAACAAAGCGATCCAAGGAAAGCTCTTTTCAGACTCTCCGGCACCAATTGAAAGATCTCCACCGAATCACCGAAACCTTGAAAGGTTACTCGGAGAATATCATGAGAGGCGTTTCACGAGCAGAGGCGGAGGAGATCATTATAGAAAGCACTGCAAAACTCAGAGACTCCGCGATCCAGGAAGCAATCAAGGACAATCGCGTGGGCAAGCACCTCGTCAGTGACCATGGGGCCGACCCGACAGTTATTGCGAAGATTATCAGTGAGGCGGAAAATTCATTAGATCTTGTCAGAAAGTTCCGGGCATATCCCAACACGAAGCGTTGCAGTTACATTCATTCAGCACTTTCTCATCAAAGTGGAGTCGAGGAGATCAATCTTCTTCGATCAATGCTCGGAGTCCCTCTCTTGGAAGTTCTGCCTGAATCGCGGCGTTATAGGGAAACTGCGCCACCCGCAACGGCAGGGCCATCCCAATCCTCGAAAGCCAACACCAGAAATGGCGAGTCGGGGGGCGAAGCGAAACCCGCGAATGGCTAGAGAATATCAATAATTCCATTCACCAGCTAGCGAGTCGGCACATCGTCAGTCTTCTTCTCACTATCCCGGGTGGCATCTTTGATCGACTCTACGCGCCCGATCTGCATCTGCGACAAGGTCCGCGTCCAGAGCAAGGGCATCGTGAAAATTGTTTCTTAGACCCGCCCAGAGTAGTGACTTCGGCTTACGACCATTTAGCACCTCAATTCAAGTGGCTCAAAATCGACCTCCAAACCCCTCTGTCATTCGTGCCACTCCAAGAACCGCCAGTTACGGATGAATCACCGTCGGGAGTTCCGTTGGGAGCGAACCCAGTTTTCCTTGATAGATCAAGGAAGCGGACAGGGAGGGATTCGAACCCCCGGTACTATTGCTAGCACACACGCTTTCCAAGCGTGCTCATTCGACCGCTCTGACGCCTGCCCCTAAGCGAAAGATCGAGAAGCGGATCATGGAGGAAGCCCTTCACTCCTGATTGGTCCGCGCGCAAAGCCAGCCGAACGACATCCAGGCAGAGAACCACGTCTGCACCTTACCCGGGATTTCCTCCACGGCTTCAGCGGATCCGGCAAAAGCGATCTCGCACGCAGCCCCGAGATTTTCTCCCGCCTGCAATGCCGCGAGCAATCGAAACGCCTCGGGCTCCAGCCGCTTGTAATAGACCCGCAGCTCCGACCGGTGAACCACCAGATGAATCGGCGAAGAAGCTATCTTGGCCTTCAGCCGCACCGGCCTTGTCCTTGGTGATCCGGCCGCCGCTTGCCTCGATGAGTGACCCTCGGCGTGCTTGAGCCGCTTCAGCAGATGATCCACCGGATACTGCAACTCCAGTAGTGAAAGATGCGGCTGCAATCCCAGCACCATCCGCTCCGGACTCCGCGCCGAAAACTCCATCGGATCAATCGCCCGCCGCTGCTCACCATCGAATGCCAGCACCCGCGCCCACTCCACGCTCGCCATCTCAATCGCCAGCGAACCGTAAGGCTCGATCAGCTCCGGATGCTCACGAAGATACTTCACCAGGCCCTGACCGAGATCCCGCAGGTTCCACGAGGTCGATCCCATTTCCGTAAGGTACGCCATCGCCACCCGCTGAAACTTCCTTTCCCCCACCACCGCACGCAGCCCGCTGAAATCTTCCCCGAAGGAACCCAACAGCCGCCACCAGTACTGCTGGTTGTAAATCTGCAAGCGATCCGCGGCGGCAAGCCGGTCGTTCGGCTTCACCAGTTCATCGGCCACGCGCCGGTTCTCCCGGCGCATCGCATCGCCCGGCCCCAGCGGCCTCATCACGGCTTCCGCCATCGAGGCTTGGAATGATGCCAGCGTCTTCATTTCAAGCAGCGGCAGCAGCCTCGGGAAGAAAACGGTTCGCCTTCAGTGCTTCGTGATGCACTTCGTTGAAGCTCGGGATCTTGTCGTCCCACTCCAGCAGCGTCGCCACTCTCCCACAGCGTTGGATCGTCCGCTCGTAGAGCTTCCACACCGGGTCGATGACCGGGTGGTCATGGGTATCCAGGATGTATTTCTTGAACTCGGTGTGACCCGCCAGGTGCGTTTGCGCGACGCGCTCCGCCGGCACAGCATTGACGTAGTCCATCGGATCGAAGCCGTGGTTGCGCGAGGACACGTAGATGTTGTTCACGTCGAGCAGGATTCCGCAATCGGCGGCTTCCACCACCTCGTTGAGGAACTCCCACTCGGTCATCTCGGAAAGATGGAACTCGGCGTAGCTGCTGACATTCTCGACCGCCACCGGGAGCTCCAGGTAATCCTGCACCTCGCGGATATTCCGCGCCGTGGTCTTCACCGCCTCCCACGTGTACGGCATCGGTAGTAGATCGTGGGTGAAGCGCCCGTCGACGCTGCCCCAGCACAGATGATCACTCACCCACGGCGTCCTGGTGCGTTTGGTCAGCGCCTTCAGCTTCTTGAGGTGATCACGGTTCGGGCGCTCGCTGTTGCCGAAGTACATCGAGACGCCGTGCTGCACCACGCGGTACTGCTCCAGGATCTGGTCGAGCACCGCCAGCGGCCGTCCACCTTCCCCCATGTAGTTCTCGGAGATGATCTCGAACCAATCCACCACCGGCTTCTTCTCGAGGATGTGCTGGTAGTGGGGGATGCGCAGGCCGATGCCCACGCCGTAGTCGCAGTGGTTGGTGAATCGTGATCCTTTCATGGCAGTGAGTCCCGTGGTGAAATGAAAAAAAGAAGGAATGGCTCCGGCCACGGATGGCCGGAGCCTTGGACAGGCGTCGGATTACTTGTCCTTCTTCGTCGCCTTGCCATCCTTCATGGCGCAGCCACCCTTGCCCTTGCAGGAGTTCTTGCCGGCGCAGCCATTGTCGCCGCCCTTGCAACCGCCCTTGCCCTTGCAGGAGTTCTGGCCCTTGCAATCATGGGTCTCGCCCTTCTCGTCAGCGGCCTGGACGCCAGCGCTGAAAGCGGAGCCATCCTTGTGCGAACCGGTCGGCACCGAGGGCTTGGCGGCGAAGGCATAGCCTCCGCTCAGGATTCCTGCGATGGCTGCACCGGCGATGATGTTCTTGTTGGTCTTCATGTCTTTGTTCTGTGGTTTCCGGCAATCGCCGGGATGGTTCCGTCCGCGACGTGCAGCCCCCATGGCCGCATCGGGCGGTCGAAAGGGGTTCAAGTGGTCGCAGCTTTCAAAGCCGGCGACGCCAAGCCCGATTTCCGGGCGATAAGATGATCGAGGGAAAAGACCCCGGGTCCGAATACGAGGACCAGCAGCGAGGCCAGCAGGAAGAGGAAAGGCGCGGCGGAGACGAAGGAGTCCGGATCACTGAAGATCCCCTTCACCGCTTCCATGTCCGCCGTCAGGTAGGCCACGACCATCGTGAAGATCAGCGGCACCGCGACGACCCGCGAGGCAAGCCCGGCCAGCAACAGCAGCCCGCCGGCACATTCCGTCGTGCCAGCAAGTACGGCATTCATCGTAGGAAACGGGATCGACAGCCCTTTGAAAAAATCCGCGGTCTGCTCCAGGTTCGCCAGCTTGCCCTTGCCGGTCAGGAAAAACTCCCAGCCCCAATACAAACGGATGGCCAGCAGCAGCGGCGATTGGGCACGGCCTGCGAGAGCGGTGAATTTTTCATGACCACACCGGCCAAGGGAGAGAAGGGAAGTCGCATTCATCTATGGGAGGCGACGAACCAGCCCCGAGTTTGATTGCATCGTCGGAAAAAAAAATTTCCGGACCCGTTCACCACAGCGCCGGATTTGGGATTTGCGTCGCCGGAACCGCAGCGTTAGCCATCGTTGGCTCCCGGACCGGCAATCGCCTCCCCCTTTGGAAAATTCCGCCCCAGCTCCTGACTCCAGCGACGCCGAATTGCTCCAGGCGGGATACCGCTATGCCCTGGCCCTCTCGCATCATCACGAGGAAGCCGAGGACCTCGTTCAGGAAACCTGGCTGAATCTCTGCCGCCGCTATGGCCGCGTGGAAAACCGCGCCATCCTCTTCTCCTCGATCCGGAATCTCCACATCGACCAATGCCGGCGACGGAAGCTAGTCCACTTCGAGTCCATGGATCATCCCGATGTCCCCGAGCTCGCCGACATCCCCACCGATGAGCCCTGCATGAAGGGCGAGCTCGCCGCCATGCTTGGCCGACTGAAACCAACCGAGCGCGAGGTCATCTTCCTCCACTACTACGAAGGCCAGACCGCCGAGGAGATCTCCCAACTCCACGGCCAGAGCCGCGGCACTGTCCTCAGCCTGATCCACCGCTCGATCGCCAAGCTCCGCAAGCTCGGCGAAGCCGCCGCCGAAACGATTTCCCGCAATCAAATCCTCTTCCTGCTCGTCCTGCCCATGGTGTGGGCACTCTCCTACTGAAAAAAGATGTCCGATTTCCGCAAACAAGTCCGCGACCACTACGACGAGCAATCGCTCCCGGCCGACAAGGTCGAAGCGATCCTCGCCCGTGGCCGTGAGGCAGCACGCGATGCGGAAAAGATCGTCCCCCTGCCCGCTCGCAAGCCTTGGGGCCGCCTCCTCGCCATCGCCGCCGCCGTCGTCCTCGCGGTCACCGGCACCTGGTGGATGAATCGCGATATCGGCGATGTCTCCTACGCCGCCATCGCGCCCCGGGTCATCGACTTCTTCAAAACCAAGTCCGCCCTCCTGCCTCCCGTTCAAGACAAGTCGGCCCTGAAGACCTGGCTCGTCTCGCAAGGCGCACCCGCGGACATGCAGATCCCCGCCAGCCTCCAACCGCTCGAAAGCGCCGCCTGCCAGGTGCTGGATGTCCAGGGCCGCAATGCCTACCTCTCCTGCTACTGGCGCGAGAACAAGGCCGACCGCGATGGCACCGATCTCATCCACCTGCTCGTCGCCCGCACCGAGGATTTCCGCGACCAGCCGAAATCCGCCACCCCTGTCGTCAGTGAGCTGGACGGCTGGAGCTTCGCCTCATGGACCAAGGGCGAGACTATCTACACCCTCGCCACCGCCACGCCAAAGGACAAGCTCATGCCCTTCCTCTCGAAGGCCGATCTCCTGAACGACAAATCCCGCTTCACCGCTTCCGTGGACACCGGCCTCCACGCCGCATTCGTCGCGGCGATCATCGAGCAGAAGAAGTAGGCAGCTTAGCCGTCCTGCGGCTGCACCGGCGTTTCCAAGTTGAGCTGGTAAAACGCCACGTCCAGCCACTGCCCGAACTTGAAACCAACCTGGGGAAACGTGCCCGAGTGCGTGAATCCCAACCGCTGGTGCAGCTGAATGCTCGCGGTATTCGCCGCATCGATACATCCCACCAGCACGTGCAACTGCGCCTCGCGCGCACGCCGGATCAATTCGAGGAGCAGGGCTTTACCAAGTCCTCTCCCGCGTGCATCGGCATGCACATACACACTGTGCTCCACCGTGTACTTATAAGCCGGAAACGCTCGGAACGTCCCCCAACTCGCGAAGCCCAACAACCTGCCAGCAGCATCCACCGCTCCCACCACGGGGAAACCATGGGCCCGCTTGGTGGCGAACCAGCTCACCATCGCTTCCGGTGCCCGCGGCACATAATCATACAGCGCCGTCGAATGGAGAATCGCCTCATTCAGGATCTCCAGAATCGCAGTGGCATGCTCAGCCTCGCTGCAATCGATCAGGCGCACCTCGTCGTTCGGCTCGGGGGAAGTCATGGAAGTTCTCGGCCCAGAGGAGCCATATTGGGATTTCAACTATGGCGTATTTGGTGCCCCGGCTGCCGTCCAAGTATTCCAGCTACTGAAGACCATGGATCATCCGTGTGGAAGAAGAGACTGCTCTCAAATCAAGTGGACACCTTCCGGCTTTCTGGTTAGGAGAGGGGCTCGCTGTGGGTTTCCATTCTGCGTGACGCCGCAGCGGTGCATGCCGGGCAGGGTCTGATTCGCATCGTCATCGATAACGAATCTACTCCATGAGAATTCTGTCCTCCCTCGCGGCACTCGCATTTGCCGCAATACTGCTTCCCGCTGCTCTTCACGCGGAAACGCCTGCGACACCTGCCTCTCCCGCTCCCGGCATCATTCCGTGGAGTGAAATTGGAGCCAAGGCCGGAGCGCAATACCAAGGGAAGGCGTTGAGCGTGACAGCGGAGGGCGAGGGGGCGCTTCTGACCTGCGGATTTCAGAAGATGGAGGGCACGGCCACTCACGAGGGGCTCTGGCTCACTTCAAGCGCGGATGGCTCACACGGGGAACGATTCCGGGTCGCAGCCACCGTGCTGGGACGCGGTGAAGTACCTGGAACCGCGTTGCCGTTGACTGGCCCGGTGCGCGTTCTGGACTCGGTGGTGCGGTGGGAGCGCGCTGGCCTGGCGGAGGAATATTCCGTGAGCGTGGACGGCGTGCGCCAGGATTTCGTCGTCGCCCAGCGCCCCGCGGGTGAGGGCTCGTTGCGGGTAGATCTGGCTCTAACCGGGGCGCAAGCGGAGGCCACTCCATATGGGGCGAAGCTCACGCTGGAGGGATCGAATCGCGCCCTGGCCTACAGCCGGTTGCGCGTGGTGGATGCGAATGGCAAGGAACTCACCGCAACGATGCAAGTGCTGGCCTTGGACTGCCTGGCGATTTGCGTGGAGGATGCGGACGCCGCCTACCCCGTGCGCATTGATCCCACGATCAGCGATGCCAACTGGGTGAGCATCGACAACGCCAGCATCCCGGGCGTCAGCGGTTTCGTGAATGCCGCTGTCCTGGACGACAGTGGCAATCTCTACATCGGCGGTAGATTCGGTTTAGTCGTCACGACGTTTGCCAACAACATCGCGAAATGGAACGGCAGTTCGTGGTCGGCCCTCGGCTCGGGGGTAAGCCACCCAACGTTCAACGCCGAAGTCACTTCCCTGGCAGTGAGCGGCACGACGCTCTACGCCGGGGGAAATTTCAGCCTGGCGGGCGGGTTGCCGGTGAACGGAATGGCGAAATGGGACGGCAGCGCGTGGTCTTCCCTCGGCGCGGGGTCGGTGAATGGCTACATCAATGCGCTGGCGGTGAATGGCACGACGCTCTACGCCGCAGGCAATGTCTCGCAGACGGGCGGCTTGCCGGGGATCACCGGCTACATCGCGCAAATGGACCTGGCCACCGGCGTTTGGTCGGGCCTCGGCACGCCGGGACCCTCGGGCAGCAGGGGGGTGAACCTCCCGATCCGTGCGCTGGCGTTGCGAGGCACGAAGCTCTACGTCGGGGGGTATTTCTCCAAAGTGCTCGCGGGTGCTGAGATGCCAGCAAGCAGCATCGCGCTATGGGACATCAGCACCAGCACCTGGTCCGCCCTCGGCTCTGGGATCAATAATCAGAACCTCGGCGTCGCAGCGCTGGCAGTGAACGACACGACAGTCTATGCCGGTGGTATTTTCGGCACAGCGGGCGGAGTGTTCGCCGGCAACATCGCGCAATGGGACATCGCCACCAGCACTTGGTCGGCGATGGGCTCGCAGATGGCCATGGGCTACGGAGTGAAGGCGCTGGCGCTGAGCGGCACGACGCTCTACGCGGCGGGAGCGGGCCCGACGGCGGTCACTCGCGCCGCGAAGTGGGACGCCAGCACCAGCACCTGGTCGGCCCTCGGCTCGGCTACGACAGGCAACAGCCCGAATGTCAACGCGCTGGCAGTGAGTGGCACGACGGTTTTCGCCGGGGGAGAGTTTAGCAAGGCAGGAGGGATTGAGTCTCGCGGCATCGCGAAGTGGGAAGACAGCACCAGCACGTGGTCGGGGTTCGGGGCGGGAATGAACGGCCAGGTCACTGCGCTGGCGGTGAGCGACACGAAGCTGTACGCCGGGGGAGCTTTCAGCGCGGCGGGTTCGGTGTCTGCAAGCGCCATCGCGCAATGGGACGGGACCGCGTGGTCGGCGCTCGGAACGGGGATCTATGGGCAGGTGCTTGCGCTGGCGATTGATGGCTCGACGCTGTATGCCGGGGGAATTTTCACCGAGGCGGGAGGGACGCCAGCCAACCGCATCGCGAAATGGGACGGCAGTGCCTGGTCAGCCCTGGGCTCGGGGATGGACCAGCAAGTCAATGTGCTGGCCATGAGCGGCAGCACGCTCTACGCCGGGGGGCCTTTTACCACGGCAGGTGGGATTGCCGTCAATCGCATCGCGAAATGGGACGGCAGTGCCTGGTCGGCCTTGGGCGCGGGACTCGGCACGGGCCCGTTCGACTTCAGCATCCAAGTCACTTCGCTGGCATTCAGCGGCACGACGCTGTACGCGGGGGGATGGTTTGGCACACAGTTCTCGGTGGCTGCTGGCTCCGTGGCGAAATGGGACGGCAGTACTTGGACCCCTCTCGGCTCGGGGATGAACCGCCTGGTTACTTCGCTGGCGGTGAGCGGCACGACGCTGTATGCCGGGGGAAATTTCACCTTCGCGGATAATGCGCCGGCCAACTACATCGCCCGATGGAATGGCAGTAGCTGGTTGCCCCTCGGCCAGGGGATGAACGACCAGATCTCGGTGCTGAAAATGAGCGGCACGACGCTTTACGCCGGGGGATATTTCACCACGGCGGACGGGGCTCCTGCCAACCACATTGCACAATGGAACGGCAGTGCTTGGTCGGCTCTGGGTTCGGGCACGAACGGCCGCGTCTATGCAATGGCATTGACCGGCTCGATGCTCTACGCCGGGGGAACGTTTGGCACGGTCGGAGCCAATGCCTTATCGCCTTACATCGGGGCCGTGGACCTTGCGCCACCCACCGTCGCCGCCAGCACCGCAAACCTGGCGGCCACCGCTAACAGCATCGTCATCCATGGCACGGGCTTCGACTGGCAGGCCAGCCACAATACAGTGGTCTTCACCCCTTCAGGTTCGGGCGTGATCACGTCGGCCACCTCCACCTCGCTCACCGTTACCGGACTCACCGGACTGACGGTTGGCCCATTGAACGCCGTGGTCGGTACGGACGGCTATACCAGCGGTGCCGCGGTTCAAGTCGCCACCGTCATTCCCGTCGCTCCGGTGGTGACGACGCCCACCAGCTCTGACATTTATGCGACGAGCGCCACTCTCGGCGGCAAGATCGTCACCAACGGCGGGGCTGTGGTCACGGCCAGCGGCGTGGTTTACTCGGTGACTTCAACCAATGCCAACCCTCAGATCGGCGGCGCAGGCGTGGCCAATGTAACCGGAACCGGCTCCTCCGGCGTGTTCACGGTGGATGCCACAGGATTGGCGCCCAGTGTTCAGTATTCCTTTGCCGCCTACGCGACCAACAGTGTGGGCACCACTTACACCAGCCCGGTTTCGACGTTCACCACTCCCAACAATGTGGCGACGCTCTCCAATCTCATGTTGAGCAGCGGCACCCTGAGTCCCGTCTTCGCCAGCGGCACACTGGAATACACCGCGTATGTGACCAGTTCGACGAGTTCCATCACCTTTACTCCCACGACGACAGACAGCCATGCCTACGTGGTGATCGACGGGTGGGATCTGGTGACCTCCGGGAGCACGAGCGAAGAACTCGACCTCAGTCCCGGCAGCACCACCTTTCACATCGACGTGATCGCGCAGGACGAAACCACGGTGCAGACCTACACGGTCACCGTGACCCAACTGACTGGATACCCCGATTGGCGTCTCTCCCATTTCGGAACCCTTGAGAATAGCGGAAACACGGCGGACACCGCCTCCTACGCTAACGACGGAATCTCGAACCTCATGAAGTACGCGCTTGGCCTCGATCCACTCGTGGCCGCGAATCCCCCTGCTCTGACGGCGGCCGTCAGTGGTTCGAGCGATCCCTTGCTCAATGACCGCCTGGCGATCCGTTTCACCCTCCCCAATCCTGCGCCCGGTGATGTGACTTATACCGTGCAAGCCAGCCCGGACCTGATCACTTGGACCGACGTGGCGACGAATGTGCACGCCGGAGGATGGACGTGGGTGGCGGATGAAGGATTATCCGAATCCCACATCTTGGAAAACGATGGAGGCAACACTTCCACCCTCCAGGTGGGCGATCTCGTGCCCTCCAGCGGCAACCCTTCGCGGATGATGCGTTTGAAGGTGGATATTCCGTAGAGCGTGAGAAAACGAAGGCCGCAGCAGCCTCCGAAGCCCTGAATTGAAGGGTTTTCACGATTCCACGGCCGGAAATCGACCGGGACGGCGCCTCCAAAGGCCCGAAAGGGTTCAAACGGGGTTCAAACGGGGTTCAAACGGGGTTCAAAATCCCCGGAGCCCCCTCAAAACCACTTGTTATAACCATCTTCAACTCACTGGAAGTGAGAAGATGGCGGACAGGGAGGGATTCGAACCCTCGGTACTATTGCTAGCACACACGCTTTCCAAGCGTGCTCATTCGACCACTCTGACACCTGCCCTTCAGTGGAAGGGCGCGGACCCTAGGGACCACCCGCCGACTTGGCAACCCGATTTTGTGGGAGAAAAATGACCGCCGCACCCAGCGGCGGGCAGACGTGTCACACCGGGACAATTTGTCGCCCCATGGCGCGCCATCGTGACCAACTTTGACGCACCGAGCCGTACGCGTGCGGCGCATGACACAGCTGCTAACAGCTGGTTTTCAGCGCCCAAGGAAACCCACCGGCGGGCTGGCACCCGGCTTGCGAAAGGGGCGGCACGAAAATGCGCCCGTCACCAAGGACGGGGCTCGATCCATTCCACCTCAACCCACCCTACTTCTTATGTCCAAGATTCTCGGCATCGACCTCGGCACCACCAACTCCTGCATGGCCGTCATGGAAGGCGGCGAGCCGGTCGTGCTCGAAAACTCCGAAGGCGCCCGCACCACCCCGTCGGTGGTTGCGTTCACGAAATCCGGCGAGCGTGTGATCGGCCAGGCAGCCAAGCGCCAGGCCGTCACCAACCCCAAGAACACCATCTTCTCCGCCAAGCGCCTGATCGGTCGCAAATTCTCCGAGCTCTCGGAGGCCGACAAGAAGATGCCCTACAAGATCGTCGCGGCCGCCAATGGCGATGCCCACATCCAGGTCGAAGTCGGCGGCGAGACCAAGACCTACTCGCCGCAGGAAATCGCGGCCATGGTCCTCGGCAAGCTCAAGGCCGATGCCGAAGCCAAGCTCGGTGAAACCATCACCGACGCGGTGATCACCGTCCCTGCCTATTTCAACGACTCCCAGCGCAATGCCACCAAGGCCGCAGGCGAAATCGCCGGCCTCAACGTGCGCCGCATCATCAATGAGCCGACCGCCGCGGCCCTAGCCTACGGCCTCGATAAGAAGTCCGACGAGAAGATCGCCGTCTATGACCTTGGCGGTGGCACCTTCGATATCTCGGTCCTCGAGATCGGCGATGGCGTCTTCGAAGTGCTCGCCACCGATGGCGACACCCAGCTCGGTGGTGACGACTGGGACAATGCGCTGATCGCTTGGATCGTCGGCGAATTCAAAAAGGACCAGGGCATCGACCTCTCCAGCCAGCCGGACGCGCTCCAGCGCATCAAGGAAGAGGCGGAAAAGGCCAAGATCGCCCTCTCCTCCAGCCAGTCCTACGATATCTCGCTGCCCTTCATCACCGCCGACCAGACCGGCCCGAAGCACATCCAGCTCACGCTCACCCGCGCCAAGCTGGAGCAGCTCACTGATTCCCTCTTCGAGCGCACCAAGAAGCCCGTCCGCGATTGCCTCAAGGAAGCCGGCGTCGACGCCTCGCACGTGGATGAGCTCGTCCTCGTCGGCGGCATGACCCGCATGCCAAAGGTCATCGAGGTCGCCAAGGAACTCGCTGGCAAGGAGCCGCACCGCGGCGTGAACCCGGACGAAGTCGTCGCCATCGGCGCCTCCATCCAGGGCGGCGTGCTCAAGGGCGACGTGAAGGACGTGCTCCTCCTCGACGTGACCCCGCTCACGCTTTCGATCGAAACCGAAGGCTCGCGCGCCACGCCGATGATCGACCGCAATACCACCATCCCGGCCAAGAAGTCGCAGGTCTTCTCGACCGCTTCCGACAACCAGCCGGCCGTGGACATCCGCATCTGCCAAGGCGAGCGCCCGATGTTCTCCGACAACAAGCTGCTCGGAAACTTCAAGCTCGATGGCATCGCGCCGAAGCGCCGCGGCGAGCCGCAGATCGAAGTGACCTTCGACATCGACGCCAACGGCATCCTCCACGTCTCCGCCAAGGACAAGGAATCCGGCAAGGAGCAGAAGATCTCGATCCAGGGTTCCTCCGGTCTCTCCAAGGACGAGATCGAGAAGGCCAAGGCCGAGGCCGAGTCGCACGCCGAGGAAGACCGCAAGCGCGTCGAAATCGTCGACACCAAGAACAAGGCTGAGGGCCTCGTGTTCCAGGTCGAGAAGCAACTCGAAGAACTGCCCGCCGAAGCCCCTGCCGAACTCAAGTCCGGCATCCAGGCCAAGGTCGATGCCGTGAAGGACGCGCTCAAGAGCGACAACATCGACGCCATCAAGAGCAGCGTCTCCGCTCTCGAAAGCGCACTCCAGGACCTCTACAACGCCGCCCAGCAAGCCCAAGCCGCTGCCGGTGGTGGAGCCGGTCCGGCACCTGACGTGGACGTCGAGTCCCCCGAGTCCGGCCCATCCGAACCCCGCCAAGCCAAGGGCAAGGTCGTGGAAGCCGAAGTCGTCGATAAATAACCAATTCCCGCGTGATTGACGCCCGGTCTTCCGGGCGTCAATCACGCGTCTCCGCAACAAGCCCTTTTCGATTTTTTCTACCCCTTTCCGGGCCACCCACACGGTCCGGCATTCCAACCAACCGAAACCAAACCAAAGAACACATGGCTACCATCAAACCACTCGGTCAACGCGTGCTCGTGAAGCGCATCGACGCCGAAGCGATCTCCGCCGGCGGCATCGTGCTGCCTGACACCGCCAAGGAAAAGCCGCAGGAAGCGGAAGTCCTCAGCCTCGGCACCGGCGGCAAGGATGAAGATGGCAAGACCATCGAGTTCACCGTGAAGGTGGGCGACAAGGTCCTTATCTCCAAGTACGGCGGCACCGAAGTCAAAGTCGACGGCCAGGAAGTGCTGATCATTTCCGAGTCCGACATCCTTGGCATCGTCGCCTGATCCCGCTCCCAGAACTCAACTTTCTACTTTCAACCACACCATGGCCAAACAACTCCAATTCGACGAATCCGCCCGCCAGGCCCTTCTGCGCGGTGTCGAGAAGCTCGCCCGCGCCGTCAAGGCAACCCTCGGACCTGCCGGTCGCAATGTCATCCTCGACAAGAAGTTCGGCTCCCCGACTATCACCAAGGACGGTGTCTCCGTCGCCAAGGAGATCGAGCTTGAGTGCCCCTATGAAAACATGGGCGCCCAGCTGATCCGCGAAGTCTCCAGCCGCACCTCCGACATCGCCGGTGACGGCACCACCACCGCCACCGTGCTTGCCGAAGCCATCTACAAGGAAGGCCTCCGCAACGTCACCGCCGGTGCCAACCCGATCAGCCTGCAGCGCGGCATCATGAAGGCCACCGAGGCCATCGTCGCCCAGCTCAAGGTCATCTCCAAGGAAGTCAACGACACCAAGGAAATCGCCCAGGTCGCCACCGTCTCCGCCAACTGGGACACCACCATCGGCAACATCATCGCCGATGCCATGGACAAGGTCGGCAAGGACGGCACCATCACCGTGGAAGAAGCCAAGGGCATCGAGACCACCCTCGACGTGGTCGAAGGCATGCAGTTCGACAAGGGCTACCTCAGCCCCTACTTCGTGACCGATGCGGAGAGCATGGAAGTCGTGCTCGATAACGCTTACCTCCTCATCAACGAGAAGAAGATCTCGTCCCTCAAGGACATGCTTCCTCTCCTCGAGAAGGTCGCCAAGACCGGCCGCCCGCTCCTCATCATCGCCGAAGACGTCGAAGGTGAAGCCCTTGCCACCCTCGTGGTGAACAAGCTCCGCGGCATCCTCAACATCGCTGCCGTCAAGGCTCCTGGCTTCGGCGACCGCCGCAAGGCCATGCTCGAAGACCTCGCCATCCTCACCGGCGGCAAGGTCATCACCGAAGACCTCGGCATCAAGCTCGAGTCCGTCGAGCTCGCCGACCTCGGCACCGCCAAGCGCATCACCATCTCGAAGGAAGCCACCACCATCGTTGAAGGTGCCGGCACCAGCGAAAGCATCACCGGCCGCGTCAATCAGATCCGCCGCCAGATCGAAGACACCACCAGCGACTACGACCGCGAGAAGCTCCAGGAGCGCCTCGCCAAGCTCGCCGGCGGCGTCGCCGTCATCAACGTCGGTGCTGCCACCGAGACCGAGATGAAGGAAAAGAAGGCCCGCGTGGAAGACGCCCTGCACGCCACCCGCGCTGCGGTGGAAGAAGGCATCGTCGCAGGCGGTGGTACCGCCCTGATCCGCGCCCAGGCCGCCGTGGGTGACCTCGGCCTCGCCGGTGACGAGAAGACCGGTGCCGGCATCGTGGCTCGCGCCATCGAAGCCCCGCTCCGCCAGCTCGCCGCCAATGCCGGCCGCGAAGGCGCTCTCATCGTCGAGAACGTCAAGACCAACAAGGAAGGCCACGGCTACAACGTCGCCACCGACAAGTATGAGGACCTCATCGCCTCCGGCGTTGTCGACCCGACCAAGGTGACCCGTTCCGCCCTGCAGAACGCTGCCTCGATCGCCGGCCTGCTCCTCACCACTGAGGCGCTCATCACCGAGATCAAGGAAGAGAAGCCCGCCGGCGGCGGTGGCCACGGCCACGACCACGGCATGGGCGACTACTAAGATGGCCGCGGCCCCAAAGCCGCAAGCCATTCGCCAAATTCAAAAGCCGGACGGGAAACCGTCCGGCTTTTCTTTTACCGGGACCGCGGGATTCATCCCGCCCGATTCCTCCGAGGAACGCCATCACCGCTTGAGCCGCTCCTGCAATCCTACCCCAGCCAAAACCAAAACGACGAAGTCGCATCCGCTACAAAGCCACGAACGCACCCTTCCACAAAAGAAAAGCCAGACGGTTTCCCGTCCGGCTCTGAAATGAAATGATGGTTTGCAGCAGAAGGCCGCAGTGGGCGAATCAAGCCCCCGGCTTCTTCTCCGGATCCACGAATTCCTCCACCGCCCGGAAATCGAGCCGCTTGGTCGTCGGATTGATGAAGAAGAAAACATACGAGCGGTTCTTTGGCTCCAGCGGCCAGCGGGTCGTGCTCAGCGCGCGGTCGCCTTCCTTCTCACGGACGCCGAAGCCCACGTCGTAGTACTTGATCTCATCCTCGCCCTTCGCGCCCTTCGGCTTCAGCGATTTGCCATTGCCAGGCGGCAGGATGAAGGTCGCGGTGCCCACGTAGCCCACGATCGGCTTGTCGGCGTGATTGTAGAAGTAGACGTCGCCAGCTCCGAACGATGGATCACTGGCGGGCATCACGACCGCACTGTAGCCGGTCGCGGCGGGGAACAGCAGCACCACGAATTCCTTGCCCTCCGCAGGCAGGGTCACCGTGGCGAGCGAGACGGCCTTGCCCGTCGCCTGCTTCAGGCTGAAGGCCCGGGCAGGCGCCGCCTGCGGTTCGGAGACGAAGTTGACCGGCAGGTCGAAGGGCGAGGACTTCGCTTCCGCCGTGGCCATCACCACTTGGCCGAGATCGGCGGGCGCGCGTTCGGCCAGGAAGCGGACTTTGACATCGCCGCCTTTGGAGGACTCCTGGGCCGGAGCCACGGCAGCGAACAGCAGGGCGAATAGGGTTACGAGACGCATCATGGAAACGGGTTATCAAACTTCGTCCGGGTGAAGCCAGCGGAATGCCGTCATTTCGTAGCGGCGGCCGAAGCTCTTGTTGATTGCCTTCAGGCTGGCGATGGTAGCCTCGGGGGCATCGGCAGAACTCACGAAGTCCCTGCTGCGCTCCACGGTCGCTTCGCACCACGCCCGGGCCAGCACCTTGCCATCCTTGTCCACGCTCTCGCCATAGGCACGAATGATGAAGCTGTCGGAGCGGGCAGACAGGATCGGCGCGATCGGCGTCAGGATATCGGCTTGCTTGACGATTCCCGGCATCCCGTAGCCCGCAGTACCTTGCTCGGCTTCCGGGAAAGCAAAGCGTGACGTGACCGTCGTCGACATGCCGCGGTTGCCTTCTTTCCAACCGGAGTTGATGTCCACGTCGTTCGAGTCCAGCGCACTCTGGATCGCACCGGCACGGGCCAGCGCCTTGTCGCTTCCCGGACGGCGGTTCACAAAATCGGAGAGCGAAAGGAACGGGCCGCGCTTGCGGACTTCCTTCACGATCGCCTTGGCGAGTTGCTCGATCTCCCCTTCGGTGAGCACCCGGCGACCATTCCACTGCTTGCTATCGGCCAGGTTGGCGGCGTCGCCTTTCGGATCCGCGATCTCGGACGTCGGCGAAAACAGGCCGGTCACCGGAATCCCGTTTTCATCGGCACCCGAGACGGACTCCTTGCCATCCTGGGTGCGGACCACGATGCCGCGACCCTTTAGACCACCCAGCAAGGCCTTCCACGCTTCTACCGAGGTGGAATTTACGTTGAACATGCCATCCACCCGGATCAGCGAGGCTGCCAGCTGGATTGCCGTTTCAGTGGGGGTAGAGCCGGAGAAAAGCTTGGTCAGCAGACCATTGACCTCGGCACCACCGGTCTCCGGCAGATAGCGCACCGTCGGCAGCTTCGCGGTGCTTTCGAGGAATTCCTGGGCCACCTGGCGCTGGTTGCGCTTCTTGGTAGTGTAGGTGGCCCGATCCTGCGGCGAAATCCCGGAGAAGAACCAATCATCCCACAGGTTGAGATTCGCCAGGTAGGAGTGGTCGGCCAGCGGACGTCCGCCGGTGAGCGAGCTTTCGGTCTGGCCTGGTGCCAGCACTGATGGAGCCATCGAGTTGCCGATCGCGTGGGAGATCTGCGGCAGCATCGGCTCCCGGGCGCTGAGGGACGCGTAGCCGTCCTTCGGCTTGAGGATCTCGAAGCCATTGGCGCAGGAATGCTGCAAGGCGGCCAGCGAAACGGCCGGCTCCCTCGGGATCGAGTGGGTGGTCACAAAGGGGCTGCCGGTGTCTTGGTTCAGACCACCGCCGAAGAACCCGTGGACACCGTCACTGGAATCCAGGAAGCGGTTTTTCCATCCAAGCAGCGGCTCCACCACGAATTCGTAGGGCAGCATGTCGCGCTCCTTCTGGCTCAGGTCGTAGAAATCGGTGTGATGGGCGCGAGGATTGAAGCGGCTGAGATAGCGGGTGCGCGCCGCCGGATCGGTACTGGCCTCGGTCTTGGCATTGTACGAGATCATCATGATCGGCGCCTTGCTGGTGAGCGCTCCTGCAGCCAGCGGACGGCCCATCGCCTCGGTGATCTCCTTGAAGACCTCGGGACGCTGCGTGGCATTCAGCCGCTGATTGGTCGGCTTGGTTCCCGGGTCCGTCTTCTGCCGCGGCGCATCGCTCGGCTTGATCCGCTTGTTGCCGTAGTCGAAGTCCACATACAGGCCGCCATAGCCTAGGCTCGGACCATCTTCCTTCCGATCGTAGCCGATGTAGAGTTCGTTGTGCGTGGTCGAGAAGTGCCGGGAATGGTCAGTCCAGCCCTTGGGCACACTGCCGCTGCCATTGGCGGTGCCCGCGGTGAGCGTATTGGCCTTGGCGCGGTATTTGACCGTGGAACCGGACGGGACGTTGATGGTCATCAGCACATCCTTCCCGGAGGCGTCGGTCGCACCCGTCTTGGCTTTCAGCGGGTAGCGCAGCCCCTTGGCGGGGTTGAATCCCGCCTTGAGCTTCAGCTGGTGAGTGACCTTGCCCTGGGTGAGCGTGGTGGTTTCCTGGGACAGCTTGATCACCTCGCCCGGCTTGAAAACCAGCTGCTGGGTCTCTCCTGCATTCACCGAAAGGTAATTGCTGTCGCTGTCGGAGAACGACTGGATGATGGGACACGTATAGGTCTGCGTCCCGACAGTGACGATGAGATCGTAGGGAATCCCGAAGTACTTCATCGTGAAGAAGGACGAGGTCGGGATCACCACCGGCACATCAAGTGGATTCCACAAGGTGATAAGGGGATCCGCCACGATCTGGAGCTGGTTTTCAGCCTGGCCCGCTGCATTGGTCGCGCCCACGGTCATCAGCGAAAGGATCATCTGTGAGCTGACGACAACCGGCATCTTGTAGTGGAACTCGTCGTCCGCCGCACAGGCTGCCGCGCCGCTGTCGAGCGTGAGGTAGGGAGTGGTGGTGCTGCCGGTCAGGGTGCCACCGCTGGTATACTTGAAGCTGCCGCTGGTCTTCAGTTCCTTGCAGAGGTTGTAGTAGCACCACAGCTCATAGAGGTTGATGCCATTCTCCGAACCGACCTTGTAGAGGACGTTGGCCGCGTTGGTGGTGGCGAGACGGCTGCTCGCGGTGGTAGCGGGCAGCTCGAGCCTCATCGAGAGATCCTTGCGGAAGCCACCGCTGCGCTGGTTCGTCAGCAGGCCAGTCGAGAAAGGCGCGATGTCGTGGAAGAGACCGCGCGGAGCATGGGGATCCGACGCGAGGAACCCGGACTGCTGCCAATCCGTCATCATCGCCACCTTGGGATCCTTCAGATCCAGCTTGGCGAAAGGCTTCTTGGTGCCGTCGGAAGCGAATTCCACCGCATTCCGCGGTGCTCCGTGCAGCGTCGAGCGGGTCGCCGCAATCGAGGCGTCCTCGGAAACCGGCGGCGTGGCCATTGCGGCCTTGGTCCCCTGGTCACCAGTCCACCATCCCAAGCGCGCACTGCCGCCCGAAGAGGAACTCACCCGCAGGGCAGGCACCCGGACGGACCCGTTGGTGCTATCTCCCACGGTCCCGGTCCCCACCAATTCCACATCGTCCTTGCCGACGCTGCCCTTGGCCGTGTCGACCTCCTTCACATCATCGTACTCACCCGAAACCAGCCACGACCGGAACTGCGGCGTCGGTCGCGCAGTCGCGGTGGAACCCCACGAATTGTAAACCCCCGTCCAGTGGCTCTTGCCGGACCCGGCGGCAGTTTCCTCTCCACTGCCCGAGCTCAACTGATCCGCAGTCATCGTCACCCGCTGGTCCGGACCGGTGTGCTTCTGGAGCTGGGCAATCGCCAGCTCCAGCGACATCCGCGCGTTCGCACGCGCTTCGGCCAGATCCGTCTCACGCGTCGAGGTCCGCAGCGAGAGGCTGGAAAGACCGAGCAGGCCCACGGCCAGCACGGTCAGCAGGACCATCAGCGAGAGCGAGATGACGAGGGCGAAGCCACGGGGCTTGCGCCAGGGAATGGGAAGCAGGGATGCGCCTGCACGCGGATTCTTCATGGGTTTTACGCAGCGTGGGTTTTCAGATGTAAATACACATGAAAACCTGTCTGACAACTCCACAATTGGGTGATGGGCGAAAAAATTCCGCGCCACTCCAACAATCGTAAGCGATTTGCCATACAGATTTGGCATTAAAACCCCTACACCCACCCCCTCAATTGTGCAAAAATCCTCAGGCCGGATGAAATCACCCCGCTAAATCCAACCTCAGATCCTCCCCCAGTGGACAAAAATGACCATCCACGATCCTCGTGGCTTTCATTTCTGTGACAGAAAAACGCTTTTTACCCCTCCGTCCCTCAAAACTCGCAGTGCCCCGGCGTCCTCGCGAAGGGAATCACGTCACGGATATTCTGCATGCCGGTCACGAACATCAGCATCCGCTCGAAGCCCATCCCGAAGCCCGCGTGCGGCACCGTCCCGTACTTCCGCGTGTCCACGTACCACGAGTAGTCCTCCACGCTCAGGCCATGCCGCTCCATGTTCGCGAGCAGCACATCCAGCCGCTCCTCACGCTGGCTGCCACCGACGATCTCGCCGATCCCCGGCACTAACAGGTCCATCGCCGTCACCGTCTTGTCGTCCTCATTGAGACGCATGTAGAACGGTTTGATCTCCTTCGGGTAGTTGAAGACCGTCGTCGGCTTCTTGAAATACTCTTCTGTTAGCCAGCGCTCGTGCTCGCTCTGCAAGTTCAAGCCATACTCCACCGGATACTCGAAGCTCTTGCCGGACTTCTTCAGGATCTCCACCGCTTCCGTATAGGAGACGCGCTCGAACGGATGGTTCGCCACGAACTCCAGCCGCTCGCGCAGGCCCTTGTCCACGAACTTCTCGAAGATCGCCAGGTCGCCGTCCTGTCCTTCCAGCGCCTCTCTAACAAGATACCTTACCATCGCCTCCGCTAGATCCATGTCCCCCTGCAAATCACAGAACGCCATCTCCGGCTCGATCATCCAGAACTCCGCCGCATGCCGCGAGGTATTCGAATTCTCCGCGCGGAACGTCGGCCCGAACGTATAGATGTTCCCCAGCGCCGTCGCGAACAGCTCACCTTCCAACTGGCCCGACACGGTGAGATGCGCCGCCTTGCCGAAGAAATCCTCCTTGAACTTCTGCTTCGCCCCGCTCACCGGATCCAGCGTCGTCACCCGGAACATTTCCCCCGCTCCCTCACAGTCGCTCGCCGTGATGATCGGCGTGTGGACGTAGTAGAACGAGCGCTCCTGGAAAAACCGGTGCACCGCCTGGCTCATCCGGCTCCGGATCCGGAACATCGCCCCATAAAGATTCGTCCGCGGCCGCAAGTGCGCGATGCTCCGCAGGAACTCCTGCGAGTGCCCCTTCTTCTGCAGCGGGAAATCATCCGGCGCCTCGCCTAACAGACGGATCGAAGTCGCCTGCACCTCCCAAGCCTGGTTGCCCCCCTGCGACGCCACCAGCTTCCCCTCCACCGCCACCGAGGCCCCCGTGCTCATCTTCGCCAAGTGCTCCGACCCCGGAATCCCCACATCCGCGATGATCTGCAAATTCCCCGCACAAGACCCGTCATTGATCTCCAGGAACGAGAACGCCTTCGAATCCCGCCGCGTCCTCACCCACCCCGCGGCATGGATCGAGTCGGAAGGATCAGTCGAACGGAGCAAATCGCGGACGAGAATGCGCATGCACATTTCTAGCAAGCGCACCGCCCGCTGCAAGAGATCCGACACCAAACGACTGGCCCCCTACTTTGGCGAAAGCGCGGCCCGGTCCACCACGAACTCCAGCACCTCATCCGGCCACTTCGCCATCAGCCCGATCTCAACCTTCATCCCCGGTTTCAGTTCACCCCTCCAACTTCCCTTCCAGGTGAAATCAGTGCTACTCCCCGGCGAGGATTCTCCCGAGCCCTTGAACTGAACCATCCCCGAGGAATGTTCCGCATCGTCGAGAAAGACCACCGGAGTCCATCGGCCCCATGGCCCGATCGCAGCCTCCGAGGCGCTCTTTTCCGCAGCATCCGCCCAGGTGCCCTTGAATGAAATGTCGAACTCGTGCGACGCCGGATACCACGAATCCGCCGCCGCTCCAACAGGGCCGACATCCATCGACTTGATCCCCCTCCGTGCGTTTTGGGCGGAGAGCTCGATGCTCTTCCCGTCCGCCGATACCGTTCCCTCCGCAAGAATCGGAATCCCGCCCTTGGGGTACGGGAAGTGTCCCTCGTAACGGATTCGATAGAGAAATTTGAAGCAGCTTTCGTCCGGCGGCATCGGATAGGCCAGCTCGGAACGGGCAACATAAAGTTTGTGGGGTAGGACCATGCTGCGGGTGCCCAAGGCCCCGAGCACTCCCGCATCGAAACCAACTACCGGCCGCGAATCCCCGACCTCAGGCAAGTCGCTGCTGAACTCGAAGTCCCCGATCACACCCTTGCCGTCGCCGGCCATCGTCATCTCCCGCGCCTTCACCAAGCGCACTTCCCAATGCTTGCCGGTCCTCACCTGCGGCAAGGGAGCCGCAGCCCAAGACGCTGCCGCACTGCCCGCAGTCGGATTCGGCATCCGGAATTCCACCGGCGCTCGTCCCTTCTGCACCGCCTGAAAAACCAGTTCCTTCCCACTCCGCGGCCAACCCGCGAACGACACGATCCCTCGTTCCTGCGGATCATCATCGGCTCCCACAGGACCACTGCCATCGAGCCACAAGCCACCGCCATCAGAGAGACGAATGACCAGATCACCCGGCGTCATCGCCGCCGGCGACTCGACCTTGCCCGACCCCGTCACGTGACGCAGCGGCATTACCAAACGCCCCTCCCCCGGCTGATAACACACCCCCGCGAGCTTCCCGCCCATCGTGAAGCGCTTGATCGTCAGATCGCCATCTACGGACGTGCTCCCCCCGGTGGACTCCATGTTCCAGCTCCCCCGAGGCTTTGCCATCACCCCTTCCACCCACTCGCTTTCGGCCAATCCATAGATGTCGATCCGCGAGCCATCACCGAGCGAGACCGTGGCAATCGGGGCGTTGAGCACCATGATATTTCCAGCCGTCACACCGCCACCAGATGATCCGGACCGGGCAAACCACCACCCCGCGATCATCAGCACGATCAAGAGGACGATGACTCCGGCAATCCGCGACTGCTCTCTCTCCATCTCCGAGTCTGGTCATCACGCCACTCGATGACAAGCCGTCCCTCTCTCTCTTCCCTCATCCTTGATAGCTCTCCGAACAAAGGGTGGAGCCCGCTCTCCTCGCACATCCAAGACATCCTCCCCAGGTGCCTTCTAGCGCACGAAAAGCGGGCTCAACACTGCATTCCAGAGCAGGCAATCCAGGCCTAAGGGATCGTCACCTTCACCCGGCCAAAACGCCTTGTCGTCGGTGCCAGCGTCGCATCATCGGTGATGATGTGTTCACAGCGCCCATTGACAGGATCACCGATGCTACTGCTGGCCGCTCCATTCCATCCGGGCACTCCGGATTGGTCGGCGATCACGGTCCATCCTCCGAGATCATTCGTGACCTCCACTTCATAGAGCACATCCGCGGGAATGAACTCCGGCAGGGTGAACCGCAGGCGCAGGCGTTTCTTTCCTCCAATCTCCACAACTTCCGGCGTCACCCGCGCGAGGTCCAGATCCGGGTCCCCCTCACGCGGCTCGGAACCGAAGGCATACTCGATCACATTCACCATGCCATCCCCATCCGGATCCGCATCTTGTCCTACGATCGCCGGATCACCGATCTCCTGCTCGGTGAAGTGATCGGACACCCACTGGTTATACCCGCCCGCCGGGATCCAATTGACCCCATCCACCCACGCGGCATCCGAACCCGCGGTGCCGCTGCCATTCTTCACATAGCGCCAGCGCACGACGTGTTGGCCGGGATCGATCGCATAGGACTTGATCTGCCAATCCACCTCACCCGTGATGCGCCCGGCTCTCAGCACTCCATCGACGTAGAACTCAAGGTAGTCTCCGCCCTGCGAGGACACCTTCCACGCGAAGGCCATCTCACCGGGACCGCTCACGGTCGTTTCCATCCAAGCCTGTTGGCTATGCCCGATCGGCGCGCTCTGCGCCGCGTCCTCACCATCCAGGCTCGTGACCTTCTGCCCCATCCAGAGACCATCGCCGCCAGTGGTGAATGTCAGCGGGCTATCCAGCGCCACCGGCAAGCTCACCCCGAAGTTAGCCGTGATGTTCTTGTTCGCCGTGATCGCGAATGGCAGCGGATTCACCGTGCCCGTCGCACCCACCGACCAACCGGTGAAGATCAGCCCGACATTCGGCGTCGCCGTCAGCGTGACATTCGTGCCGCGATCATACTTCGGCAGGTCAGGCGATTTCACCACCGTGCCGAAATTCGCATTCACGGTGAGGAAATACTTCGCCGAATTGATGTCATTCGGATTAGTGCCATCGGTGAACTCCACCGAGTTCGCCACGCCATCGCCATCCGGATCCGCCGCGCCGTTGTGCGTGAGGCTATTGAAGTACTGCCGCTCCCACACATCGGGCAGGCCGTCAGCATCCTCGTCCTCCGTGCCAGCATTCACACCGGCAACATTCACCAGCACGCTGGCAGGCGAGGCTCCATTGTTGACGATGCGCACATAGTAAGTCTGCGCCGACTGCCAAGGCCAACCCGTCGGGGTTAGCGCCTGGTTCAAGCTGCTGTTCGCCGTGGTGCTGTTGGAGTGCTGATTACCGATGAAAGCCGGGATAGTCCCCTGCTCCACCCGAATCTGCACCGTCGCCGGATGCGTCGCCGTCCACTTCAATCGCGTGCCCTCGGCAGGCGCCGCGATCTTGTAGAGCGCACTGCCACCCGCCGGCAGGTTGGTGTCGATCACGCCATTGTAGAAGCTCACCGGAATCGCAGCAGGAAAACTGCCCGTCGTCGTGCTGGTCACGCTGAAGGTCGCATCACTGTTCGCACGGAAGCCCGCATAGTACGTGTGCCCCGGACGCAGCGGCGCCGTATTGAATGCATACACCTGGGGTGCATCATAGCCACCCGCCAGATACGGCCCCTGGTTCTTGTTGTCGTCCACCCAACTCTCAATGGAAGTATTCGCCGAACTCGTGCCCGTGTTCTGTCCCGAAGGCACCGTATCGCGCACCCACATCACCACATCGCCCACCTGCTGGGTGAAGCCCAGGTTCCACGCCGCCGGCGCATCCACCGGCACCGTGAAACGGTAGTAGCGCCAGTCACGCCCGATCAGCGTCTGGTTGTTCACGCTCGCATTCGTCAGGTCGAGGTCCGTGACATTGCCAGTCGAAACCAACAGGCGATACCGCGCGTTGCTGCCCCCACTCGCCTTCACACCCAGATACCAGCGCCCCGGACGGAGCTGACGCTCCGCACGACCATCGACCGGCACCCAGTTGCCATATTCCGATCCCGTGTCCTTCATCTCGCGGTTCACCAGCGAGGCACCGCCGAGGTCTCCCCCATTGGCATCATGATCGGTCGTCGGCACCCCATCCTCGCGGATGTAGAGATCCGGATTGCCGTTGATCGCGCGCAGCTCCGTGCGCAGCAGACCCGAGTTCCCCTGCGGCACATCGATCGCATAAATATGCCAATCATCCTGGCCGATATCCACACCCCGGTCACCCGGCAGCGGATTACCCGCGCTATCGTTGCCGCTATCTCCGAAAGTAAAGTTGTGACCCAGCGGCATCTGCCACACCGGCCGCTCCAGCGTTACCGGCTGGCTCGTCAGCGTGTAATTCGTCAGGCCCGTCGCCGTCACTTCCACGAACCACGTCTCATTGAAGGTGAGGAATGGAGGCACTATGAGCGCCGTATTTCCCGTGATCTGGATACCCGTGGCAGGATTGCCCCAGGTCTTGTAAATCTTCAGCGTCGTGTCGCCTGAAGAATGATTCACCTTCAGGATCCATCCCAGCACCGGCTGGTTCGAAAGCGTGGCCGGAACCGCCACCTCGTAGAACTGCTTCTGCCCATCCGCCAACTGCTTGGTATCGGCATTCGAAAGACCATTGCCATTCTGGCTGGCAGCGAAATTCAGCGCTGTCCGCGGCCGCGCAACAATCACCAGATCACCCGTCGCATCCGGATAAGCACTGCTCAAGTCATCCGCGCGGACCGTCAGGCTATACGTTCCAGCCGGCGGATTCGGCACCGTGATCAGGCTGTCCGCGATCACACGGGCCACGCCGCCAACCGGAGTCGATGACTGCCCACCACCCGTCGCGAATTCATTCACCGTCGTGTCCGGGAAAGGCAGACGGCTGCCCGAAATCAGCGCCATCCGCGGATTGCCCGTGCGATTGTTCAGCTGGAGCTCCAGGCTCACCACGCCCTCCGGCACGGTGAATTGATAACCCTTCACCTGCGCCCCGGCCAAGCTCACGGCCCGATTGATCGGCGTGAGCGACGCCGTGCCAAGCTGCGTCACCGCGGGCGAACCATTGCTGGCCAGCGTGCCGCTGCTGGTGCCGCTCCCGATCGTGCTGGCATTCGGCGGATTCACCCCTTCCGACACCACCGCAAGGTAGTAGTCACCGGCCACGATCTTGTCCTCATTGTTCGGCGGCAGCAGGAGGTAACGCTCGCCACCGGCCTTCTGGACCTTCACCTGTCGGCTTGAGGTCGGATCCTGAACATTGCCTCCAGGGGCGGCATTGAAGTCCGGAATGAACCCCTGGCGTGCCGCCACCATCATCTCGCCCGCACTCGGCGCCAAGGTGAACTCCCAGCTCGGAACATTGTCCGGAATACTAACCTTATAGTAGGCAGCTTCGCGTGGCACGAGATTGTTCACCGCCGCGCTGCTACCCGCCGCAAAGCCGAGCGTTCCAACTGGAATCGCCTGCCCCGCCCCGATGAAGCGGCTTTCGATCGTGTAGGACGACATTTGGTTGCTGCCTCCGCCAATCGGATCGGAGCCGCCATTCAGAATGCCGATGAAATAAGTGCCCGCCTCTAGTGGACGCCCCATCGCCATCACCAGCCGGTCATTCACCTCACGCTTGGCCGAAGCGGTAGTGTCGTAGTTCCGGGCGGTCCAATCCTTGTCCGCAGCCCACTGATACCCGCTCGGCCACGTCGCCGAGGCCGACGGAGTCCACGGCGTGCTGACCCCATTGCTTGTGCCAATGGCAGCGGGAATCTGATCCCGGCGGATCGCCCAGCTCACATCACCACCGGTGATGTCCTTCACTCGCAAATCCCAACCCGCGACCCCGGCAGGAACATCCACGCGGAAGTATTTCCACGAGTTCGGCCCGTGATTCGTCACCACTGTGCTTCCCCCGCCAAGCGGAAGATCCTGCGGCGCATTCGCGCGGATCACGAAGTTCGCGCTCGCCGGATTCGCCACATCATCCGCACGCACCGTCGCGGTATAGACGCCCGCCGGAGGGCTCGTGAAGGTCAGCAACCCAGTGCCATACTGACGGCTCAGACCACCACCCGCAGGCGCCGCAGTCTGCCCACTGCTCACGCCATAGTCCTGCGCCGAGCTATCCGGCTGTGGGATGCGAGTCCCGGAAATGAACGCCATCACCGGATTGCCCACCTTGTTCTCCAAGCCGATCTCCATGCTCACCGTCCCCACCGGCACCGTGAACTGGAAGGCCTTCACTTCAGCTGCCGCCAGTGAAACCACCTGCGTGATGCCGCTGGTGCTCACCGTGCCCAGATCCTTCACCGGCATCGGCGGCTGGATGGTGAAGACCGCACTGCTGCTGCCCGTGCCCACGACATGGGAAGCCGGAGGATTCACTCCTTCCGCCACCACCGCGACATAGTAGTCGCCAGCCACAATGAAATCCTGGTTGTTCTCCGGCAGCAGCAGGTAGCGCTCCATGCCCGCTCGCTGGATCTTCACCTCGCGGCTGCTGCTGTTGTCCTGCATGCTCCCCGTCTCGACTGCATTGAAGTCCGGCAGGTATCCACGGCGCACCACCATCATCGCCTCACCCGCCGTCGGACTGAGATTGAATTCCCAGCGCGGCGTATTCGCAGGCACAGTGATCTTGAAAAAAGCGGCTTCACGCCGGGGCTGGTCGGTCACCGTGACGTTGCTGCCCGCAGCAAAGGGAATCTCACCCACCGTCACCGGCTGGCCCACGCCCACGCCACGGCTCTCGATGCTGTAGTTCGCAGGCGTATTGCCCGTCCCGGTCACCGGATCCGTCCCTTGATTCAGGATCCCCACGATGTAGGTGCCCGCCACCAATGGCCGGCCCATCGCTGCGAACACACGATTCCCGATAGGTCGCTGCGAACCGCCCAACAGGTTGTGAGTTCGTCCCGTCCAATCGCTGCCACCCGCCCACTGATAGCCGCTCGACCATGAGGTGTCGCTCGAAGGACTCCAAGGCGAGCTCACCCCGTTGTTAGTCCCCACCGACGAAGGCGTCTGATCACGACGGATCACCATCTGCGGATTGCCGCTCGTGATGTTCGTCAGGCGAATGTCCCACGCCATGATCCCATCTGGCACCGTCACTTGGAAATAGCGCCACGCGGTGGCGGGTTGGCTGGTCACGTTCGCCGTGCCATTGAACGCCAGCGGCACCGGCGCATTCGCCGTGATCACCAAATCCGCACTCGCATCAGGGAAAGTCCCACTCACCTCATCGGCACGCACCGTCAGCGTATAAACCCCCGGCACGGGATTCGGATAGGTGCTCAGATTCGTAAGCGTGTCGCGATTCATCCCCCCCACCGGTCCCGTCGTTTGGCCACCCGTCACGCCATAGTCTTGCACGCCATCCGGCTGCGGGATCTTCATACCGGAAATCACGGCCACCAGCGGATTGCCCACCTTGTTGTCCATCCGCACCTCCAGCGCAGCGGTCCCCACCGGCACCGTGAATTGATAGGCCTTCACCTGCAGACCGCTCAGGCTGACCGGCTGCACGATCCCAGCAGCGCTCGCCGCGCCGAGATTCTGAACCGCCAGCGGTCCCCGGCTCGTCAGCGTCGCGCTCGAAGGCCCGCTGCCAATCACATCGGAATTCGGCGGATTGAGCCCTTCGCTGAAGACACCGATGTAATAGTCACCGGGAGTGATAGCCACCTCGTTGTTCAAGGGCAGCATCAAATAACGCTCGCTCCCCGTACGCTGCATCTTCACCTGGCGGCTCGCGGTGTTCGAGACGTTCTGCACATCCCCGTTGTAGACCGCATTGAAGTCCGGAATCGCACCCCGGCGCATCACCACCGCCGACTCTCCCACGCTTTGATCCAGCGTGAATTCCCAGCTCGTCGTGTTGTCCGGAATACTAACCTTGTAGTAAGCCGCTTCACGCGCCGCGAGATTGTTAATGGAGACGCTGCTACCCGTGGAGAAACCCATCGTTCCCACCGGAATGTCCAACCCGTCACCAATACCCCGGCTCTCCAAGGTCATGCTGGACGGCTGCGCGCTCGCACCAGAGCTATCGTTGCGGATGCCGATGTAGTACGTTCCCGGCACCAGTGGCCGTCCGGCTGCAGCCACGATCCGGTCGTTCATGTCCCGCCGCGGAGTGGTCGTCACATCGTAAGTGCGGCCACTCCAATCCTTGCCACCTTCCCACTGGTAGCCGCTCCCCCACGAGGTATCGGAAGAAGGCGACCAGGGAGTGCTCGCCCCATTGTTGGTACCCGTCGTCTGAGGCAGCTGATCTCGTCGCACCACCATCGTGCAGAGTCCACCGGTCAAGTTCGCGAGGCGCACGTCCCATCCCAGCATCCCGCTGCCGATGTCCATGCGATAGTAGCGCCACTTCTGCGACGGGATCGCCGTCACCGTGGTGGTGCTTTGGAAAGAAATCGTCGCCGGTGTGATCGGATGCACGTCCAGCGTGAAGGCGCCCAGCGGCTGCTGTGGAAGAAAGACGCCGACATACCACACGTCCGCCTGATGATTCATGCGCTGGATGAAGCCATTCGTGCTCGAGTCATCCATGTAGGTCGCATTCGTGTCGGACACCGAGCCATCGGTGCGCTTCTGCCAACGGCTCGGCACCTTGTTGCGGCGCAGCGCGAGCTGCGTGCCCGCCACCTGGTTGCTGAGTTCCAGCTCCCAACCCAACGCCCCCACCTGCGAAGGAATGTCAGTCAGCGCATAGAAGCGCCATCCGGAGCGGCTCGGCTGGTCATTGACCTTCGTGTCCGTGAAGGAAATCGGCGTGATCACCGGGTCGCCATTCTTCAGCGTGAAGGTATACGGTGCATCACTCCAGCTCGTGATGTACCACGTCCCGTCGGTGAGGTAATTCGGCACCAGCGTGATCCCTTCCGTCGCGTTCCCCGGCGTAGCGGAGAAGGCCTCATTGTCGAACTCCCCCGGCACACTCCCCTTGCGCACCGCAACGTCCGGATTGCCAGCCTGTGCGGTCACATTGATGTCCCACGCAATCTGATCCACCGGCACCTGCACCCGATAGACGCGATACAGCGGACCACTCACCGCCACATTCAAAACCGTGCCGTTGTAGGCTAGGTCGTTCACAAACTGTATCCGCGAATCCAACCCAATCTCCTCGCCCTGCGGCGCAACCACACTCGAATACCACGTGCTGCTCCCCACCCCGAGCGTCGGCGGCACCATCAACATCCGGCCCGCCTGCTTCTTCGTGTAGTTGCTCGTGGTATTGTGAAACGGCAGCTTGTTCGAACGCAGCGCGATCTCCCGCGTGCTGCCTCCAAGCCACAGGCTCCACGCCGGCGTGCCATTCGGCACCACCGTCTTGTAAAAGCGAATCCCCTCCGGAGGCATCGGCGTCGACGGCGCGTTCTGCGAAGCTACTGCTTCACCGATATCGTAGACACCATTGCCATTCGAATCGATAAACGGCAGCGCGCCAAGATCTTGAACGTAAGGCTTGCCGCTCACCAGCGACCACTGCGCGCCTTCCGTCGCATAAACCATCAGGTTCCACTCCTCGTTCGCGCCGAACTGATCATCGCGCAGCACGAGGCCATCCGAGCCCGTCTGCACCGAGCTGAAGGTGCTGCTCGCCGTCGTCGGCAACGCCGTCTTCGAGAAATAAAGCGCGGCCTCGCCCGACGTCACCGTGAGCCGCGTGCGCCAGCCACCGATATCGCTCGACTGCGTCGTCACCTTGAAAAGATGACGCCCACCACGCGTGTTCGTGTTGGAAAACACCATCGTTCCCGCCTCCGCGGTGCCCGGATCCCAAGCCAGCGGCGTCGTCACCGGTTGCCAGTCATCCAGCGTCACCGTCGTCGCCGTGTAGGTGATGCGGAACGATCCCCGGTCATTCGCCAGCGTGTAGCGCGAGCCGTTCGGCAAGCCCGTGAAAGTCCCGCTGATACTGGATCCTTGAACGATCACAAAGCTATTGGCCGTCGTGATCGTATCGTGGAAATTGTTCACGAACTCCACCTGCAATCCCCCGGCAATCGTCACCGCACCCGTGGACGTGATCTTGTCCCAACTCCCACCCGAGGTGCCTCCAATCTCGATGCCCGTGGTGGATCCCGCCTGAAGCGCCAACGCGCCATTCACCTGCAACGATCCCGCAACGCCCGGTGCCGCAGGCGAAATGATGCCAGCCACATTCAATGCGCCCGCTACTGTCCCCGGCATCTTCAAGGATGCTCCGGATGCCACCGACAAGGATGAAGCCGTGATCGTCGGCGAGGAAATCGTTCCGCGCAGAAGCCCGCTCTGCAATGTCACCGCTCCCGCACCGGCATTCACGTTGGCTCCGAGCAACAACTCTTCCACCGGATTGAACAGCACGCCGCCACCGTTCGTCGTGATCGCACCCGCAAGCGTGATCTTGCGCCCGGCATTCAAGGTCAGCGGGACCTGCCCGGCACTCGCTGTCACATTGAAGCCGACGGCAATATCGCGCACCGCATTGAGGACCATCGGCGCGGTGTTCGCGCCCGAGCTCTTCGTCACCGCGGTGGAAACCGTGATGTCACCGCTACCCGCGGCCGCACTGGCAGTCTCGATCGTCACTCCGGTGCCCGCATTGAGCTGCGTCTGGATCGCGCTCGCTTGCACGACTGCCGCCGCATTCACCGGCGTGAATACATTCGGATTCGCACCGCTGAAGGAACCGCCGGATGTGACCGCGGTGGAAATGGTAACGTCGCTCGCCGCGTGAAGTACAGCCGTCAGCAACAGTGACAAGACAATGGGGTGGGGCTTCATGATCTAACAAACCGGGAAGGGTCCGCGCACAAATGAGGTCGCTTGAATCAAGGCGCGCGAAATTCGGATTCCTTGGCAAATACCCCGAAAAAATTTCCACCGTCGACATCTAGATGGGCCGTTACACCTAAAGACCCAATCGCCCCACTTCAGCCGAAGTCTCCTCATCCGCCCTTTCTCACACCCTCGTAAATCCCCGCACATCAGCCACTTCCACACTCCATGAAAACGTGACCGGAATTTCTCAATGCCTTCATCGGGACCTCACTCCCGGCCCCCACTGTCGGGCCAAATGAACTCCGACTTCGTCGCAAACTTTCCTCGTCAGCTCCGCTTCTGGGCGCTTCACGTCCCATTGAATGCCCTGCCGAGCTTCATCATTGCCATCTCTCTCTTCCGCCTCGACAAGCAATCATTCGCCATCGTCACGATTCTCGCGGTCATCGTGCTATTCATCATCGCGCTCGCTACGATCGTGGCGATGGTCCCGGATCTCAATCGGGAGAAACATCCGCTCGCCCGCGGACTCCGCGCAGCGATGATCTTCCGGGCTTGGGTCTGCGGACTTTCAGCAGCGATGCTGGTCATCGCTCCACCGTTCCTCATGCTGACCCCCGACTTCTGGTGCGGCTACATCTCAGCCGCTTTGGTGAACGGACTTTCGCGCTTCCTTCACTTGGGCGCAGCGAGCGTCTCCACGGGCAGCTTCCTCCCCGTCATGCTCACCACCGTCACGGAAGGCGCGATCATCGCAACCGGGATCGCGATGCTCGCTTTCTTCCTCTCCCTCTACCTCCAGATCCGCGAACGCCGCAAGGCATTCACTTCAGCGGGCTCGCAGCCACACCTTCGAAGGTCATCTTGACCGGCTTGATAAGGCCTTTCTCGTCGAATTCCAGCTTGTCGACGCAGGTCACCCGGTGATTGCCGTCCTTGTCGCCGAGCGGGTGACGGTGATAGACGATGTACCAGGAGTCATCCTTCTTGTTGTGGATCACGGAGTGATGCCCCGCTCCGGTGCCGACAGCCGGATCCTGCTGGAGCACCACGCCGATCCGCTCGTGCGGGCCGATGAGGCTGTCGGAAATCGCATAAGCCACCTTGTAGTCCGGGCCCGTCCAGCCGCCCTCGGACCACATGAAGTAATACTTGCCGTCCTTCTTGAAAACAAACGGCCCCTCCACATAGCCCTTCGGCGTGATCTCCTTGAAAGTCTCGCCGCCCTCGAAGGGAATGAAACCGGTGAAGTCATCCTTCAGCTTGGTGATGTTGCAGTGACGCCAGCCACCGTAGATGAAGTAGTAGCTGCCATCGTCATCGTGAAAGACAAAGCCATCGATCGGCTGCGCGCCGTTGTGAAATTTGTCGATCAGCGGCTTGCCGAGGAGATCCTTGTAAGGCCCCTGCGGCTTGTTCGCCACCGCCACCCCGATGCCACCTTCCTGCTGGTCGTTCTGGATGTCGTTCGCCGCGAAGAAGAGGTAGTACTTGCCGCCCTTCTCGATGATCGACGGCGCCCACATCGCCCTCTTCGCCCACTTGATATCGCCGGTATCGAAGATCTTCTCGTGCTTCGTCCACTTCTTCAGATCCGGCGACGAAAAGGCATCGAAGTGGGTCTGCTGGTCGTAGGGCGCGGAATAAGTAGGGAATACCCAATACTCATTGCCGAACACAATCCCCTCGGGATCCGCATACCACCCTGGATCGATCGGATTGCCGGGCTTCTTCTCTTTTTCTTGAGCAGAAGCCAGCGGCGCGAGCATTACGGCGACAGAAAGGGCGAGCTTGGAGATCGGGTTCATAACAGGTTCCGCTTGATTAATGGAACACGTTTGAACCCCTTTCAAGGTTTAGAGCACTGACAGGGATGCTGCAAAACACCCTAATCCATCGTCATGATCGCTCCGTTCGAGCGGATGGTGCGCTTGAGCACGAAGGAAATGTTCGCCAGCAGCTCGGGAGCACCCCCGTTGAAAGGAGTGATCGTCAGCACTTCGATGGTGTAGTCCCCGTCATCCGTCAGCAGCGCATCCAGACCACTCAGCGCCAGCTGGGCATTCTGCGGAGCATGGGTATTGTAGGACAGCACCGTGGCCGGAACTGGCGTTCCCACCCTGCCGGTCGCCTGCTTGCCCTTGTAGACCTGGGCATAGGTCACGCTCTTCGGATAGAGATCGCGGAGGATGATGCTGCCATCCTGCGGCGCGTAGTTGTAAACCTTGCCCGCCACGATTCCCTGGATCGAGCCTTCCGCCACCGGCCAGATCGTCACCGTGGCCTTCGCCAGTTCAGACTGGGTCGCACTGGCATCGGGATGGGTATACACCGTGAAGGATTCTTCTCCCACCGCCTTCGTCGGCCGTTCAGCAGGCAGGCGCTGCAAGATCGCATTGTCCGTGAAGGTCCCGTTCTCACGGAATACGAAGCTATCTGCATAGGTGCCCGAGGCTCCCGTGGCCGCATAGGTGGTCGCATAGGTGGTCGCATCGTAGAGCTTGTAGCTTCGGCGCACCTGCACCTTCTTGAGATAATCCGCCACCGTCGCGGCGGTGGACATCCCTGCCACCGTGATGCGCATGCCATACGGCTTGTCCGCGCGAGTACGAGGCGGGTAGTAGGGATCTTCCGACAAGGCGGTGACCGTCACCTGCGGCAGGTAGGTTCCCACCGTCTTTTCATCCAGCTTCTTCAGCGTGGTGGTATTGTTCGCGGTGACAGTCGTGTAGAGCTGGAAGATCGCCGAATCCGCGGCCAGCGGCTTCGAGGTCACGCTGCCTTCGTTGGAAGTGACCGGGAGGTCATAGATCACCGAGGCATTGTTCACCGTCTGGATCTGCCGGATGAAATCCTGCCCGTGAACCGCAGAGGCCAGGGAAAGCAGGGCAAGAGAAAGGAAAGCTTTCATAATAGCGGTGCTTTGAGGGCTCAACGTGCTGCCGTGGCCGTCGCGGGCGCCTTCTTGGTCACGGAGACCGGATTCTGATTGATGGTGGCCACCAGGATCACCCCCGCCTTGCGCGCCGCTTCGAGACGCTCCGGCTTGATCTCCGCCTGCCCGGAAGCCTCGGCAATCGACACCTCGAAGGATACGACCACACCGCGGAAGCGGGTGCTGAAGTTGTTCCAGAGCGAGAAATTCCCCTGCAGTTCGGGAATCACATTGTTCTTGTAGCGATCGGGCACGTGAAGGATCGCTCCCTTCGGCACCAGGGTCACGGCTCCATCAAAGGTGATGAACTCGGAGTTCTTCTCCAAATCCCACCCCTTCGGCTCCTCGCCCGCTTGGGCGAAGCCACCGAACTTCTCACCATTCTGGCGTGCCTTCAGGTCCTTGTCGGAAATCGCCTTCCCGATCGGTGGCTTCAGGTTCTTGGGCAAGTGCTCGATGCCCAGACCACCAGCGTCTGGCGGTTCGGCGAGGGCAACGGAGGAAAACGTGGCAAGCACGATGAAGAGGGACGATTTCACGACAAGGAAAGGTGGGTGCGGATTGGTTATTGGCCGGCCAGGAAGACCACTTCCCCGCTCGGATCATAGCCGGTGAAGGGAGGCGTTTGATTGGTGCCGCCGGTGCGGTTGATCTTGTAGCCGACTGGCGTGACGTTGTTCCGCAGGACGGCGGTGTTAGAGACAGTCAGGCTGCCCGTTACCGTCGGCGCGGTCGCGTTGTATTCGGCCACCACATAAAAGAAGCCGTTCGGATTGCGGTTCGGGATCGCAGAGTCCTGTGAGCCCGCGAGGTGGAAGACCAGGGTCACTTCCGGATAGCCGAACTTCGTCGTGCAATCCCAGGTCTCACCGTAGAGGCGGACATTTCCAGAGGACTTGCCCGGACGATCGCCGGTCACTTCCAGCTTCCGCGGGTAGAATTGCGCCCAGTTCACCTGGAGCTTCACCGACGAGTAGATGTTCGTGTAAGCGCCGAGCCCACCGATCCACCATCCCTGGCGGAAGCGCTTCTGCGGATCGTTAGGATCAGGGAAGGCACCGTCGCACTGGTCGCCCAGCGTGATGCGGCCGGCCACGCCGAAGATCTTGTAGCCATACGGACGACCCGCGTAGCTACCGACCCCCATGCCATGGGAGTCGAGCAGGATCGGCGACGACAGGTGCGGTGCCCAGCAATAGACTTGGGCGCCGGTTCCCGCTTTCACAGCGGACAGTGACAGGAAGAGGCCGACGATGGCCCGGATGAATGTGCGTGTGTGTGTGTTCATGACTAGGGGGAGGCCTTGAACCGGAGCGCCTACAACGGTGTGTGTGCTGAGGGACCGACACTCCGGTTGAAGTGCCCGGAAGCACTTCAGCCGGCGGGAAATTATCAACGATTCCGAGACATCTAAGTACGTGAAGACGTAGTTTTTGTCCGATTTTCCCCCTCATGCGTAACGTGCTACGTATCGCACTGAAGTTAGCGGTGCATTATGCGACCGCAATTTGCCGCCAATCCTTCAATTACGAGGGTTTTAGCGTAACCACGGGTATCTGAAGGAGAAATCCCGAACCGGGAATCCCGCCTCCAAACAAGTCATACAATCCACAGGATTAAGTTATCTAATTCACAATCACCCGTCCCACCTTGCCAGGATTTTCGCTTCCACTTCACTAGGCCTTCACCGGTAGATGTGAGCCCTCCCACCCGCTCCCATGGACTTAGCCGCCTTCCGCGCCAACTTCCCCCGCCAGCTCCGCTACTGGACCCTGCACTCCATCCTCAATGCGCTGCCGAGCCTTGGCATCTCCTTGGGATGGCTGGAGCTGCGCAAGAGCCCGGCCGCTACTGCTGCGATCTTCACCGCCATCGCCACCTTCATCCTCCTATATGCGACAGTGACATCCTGGATTCGTCCGACCTCCGACCGGTCCAATCTCCTGTTCCGCTCCCTCGACCTCGGCCTGAAGATCCGGGTTTTGATGACGATCATGTCGCTGTTCGCGATCATGGATCAGAGATCCATCATCTTCGCGCCTGACACCTGGTGCGGCTTGGGAGCGGGATTCTGCATCGATTGGCTCAGCCGCTTGTTTGGATTCGGGCCGCTCAACAGCAATTCCCCCACGGACATGGGCTTCCTGGCGGTCTATGCCGTCACCATGCTGGAAGGATTCATCCTGTCCTTCCTGCTGCTCATGATCTCCTTCTTCGCCCTGATCGTCCTGCAAGCGAAGGACAAGCGGAAGGCCTTCGCGTCTGCCTGAACGCTCAGCTATCCAGGAAGCTCTTCAAGCCGCCGAAGAAATTGTCGAGCTCCGCATCATCCGCCTCGGCACCCATGATGTCGTCGTAGGTGGTGTGGATCAGATATTCCTCATCCAGCTCCGGAATGAAGCTGCTCGATTGGCAGGACACCTCCTGGCCCCACTTCATTCGGACGGTGCAGTAGGTCATCGCCAGCTTCTGCTGGGCGCGGGTGATACCCACGTAGAGCAGTCGGCGCTCCTCATCCTTCGTGCCTTCCGTCACGCTGCGCTGGTGCGGCAGCACGCCTTCTTCGAGACCCACGAGAAACACGCTGGGAAACTCCAGACCCTTCGACGCGTGCAGCGTGATCAAGGTGGCACCGCTCTTCTTCTCAAGGTCATCATCCTCCCGATCGGAAGCAAGCGCACTATCATCCAGGAACTTGCGCAAGGTCTTGCCGCGCTCGATCGCCTTCGCGAGTTCTGACACGACTTCAGCGAGACCTTCACCCCGCTGCGTTTTCTCCTGGTCGGTCTTACATCCGCGCTCCAGCCACGGGAGATACTCGATCTCATCGAGGAACTCCTTCAGCACCAGATTCGCCGGCATCACCTTTGCGTCGATCTTCATTTTCGAGGTGAGGATCTGCGTGGTGAAGGTTTCGATCGAATTGCGGACCTTGGTGCCGAGCTGACTGAGGAAACCCTCGTCGGTCAGGGCACGCCACACGCTCGCGCCGATCTCGCGGCTGTAATCCGTGGCCAGCATTGCGGTCGCCTGGCCAATGCCACGCGGCGGTGAATTCAGCACGCGCAGCAAGGGCACATCGGCCTCGGGGTCGTCTAACAATGCCGTGTAGGCCAGCGCATCCTTCACCTCGCGGCGATCGTAGAAGCTCTGCGCGCCCACCATCCGGTAAGGGATCTTTCGCTCGCGCAAGGCCTCCTCGATCTTGCGACTCTGCTTGTTCGTACGGAATAGCACCGCGAAGTGCTCCCACGGGAAATTTCCGCGCGCCTTGTCCGCCAAAATCTCCTCCGCGATGAACGTCGCCTCTTCCTCATCGCCAGGCATGCCGACGAGCCGAACCGGCTCACCACCGGCGATGGTCGACTTCAGCGACTTCTCGCGCCGTCCCACATTGCGACGGATCAGGCTGTTCGCCGTGTGCAGGATCGCGTGCGTGGAGCGATAGTTTTCCTCCAGCAGGATGATCTTCGGATTCGGGAAGAACCGCTCGAACTCGAGGATGTTCGCACTCTCCGCACCGCGGAAGCCATAGATCGACTGGTCGTCATCACCCACCACGCAGACGTGATACGGTGGCCCCACCAGTTGCTGGAGCAGCTTCATCTGCAGGCCGTTCGTGTCCTGGAACTCATCGACCGTCACCCGCAGATACACGCTGCGGAAATAATCGCGCACGTCGTGGTGCTCGCGCAGCAGTTGCTCGGCGAGCAGCAGCAGGTCATCGAAGTCGACCGCATTCTGCGCCCGCAGCTCGTTCTGATACGCCACACCGAGCGACGCGAAAAAATCATCCTCCAGATCCTGCGGCGGTATGCCGCGGTTCTTCGCGCGCGAGATCTCTGCCAGCACCGCCTCCGCCTTCACCTTCTCATCGCTGCCGCCCATGCGGACCACGAGTTGCTTCATGATGCCGACCTGGTCGCTGCCGCTGCAGATCGAGAAATTCTTCTTGTACCCCAGCTTGTGAATGCCCCCGCGCAGCAGCCGCACGCAAAGCGAGTGGAAGGTGCAGACCGTCATCTGCTCCGCCTTCTTCTTCGAAACCATCCCGCCGATGCGCTCCTTCATCTCGGCCGCAGCCTTGTTCGTGAAGGTCACCGCGAGGATGTTCTCGGGCGGAATGCCCCGCTCCAGCATGTTTGAGATCCGGCAGGTCACCGTCCGCGTTTTGCCCGTACCCGCTCCCGCCAGGATCAAGACAGGGCCATCCAGCGAAGCCACGGCATCCCGTTGGGCCTTGTTGAGGGAGTCGAAAGAAAAGCCACCTGCCATTGCGCGGGCGGGATGGAAGCGGGCCGGAGCGCCCTTGGCAATGCGCGGACGCTAACAGTCTCGCTTTCCCGCCGGAAGCAACTGGCCGGCAACGGAATTTTGTGGTGTCTCAGCCGAAATAAAATCCCCACGGGTGCCGTTTCTCTCCGCGTTATGAAATTTTATGCAATTTTCCTCCTCTCCGCCGCCCTCGGGAGCGCCCAGACGCCAGCTCCCGCCCCGGCAGGCTGGAAACTCGTCTGGTCCGACGAATTCAACGGCAAGGACATCGATTTCTCGAAGTGGGACGTCGAGGAAAACGGCCACGGTGGCGGAAATGGCGAGCTGCAGTACTACGTCGACCGCCCCGACAACATCCGTATCGAGGACGGCAACCTCGTGATCGAAGCGAAGAAGGAAAAGTTCAACGCCGCCGGAGTGCAGAAGGACTACACCTCCGGCCGCATGCGGACGAAGCGCCGCGCCAACTGGCTCTACGGCCGCTTCGAGATGCGCGCCAAGCTCCCCGCCGGCCGCGGCGTCTGGCCCGCCTTCTGGATGCTCCCGGCCAAGGATTCCTACGGCGGCTGGGCATCCAGCGGCGAGATCGACATCATGGAAATGGTCGGCCACGAGCCCTCCACCGTCCACGGCACCCTCCACCACGGCGGCACCTGGCCGAAGAACGTCCACACCGGCGCCCCCTTCGAGCTGAAAAAGGGCATCTTCGCCGATGACTTCCACACCTTCGCCGCCGAGTGGGAAAAGGGCGTGATCCGCTGGTACGTCGATGGCGAGCTCTACCAGACCCAGAACAAATGGAGCAGCGCCGGCGGCGAATTCCCCGCCCCCTTCGACCAGCCCTTCTACCTCGTCCTCAACGTCGCCGTCGGCGGCGGCTGGCCCGGCCCACCCGACGCCAAGACCGTCTTCCCGCAAAAGATGACCGTCGATTGGGTGCGGGTGTATCAGCGGCCCTGACCGATCCGTCAATTATTACGCCGCCCACCCGTCGCCATCATGATCAGGTAGACCAGCTGCGCCACCGCAGCCACTGCCCCGGCCACATACGTCATCGCCGCCCAGAACAGCGCGTTCTTCGCCCGCTCGTGCTCCATCTGGTTCGCGATCCCGCTTTTTTCCAGCCACACCAGCGCCCGCCGGCTCGCGTCAAATTCCACCGGCAGCGTCACCACCGCGAAGAGCGTGGTCACGCCAAACACCGCCACCCACACCCACAGCATCGTGACGCTGTGGAACATCGCGACGCCGATCATCGCGGCCATCATCAGGAACTGCTGCATCGTATTCGCGAACTGCACCGCCGGCACCATCTTCGAGCGGAAGGTCAGCCACGCATACGCCTGCTGGTGCTGCACCGCGTGACCGCACTCATGCGCCGCCACCGCAGCGGCCGCCACGGAGTTCATGCGATACACCGGCTCGCTCAGATTCACCGTCTTGCGGAGCGGATCGTAGTGGTCGGTCAGCTGGCCCGGTACGCTGACCACCTGCACGTCATTGATCCCGTTCTGCCGTAGCATCGCCTCCGCCACCTGCGCGCCCGTCATCCGGATCGGGATCTGCGAATACTCGGTGAAACGCTTCTTCAGCATCCCGCCGATCGCCATGCTCACCAGCATCGAGGCACCAATGATCAGCCAGTAGGTCATCCCGAGCCCACCCGGCTCAGGCTGCTGCTGGTATTGCGCGAGAATCTGGAGCGAATCGAAAATCATCCTCCAAGGTAGCGGGCATCATCCCCCCCGCAACTTTCCCCCGGGTGGAAATCCGGCCTGCATTTTCAAATCGACCGTTTAGCCTCTCCCCCGTGAAGCATGTTCTCATCACCGGATGCACCCGCGGCCTCGGCCTCGCCATGGCCCGAGCCTTCGCGGCAAGGGGCTGGACCGTCTCCGGTTGCGGCACCAATCCCATCCGCGTCGATGTCCTGGCCGCCGAGCTCGGCGAAAAACACCGGGTGGTCGTCGCCGACGTCAGCTCGGAAAAGGAAGTCGCCGGATTCGCCAGCGACATCCTCTCCGGCCCCGGCGCCCCCGACCTGCTCCTCAACAACGCCGCCATCATCAACCGCAACGCCGCCCTCTGGGAGATCGAGGCCGACGAGTTTTCCAAGGTCATCGACGTCAATCTCAAGGGCATCCACCACGTCCTCCGCGAGTTTCTGCCCGCCATGATCGCCCGCGGCAGCGGCGTCGTCGTCAATTTCTCCTCCGGCTGGGGCCGCTCCACCGCCCCCGAAGTCGCCCCCTACTGCTGCACCAAATGGGGCGTCGAAGGCCTCACCCAAGCCCTCGCCCAGGAACTCCCCGAAGGCCTCGCCGCCATCGCCCTCAACCCCGGCATCATCGACACCGACATGCTCCAAAGCTGCTTCGGCAAAGGCGCCTCCGACTTCCCCAACCCCGCGAAGTGGGCCGCCACCGCCGTCCCCTTCCTCGAAAAACTCGGCCCGAAGGACAACGGGCAGGCGCTGACGGCACCATAATCAAAACTCTCTACCACGATGAAGCTTCTAACACTCCTCCTCATCGCCATGGCGACGCGGTTGGCCGCCGACAATCTGGTTCTAGAGCCCCCGCTTTCAGCCACGTTCAAATATCAGAGCGGAGCCACCGTCACCCTGACTCAGGATGTCTCCTCGCTAGCCGAAGTGACGGTTTCGGCCGAGAAGATCGCAGCGAAAATTCCGCATGAAGAGTTGAAGGACATCGTCAATCCCGAACTCAACAAGGTCGATTTCACCGCATACACCGACGACGAGACGGGAAAGCCGCGAATGGATGTGACTCTCAGATACAACGCCCGCCCTTACGAGTGGGGCGACGGTGTCAGCAAAGTGACCTTCAGATTCATCGCGGGCGAGTATCACTCCCGCGCCACCACCATTCCCATCGGCAAGAATCTGAACAAGGACTTCGAAAAGAAGAAGGGCGAGGCCGAACAAGAATTTGGAGAGTCCGGCTCCGTGAAAGGAGTCTTGGAAAGCAAGTGACCCTGCAAGCGGACCTACTTCACCGCAAATCCTAGCCCACCAAAGTGGCCTTCTCCCCGTCCCAACGGGACGACTCATAAAAGCCTGGCACGAAGTACCAGGTGAAACGCCAAAACCATCGCATCCTGAATGGACGCCTCATGCGTCTGGCGGCGGTATCTCTCAGATTTGGGAGTTGGAGGCGCGTGGGTCGGACCTTCCCGGTAGATCTTGAAGCAAGCTCCCCCTCCGCTATTCGTCACTCATGGAACTCCGCTGTCCGCACTGTGGGGAAAGAATCATTGCCCGGGGATTCGGCAAATGCCCTGGCTGCCTCCGCGAGCTTCCTGAAGAGTTGAAATTGAGCTCGAAGGAAATTGAATTCGAGAGACTGGACCAAGAGCAGAGGCTGAGGGAGAAGCTGTTGGGAACATATGGTAGCGAAGGTGGAGATCAGACACCAATCTCTTGCCCACCAACTCCCCGACAGCCTCCCCGCCACCGTTGAAACCCAGACTCCGATGACTACCGCTACTCTCATCTTGGCGTGCAGTGGACCGGGAGCAGGGCAAGCGATCTCCCGAAGCATCGCCATCGGATACTTTTTCGCCGCTGGCACTGGGCTTGCCACGGCCTGCTATCTAGGACTCCGATCTTGGACCGGCAGGAATTGGCCCGCCTACGCATGTGCGCTGCTCCTCGTATTTCATCCGGCTTGGACCATAAGCGCGAGAAAAGGCGACTGCGGTGCCATCAAGGTGATGGCATCCTTGGCCGTGTTTTCGATCGCCTTCGGATTGTTGGTCCCTCAGGTGATGCCTAGTCAGCGGAACAAGAAACGAGCTCCGCAAGCCGCGCCATCCGACAGCGACGAGCCATTAATTTGAATCCCCACCGGGATTTTGCCTGTCCCTTTATAAAAGAAAAATGAGCTCTACCCAACAAGCGATCATCGGGACGTGGCACGCGGAACTCGCCTCGGACACTTCCAAGACCAGCATTTTTCGAATCTTGGAGGATTTCCGATTTGTATCCTTCGCCGAGGACGAGAGACCAGAAGCGAGACGTCGGTGGATTCCTATGCGGCTATGGGGCTCGTTCGACGAAGATGGCGCGTATAGATTACGCCCAAAGAAAGACGCTACAGGTTGGACTCGTCAGATTTCGTTCGATGGCGACGTCATGGTCATTGAAGCCGCAGAACCAGAGCACAGGGCTTGGCGGTGCAGGAAGTTAGATGAGTCTGAGATTCCGGAGTGGTTTGAGTCGGAGGCGGCATTCGCACTCGACCGGCCCTGGAAGTGAAGTGCGCGGACTTTCCGATCTCCGGCTTCAGCCAAATTGAAACAAAACATGCGTTTTCACCGATCCCCCGCCCAAATCTCCCGGATCGTATCCTCCTGACCATACCCTTCCGGTGTGGCGTCGCTTTTACGATTCACGTAGTACCACCACTTCTTATCCGGCGCACCCGCGAGGCAACGCCCACCCGGCATTTCGAGGTAGCCTTCGGCATCGGTCGTGCTGACCCATTTCCACGCATACTGTAGCCACGCATTCCGCGCCTCTTCCGTCTGTTGGGAAAACCAGGTGATCTCGTCCCAGCCCCACACCCAATTGACGCCTTGGCCCGCCTTGCCGGGTTGCTTGCTGCTGCCGTAGTTGTCGAGTTCCACCAGATACGGCAGGTGCTCGCACTTCCAGCCGCTCGGCGTGATGCCGCCCTTGCTGCGGCCATAGATGGAGTCGACGAACCCGACCCGAAGCTGCCCTTCACGCGGACGCTCGGGAACTTCCTCGATCCGCAGCGGGAACGAATGGAAGTCGTAGAGCAGCTTCCCATTCTTCACCAGGCCACCGCTTGGCACATGCGCATCGCAAAGCACGAAGTGCCGCCGCGCATGCGTCTTGGCATGGGCCCGCGCGTGCTCCAGCACCGAGCTCCAGTGAACCAGCTCCTTGTCATTGCGGTTCATCAACTCCGCCTGGCCGAAGTGGATCGCCTCGCAGCCGATATCGATGTAGGACGCCGCGAGGTAGTGAAACCACAGCCGCGTCTCCGGCCGGCTGACATCGGGAATGCAGGTGTCCTTCCCCCACTGATTCCGGCCACCGCCATTTTCATAGGCGATGTCATCGTATCGGAAGTTCCGCGCCTCCACCGGCAGCCCGAGTTCCTCGAACACCCACGCTGGCACCGCCAACTTGTTGATGTCGCTCGAGACGATCTCGAAAATGCACGCCTGCAGGATGATCTCCGGATCGGCCGCATGGATCTTCGCTGCATCCGCCTTCGCCCGCTCCAGTTTCTTCGGCATCGACGATTCCCCGCCCTGCTCGCGCCCCCAATTGTGCACCGCCCGGCCGGCGAATTTCACGCCGGTCGATTTCATCATCCGGATGTTGTCCTCCAGATTGCCCTGCCCCGTCAGCAGGTACATCTGCGTCATCGCGCGCGAAAGGTAGCTGCGCAACACCGGCTCCGGCATCGACCCATCGAAGGTGTAGTCACGGGCCTTCACACTGCCGGTTAGAAGGATGCAGAGGAAAAGACGGAGCAAGCGCATGGCCGGGCAATACGCATCTTCTCCGCCCGGAGTTTCGGTCGCGGACCTTGTTTGTTGCTGACCGGAATTCCCTAACGCAGTCTCGCCCCGTCGATGATCGAAGTCCGGTTCCAACGCGGCCTCCACCTGCCCGAGCTCGACCTGTGGCTCGACCCGTGGGACCCGAAGCCGTGGGCCTTCGTCTCGCACGCCCACGCCGACCACTTCGCCCGGCATGAAACGGCGCTGTGCTCGGACGTCACCGGCGCACTGGTCCGCTCGCGCTACGGCGTCGCGGAAAGCCGCATCGATGCCGTCGCCTTCCACGCCCCGATCGTGAAGGACGGCTTCCGCCTGCGCCTGCTGCCCGCCGGCCACATCGCCGGCTCCGCGATGCTCCACGTGACCCGCGTTTCCGATGGCGCCACGCTGCTCTACACCGGCGACTTCAAGGTCCGCAAAGGCCGCACCGCCGAGCCCGTCGTCTTCCAACAGGCCGACCTGCTCATCCTCGAAACCACCTTCGGTCTCCCGCAATTCATCTTCCCGCCGCAGATGGACGTGGAAGGTGCCGTCCTCCGCTTCGTCCACGACACCCTGGCCGACGGCGAGGTGCCCGTCCTCCTCGGCTATTCGCTCGGCAAAGCCCAGGAAGCGCTCGCCCTGCTCCACGCCCACGACATTCCCGCGGTGCTCCACCCGAACGTCGCGGAAATGACCGCCGCCTGCCGCGCCGCCGGCGTCTCCTGCCTGCCGGAACCCATTCTGCTAGAGGGACCCGTCCCGCCCGGCCACGCCGTCATCGCCCCGCCGAGTGCCGTCCGCTCGAAGCTCCTGCGCTCGGTCGGAAATCGCCGCGTGGCCATGCTCACCGGCTGGGCCCTCGTCTCCGGTGCCACCTTCCGCTACCGCGTCGATGAAGCGATCGCCCTCTCCGACCACGCTGACTACCCCGGCCTGATGGAGTGCCTCCAGCGCGTCCGGCCGAAGAAGGTCCTCACCGTCCACGGCTACACCCGCGAATTCGCCGCCGACCTCCGCCTCCGAGGACACGACGCTTGGTCGATCAATGGCAATGACCAGCTCGACCTGCCACTGGCCGCGCCGCCGATGCGGAATGCCGCCTCCTCCGGCATCCAGACCACCGCCAGCGCCCGCCACGTCCGCCCGATCTGCGCGCTGGCCGATTTCACCAGCGTCTGCCGCCTCGTCGGCGAAACCAGCAGCCGGCTCGAAAAGATCCGCCACCTCGCCACCTACCTGCGCGGCCTAGACAACGAGGACGATCTCGCCCTCGCCGCCAATTGGCTCACCGGCCGCGCCCTGCCCCGCGATGCCGACCGCCGCGCCGTCAATACCGGCGGCGCCACCCTCCGCCGCGCCCTGCTCAAGCTCCCCGGCGCCCGCGAGGAACGCTACCGCGAGATCTCCCTCTCCCAAAACGACGCCGCCCGCACCACCCGCCTGCTGCTTCAGGAACTCAGCCTGAAACCCGAGCGGCTCGATCTCGCCGGCCTCGCCGCCTTCTTCCAGGAGCTCGCCTCCGCCACCGGCTCGCTCGCGCGCATCGACCTCCTCACCGAGCGCCTCCGCACCCTCCACCCCGCCGAAGGCGAGACGCTGGTGAAGCTGCTCACCGGCGACCTCCGCATCGGCCTGAAGGAAGGCCTCGTCGAAGACGCCGTCGCCGAAGCCTTCGCCGCCGAAGCTCCTGCCGTCCGGAATGCCCACATGCTCACCGGCGATCTCGGCGAAACCGCCCGCCTCGCCAAGCGCAAGGCCCTCGCCGGTGCCACCCTCCGCCCCTTCGTCCCGGTCAAGGTGATGCTCGCCTCGCCGATGCCCGACGCCGCCGCTCTCGTAGCGGCATCCCCAGACTCCAAGCCCCTCTGGCTCGAGCCCAAGTACGACGGCATCCGCGCCCAGCTCCACAAGCAGGGCGACCGCGCCGCCCTCTACTCTCGCGACCTCCGTCCGCTCGACCGCGAATTCCCCGAGCTCCTCACCGCCGCCCTCACGATCCCCGGTGACTTCATCCTCGATGGCGAAATCATCGCCCACGCTGAAGGCCGCCGCCTCACCTTCCACGACCTCCAGACCCGCCTCGGCAAAATCACCACCGCCCAGACCGATCTCTTTTCCGCGACCGACACCTCGATCCCGCCGGTCCGCTTCATCGCCTTCGACCTCCTCCACCACGACGGCACCGAACTCCTCGCCAGCCCGCTGGAACAGCGCCGCGCGCTCCTCGAAGCCATCTCCGGTCTCCCATCCACCATCGCCCCCATCTCGGTCCACCGCGTGGAAGCAGACGCCGAAGCCGTCCAAGCCGCCTTCAAGCAAGCCCGCACCGATGGCCTCGAAGGCCTGATCGCCAAGGACCCCGCCAGCTCCTACTCGCCCGGCCGACGCGGCAAAGCCTGGCTGAAGCTGAAAACCTCCAGCACCCTCGACTGCGTGGTCGTCGCCGCCGAACAAGGCCACGGCAAGCGCGCCGAGGTCCTCTCCGACTACACCTTCGCCGTCCGCGATGAAACCAGCGGCCAGCTCAAGATCATCGGCAAGGCTTACTCCGGCCTCACCGATGCCGAGATCGAGGAACTCACCGACCACTTCCAGCGCCACACGATTTCCACCGAGCGCCGCAAGCACCTCGTGGAGCCGAACATCGTGCTGGAGATCGCCTTCGACTCCATCCAGCCCTCCAAGCGCCACGACTCCGGCCTCGCGATGCGCTTCCCGCGCATCCACGCCATCCGCCGCGACAAGACCGCCGCGGACATCGATACCCTCCAGTACGCCCGGACCTTGGCCGAGGCCTGAGCTATTCCCGTAATTCAGTATGTGTAGGACTGGAATTACGGGAGTGAATCCGAGGACCGGCTCCGTGACCGCTACGCGGTCGGCTTGGAACCCACGATTACCAGCCAGCCCGAACTCCGCTACTCCGGTATGTATAGGAGAGCGGAGTTAGCGGAGTCCTGCATGCAGCAGGTCGTGAATGGCATGGAAGTGCGCCTGTTTCGTCTTTCTCCCGTCCCGGATGGACCCATGGAAATCAGTCCCGGAGGGATCGATGGAAATTAGCCGGTGGCGTGAGCCACCGGGCACCTATCCGAAAGATCGATCAGCCCCGGCAGGGGCGATGGATACCTGCATTGCCAAGGTTGCTGTGAATCCGGCCGCTCCTGCCGGGGCTCAATTCATGATAGGCTGTTTTCCGGTGGCTCACGCCACCGGCTAATTTCCATCACCCCTCCGGGGCCCAGGCAATTCAACGAAATCGAGATCCAGCGCCATTCACATCGTCTACCACCCCCACGCGATTACGTAAGACGCGGCTGCTTGATATTCAGCGGAATTCGGAGATTCTAGGGTCCTCATTTCCCCCGATGAAACTCACCCTGCTCGCCACAGCAGCGCTCGCGCTTGCCCCATTGTCCGCCTCTGCCGCCGCCGCGCCCACCTCTCCGGTCGGCACGTGGGAAGTCGCCCTGTCCGGTGCCGACCAAGGCACCGCCTACGTCACCTTCGAGGATGACCACGACTTCACCGCCTACGGCCTGAGCCGCGAATCGCTCGGCCTCTTCACCCTTTCCGGCACGTGGACCATCGACGGAGCAGGCCAGCTCACCGGCAGCTACACCGAGACCATCAATGGCGGCGCGGTCACCGGCACCCTCACGGCAAAACTCGCCGCGAAATCGATCACAGGCAGCATCGCGGCCACGAACGGCAACTTCACCTTCAAGGCCAAGCCGGAAACCGTGACCCAGAACCTCGCCGGCTCGTGGAGCGGCATCTCTGCCGTCGGCAAGAACCGGCTCCCGGAAATCTACCAGATCACGCCGAGCGCCCTGGCCCACGTCTATCAGATCGAGGGCAGCGGCATCTCACCGCTCGGCGGCCAGTATTCCATCCTCGGCACCGTGCTCGCCGGAGCCAATGGCAAGGTCGAGCTCGTCGCCTTCAGCCTGGACGCCTGGGGCGCCCCGGGATTCTCCACCCTCACCGGCAACGTCAGCGTGACCCGCAAGCAGAACGTCCTGAAGGGCAATCATTCCAGCGGCACACCGATCAAGATCACTCTGCGCCGTTGAGATCCCCTTGAACGGGAAGGGAACTCTCTCCGAGCGGTCCGGCCTATGGCGGACCGCTTTTTCTTTTCCAAAGCCGGTTCCGAACCTCGGAAACCGGGCCTGCGATTACAGACACTTCCCGGAGGAAGATACCTGCCATCTCCTGATCAAGGCGCGATGGTTAGCACCAGCGTTTCACTGTCGGATCCACCGGCATTCGTCGCTCCAATGGTGACATTGAAAGTGCCCGCCACCGTCGGGGTGCCACTGATGATCCCCGTCGAAGTGGCAATATTCAGCCCGCTCGGCAGCCCCGTGGCACTGTAGCTCGTGGGGCTATTGGTCGCCGCGATGCTGTAGCTGAAGGTGGTAGCCACTTTACCGGTGGCGGTCAGCGAACTGTTGATGCTCGGAGGCGCAGGAGTGACCGTGAGCACGAGCGTCTTGGTGCCGGCACCTGCAGCATTCGTGGCGGTAAGGAGCACGTTGAAGGTTCCCGAGGCGGTAGGAGTGCCAGAGATCAGGCCGGTGGTGGTGTTGACCGTCACCCCGGCAGGAAGATTGGTGGCATTGTAACCCGTCGGGCTGTTCGTCGAGGTGATTTGGTAGCTGAACGCGGCGGTCGTGGAACCACTTGCGGTCGCGGCGCTGTTGATCGAAGGCAGGCCGATCTTGATGACGAGCGTCGCGGTGTCGGTTCCGGTCGCATCGGTCGCGCTGATCGTCACCGAATAGGAGCCGATCGTCGCCACCGAACCAGTGATGAGGCCGGTCGTGGTGTCGATCGTCAGGCCCGAAGGAAGACCGGTCGCATTGTAGCTGTCCGGATCCTTGCTGGCGAGAATCTGGTAGGAGAAAGCAGCATTTGGCTCTGCGGTCGCGATCAGCGAGCTGGTGATCTCGGGGGCACCTTCGGTGTCACCGTAGCGGATGCCGAACTCGGCCTCGGAGAGGAAGCCGCTGTCGTTCTTGTCCAGCTTGTCGAACTTCTTCTGGATCACCGCGTTCTGGGTGCCGCGATTCAAGGTCAACGCGAACTCATAGATGTCGAGGTAGCCATCTCCGTCACCGATATCGCTGAACACATCGGCCAAGGTGAAGATCTGGGCCTTCGAGGGGCGCTTCACGGTCTTGCCGCCGAAGTGGGCGATGTATTCGTCCACCGTCAGGTCGCCGCTGTCGTCATCGTCGCTGGAGCGGAAGCGGTGCAGCATGACGACCTCGGGAATATTGGTCGAAGCGTGGCCGGAGAGGTACTCGTTGAAATCCACGATGCCGTCGAAATCACCGTCAACCGCTTCGAAGGCGCGGGTCCAGACGGCTTCGCGCTGGCTGCCATCACCCTTGGTGGTCACAGCGACTTCGGCCGACTTGGAGGAATCACCCGAGGTGTTTGAGGAGGCGACGGAGTAGCGGTAGGTCGTGGCCACTTCCACATCAGAGTCGATGAAGGTATTCGTGGTGGAGGTGTCGAGTTCCGTCCCGTTGCGGAAGATGACGTATTCGGTGGCCCCGCTGACGGTGTTCCAGTTCAACACCACCCCGTTCGTTCCTGCGACCGCGCGCAGGCCCGTGGGCGTGCCCGGCGTATTCGGGGTGGTGACGGTGGCATCGGCGGATTGTGCCGAGGTTCCCGAGCTGTTCGAAGCGGAGACGTTGTAGGTGTAGGTCTGTCCCGGAGTCAGGCCGCTATCGCTGAAAGTCGTGGCGCTCTGGTCGCTGCCCACCTGGTTATTATTGCGGAAGATCCGGTAGGTGATACCAGCGCCACCGGTCGAAGCGGTCCAGGTGACCGTCACCGCGGTCCCGCTGGAGGCCGTGGCCGTGACACTGCCGGGAACGGTCGGTGCTTGCGAGAACGCGGGAATCGCCGTGAGCGCCAGCAGGAACAAGATGAGGAAACGCATATGCTTTGGAAAAACTCGGGACCGGGGAACTTGGGCTCCGCGGCACGGAACCTAGGAGCGGGAAACCCAGGCCCGCAAGCGCCGAGTCCACCGTCCCCCGCGTAAAACCGCCGGTCGCGGGATTTGTGTCTGACTTTCTCGCGGATGACAGGAACTGCCCGCGGGACGGCCATTTCGTGACATGGTCTTTCGGGCGAAAGGTGCTTGGTTAGAGGGATGAAGAACTCCCCCACCCGCACCGAGCGCGATTCCATGGGCGAAATGCAAGTCCCCGCCGCGGCGCTCTACGGTGCCTCGACCGCGCGGGCCGTGGAGAATTTCCCCGTCTCCGGCACCCCGCTGCCAACGGAACTGATTCACGCTTATGGCCGCATCAAGCGCGCCGCGGCCGAGACCAATGCCGAACTCGGCCTGCTGGAGCCCGCCATGGCGGAGAAAATCGCCGCAGCAGCGACCGAAATCGAAGCGGGCACGCACGACGCCCATTTCCCGATCGATATCTATCAGACCGGCTCCGGCACCTCCACGAACATGAACGTGAACGAGGTCATCGCCACCCTCTGCAAGCCGCTGGCCGTGCACCCGAACGACCACGTGAATCTCGGCCAGTCCTCGAACGATACCTTCCCGACCGCGATCCACCTCGCCTCGGCCCTGGCGCTCCGGGACACGCTGATCCCCGCGCTGGTCGATCTGGAAAACGCGCTGAAACGAAAAGCCGCTGAATTCTCCGCGGTGCTCAAGATCGGCCGGACCCACCTGATGGATGCCACGCCGGTGCGGCTCGGACAGGAATTCGGCGGCTGGGCCCGGCAAGCTGGCCTCTCCGCCTCGCGCGCCCACAAGTCACTCCACGCCCTGCTGGAGCTACCGCTGGGCGGGACCGCAGTCGGCACCGGCATCAATGCGCATCCGTCGTTCGCAGAGAAAACCATCGCCCGGCTGGCGGAGGACACCGGCATCCCCTTCAGCGAAGCGGCGGATCATTTCGAGGCCCAGTCCGCGAAGGACGCCTGCGTGGAAGTCCACGGCCAGCTCGCGACGATCGCTGTCTCACTTCACAAGATCGCCTGCGACCTGCGCCTGCTCGGCTCCGGTCCGCGCTGCGGCATCGGCGAGCTCCGGCTGCCAGCCACCCAGCCCGGCTCCTCGATCATGCCGGGCAAGGTGAACCCGGTGATCCCGGAGTCCGTGACCATGGTCGCGGCGCGGGTGGCGGGAAACCAAACGACCGTGACCTGGTGCGGAGCCGGCGGATTCCTGGAGCTAAATGTATCCATGCCGCTGCTCGGTGCCTGCCTGCTGGAGTCGATCCGCCTGCTGGCCAACGCGGCGAACACCCTCCGGGCCAAATGCGTCGACGGCATCGACGCCAACGAAGCGCGCTGCCGCGAGCTGATCGAGCTGTCACTCTCCATGGTCACCTCGCTGGTCCCCAAGATCGGCTACGACCGCGCCACGAAGATCGCCAAGGAATCCGTCGCCACCGGCCGGACCGTCCGCGAACTCTGCGAAGCCTCGCTCGCCGAGCTCGGACTGACTGCCGCCGAATTGGAGGACCTCCTTGATCCCCAACGAATGAGCGGTGGCGGTTGATCTGTAAAACTTGCAGGCATTTTTTGGTCGCCCCGGCCGGACAAAATTAGTAAGCAAAGCCAAAATGTCTGCCACTCCCCGGCCAGCCGATTCGTCCGATCCGATCCGACCGTGGTTCGAGGCCTTGGAATCCATGGGCGAATTCGTCGGTATCCGCTTCGGACACATCAAGCCGGGGTCGAGTGAAGTGGAGTGGCATTTCCTCTCGCACATCGAGGTCGATGGCATCGGTGGCTTTGCGAAGCTCCTGCGTGATCGGGGAGCGGATCTCCGCGACCTGCCGCGCATCACCCACCCCGCCCCTCTTTCCTGGGGAGCCTTCGTCCGCTCGATCCCGAAATTGCTGGGACCCCGCCGCAGGCTGAAATGGAAGGAGCTCCCTAGCGGCCCGCCACTGCCGCCCAAAATGCCCACCCCCGCGGTGGCATGGCATGTCTTCAACGAGGAACAGACGGCCAAGATCCGGCGCAGCGCCCGCAGCAGCCAGGTCACGGTGAATTCACTACTGCTCAAGTACCTCGACCGCACCGTGCGGCCCTACCTGGCGGATCCCTCGAAGGCGATCCCGTGGATGGTCCCGGTGAACATGCGCGGCAAGGCTGACCAACCGCAGGACACCGCGAACCACTCCAGCTACGTCGGCATCCGCGTGTTCGCCTCGGAGGGCGCCCGCGATGTCCAGCGCCACATCTACGAGTCACTGGCCAAGGGGCAGCACTGCGCGAACTGGAAGGCCTTCGATGCCACCCGCTTCACCTCGCCCGGCATGAAGCGCCACCTGATCCGCACCGACCGCGCCACCTCGCAGTGGAACCTCGGCAGCTTCTCCAACCTCGGCGTGTGGGACGCGGACAAGCATATCAATGCGCCCGGCTGCGAGGGCGATTGGCTGTTCGCGCCGCCGACGCTGGCCATCCAGATGATCGGGGCCGGCTGCGTCACCTTCCAGGGCAAGCTCAGCCTTACCCTCCACGTCCATCCCGACCTGACCACCGCGCCTGAAGTGCCCGCCGAATGGATGCGGCGCTGGGTGCGTGAGATTGAAACCGGCTTCCCCGAATCGTGCTAATGACTCCCAACCGCCTCCTCGCCCTCGCCGCCGCCACCGCCTGTGTCTCCCAAGTCCAAGCGGTCGGCTACCGACTGCCCAACCAGGACCCGGAAGGCATCGCACGCGGCAACGCCTTCGTCGCCACCGCCGACAATCCCTCGGCGATCTATTACAACCCGGCTGGCATCACCCAGCTCGAGGGGCAGGACATGAGCCTCGGGGTCTATCTGATTTCCACCGACGTCGGCTTCAACAATTCAAGCGGCGGCTCCGCGAGCACACAGACCGCTTTCCAAGCGGTCCCGCAGATTTACTACACCTACTCGCCGGCGGACTCGACGCTGTCCTATGGACTCGGCGTCTACGCCCCATACGGACTCGGCATCGACTACGGCCGCTACACCCCCTTCCCCACGGCAGCGCAGGACGCGGAGCTCGCCTACATGACCTTCAATCCGGTGGTCGCATGGGAAGTCACGCCATGCCTCTCGGTCGCCGCCGGTCTCACCGTGAATTACTCGCAGGTGCGGCTGGAGCGCCGCATCGGCCTGCTGCCGACGTTCGATGAGTTCCAGGTGGAAGGCGATGGCTGGGCGACCGGCTTCAATCTCGGCGTGCTGTGGCAGCCGGCGAAGGAGTGGTCCTTCGGCCTCAACTACCGCTCGCCTACCGAGATCGACTACGATGGCCGCTCGATCACCGCACCGGTCCCGCCCTTCGGTGGTGGCACTCCGACCGAAGCCTCGCTGAAGTTCCCGCAGTTCGTCACCGGCGGCATTTCCTACCGGCCGAATGATGACTGGAACTTCGAGTTCGACCTCGACTGGACCGACTGGGACTCGGTGGACGACACGACCTTCGTCGGTACCTTTGGCGGCAACCAGACCTTCCCGTTCCGCTACGAGTCGAGCTTCATGTACAGCTTCGGGGCCACCCGCCAGCTCGGCGACGGCTGGTTCGTCAGCGCCGGCTACATCTACAGCGAGAACTCCGCGCCAGACGCGACCTTCACCCCGCTCAATCCCGACTCCAACCTGCAGCTCGGCAGCATCGGCTTCGGCCACCGCGGCGAGAAGTTCGGCTGGGCCCTCGGCTACCACTTCGCCTACAACGGCGGACGCACCGTCAGCGGCAACTACAACCCGACGGTCAACGGCGAATACGAGACCTTCAACCACGCGGTCAACGCGTCGGTGCGGTTCCGGTTCTAAGGTAGCCGCAGCGCAGCTTCGGAATAAGGGGTGTCGACGTTCCGTCGACACGGTGTGGACGAAACGTCCACACGCCTCATGAGGCTGCGCCTGGAACCTCTGTTAGATCCAGCGCCTCACTCCAACCTCCGGTCCCGCTCCGCATCATGGCGGCGCTGGAACTCGGTCGGGGTGACCTCGTGCAGGATCAGAAACTCGCGGCTGAAATCCTTTGGCGTGGGGAATCCGAGGATCACCGAGACCTCTTTCACCGCCATGCCTTCCATCAGGAGCTGGCGGGCCTGGACGATGCGCTCGCGGCGCAGCCAGTCCTTCGGGCTGATGCCGAGCGAGTCGGTGAAAATGCGATGGAGCTGGCGCTCCGACACCTCGAAGCGCGCGCACAGGGGCGAGACCTTGAAGCCCGTTTCACGGGCGATCGGGCCGAGCGGTTCGGGCTCTAGCTCGCGCGGCCGCACGGCGACCACTCGGCCGGTGCGGTAGGCGATCTGAAGTTCAGGGCGCTTCATGGATTTGGGCGACGTCAATGGATCAGACAAGGGCCGGACGATTGACGGCGCGGAGACTAAACATCCGAGTTACGGTTAGAGAAGTCCCAAAGCAGACGAAATGAGAAGGTCGTCATCGAACAACCAGCGGCCGACATCGGAACCTGCCGATTTTTCCTCCGCGGCACCACCGTTACGAACGTGTAACACGAGCGCATCGCCTCGCTGGCGGCCCACAGAACCCCCGGCATCGTAGACCCCCATGAGAGCGGCCAGCACCGGCACCGCTTCCTCGCCACCCTGGCGGGAAAGACCGAGCAAGCCCGCAAGCAAGCGCGGGAAAGCATCGCTCGCCGCACTCAGCCGGAAGCCATCGCCATCCGCCGTCACCTCGAGGGCTTCACCGCCGGACAGGGATTGCGCCAGGGCATTCACGCGATCGCCTAGCGAACTGCCGGAAAACCCGCCCTTGAGCTTCTCTTCCAAGGCACCGGCCAGCTTCTTCTGCTCCTCGTAAACCTTCCGCCATGAGTCGACGCCCGCTTCCATCGTCCCGCTGCGACCACCGGCCGCGGCACCGAAGGCGCCGATGCGGACGAAGGATGCGACCGCTTCCGCCACGTGCTTCGCCGGCAGGCCCGCCGCAAGCGGCGCCAGGGCGAAGGCGGCGAGGCGCGACGAGTAGATGACATTTCCCATCGCCTGCAGCTTGGAACCCATCAGGCCATTGAGCTCGCGCTTCACCAGGAAGAACTCCATCGCGCGGCGCAGCGTGACTTCGAACTCGCTGACTTCCCATGGCTTCGTGATGTATCGATAGATACCGCCCTTGTTGACCGAAATGATCGCCGCCTCGAGATCGGAGTAGGCCGTGGAGAGGATCTTCACCACATCCGGCCATTGGTCCGCGATCTTGGAAAGGAAGCCGACACCGGTTTCATTCGGCATCCGCTGGTCGGTCACGATAATGCCGATTTCCGCGGCGTGGGCGCGGAACACGGAGAGTGCCTCGACACCATCCGACGCCTCCAGGATGCGGAAGGTCTCTCCATAGAGCCGACGGAAGTACTTCCGTGTCTTCTCTTCGTCATCAACGAAGAGGATGGCATAGCGTTGATAATCGTAGTTCAAGTCGCTCATGGTTCGGAATCGCTGGGAGTTTCGGGGTCGGAGCCGCCATCATCATCTGCATCGGGATCGGGCGGCGAAAAGAAAATCGTGAAACATGTAAACTCGCCCGGCCTTGTATCGACTTCGATATGGGCGCCGTGGCGATTGAGGATCTGGTGGGTGATACTGAGACCCAGGCCCATTCCCTTTCCTACGTCCTTGGAAGTGAAGAAGGGATCGTAGATCTTGTGAATGATTTCCCGCGGGATACCGGCACCATTATCCCACACCGTAACTTCCCAGCCACCCACCGCCGCGCGCAGGTTCACATCGATCCGCCCGGGGTCCCCGCCCTTCTCCGCGATCCGCTGCTGGATGGCGTCCACCGCATTCTGGAAGAGGTTCACGAAGACCTGCACCAGCTGGTTCGGATTGCCGGTGGCAGGCGCCTTCTCGGGGCCCTTGTAGTTGAAAGCAATCTTCTCACCGAGCTGGTGACTGACCAGACGGCGGGAGCGCTCGATGACATTCGCCATGTCGGCTTCACCGAGGATGCGATTGTCGTCGCGGGTGAATTGCCGCAGGTCCGCCACGATCTGGGCGACGCGTTCCACCCCTTCGCTGATGTCTCCCACGATCTCCGCGTAGTCCTCGTGATCGTCCGCCGGCAGCGAGCGCTTGAAGGAGTTCAGCGCGTGCAGTCCGGCACGGGCGTAGTTGAGCGGGTTGTTGATCTCGTGAATGATGCCGGCGCTCATCTGGCCGAGGCCGGAGAGCTTTTCGTTCCGCACCAGCAGCACCTCGTTCTCCTTGAGCTTCTCCATCGCCGCGGCGAGGTCGCGATTCAGATCCGCCAGCTCGCGGCGGATCGCCGCCATGGCGAGCTGGTTGCGCAGGCGCAGCACCAGTTCGCTACTGGAGAAAGGCTTTGTCAGGAAATCATTCGCTCCGGCATCCAGCGCCTGCAGCTTCGTCCGCTCGTCGGCGCGCGCCGTCAGCATGATGATCGGCATCTCGCGCGTCGCATGGTTCTCGCGGATCCCGCGGCACACTTCCACGCCGTCCATTTCCGGCATCATGTGGTCCACCAGCGCCAGCACCGGCACGTGTTGCTTGGCCAGCGCGAGCGCCTCCGCGCCATCCCGGGCTTCCAGCACATCGACATTGTCCAGCTGCATCACCAGGAAGCGGCGCATGTCCGGCTCGTCATCCGCCACCAGCACCAGCGGGCGGGTCGCTGCTGTCACCCGGCCAATTCCCCGCGCCGTGACGCTCACATCACCGGCATCCGCAGGGCGCGCTGCTGAAAGTGCAGCACGGCGATGAAGCTCCTCGATGTGCTTCCCGCTCTCGACTCCATTGATCTCGCTGTTAGGGAGCGGGACGGGTGCCTCGGAACCGACCACCGGCAGCTGCACCTCGAAGCGGGTGCCGACACCCACGGTGCTCTTTGCCTCGATGGAACCACCCATCGTCTCCACCAGGCTGCGGACCAGCGCGAGACCGATACCCGCGCCTTGGAACTTCCGCGTGGAGGACGAGTCCACCTGCCAGAAGCGCTCGAAAATGCGCGGCAGCACCTCCGTGGAAATGCCGACGCCGGTATCAGCCACGGAAAGCTTCAGCTTGTCGCCCTCGCGCACCGCATCCACATCGATCCGGCCGCCGGCCGGGGTGAACTTGATCGCGTTGATCGTGAGATTGAGCAGGACTTTTTCGATCTTGTCCCGGTCCAGCATCACGTGGCCCTGCGGTCCCATGGCTCGCCACTCCAGTGCCACGCCATTCTGGTCGGCCAAGTGACGCATCGACTGCATCAGGCCATCGAGCATCGCACCGACCTCGGTGGACTGGAGTTTCAAATCGGCATGGCCGGTATCGAAGCGGACCAGGTCGAGCAGGTCATCGATCAGCTTGAGCAGTCGCAGGCCATTGTGCTCGGTCATCGCGAGCATGTCCTTCACTTCCTTCTCCGTGGTCGGCTTGAAGCGCTCGGCAAGCCGCTCGGTCAGGCCGATCATCACGGTGAGCGGCGTGCGGAGTTCATGGCTGATATTGGCGAAGAAGCGGGTCTTGGCTTCATCGAGCTCGCTCAGCTGCTTGTTGGTCGCCTCCAGCTGTCCCCGTGCATCCTCGACCTCCTTGCGCAGGACGAACTCGCGGAAGCGGAGGCGCTCGTAGAAGTAGCTTCCCGCACTGACGAAGACCGCAGTGACGACCAGGAAGTAGGAATTGTTGAAGAGCCAGCGGAGGTCCGGGTGCTGGGTCGAAATCCTGACGCTGGCAAAGTAGCAGGTCAGGCACAGCAGGATCATCACCACCGAATCCTTGAACGAACTGCGCAGCAGCAGTGAAAGGCCCAGCAGCGCAAGATTCAGCCCGGCGTAGTACGGCGACTCCCCGCCCCCGGTCACCGCAATCATCCAGCAGATGCTGACGGTGGGCGCCATGAAGAGGCAGTACGCGATGAAGCGCCGCGACCGCTCGCTGGAGAACCTGCCGAGCAGCCAGAAGACGACGCAGAGCAGCAGCGCGACGACGACGCGGATCAGGAAGAATTTCCACGCCTGCTCCGGAAAGACCATCCAGTCGAGCGTGGTCCCCGCGAGCATGAAAAGCGCCGAAAGCAGGGCCGTACGACGCGCATTGCCCACGAACACGCCGTTCTCATAGCGCTTGAAGGCATCATTCAGCTCGGCCCCTTCGGCCGCCATGTAGGGAACTGTGGCGACGTCAGGCATCGGCCAGTTCGATTTCAAGGAAGAGATTCACCCCGGTCGCGTCTGCTTTCACTTCCACGCGCTTGGTGGGAAGCCCGGCAGGGACCAGATCCAGCATCTCCTCCCTGCTGCGGTAAATCAGGTTCCAATCCATCAGATACTCCATCCAAGCCTTGCGTGGATTGGTATCTGCCACGTTGGTGACGACGACGAGACCGCCGGGATTGGCGATCGAGCAGAAAAACTCGACCAGGCGCTTGCCGACGCGCTGGGACAGGTAGTCATACAGGCCGGCGCAATAGACCACGTCGTAGTTCTGGAGTTCCGGATCGCCACCGGGTTGCGCCGCGGCCTTCAGGATCTGGTGGACGGAGCGCGGGATGAAACGCATGCGGGTATTCCGGCCTTCCGCCATCCGCACCTTGTCGAGGCGCTCGCGGGTGTAATCCAGGGTCTCCGGGTTGAAGTCGAGCAGGTCGAACTCCATCAAGTCGGCGGAGTCGTGCTCGCGCAGGAAGCGCAGCACCTCTTCCGCCGGACCGCAGCCCAGGTTGAAGGCCCGCGCGCGGCCCTTCCCGACCCGCCGGTTCGATTCCCGGTCCAGCATGTCCACCAGGTAGTCGATGCGGTTGCGGTGGGCCACCACCGGCTCGGTATTGAGAATCGCGTAGTTGAGCATCTTCGCGAATGACGACGCGCCCTCGTAGGGATCGCGCATCATCATGTTCACCATCTCATAGTCGCCCGCGTAGCCGAGCGGCTTCGCGTAGGTCCGATAGACGAAGGGCGAGCAAAGGACGATCGGGTGCATCTCGCGGCGGATATAGGACCGGTGCGAGGGCACCTCATCCTCGGCAATCTGGCCCGCCACCTCCTCGAAGTTTTCCATCGAGGGGATCATCTGCTCCAAGACCTTCTCTTGGACACTGCTGAAGATCTCACGCTCCAGTTCGTCGCGCTTGCGCGTGGCAGTGGAGCGGATGCCCACGTCGATGCTGCCCAGCCAGTGCTGCACACCGGTGAGCGCGCTGGCCATGTCCGCCACGGCCACCTTGAAAGGATCCTGCACGTGGTTTGCAGCCCGCCACTCGGACATGAAGGCCGTGAACTGCGCGCCGAGATCGGCCTCGCCATTGACGGCGGACAGGAAGTCCACCTCCTGCCAGCCATCTTCCAGACCCGCCTCGCAGACCAGCACTAGGCCGGTATTGAGGATGTTGCTGACGACCGCCTTGCCGCGATAGATCAACCGTCTGTTAGCTAGGATGCGGAAGTCCGACAGGACCTCGGAAAGCTGGAGAATGCTATAGGGATTATAGACCTCGAAAACGACCGAGTAGCGCGTCAGACGCAACAGGTTCGCCTGCACCTCCAATCCCTGGCTATTCCGGCATTTGATGACACTCTGCGACTGGTCAGGGAGACTCTCCATCAGCTCTATTATTTCTTGGAATCCACCAGACTCAAAATCGGACAAAGGAGCAAGCCGAACCACTATCCCTGCAATAGTTGCAGGGTTATAGCCTAACGCCGAAGAAATCCAACATCACCTCCCGGTACACGTCGCGCTTGAACTCCGGCAGCCAGTCGAGATCGAACTCCTCCGGCAGGATCCATCGGTAGGCACCGAACTCGCGCGGCCGCTGGTTCACATCCACCTCCGGCGCGTCCGCCTTCACCAGGCAGTGGTAGTAGGTCTGCTCCTGGCCATGGCACCCGTGCTTGCGCATCTTCTTGAAGCGCACGTCCTCCGGATAGAGATAGCGGTAGCCGGCGCGATAGCTCAGCAGCTCATAGTGCTTCGGCAGCAGCCCGATCTCTTCCCGCACCTCACGGAAGAGCGCCTCCTCCAGCGTCTCCCCGTCATCCACGCCGCCCTGCGGAAACTGCCACGCCCCGGGAATGGTCCACCGCTCGCAGACGAGCAACTGCCCCTGCGGTTTCACCATCAACGCCGCAACATTCGGACGAAATCGGACCACGGCGCGTAACGTAGAATAATCACAACCCGGGTCTCAATCCTTAACTTTCCCGAAATAACGTCCACACTCGCCAAACGGCCAACCACCCTCCACGCTCTCACCACGATGAAAAAGACCGCCCTTCTTTACCTCCTCGCCGGCCTCTTCCTGGCCATCCCCACCCCCTCCTACGCCCAAAAAGGCGGCGGCGGCGGGGACAATACCGAAGACTCGCAGGACGGCGACGACGAGAAGTCGAATACCGAGGAGTCCGATGACCACAAGCGCTTCTGGCAAGCCAGCCTCCCCGGCGGCCACTACATGGTCGCCATCGACCGCATCGCCTCCATCAGCATGCACGAGTACCTGCTGGATGAGCAGCTGATCGTCCACGAGGTCGTCGTCGACACCAATGGCCGCGGTCTCGCCCGCTTCTACCACGTCGTCACCGTCGCCGAGAACAGCAACTCCGCCACCGCCCGCGAGCTCGTCGCGAAGGGCAAGGAACTCCTCGACAAGGCCGGCCAAAAAGCCGGCACCGATGTGAAGGACATGGTCCAGAAGAACTACCCCACCACCAGCCACGCCGGCATGGTCGAGTACCGCCTCATGGACCTCCGCGACCTCAACGCCCTCTACAAGAGCCTCAAGAACGCCTGGGAGACCGGGAAGGGGAGGAAGATCACGGTGAAGGAGTAGGCTCACTACGGGCTCTGCCTGCCAGCACCACTATTGTGAGGTCTCTCAACCCCGGCCACGGCCGGGGTTTTTCACGCTCCGACCAACACTCCCAACCCACCATTCTTCAGCTCCGTGTTGGTCCGGTTTGCCATGATCCCCAAACCGGCCTCATTCATAGCGTTCGATCCTCTCATTTGAGATTTCCAGTCCGCCACGTAACGTCTAGCTTGTTCAGCTGACTTCCCGAAAAAGCCGTGTCGCGATTCTCCCGCATCCTGAATGACGCCATCTTCCTCTGCGCAGGACTTGTGGCGTACTCCATGTTGGCCTTCGGAGCCTTCCAGCACTTCTTCTATGCTGCCGCCGTGGTCTGGATGCTGATCCTCGCAATCCTCGGCTACCAGATTCACCGGAAACGCTGGAAGACATTTGCCACCACCGCGGCCGTCATCGGCCTCGGTTCCGTCCTCTTCTTCCTGGGCTGCATCATGCTTGCGCTGACCTCCAGCACTCCGATGCCTCTCACCCGCGCTTTTTCGTCAGGCGGGGAACTCTTCCTGACCATCTACATCCCCTTCTTCTGGCTACCCTTTGCTCTCGGAGCTGTCACCGCTTGCGTCGTTCCTCCTCTCGCTAACAACCCCGGCACCGCCGGGTCGCATCAGTAGCCGGAGGCAAAAGCCGGCATTTCCGAACAGTGGAAATGCCAGCCTCTCATTCCTCATGCTTCAAGCAATCGCCCCGCCATCGACCGTGATGGTCGTGCCGGTGATCTGCTTGCCACCGGGACCGGCGAGGAAGACCACAGCGGCGGCGATGTCCTCGGGAGTTCCGTAGCGGCCGAGTGAGGTCACGCTCTTCTGCGCGGCCGCACCTTCTCCATCCGCGCGGTTCATGTCCGTATCCGTGGAACCCGGCTGCACCAGATTCGCGGTGATCCCGCGCGCGCCGAGTTCACGGGAGAGACCGGCGGTCAATGACCTGAGCGCGGACTTTGTTGCGGAGTAAACGGTCACGCCGCCGAAGAGCACTCGCTCGCCGAGAACGCTGCCGATATTGATGATGCGCCCTCCTTCCGTGAGATGTGGAATCGCGGCCTGGCTGGCCAGGATCACGCCCTTCACATTTACGTTCAGCAAGGCGTCGATATCCTCCAGCGAGATATCCTCCACATTGCCATAGCGCGCGATGCCCGCGTTGTTCACCAGGATGTCCAGACCGCCGAGCTTTGCGACCGTCTGGTCGATGGAACCACGGACCGCCTGCGGATCCGCGCTGTTCGCCGCGAAGGCCACCGCCTTGCCACCGGCGGCCTCGATTTCCTTCACCACCTCACCGGCCTTTTCGGCCGACTTCTCGTAGGTGATCGCCACGCTCGCGCCTTCCGCAGCAAGTGCCTTCGCGATTGCAGCGCCAATTCCACGGCTCGCTCCCGTGACCAATGCCCGTTTGCCTTTCAGTGTGCTCATGTTATTTTTGTATCGTTCGACACAGAAGTCATATCCGCTTGCAGCGGCCCGTCAACGGATTTATAGATCGATCAGCACAAAATTCATTCCGTGAGCGAAAAGACCACTACCCGGGGACGCCCGCGTTCCTTCGACCGCACCGCCGCACTCGATGCGGCCACCCGGGTATTCTGGCAAAAGGGCTACACTGCCGCCTCCATGAATGACCTTTGCGAGGCCATGGGAATCGGCTCCCCCAGCCTCTACGCCGCCTTCGGCAGCAAGGAACAGCTCTACGCCGAAGCCCTCCGGCACTACGGCGAACGCGGAGCCCCGCAACTCTTCGAAGCCCTCGAATCCGCGCCCACCGCGAAACTCGGCATCGAGGCCTTCCTCCGCTTCGCCGCCCGCGTCCTCGCCTGCCCGGACAACCCCGCCGGCTGCATGGTTGTCCTCTCCTCCGTCGCCAGCGAGGGCGTCACCAGTCTCGCGGAAATGGTCGTGCAGGCGCGGAAAACATCACTCAAGCTCCTCGAAGCCCGCCTCCAGCGCGGCATCAAGGAAGGCGACCTTCCCAAGGGCACCAACGTCAAGGCGCTCGCCCGCTTCTACGTCACCGTCCATCAAGGCATGTCCATCCAAGCCCGCGACGGAACCTCCACCAAGGACCTTGATGCCATAGCCACCACCGCCATGCAGGCTTGGCCGGTGGGTTGAGGCTGTTAGATAAATGCTCGAATACCGGACCGGGCTCACGCTCGTTTCCAGCGTCCCCGCACCGCTCCACCGGTCACGGATCACCCGGCAGCGTCGCGAACTTCCCTCCGCCGTCACGGAAGTGGATTGCATCCCCGCATGAATCCCTCAATCTCGCCCTCATCTTGCCGACCTATCGGCTCCACCTCTTCCCTCCTTCTCCCTATCTCCTCCCCATGACCAGCGAATACGACCAAGTCCCCTTCGACATCTCCATCTCCTTCGCCGAGAACCCCGAGAACCGCTGCCCCTGCCTCCTCCTCCTCGACACCTCCGGCTCCATGCAGGGTGCTCCCCTTGAAGCCCTCAATGCCGGCTTGGTCCAGTTCAAGGATGAACTCACCGCCGACGCCATGGCCGCGAAGCGCGTCGAGGTCGCCATCGTCACCTTCGGCCCTGTGAACGTGGCCGCCGACTTCACGACGGCGGATACCTTTCATCCCATCCAACTCGCCGCCACCGGCGACACTCCCATGGGAGCGGCAATCGTCCAAGGCCTCGAAATGGTCCGCAAGCGGAAGGAAACCTATCGCCAGAATGGCGTCGCCTACTACCGCCCCTGGGTCTTCCTCATCACTGATGGCGCACCCACGGATACCTGGGACCATGCCGCCGCACTTGTTAGAGAAGGCGAAACTTCCAAGAGCTTCCAGTTCTACGCCGTCGGAGTCGAAGGTGCGAACATGGAGATCCTCCAGCAAATCTCCGTCCGCGCCCCGCTCAAGCTGAAGGGCCTCCAATTCCGCGAGCTCTTCCAGTGGCTCTCGAATTCCATGAGCGCCGTCTCCCGCTCCACCCCCGGCGATGCGGTCCCGCTTGAGAATCCCACCGCACCGGAGGGCTGGGCCACCGCGGGATGAGCTCCCCTGGCTGGCGATTCGCCGGCGCATCCGTCGCAGGCACTTCCCACGAACGCACCGGCACCCCCTGCCAGGACTCCCACCTCGCGGAGCTCATCGGCATGGATGACTCCGTCCTCGTCCTCATCGCCTCGGATGGTGCCGGCAGCGCCTCCCACTCCCACCTCGGTTCATCCATCGCCTGCCAGCTCCTCATGGATGAGCTCAAGTTCGCCTTCGAGGAAGGGCTTGATGTCTCCCGCATCACGAAGGATCTCGCTCTCTACTGGCTGGCAGAAATCCAAGCTGCCCTCCACGAAGCCGCCACCGCCGCGTGCCTCGATGTCCGCGAGTTCGCCTGCACCCTCCTCGCCGCGATCATCTCGCCCACTCATGCCGCCTTCCTTCAGGTCGGTGATGGAGCGATCGTCGTCCGTCACCAGAGCGATTCATGGAGCTACGTCTTCTGGCCCCAGCACGGCCAATTCATCAATACCACCCACTTCATCACCGAGCCCACCGCGCACGAGGTCCTCGATTTCGACATGATCGAAACCCGCATCGACGAAGCCGCCGCTTTCACTGATGGCATCGAGTCCCTCGTCCTCCAGTTCGATACCCAGACCGTCCACGCACCGTTCTTCGATGGCATCTTCGGCCCGGTCCGGAGGCTCGGCTCCTCCGGCCCCAGTGAACCACTCGCGACCGGACTCGGCCGGTATCTCGCCATGCCGCACGTCTGCGAGAAAACCGATGACGATAAAACTCTCGTCCTCGCCACCAGGATCGCCGTCCCCCTCGCGGACTCCACCCCCGCATCGCAAAACCCCCACCACGAATAGAATAGGAATAGCGCCATGACCCTGAATGGCCGGAATGGACCCATCCGCCTCGGCGACCTGTTAGGCAAGGGCGGCGAAGGGGCCGTCTATGCGCTCGCCGATGACCCCCACTCGGTCGCCAAGGTCTACCTCGCCGACATCACCCGCGAGCGCACCGAGAAGCTCGCCGCCATGCCCGGCCTCCTCACGAAAGAGATCGCCGCCCTGACAGCCTGGCCGAAGGACGTCCTCTACAAGCCGGATGGCCGCATCGGCGGCTTCCTGATGGACCGCATGGGCTCCTCAAAGGACATCCACACCCTCTACAGTCCGAAGAGCCGCCTCGCCGAGTTCCCCCACGCGGACTGGCGTCTCCTTGTCAGGGTCTCCCTGAACCTCTCCCGCGCCTTTCACATCCTCCACCAGTCCGGCTGTCTCGTCGCGGACGTCAATCACGGCGGCATCCGCGTCGCGCCCGATGGCACCGTCCGCATCATCGATTGCGATAGCTTCCAGATCTCATCGCAGGGAAAGACCTACCTCTGCGAGGTCGGCACCGACCAATTCACCCCGCCCGAACTCCAGCAGAAGTCCTTCAAGCAAACCCCGCGTACTGCGAATCACGATAACTTCGGCCTCGCCATCCTCATCTTCCAGCTCCTCCAGATGGGCCGCCATCCCTTCGCCGGCCGCTACCGCGGCACCGGCGAGATGCCGATCCCGAAGGCCATCGGCGAATTCCGCTACGCCTACAGCGGCCAGGTCTCCCTCACCCAGATGGAGCCGCCCCCCTACACCGCTTCACCCCACTCTGCCTCCCCCGGCATCGCCGCCCTCTGGGAACGCGCCTTCAGTCGCGAAGGCTCTAACAGCCAGCCCCGCCCCACCGCCGCCGAGTGGGTCGCCGAGCTCTCCAGCCTCGAGAAGAGCTTGGCCCAGTGCGCCATCAATCCCACCCACTACCATTTTCGCGGGAATGCCAACTGCCCCTGGTGCCCCATCGAGAGCATCGGCGTCATCCTCTTCGGCATCGCCACCGGCACCACCACCGGAGGTGCGGATATCCCCGGCATCTGGCAGCAAGTCCTCACCATCCCGAATCCCGGCGTCGTCTACTGGGCCCCCGCCACCGCACACGCTCCGGTCAAGCCATCACCCCAGGCTACCGCCGCCCGGAAGAAACGCACCGAGCGCCGCTCCATCGCAGTGCTCGCCGGCGTGCTCCTCTTCTTCGGCCTCGCTTTCATCTCCGGCTCCCTGTGGTTTCTCTGGCTCATCATCGCCACCGGCGTCGGCTTCGCGATCGCCTACCTAACAACTGACAGCCTCAAACCCTTCTCCGAGACTCACGACTCTCTCGATGCCCAGATGACGGCCCTCGTTGCCGATTACGCCGCCAAACCCGAAGCCGAAACCTTCGAGATCCAGCGTAGTCAACTCACCCGCACCTTCTGGGAATGGGAAAACCTCCCCGATGAACGCAAGCGCCGCTACGACCAACTCGTCAAGGACCGCGAGCAACACGCACTCCGCGCCCACCTGGATAGCCACCTCATCGCCAAAGCCTCCATCCCCAACATCGGCCCCGGTCGCAAGGACATGTTAGAGTCCTACGGCATCGAAACCGCCCTCGACCTCAACGTCCCCGCCATCCTCCAGGTCCCCGGCTTCGGCAACTCCCTCGCCGCCGACCTCATGCACTGGCGCCACCAGATCGAGCAGCAATTCCGATTCAACCCCGCCGCCGAAGTCGACCGCGCTGAAGTCCTCGCCCTCGACCGCGCGATCGCCATCAAACGTGCCGACCTCGAACGCAAGCTCCGCGCGGCCCCCGCCCTCCTCAATGAGCCCCGGCAGTCCGTCCTTAACCGCCGCACCTCTCTCGAAGCCTCTCTCCAACAACTCTCCGAAGCCCTTCATCAGGCCAAGGCCGACCTCGATGCCCTGAAATAACCGGAGGCCCGGCAAAGGTTTCCGCTGCTCTCCATCACTCTCCTGCTTGAACAGTGCGCAGGGTATGAAAGGGCCAGATTTAGCGCGATCAGGACGGGCCCCTTCGACCAATCCAGTCAGTCAGCCTCCGAACAACATAAGATTCTCATAGACCTTCCTCTTCTCCACTGAACTAAACTGATGCTTCCCCTCCCGGCTTTCCACCTTCAATCGCCACAAACGACCATTTCTATCGACTGCGTTTATCTCACACATTGAGGAATCCGCCTCTTTCTTGACTGAAAAATTATCACCGTCGGGACACGGGGAATATCCACCTTGAAAATATAAATTTGCCACGCCGCGCATCATACTTTCGCGAGGAACAAAATTACTCGAATTCAGTATAGAATTCATCACCTCCTGACTCAACGGGATCCCACATGACGAGACCTTGCCGCGGTCATCGCGATATTCCACCTTGAACGGCTCAGAAGGCCTAGCGCGAGGAAACACTCGCACAAGCCCGGGAAACTTTAAGTCTTCACGCTTTTGGCTCATCTCAACGATGCCATTTTGAGCCACATGATTACTGCACGACGCCAACATTAGGGACAGTAACAAAATTTTCATCTTACGTGCCATGCGGGTCAGTCCTTGAGATTTGAATCTGCTAGCCGGTTGCCCAAGCTCTACTTCGCGCCACGCTCCGCCACCAGCCGCTCGATCTCACGGACGATCCTCGGAGCGAGGTGATGCTTCTCATCCTCCGGCAGAGCTTCCACATGCTCCGGGAAGACCAGGATCACCTCATTGCGATCCGAGTCGAAGCCGATGCCGGGCTTGGAGACGTCGTTGGCGATGACGAGGTCGCAGCCTTTCCGCGCAAGCTTGGCGCGGGCGTTTTCTAACAAGTTCTCCGTTTCCGCGGCGAAGCCGACGAGGGTGCCGGTGAAGCCGAAGTCTTTTCTAACAGAGCCGAGGATGTCCGGCGTGCGGACGAGTTCGAGCGTGAGGGTTTCGCCGGTCTTCTTGATCTTCTGATCCGCGACCACGGCGGGGCGGTAGTCGGCGACCGCGGCGGCGAAGACCGCGGCGTCCATGCGGCCGATGTGGCGCTGCACTGCCTCGAACATCTCTGCCGCAGATTCAATCGGCAGGAAATCCACGCCTTCCGGGATGTCCAACACCGTGGGGCCGGACACCAGCAAGACCTGGTGCCCCGCGCGCGCGAATGCATCCGCCATGGCATAGCCCATCTTGCCCGACGAGCGATTCGTCAGGTAGCGCACCGGATCCAACGCCTCGCGGGTGGGTCCGGCAGTAACGAGAACGCGCATGGCGGAGGTGGGAGATCGCAGATCGCCGATGGAAGATCGTAGCGAGGGTTACTCGCCCTTCTTCTTTTCCTTCGGCGCGTCAGGCGCGGGGACTTCGATCGCGGGCGTGACTGCCTCCTTCTTCCCGGCGGCGGGCTTGATGGGGGCAGCGGGCTTGTCATCGGCGGACTTTGGCTCCGCCGGCTTCTTGAGGGTCTCGAGTTCCTTCTTCCCTTCGATGAGTTGGTCGCCGCTCATCTTGCTGGTCAGGTCGCCGAGCAGCGTCTTGGCCTCCTTGTCGTCTCCGCGCTCGATGGCGAGCGAGGCGAGCGCCCAGGCCTTCGGCAGATTCTGGTCAGTGCCGTGGCCGGTGGCGTGCAGGCGGGCGAGGCCGGTGGTGGCAGCGGCGTGTCCCTGATTCGCGGCGAGCGAGTAAAGCTGGCCAGCATTGTTATAGTCCACGGGGACTCCCATGCCGCGCTCGTAGAGGGTGCCGAGATTGTTTTGAGCGGCAGCGTGACCGGCCTTGGCGGCGGCGGTGAACCACGCGACGGCAGCGGTAGGATCACTCAGACCCATGTTACCGGAGACATAAAGCAGGCCGATCTCATTCTGGGCGACGGGCATACCGGTATTCGCGGCGGAGAGCAGATACTTGTAAACGGACATCATGTCCGGCTTCTCTTCCTTGGACAGGCGGGAGGCCATTTCGAGAGCGGCCATCGCGTTGCCCGCCTCGGCGGCCTTCACCAGCTGCTCGCGGCCCTTTTCCTCGCTCTTCTCGAGCCCGCCCTTGCCGTCGAAGTAGAACCCGGCGACCCGGAGCAAGCAATCCGGCTGCGCCTTGTCGGCACCCTTCTTGTAGTTCGCCAGCGCCTCCTTCTCGTTCTTTTTGACGTTCTCCTCGAAGTCGCCGAGCGCGAGATAGGCGGCCCACTGTTCCTTCTCGATCGCCTTGGCGAGCCACTCGCGGCCCTCCTTCTCGTTGCGGATGGACTCTTCGCCATTCAGCAGGCGCGATCCGAGCGGGATGAAAGCGGAGGCGTCGCCCAGTGCGGCGGCCTTTTGGTAGAACTCCAGCGACTTCTTCGCATCGGCCTTTTCCTTGAAACCGAAGGCACCCTCGTGGAGGCGGGCGAGCAGCAGGATGGAGGGGGTATCGCCCGCGTTCGAGGCCTTGTTCCACCACTCGGAGGCCTTGTCATAGTCCGCCTTCTCGCTGAGCAGGCCGCGGAGCCATGCCTCGCCGAGGATACGACCGGCGTTGGCGGGATCGGTCTTCGCGGCGGACTCCAGAGCCTCGCGACCCTCCTGGCGGTCCTTTTCCTCTTTCGAGTTCAGCAAAATCAGCGCGCGCCGATAGGTCGCGTCCTTGTTACCGGCTGCGGCGGCCTTCTTGTAATTTTCCAGCGCCGCGTCGCGGGATGCGGGCATGCCCTGGCCGGTTTCCGCGGCGAACCCGAGCAGGAACAGCGCGTCCGCATTCCCCTTCTCCGCCAGAGGCTTGGCAAGATCGACCCCGACATTGTGGCGGCCTTCGCGGAAGGCATCGAGCGCCGCCTTGGCCGGGCCGTCGGCAATCTCCGGCACGGTGGCAGGGGCATCGGTGCCGAGGCTGATCGCGGCCGGAGCCGAGGTGGAAACGACGGTCGCGAAGGCGAGGGCGAGCAGGAGGGTTTTTGCAGTCACGCCCGGCATTTAATGGCGGGATCGCCGGTAGCAAAGGGGAAATCCGGGGAAATCCGGGAGCGGGGCCCTACATACCACGTGAATACAGGGCCTCCACGGGACCGGAGCGGCCTCCCGACACCCCCGATTTTTGGTGTTTCCGCCCGCGGGAGCTTCCCCTACACAAGCGGCCCCGCGCGGGCGGGCCCGATTTCCATGCGACTCTTGTTCATCATGCTCCGCAAGGAGCTGAAGGGGTATTTTCTCAATCCCTTCGGCTGGGTGGTCCTCGTCTTTGTGACGGGCATGCAAGGATTCGCCCTGTCGACGGCGATGAAGGGCTTCCGCGATACCCCCAGCCAAAATAGCCTCGTTTACTCGGCCTACAATACCACCCTGTTCTGGTTCTGGTTCCTCTTCATCTTCCCGCTGATCACCATGCGCCTCTTCGCCGAGGAAGAGAAAAGCGGCACGCTGGAGGGCCTGCTCACCGCCCCGGTACGAACCTGGCAGGTGGTGCTCTCGAAGTACGGCGCGGCCATGGTCTTCTACACGCTGCTGTGGATCCCCAGCTACATCCAGTTCCGGATGTATGAATGGGTGACCGACGTGCCGCCGGCCTACGCTCCGGGCGCGATGCTCGGAGCCTACTCCATCCTGCTGCTGATGGGTGCCGCCTTCACCGCCGTCGGCTGCCTCGCCTCCGCGCTGACCTCCAGCCAGATCATTGCCGGCCTGCTCACCATCGGCCTGCTGGTCATCCACTACTTCCTCGGTTACGTGACCGCGATCTGGGGCGAGAATTTCAAGGCCGCCGAGATGTTCCACTACATCTCCAGCCAAGAGCACCTGCACTACTTTACCAAGGGCCTGCTGGATACCCGGCCGGCCGTCTATTACCTGAGCCTCGCGGCCTTCATCCTCTTCATCACCTATCAGGTGATCGATTACCGCCGCTGGCGCCGCTAATACCCATGAGCAACGAATCCGATCCCAAGACGGAAAAGCCGGCGAAACCCGTGCGGCGCTTCGGCACCGGCGTGCTCTCGCTGCTACAGGTGGCCTGCGTCACGGTCTTGTTCGCGGCGGCAAATTACCTGGGCTCACAGCACTACATCCCGAAGGATCTGAGCGCGGATGCCGCCTACACACTCTCATCTGCCACGCAACGCTACCTCCAATCGCCGGAGGTGAGGAACCGCGCGGAGCCCGTGCGCCTCTTGCTCGCCTTCCGCCGCAATAGCCCGATCGCCGAGCGCGTCCGTGCGCTGGGGGAGGAATACAAGCGCCTCTCCGATGGAAAGGTGAAGCTGGAGCTGCTCGATCCCGTCCGCTCTCCCGACCGCACCCAGCAGGTGGCAAAGGAGTATGGCGAGGTATTCCGGACGTCCTTCAACAAGTCGATGTTCACCAGCGACCTGGCCATCGTCGATGCCCGCACGGCGGAACAGAAGCAGGCCAGCCTGACCGAAGAGGCCGCCGGCAATGCCAGCTCGCACGTCCACTTCATCGAGGCGGAGCGGATGATGCGCTACGAGACCGAGTTCAAGGGCGAGAACAGCCAGCGCAAGATCACCGGCTTCCTCGGCGAGGATGCCATCACCACCGGCATCGTCTCCGCCCTCGAAGGCAAACCGCGCAAGGTTTACCTGCTGGCCGACAAGAGCGGCTTTAACGGCGAGGGCGCGGAATCCCCGCTCGCCAACTTCGAGTCAACCCTGCTCAGCCAGAATGCCGTCACCATGCGTGCCCGTATCTCCGGCATCGACCGCATTCCCGACGACGTGGCCGCCGTGGCAATCGTCAATCCCACCTACGACTTCACTCCCCAGGAGCTGGAAGTGCTGATGGAATACTGGGAGCGGCCGAAGTCCTCGCTGCTCATCACGCTGGGCGGCACTGATACGCCGCCGCGCCTGCGCGCCTTCCTCCGGAACGTGGGCATCACCCCGCGCAAGGACCGCGTCATTTCCCAGAAGGGCGACCAAGTCCACACCGATGTCCGCGCCAACTTCACCGCGGGCATGGAATTCACCCAGGACTTCGCCAGGAAAACCACCATCTTCGAAGGCTCCACCTCCAGCCTCGAAATTCGCGAGAAGGACAACGAGGATCTGACCTCGAAGGGCATCCGTCCGTACGTGCTGATCGAAACGGGCAATGACTTCTGGGGTGAAACGAAGTTCTCCACCGCGAAGCCGACCTTCGACCCGCGCGAGGACAATCCCGGTCCGCTCAGCATCGCAGGCGCCGTCATCCGCGGTGCCGCCAATCGCGATGATCTCAGCGAGCGCATCTCCCGCATGGTGGTGGTGGCGAACTCGGACTTCCTCGCACCGAAATACTTCTCGGATATCAACAAGGACTTCCTCGCCAGCAGCGTGAACTGGCTCATCGGTCGCGAATCCCTCGCCGGCACCGGCCCGCGCACGCTGGGCAGCTACAAGCTCCCGCTGCTGGATAGCCAGATCGCCTTCATCAACCGGGTGAACTGGATCTTCCTGCCCGCTTTCGGAGCCCTCATCGCCGGCCTCGTCTGGTCCTCGCGCCGCGCCTGAACTGAAGAACCGCCATGCGCTCGATCTCCTTCACGCTGCTGCTGCTCGTGGCGACCGCTGCGGTCGCCCTGACCGCTGCGATGCGCTTCAAGGAAGGAAGCCTGGACCGCCTGCTCGGGCCGAAGGCGACCGCCGTCGGCGAGCGCATCTACACCTTCAAACCGGAGGATATCCATCGCATCCTCCTTTCCGGCAATGGCGTGAAGGTCGAGTGCGTCTTCGAGAAAGGCATCTGGCGCGTGGTCAAGCCGTGGTCCGACCGCATGGACCAATCCGTGGCGGACGGCATCCTGAATTTCACCCTCGGCACCCGCGTCGAGGATATCATCCCGGAGGGCAAGATCGACACGGCCAAGGTGGGCCTGGTCGAGGGGACCATCGGGGTGCGCATCGAGGACAAGGATGGCAAGTCGCTCGCCACCTACTTGCTAGGCCGGAAGACCGAGTGGGTCCACCGCGACCCCAAGACCAAGGATGAAGTCGCCACCGTCTTCCTCCAGCCGCAGGACGGTGCACACGGGGGCCACATCTACGCAGCCACCGGTGACATCCATTACCTTTTCCGCGAAGGGCTGCGCCACCTGCGCGATCACCATCCGCTGTTCTTCAATCCCGTGGCCCTCCAATCCGTCCGGATCAAGAACGCGGAGACGGAAGTGGTACTCTCTCGCACGGGAGGCAAGGCCCCGTGGATGATCACCAAGCCACTCGAGCTTCGCACGGACGAGACCGCGGTGAAGAAACTCCTCACCGACCTCTACCTGATGCGCGCCGAGAAGATCGCCGAGCGCTCCGAGGTCACCCTGCCATCGGACGACGTGAACGGCCGCGAGAAGATCGCGATCAAGCACTTCGGCCAGACCGAGGAAGTGATGATGGAGATCATGCCTCCCGCCACTCCGGAAGCTGATACCGTCTTCGCCACCGTCAGCGACCGGCCCGGTGCCGTCTTCGAGCTGCGCCTCAAGCCATTGGCTCCCACCGTCGCGGCCAACGGCAAGCCAGCGACCGATATCCCACCCGAAAACCTCGTCTCCGTCGCCGGCCTGCCGGACACGGTCAATGAACTGCGCGACCCGCGCCTGACCGACCTCAAGGTCGAGGACATCGAGGGCTTCCTTATTTCTCCCTCCACTGCGGAGGAAATCGCGCTCGCCCGGCCCAAGGGCGCCCGCTGGCAAGTGCGGGGTCCCTCCGGCCGCATGGAGCCGCTCAATGAGGTGTCTCTCTACAAGCTGCTGAAGGTGGTCACGGAGACCAAGGTCACCGGGTTCCCCAGTGATGCCGCCGTCGATTTCGCTCCCTACGGCCTCGACCGCCCCGCGCTGAGGCTCCGGATCGCGACCACTGGCGACAAGCTCATCGAGCTGCACTTCGGCCAGGGCCGCGATGGCACCTGGTATGCGAGGCGTGCCGATGTGCCCCGGGTCATGAAGCTGGAAGACAGCGTCGTCAACGAGATCTGCACCAAGCCCTGGCAATGGCGCCTCACCGACGTCTGGAGTGTCGCCTCCATCGATCTCGCCTTCATCGAACGCGAGATCGAAGGCCATCCCAAGCTGAAGCTCGAATACAACTGGGGTGACGAAACCTGGGCCGCCCACGAGGGCGAGACGGATCGCAGTGCCGAACTCATCACCGAACGCGCCAACCGCCTGCTGGAACCGCTGCTCAAGCTGCGCGGTGACACTTGGCTCGCGCCCGACGACGCCGGCGCCCTGAGCGCCCTCGCCAGGCCCTCCATGCGCTTCACCCTCGGCATCCACCAGCTCGATGGGGATGGGAAGAAGATCGGCATCCAGCGCCGCGAATTGATCATCGCCCCCGCAAGTGACGCCCCGGGGAACCGCCTTTTCTTCGGCCGCGTCAGTGGAGAAGCCCTTCCCTTCATGATCAATGCCGAGACTGCCACCCGCCTCGCGGTTGACCTGTTTGGCGACGATTGAATGGTCATTGTAAATTCACGGATTCAGGGCGTTAGATGGCCTGAAATGCGGCTTTCCCCCTAATTTCCAATTTCCCATTCCCAAGCCCGCGATTCTCGTGTTTTCTGCGGGCCGCAACCGATTCTCATGGAACTCGACCTCATCGACGTCCACTTCGACCTGAAGTCCATCAAGCCCCGCGAACTCGAGGAGGCCCTTGAGGACCCGTTCGGTTTGCGCCTGCTGCCCGACCAGGAGTCGGGTGAAAGCCGCTTCTACGCCCTCGGCCGCACCGTCGCGGACCGCCTCCTCTTCGTCTGCTTCTGGACGGATGGCAAACGCACCCGCGTCATCGCCGCACGGCCGATGAGCGAGGGCGAACAACGTTTCTACGAGCGCAAGTACGCCGAGTTCAAATAAATGAGCCAGCCCATGCAGCCTATCGCCCGTTGGTCGGACATTCCGGCTTTTGATGACGAGGAAGCGGAAGCCCGCTTCTGGGAAACCCATGAGCTGGAGGCCCGGCTCATGTCCGGCTCCATCCATGAGCCCGACTCGCGCGAATCCACGACCATCACCCTGCGCTTCGACCCGCGGATGCTTTCCCGCATCAAGCGCATCGCCCGCTCCCGCTTCCTCAACTATCAGTCGATGATGAAGCAGTGGCTGGCCGAGCGCCTCGAGGACGAACTGCGCAAGCAGTAAGCTCACGTGGGATCATGCGTCGCCTGATCCGCTCCCCGTGGTTTTGGCTCACCGCCTATGCGGTCTGGTTCGGCACCCTCTGGTGGCTGTCCTCCCAACCGAATCCCCTCCCCGCCGAGTTTCCGTTCCATGTGAACGACAAGCTCGAGCACCTGGGCTACTTCTTCGGTGGCGGCGGCTTGTTCTCCGCCTTCCTCTTCCGCCTCAATCCCGGGAAGCCGGATTGGAAAAAGATCTTCTGGTTCACCGTGCTCGCCGCTGCCCTTGTCGGCGCGATCGACGAGCACCATCAGTCCTACACGCCCAATCGAAGCGCCCACGATCTCGGTGACTTCACCGCCGATGTGTTAGGCGCGGCATGCGGAGCGCTGGTATTCCGCAGGGTGCACCGGGTGCTGGCCTAGCAGCCGGCCCACGATCCCGCAGTCATGATATGACTTCTCAACTCGGGATTCGTCATTCAGTGCTGTCCTCGTCCTCCCCTTCATGATTTTCCCCCGCCTCTTCGCCCGGATCTTGCTCGCGTGGCTCGCCGCTTCCTCGGTGGTTCGCGCCGATCTGACGCAGGAACAAATCCGCACCGCGCTGGGAAGTCCGCCGGAGCTGACGTGGGCCTTGACCGGCGTATCCGCGGCAAGCTGGCGAACTGATGACCGTGGACTGTTTGCCTCCACCAGCTCCGAATACGGCGTCGAAACCACGGTCAATGGCCCGGGCCTGATCTCGCTGAATACGAAAAGCGATGGTGGGTTCAGAACAAGGGTTTGGATCGATGGCGTCATGTCCGGAGGCGAAGCCACGGATCACGACCAGGCCGTGAGAGCGGAGGTCCCAGTAGGAGCCCACGTCGTCCGGTGGAGCGCCAGACGCCAATTCAGCGATGGTCGCCCAGCTGCCTTTTCCAACGCAGGCTGGGAGCCATTCTCGGAGGTCCCGCTCGACAAGGCCAAAGCCGGGACTGGCATCGCACTCGCTGCCGGAGGAAACAAGCCGTGGCGGGGGCAGAATGCCTGGCATCGTGGAGACGGTGGCGCCGCGTGGTCTGGATTGCGGATTTCGAGAAGCACCGGTGCCACTCCGGAACCGCAGGAACCGCTAACCGCAACGGTACGGGGTCCAGCCGTCTTGAGCTATCATGCGAGGTTCCGCGGCTATGGACCATCCACCTTTCGAATCGATGGAAAGAAAAACGCGCTCACGCTCGGCGCGGAAGGCGATTGGAAGCGAAACCTTTCGTGGGTGGGCCCCGGCACTCACATCGCGACGTGGGAAGCCGGATACTATCTGGCGGGAAGTCGTTACGATTTCGATCTGGCCGTGGATGACGTGGAGTTGCTTCCACTGATCCCCTATGCCACGGCTCTGGATACATCCGAAGCCGGGTGGACCGCCACGGCGAACTCCACCAGCGGGCAGGAGCCATTCGGGATTTCTGATCCCCAGGCGGTCAACGGCTCGCTGGTGATTCTACCAGTCGCCACCTCGCTCACCACCCGCTTGGCTGGTCCCGCACTGCTTTCCCTTCGCACGGATAGCGGGCCGGTGATCGAAGTGGATGGGAGTGAGATTCGACCGGTGCTCATTGGAGAAGCATCCCTCGGTGCTTGGCGGACGCTGGTTTGGACGATCGGGGCTGGCGACCATGAGCTCAGGATTGGCAACCCGGGGATCGAGCAAGGGGTGCAGATCGATCAACTGAAGATCAATTCTCCGCCAGAAACCCTGGAGCAGACGCTGGGCTTGCCGAAGGACTCACTCACCACGGGAGGAAACGCCAGATGGGAAACCATTCCGATGCCGACTCTCAATGGCTACGTCGTCCGGGCGGTGCTCGATCGAGAGCACCCGGTAGGATGGCTGGAGACCACCGTGGATGGCCCGATGGAAATCTCGTTCACCCTCGCGGATACACGGGGATCCCAAGCCCTCAAACTATTGGTGGATGGAGTCCCGCTCATCGTGGCTGACGACTTCCATGCTTCAGCACGAGCCGTGTTGGAGACTCCACAGGGGACCCATGTCATTCGCTGGCTCGCGGAACTTCCTCCCGGATACGATTCCGACGATCCCCTGGAAGCCTCTTTCTTCGGAGTCCAGATGCTTCACCTTGATCCGCCGGGCAAGCTTCTGGCGGCCTTGGACACCAACCTTCCTGTCGTGACCTTGCCTCTCTGGCACGTCACCCGGGATATCCCCGGCGCGGAGGGTGGAGCATCCGTGCAACCTGGGAACACCGGAGAATCGACGTGGTGCCAGATCAACACCGGCTTCGTCGGTCCCGGCTATTTGGAATTCCGCTGGCACGCCTCGTTGGATGAAGGAGGCATTCCAGAGGGCAATTGGTGGTTCGATTGCCTGACGACAGGACTTTTCAGCACCTTTGGGGATGACGATTCATCCTCCGACTGGCGAACAGCGCGGTATTGGTTGCCCCCCGGTTACCACCGCGTGCAATGGGAGTTTTTTGGCACCGCCGGAGACTCCGAACAAGCAGCGCTGGATGGGGTGCACTTTACTCCCACCCCGACCGTCGATTTGGCCGCTTCACTCGATGCCGAGGAGATCCCATGGGAGAACGACGTGAACGCCCCTTGGATCGGCTCGAGACGAGACGACCCGGAAGATGATTTTGCAGTCTCGCCCGCTCTGACAGGTGAAGAGACATCCCGGCTGGCCACCACCGTCACCGGACCCGGCGAACTCTCGTTCGTGTGGAAGAACATCGGTAGCCTCCACTACGGCTCGGCCGAGCTGCGGATCAATGGAATCACATGCGCCGAGCTCTACGATCCCTATCACGCCCAGACCGTCACGGTCCGTTTGCCCGATTCCGGCGCTTCCGTTGTCGAATGGATCGTCACTGGCGAGATCTCCCGGGATAACGTCAACATGCGAGTGGAGCTCGATCAAGTACGATGGAGCCCGTACTTCACGAGTCCGTGGGCCGAAGCCCTCGATACGGGAAGGGGTGTAAAATGGCACAGTGGCGGGGATGCACCTTTCGGCGGCAGCAATCTTCCGGGAGCCATGGGCGGGACAGCGGCAATCGCGATCGTGAAATCCGGCGAAAACGCTTGGCTGGAAACCACGGTGAATGGCCCGGGCCTGTTCGAATTTTCGCTGCTGGAGCCCGCCTACTCCAATCTCTACGGCAATCCTTGGATCTATTGGACGCTCGCGATCGATGGCACGCCGGTGGCCGTGGACGGTGCCGCAAGCCGGGAGCCATTTTGGATCACAGGCCCCGGCAAGCACCGTGTCCGCCTGACCCTGCGAATCCCCGACTGGAAGGAGGGCGACCAGGAGTGGATCGCGGGAGCGGTGGACCAAGTGACGTGGCAGCCAATGAAGCGGGTGGGGCTGAACAAGGGCGGCGGCCTGCCGCGATTGAACTGGAAGTCCAGTAGCTCCGTCTCACCTGTCGCGCTCTCCCGGGCCGGACGGCAAAACGAGCCAGCCATCGTCTTGAACACCCTGGACGATAGCGGCTGCTGGGTGGAAACCAAGGTACATGGCCCGTGCGAGCTATCTTGGGATTCCGCGCTATCAGAGAACTGGGGGACCTTTTGGCATGCACGGAACTCGCTGCAGATCGATGGAGCCGCAGCCATTCCGATGACCGCCCACGCGTGGCAACGAATGCGGCTGACTCTCCCGCCCGGTCCTCATTCAATCCGCTGGAATTGCGACCCCTACGAAGAGCCGTGGGAAGGCGGAGAAGAAGGAGAAGAATCCCCGGTGGCATTCGACGCGATGTGGCGCATCGGAAATCTATCAGTCCGCCGAGGCTATTCCCAGCTGTCTGCCGCGGTCGATGTGCCGGAACTCTTCGCCTTGGAAACGGGAGACAATGGCGGCTCTACGGTCACCGTGGCCGGTGAGGACGCATGGCAGCCGGGATATGGATCATCGCTCTATTTTTTCCACCCAAGCCGTGCAGAAGAAGTCCGGGCCCTGTGGGGCCGCCCGGGTAAAATGAGCGGCACGTGGAGATATCAGGATCAAGATGGCTACGGTGCGAATCTAACAAGCAATGGAGGCTCATGGGAATCCCACGTCTCAGCCATGGCGCCCGGCAGGTTCAGCCGATGGACGTATCTCTCCAAGCTGGGCCGCGAAACCCCCTTGCTGGCATCGCTTTCCATCGACTCAAGCGTGGCGAAGGCGGTGGCTGAAGCTGCCGAATTTCCCACTCCCGTCACAGCAAACGGCTGGGTTGGTCGCGATGATGGCGGTTCGCCGGTCGGAGGTGACAGCGCTTGGTCGTTCCTCAGTCGCACCGGCTACAACTCGGACCAAGTCGCGGAAACCACCGTCGTCGGCCCGGCGCGGCTGAGTTTCTGGTGGAAACGCCGGGGTTCCAGCATCCTGAGCGTAAGCCTCGATGGCGGACTGCTTCCCATTCCATCCGCAGGAGAGGCGTGGACCCGGGTCGAGTTGGCCGTCAATGCCGGCAGCCATGTGGTTCGCTGGTCTCACGAGCCCGGTCCCGGCACCAGCTACAGCGACCCTTCGGAAGCTTGGCTGGACGGACTCCTTCTAACGAACGCAGCCGCAAGGTCCCTCGATCAGGCCGCTTCGCTCGATCCCGCCGTCTTGCTCTCCACCAACGACGATCTCCCGCTTTCCTGGCATCCGGTGGCTCACGCCGAGGCGGATGGCTCGTGGACAGAAGCCGTGCGCGCCATTTCCGGATCGCGCGTGCTGAAGACGACGGTGAACGGGCCGTCGATACTTTCCTTCCGTGCCCGCGCCTTCACCGGTCTACCTATTGCCGGCCTCGCTGAAGTGAGCATTTCCATGAGTGGCGGGGGCAGTGGCCCACCTCACGGCGGCGGCGGAGTGATACCCACGGTGCTGGGATTCTTTCTAGCGGCCCAAGTCGATGGAACCACCGTCGAGCGGCTCGACGCGACAACCACCGGCGAATGGGAGGAGATGAGTGTCCAAGTGCCGGCGGGTTCTCACGAGGTCTCCTTCCAGCTCATGGCCAGTCTCGAATCCTGGCTGTTTGACGAGTATGAGGCCGAGGCGACGCAACCGGACCTGCAAGGCTGGCTCGATGACTTCCGTCTGGAGCGAATCGCCTCGCCTCTCAGCGCAAGCAGCCCGCAGACAGCAAGCCATCAAAGCCCCGGCAACGATGCGGATCACGACGGTGCCAGCGATGATCTCGAATACTGGTTCGGCACCGACCCCGAAAATCCATCATCGGTCCCACCCGCGCTCGAAATCCATACGGCCCCGGGCCAGCCCCTCGCTCCCGCGACTTGGCTGATGATTCCCTATCTTCCCTTTCACGCCAGTGGTGCCGTCTTGGAAGCCAGTTCCGACCTTCTGGAATGGCAGCCCCTTGACGTGCCTCTCTTGCACGAGCCACCCTCGCCCATTTCTTCCCTGCCATGGGCGCAAGCGACAGCCACCCACTATCCATGGGTCATCCCTCCCGGCGGCTCGCAGCAATACTTCCGCCTGCGATTCCCCGATCTAACAGATTGAAGCCATGAAAAGCCCCGCGGCCATCGACCGGCGGGGCATCAATGGGGCGGGGTATCAATGGTTCAGCGCGTCGCGTCCTTCACGTCCTTCTTAAGGTCTTTTGCGGCGTCCTTCACATCGTGACCGACGTCTTTCGCCGAGTCCTTGATGTCTTCCGCGGCATCCTTGATGCCTTCATTCGGACGGCGATCCAGCGCATCATCGATCTTTTCCTTCACGGCAGGCGTCTCTTTCTTTTCGCAAGCGCTGAAGGTGACGAGCGAGGCGGCGGCAATCAGGTAGGTGAGTTTCATATCGTGTTGGGGTCGGGGGTTGTCGCCGACCCCTAACAGGTGCGCGGGTTTCATTCCCGGTCAAACGACTTCTCTCCGGCTCACCTCAGCCGCTCCCTCATTGCCCGCAACTCCCGTTCGGCGGCTTCTAGGCGATCGAACAGATCCATCACGAAACCAATCGAGCGCGGTGCCATGCTCCATTCGTGATGCAGCGTCTCGATCTGGCGCAAGCGATGGAGGCACACGGTGTCGAACTCCGGCGCATCCGGATCGCTGCTGCGGACCACGGAAATGACCTGCGTGCGACTGAACTCGAGGATCATCTCCGTCGGCAGGCCGCACAGACGGGCAGCGGTTTCGAGATCGACGACGTCGTCATCCGGAGATTCGGAAGAAGGGGTCATGGCTCTAGCGCGTGTTGGATTTCGAGAGATCGGCGAGTGCCTGCCAGTGCCGCTTTTCCTCATCGCTCACCGTCGCGGGCATGACGACTTGAACGACGGCGAAAAGATGGCCGAACTCGCCGGACTTGCCCTTCGGAAGGCCCTTGCCGGAAAGCCGTAACTCGGTCCCGGGTTCCGTGCCTGCCGGCACCTTGATCCGGGTCTCACCATGCGGCGTCCGCACCGCCACAGTCGCGCCGAGCACCGCCTCCCACGGTGCCAGCCGCAGGTCCAGATAGAGATCATGCTCCACCACCCGGTAGTCCGGATGGCGCTCCAGTCTCACGTGGAGGAAAAGATCGCCAGGCTCGCCACCCGAACTGCCCGGCTCGCCCAAGCCCGCGGCGCGGATCATCTGCCCCTCCGCCACGCCCTTCGGAATCCGGATCGTGACCGTGCGCTTCTCTGCCGCATGGCCGTGATGTCGCGGCTGGATCACCAGCGACCGCTCGGCTCCATTCATCACCTCGTCGAGCGTGACCAGGATCTCCGACTCGATGTCCCGCCCACGCCGCGCCCGCGAACCACCGGCAGCAGCGCCACGCCCGCCAAATCCACCACGCCCGGCGCGGTTGCCGAAGAAGTTCTCGAAGAAGTCACTGAAGCCAGTCCCTTCGAAGTGATAGGCGTCGCCCGCATCGCCGCCTTCCCATCCTCCGTAGCCGCCGCTTTCCGGCGGAGGCGTGAAGCCTTCGCCATGCTTCCAGTGCTCGCCGAAGGCATCATACTTCTTCCGCTTCTCCTCATCGCCGAGCACCTCGTAGGCCTCATTGATCTCCTTGAAGCGTTCCTCCGCTCCCGCCTTTTCGGTCGCCACGTCGGGATGATGCGTGCGGGCCAGCTTGCGGAAGGCCTTGCGGATGTCCTCCTTGCTCGCATCGCGAGGGACTCCCAGCACCTCATAGTAGTCTCGGAATTTCACGGCCATCTTCAGTGATCTTCCCTCGCACTCGATCCCCTCCGGCGCAACTCCGCTCCAACAAAAAACCCCGCCCGGCAACCAACCGGACGGGGCAATGATGCGCAGGGAAAAATCAAACTTAGAACTCCTTGCCAGCGGTCACAGCGCCATAGTGGGCCTCCGTGTCGCTGCCAAAGCGGCCTTCATACTCGAGGCCGAGATGCCAGCCGTTGTCCCACCAGTAGCCGATGCCGGCACCGACCACGCCGATGTCTTCGTCAGCAGCTGCATACGGGATGCCGAAGGCGGTCGTATTGCCATCTTCAAACTCGTGCTCCCAGCCCACGCGAAGCTGTGGCACCCAGTAGCCACTGCCACCGCGAAGTTTCCAGGACACCTGGTAGCCGAGGATCGAGACCAGCGAGTCCACATCCTGCTCGCCGAAGAAGGTCGCTCCGGGACCCACCTCGGTGTAGGCGTCCACCTGGCCGGTGATGTAGCGCAGGCCGGCGTATGGGCCGTGGACGAAGTCATCTTCGCCGAAATTCAGGCCGACATTGAACTCGATCGTATGGGTATCCGCATCCGGCTCACCGGTGGCGATGCCTGCGCCGGTGTAGCGGTGGGTCTCATAGGAGTGCATGCCGTAGGAATACATCAGGCCCGCCCACAGGTCGGCGGAACCCACGGTATCGGCACGGTAGTAGGAAACGTACGGCGAGATCGCGACGGAATCGATGTCGGCGCTGCCAGCCGAACCCATGTCGAGATCGCCTTGCGCGGCACCGATGCCGACGCCCACGCTCCAGTTGCGATTGACGTGATACTCGGCTCCGACGCTGCCGCCGAAGACTTCAAGAGAGCTATCCGTGGAGGACGCGAAGCCGGGAACGGCCACCAGTGCAGCGCCAGCGCCGCCACCACCACCGCCGATCCGACGGATGTCGTACTTCTTGTCGTACTTGTCGTCTTTCTCGTACTTGTCGTCCTTCTTTTTCTTCCGGTTCACGACGCGATCGCCGTCGCTGTCCTCGCTCTGATAGTAGATGGAGCCGAAGACTTCCCAGCGATTGGGAACGGGCACGGAGATCGCGGCGACTTTCGCGCCGCCCTTGGCAGACATGCCGCCTTTCGAGTCCGTGGACACGGGCGCGGATTCCTCGACCAGGCGGCTGCCCGGGCGGATACCAGCGCGGTTCCGATACAAATGGCTGCCGACATCGCGAGAGGTCGCCCAAGCCATGCCGAGCGTCCCTTTACCAAGCGCCGTCGAGGTGGCGTTGCGGTTGTCGGGGTAGCAGGTCTCGTCTTGGCCTGCGCGAACGTGTGGGGTCACGGCTGCCGATACGGCAAGCAGTACACCAAAGAGCCTTCCGGCTTGAGTGTTCATGGGGGGATGTAGGGGGTGAAGCCGTTCCGTTGGGTTGCGGAACGTGGGGATGAGAGCGTTAGCAGCATTCCCTAACCTTTTGCAAGAAGAGAATGATTAGCTAACTCTTTGAGAAAGATTAGGTTTCTTAACTTTTAACCCCGTCTGCGCGGCCCTTCCTTGACCCCGGGCGCGAGACTCCTAGCCTGAGCGCGTGAGTTCGACCCCGGAGGCTCCCCTGCAATTCGACTGCCCGGCTTGTGGTGCCGTGCTCACCGTCCCTGCTTCCATCGCCGGCATGCAGGGTCCCTGCCCGAAGTGCTGGCAGGAAATCGTCAGCCCGGATCCGGCGATCGGCATGCCCGCGCGGCTGCCAGCCCTACCGAAGGCTGACGCTCCCTTTTCGCCTCCGGAGCCGGAACCAATAGTACCTCCCGCACCAGCTGCGCCTCCGGAACCGGCACCCGAACCGATCGGGCTCTCCAAGCCGCCACCGGTTTTTCCCCGTCGACTCGATCCGCCACCTTCAGCCGACCTGCCGCTCGAGCCTGAACCCGCCAAGCCACCCGTCTCACCGCCCGAGTCTGCACCGGTCGTCCCACCCAAGCTGGATCAAGGGCCCACATCTACTCTCCCGCCGAAGCTTGAGTCAGCTCCCTCGCCGGTCCGACCGCCTGAGGATGCGCCGATTTGGCCACCCAGACTCGATCCGGCGCCCACACCTGGTTCGATCACACCGCCACCACCTCCGGTCCCGGCGCCTATCAGCGCAGACGACATTCCGGCCCTCAAAGAACGGAAGGAGACCGAGTCGGCTCCGCGCCGTCGTTCGAAAATCCCCCTCGTTCTTGGCATCAGCATCCCGGTCCTGGCACTCGCCGCGGTCGGCTATCATTTTGGCAAAGACTTCCGGCCCAATTTCGTCGAGCCCTCGGCGATGACCCAGCCCGGCGGCGGATCCCCGGCCCAAGCTCCTGCCCCCGCACCTGCGCCACAGCCCGCTCCAGCTCCCACCCCGGATGAAACCGGCATGGGGCTACAGCCGCCTACCACACCCGTGCCGTCCGAAGCTGCCGATGCCCAGGAAGCGCTCATTGCTTTCCTCGGAGCGCCCGATTGGCAGGCCCGCAGCGCCTTCGTGCTCTCACCGGATGAAGTCAGGCCGGCGATGGAAAAGTACGCGACCGCAAACGGCGAAGGCCCCATCCCCGCCAGCGCGGTCTATTTCAACAAGAACGAGTCCACGCCGCCGGTCTTCGTGTTCAACGTCTGCACCAAGGCCATGCCGGATGGCTTCCCGGTGCCGGTGACCCTCACCGACGAAGGCCCCAAGATCGATTGGGAGGCCTTCATCGCCTTCAACGACGATCACTTCCGCAAGCTCCTGGTGGGACCTCCCGATCAAAGCGGAGTCTTCAGCGTGCTGGTCAAGCCCGAGGTCGGCACCGAGCCAAGCCCGCACTGGGTCCGCTATCGCCTCAGCGTCCCCATGCCGGGTCGCGAAGCCACCGCCTGGGTGCGCAAGGACTCCGTCGCGCTGGCCCGCCTCAAGTCCATCTTCCAAGGCGAGAACGGCGTAACCAAGGAAACCGTCGATCATTTCGTTGCGGCAAAAGGCATGCCACTGCAGTTGGCGATCACGAAACGCCGCACCAATGACGGCCGCGAGTTCATCGAGGTGACGGAAGTGGCCGCCGTATGGTGGGCCCGCAAGACGGAGGATTGATCCATCACTTCAGCGACTTGATGAAGAGCACGATGCTCTGCTGCTCGGAGTCGCTGAGCACGCCGGCATAGCTGCCCATCCCGAGCGAGTAGCCTTCGACGATGGCCTTGCCGGGATCCAGCATCGACTCCAGCAGGTAGGCATCGTCGGCCTTGCGGGGCTCGCCTTTCGTGAAGCGGCGCTCGGAGCCGTAGAGGCCCTTCCATGTCGGACCGCTGTGGCCTTCCTTCGTGCCATCAAGCGAGTGGCAGGCGATGCAGCCGTAGCGGGTGGCCAGTTCCTTGCCGAGTTCCGCGGTGGGCGTGGCGTTCGCCGTCGGGCTGGCATGGACGCTCGCGGCGGAGGCATCGAGCTTCGGTGCATCGAAGCCCAGCGCAGCCCATGTCGCGGCAGGAGGAGCAGACACCGTGAAGAATACCGACCGCACCTGGTCCTTGCCGCCCTTTACGCAGAAGCGGTGGGAAACTTCGAGCTGCATCGTCGGCTTCAGGTCCGGGATGTGAATGAAGACACTCTTGCCATCCTTGGAGAGGAAGGTGCCGCCGGTCGCGACGGGATCGGAGCCTTGCTTGCCATCGCGCTTCAGGCGGGGCGAGCCGTAGTTGCTGCTGCGCAGGTACTGCCACTCCTTCGCCTGCACCACCTCGGGTTTCACGGAGGATGGATCAAGCGGAGCATCGAAGGAAAGCACCACGCCTTCCTTCACCACGCGGGCATCGACCGGTGTGGCGAGCGGTTCCTTCGCGGGGCGCAAGCGAGCAAGGGCCTCAAGATCCGGCGCGCCCGAATCATAGACGCGAAAGCCAGCGAGCCAGATCGATCCATCCGCCGGATGGACACGTGCGTGCAGCATGGGAATGCCGGTCTCGATCCCCAGCGGGATCACCGCGCCCTCCTTCGCCGGCCAACCTTCGCCATGACGCACGAGGAACAGGCGGCCGGTGCCATACGAAAGCTGGAGAATGCCACCTTCCCACGACTTGAAGGCGCTGCCATGCACCCACAAGGGCGATGATGACGAGGTGTCCTCCTCATGCGGAATATATACGGCCGGTGGCACCATGTCCGACTCGCTCGCATACCCGAAGCCGAACGTCGCGCCGGCCGTCACTGGAAAGCTGCCGGACGAGGGTTCCCAGTGCCCCTGCTGTTCGGACATCACGATGTGCCCGGTCTGCGGGTCGCGACCGAAGAACGGCTCGCGGGCGTGCTTGCCGAATACCTCCACGCTCTTGCCATCGGCCGAGATCTTCACGATCGCCCCGGCATGCGGGTTCGGCGACGGCTTGTTTGTCAGGGATTTGTCGTCGGTGACGATGCCACCGGTGGATGCCCAGGTGTTCCCCTCGTCATCCACCTCCATGTCGAGTGGATAGCCGCGTAGCCCGGCAGTCTGGATAAGCAAGCTACTATGGTTCTCGTAGAAATCGGTCTCGCCGTCGTTGTTGAGGTCCTGCAAGCGGATCAGGCCATTGCGGGTATGGACCTGAAGCACGCCCTTCACCTGCTCGATCGACAGCGGCTCGCACAGGCCGGCCGCGATGCGTGTCCAGCGGACCCGCCCGCTCGCGAGATCGAGTCGCCACACATCACCCTCGAAGGTGACCACCGCGGCTTTCTCCGGCGACAGGAAGAGAACATCCGCCGGGCGCACGCGCCGCTTCCACGGGTTGCTTTCCGGCAGGCCGATCTTGTCCAGCACCCAACCCGGGCCAGAGCGCGTGGCTTCATCGATGCGCGTGTCGATCCCCTGCTTCCAGCGCGGCGGATAGGCGACCGGGGTCGCCGGAGTCTTCACGGTCGCGCTCGTACGATCCGCACCGTAGTTCAGCGTAACGCGCCGCTCCTGCTTCGACGCCGCCAGACGCGCGAAGAGATGCCCATCGCGCGCCTCCAATTTCAGACCGGGATGATTCGTGGAAACCTGTAGCACGGGCGAAGTGGCGGTACTGCCTTTGATCTCGAAATTCCCCGCCGCCACCAGGAAAAGCAATTCCCCTCCGCCTGCGGCCGCGAGGTGCCGGCTCAGGTTGCTACGATCTCCCTCGTAACATTCGCGGACCACCGTTTCGCCACACTGGTAGGAAAGCACTCCCGCATCACCCGCCAGGTGATAGCCGAGGAAATGCCGGCCGCTGCTCTCCAGCCCACCACGTCCCGCATCGTTGCCAAAGACCGGCCGCGGATCCTTCAGCAAGTCATCGGGAGCCGCCCCCACACCCGGCAATGCGGGCGATAGCGCCAGCCCCGCCGCCGCAGGCACTGGCTGCTTCACCCCGCCCTTCTGCGTCGCCTTTTCCCATGAGGCCGATGACATCATCGCCAGCGAAACCGGCGGCTTTCCTCCCGGAGCTTGGAACCACAAGGCGGGCCGCAGCAGGTCTTGGTCGAATACCAGCCAGCCATCGCCACCGGTCCGGATCAGCAGACCGCGCGCGATGCTCCCCGACGCTCCGGCATCGACCGGCGTCGCGTAAATCGGCACCCCGGGGTCGAAGAACGGCGACGCTCCCGCCAACCGCCCGGCAAGGGCAAGCAAGGTGACAGCCAGCAACGGGAAGGTGGGTTTCATGGGAATCAGCATGACCAAGCGCCCCAATACGGCAAGCCATCGCCCATCTTTTGCATGCAAAATTTTACCTCCCCGCAAATCCGTCACTGCTTTCGCCTCGCGACTCATCACCGTCCCCGCTAACCGAAGGCTCATGCGCGTTGCCCTGCTGACTTGCCTCCTCCCGACCCTGGCCATCGCCGGCCCCCGGCTGAACGAGATCCAAGCCCTCGGCAGCCACAATTCCTATCACCTCGCGCCGCCCAAGGAGCTCCTCGACACCCTGAAGGCCTTCAACAAGGACGCCAACGAGTGGAACTATTCCCACCCGGCACTTTCCGCCCAACTCGACCTCGGCGTCCGGCAATTCGAGCTCGATATCTTCTCGGACGAAAAGGGCGGCCTCTTCGCGAATCCCCTCGGCCTGAAGCTCGCCGGTCTGAAGGGCACCAAGCTTCCCCCTCACGATCCCGACGGCCTCCTCAAGAAGCCCGGCATCAAGGTCCTGCACGTGCAGGACGTCGACTGCTGGAGCAATAGCCCGCTCCTCACCGGCGGCCTCACGGAAATGCTCGCATGGTCCGACAAGCATCCGCGCCACCTCCCGGTGATGATCCTGATGGAGTGCAAGGACCAGCCCGAACCGCCGCTGCCGACCAAGCCGGAGACCTTCACTCGCGACCGCTTGCTCGCCTTGGAAAAGGAGATCCTCTCCGTGATCCCCGCCAACCGGATCCTGCGGCCGGATGACGTGCGCGGCAACTCCCCTACCCTGCGTGAGGCCGTGGTCCAAAAAGGCTGGCCCGACGTGGACACCCTGCGCGGCAAGTTCCTCTTCTGCCTCGATAACACCGACGCCATCCGCAGCCGCTACTTGGAAGGCAATCCTTCCCTCGAAGGCCGCGTGATGTTCGTCAGCGCGCCGAAGCCGGAGGACCCATGCGCGGCATGGTTCAAGTGCAACGATCCGGTCCGCGAGTTCGATGACATCCAGCGCCTCGTCAAAGCCGGCTTCCTCGTTCGCACCCGCTCCAACGTGAACAAGCCGGACGACAAGATGCGCGACAAGGCCTTCGCCAGCGGCGCCCAATGGGTCAGCAGCGATTACTTCACCGCTGGCCCTGATCGCGTGGCCTTTCCCGATGACCGCACAGTCCGGGGAAATCCACTGAGCGATAAGAAGGACGCCAGGGTCGATCCCTGAGTCATTCCCTTCACGCGGGATACGTCCCTTGGATGTAGTCCATCAGCGAGTGAATCAGGCCCTCCTTCTCGGCCACGGTCCAGCGCGTCAGGTCACCGCTGGAAATGATGCCGAGCAAGCAGCCGTCCTCCACCACGGGCAGGTGGCGAACCCGCTTTTCGGTCACGACTTGCATCGCTTCTCCCACGGTTCGGGTAGGCTTCACCACGACGACTTCGGTCGTCATCACATCGCCCACCTGCGTGGCGGCGGGACTGCGATCTTCGGCGACCACGCGGCGAAGCAGATCGCGCTCCGTGAAGATCCCGACGATCGTATCGCCGCACATCACGAGCAAGGCGCCAACCCGCTCGCGGTTCATTTGCCGCACCGCGTCCTGGACGGTGGATTCGGGAGCCACCCGGCTGACATGGCTCCCCTTGTGCCGCAGCACGTCTGACAGAGGGTTTTCCATCCTTAGACCCTAACGCCAGTGCAGCGAAAGGGTCAAGCCAGCGTCTGCCGCCATTCGTCCTCCTTGAAACCGATCAGCACGACGCCGTCACCGAGCACGAACGGGCGTTTCACAAGATTGCCATTCTTGGACAGCAGCGCGACCGCCTCCGCCTCGCTCATGGAGGGCAGCTTGTCCTTCAGGTTCAGCTCGCGGTAGTCGCCACCTGCCGTATTGAACAGCGGCCGCAGCTCGCCGCCCAGTGCCTTCACGGCGGTCTTCAACTCGGCGGGAGACGGCGGCGTCTCGCGGATCGCCTTCACCTCGTGGGAAATTCCCTGCGCCTTCAGCCACTTCAGCGCCTTCCGGCAGGTATCGCAGCCCTGGTAGGCATACACGGTCAACATGCTCCCGATCTTGCCTCGGTCGCCCCGACGCGCAAGGCTGCACGCCCGCCCGATGAAAGAGCAACTCCTCGACGCCGTCCGCGCCGAACTCCGCGCCCAATTCGACCGCTTGAGCCAAGCGGCCCGCGACAGCCATGCCGCGGCGACCGATCCCGGCAGCAAGGCGGAGAGCAAGTACGACACCCGTAGTTTGGAAGCCTCCTACCTCGCTGCCGGTCAGGCCAAGCAGGTCGAAGATCTCGCGCGCGACGTGGCCTCCTTCGACTCGCTGCGGCTGCCGGAATTCGGCACCGATGATGCCATTGATGCCGGTGCCCTGGTCGAAGTCGATTTGGATGGCGAGAACCAGTGGTTCCTACTCGTCCCCGCCGCGGGTGGGGTCTCGCTCGAATGGGAAGGCCGCGAAATCACGCTGCTCACTCCAGCCAGTGCCCTCTATCAGCGGCTGCTCGGCCTGCGCATGGGCGACTCGCTCGACGAACCATCGCTCTTCGTGAGCGAGGTGATGTAGCCTCACTTCAAGGCATCCCAAGCCTTCCAAAACGCTTTCGTCTCCTCGGCATCCGGGATCACCTCCACGAGAAGCGGCACCTCGCCCGGCTCCAGTTCATCGAAGCCATCCTCGTTCGTGATTTTCAAATAGCGCATCCCCCACATCGCCGCCCACCCGTCGAGGCGGACATCGTGTGGATTCAGCATCAGGTCCTTCGCCCGCTCGCTCATCGCTTCCAGACGCGGCAGGCGGGAAAAGATCTGACCACCGCCATTGTTCACCACCACGAAGACGCGGCCCTTCGTTTCGATCTGCCCGAGCCATGCCGGAGCGGCGAGATCGTAGAGAGCAGTGAGATCACCGACGAGGCACCACGAGTCCTCCACATCGGCGGTCCAGCCAAGCCACGTCGAAAGCTGGCCATCGATGCCATTCGCCCCGCGATTCGCGCGAACGTCCGTCACCGGCTTGTCGCGTTGGGCGAAGAGGTTCCACTCGCGGATCGGCAGGCTATTGCCGAGATACAGCGACGAACCCGTCGAGGCATATGATGAAAGCACGCGCAACAAGCCCGGCTCGCTCTCGGGATAGGCTTCCAGGAAATTATCGATCTCGTCGGCACGACGCGAAGTACGACGGAAGTAGTCGAGCGCATCGCCGGCATTCTCCACATCGCCTAGCCCCTTGATCACACGCCCCACGGGTGAAGTGATCGTATCGCAATTTCGTGCCAAGCCGGGAAAGCCGGTCCGAGTGATATTCCACACTTCGGTCTCCGGCAGGTCTTCCAAATCGCGCCAGAAGCGACCGCTCGGCACGCCGCCGAGACGCAGGACTTTCCCCGGTGGATGCTCTTTCAACATACGGTCAGAGTCCGGCAAGACGAGCGCACCCAGCGCCTCGCGCATGCCACTCGTCGCCTCCGCTGCCACCGGCACACCGAGATCGAGGCAGAAGTGAAAGACCGTTTCATGATCCTCCGGCTCCAGATCGCCGATCATCACGACAAGCCCGCGATACAGATCCTCCCTGAGCCAGCGAGCCAACACCGCCACCGAGTAATTCGGCAAGGGTGCCCGGAAATTCTCAGGCACTTCAGCCGGGGTCCATTCGCCGGGCTGGAAGTCTTCCTCCAGCTCCACGTTCCAATGCCAAGGCCCACGATGATTCCACTCCGCGACATCGCCGCTGCCAGCGTGCTCTCCAAAGATCCCCGGCTGGGAAATCGCCTGCGGTGCCCCGGTGCCCCTAAAGCGCTCCGGCCGATCCGCCGTCAGCGCGAGCAATGGCCGCCCTTGATAAAAAGCCTCAATCACCGCGGGCAGCAATTCCGCCACCGCCGTGCCGCTGGTGGTGACCACCGCGCACGCCTCGCCGGTCGCCATGGTGCGGCCCAGCGCGAAAAAGCCGGCACTCCTCTCCTCAAAATGCCGCCAAACTCGCGCCAAGCCCGCGGCCTCAGCCCGGGCCAGGACTTCCACCAGCGAGGCATTTCGCGCTCCGGCGCAGACGACGAATTCGCGGACGCCGCGCGCGAGGCAGCTTTCGATGATGGAACAGGCGGTTTGCCAAGTGGTCACGGGCGGAGCGTGGGAGAAGAACCCGGTCTCGCCAAGAAGCCATTCTGCGCCATGTTTTCGGGCCTAAGCCTATAGCTTTCGGACGAGATTATAATTCGGCGGGGCGTCCGCCCGTGTTAGAAAACTCTCGAAACCCTGCCATACACGCATGCCCCCTGACTCGGAAATCCTCTGGCTAGTCGCCGGTGTCGTTTTGATCCTCGCGGAATTTTTCGCGCCGGGCGTGATCATCGTGTTCTTCGGCATCGGCGCGATCATCACTTCGGTCACGACGCGGTTCGGATTGACGACCGGCCTCGGTTCGCAGGCCGCGACGTTCGCCGTCAGCTCGGTGGTCCTGCTCTTCGGCCTGCGCCGCTACGTGAAGAAGTGGTTCGTCGGTCACTCGGCGAACTCCGGAGGTTCGGTCGATGACGATTTCACCGGCCGCGAGGCCCGCGTGATCAACGCCCTGCCCGGCCGCGGCCAAGACGGCCTTGTCGAAATCAAGGGCGCGAACTGGAAAGCGCGCTGCGAGGCCCCGGTCGCCGCCGGCGAAACCGTCATCATCGAGCGCCGCGAAGGTCTCACCTTTCACGTCCGCCCCCGGCACTAACGCCACTCTGACTTTCCCCACCCAACCATGAATACACCGCTCGCATTCAATGTGCTCGCCGCAGACGGCAGCAACTTCGGCATGATTTTCATCGTCGGCCTGGTCGTCCTGATCGTGGTCGCGTTGTTGAAAACCGCGCGCGTCGTCCCACAGCGGCAGGCGTTTGTGGTCGAGCGTCTCGGCAAGTATCACAAGACGCTCGAGGCCGGCTTTCACATCACGGTGCCGATCCTTGACCGCGTCGCCTACAAGCACTCGCTGAAGGAAGTGGCCATGGATGTGCCGCCGCAGTTTTGTATCACCAAGGACAACATCGCCATCGAGATCGATGGCCTGCTCTACATGCAGGTGCTCGATCCCAAGCTCGCGTCCTACGGCATCGAGAACTACTACTACGCTGCCAGCCAGCTCGCGCAGACAACGCTGCGTTCGGAGATCGGCAAGCTGGAACTCGACAAGACCTTCGAGGAGCGGGACACGATCAATGCCGCGGTGATCGAGGCACTCGACAAGGCGTCCGAGCCATGGGGACTCAAGATCACCCGCTACGAGATCGCGAACATCAAGCCGCCGCAGTCCGTGCAGGACGCGCTGGAAAAGCAGATGCGTGCCGAACGCGAGCGCCGCGCCCAGATCGCGCTCTCGGAAGGCCAGCGCGAGTCCCAGATCAACGTGGCCGAAGGCTTCAAGCAGGAGGTCATCAAGCAGTCCGAAGCGAAGAAGCTTAGCCAAATCAACGAGGCCGAAGGTAAGGCCCGCGAGATCGAGCTGCTCGCCAACGCCACTGCTGAAGGAATCGTCCGGATCTCCCAAGCCATCCAGCAACCCGGCGGCAAGGACGCCGTGAACCTGCGGATCGCGGAACAGTACGTGATCCAGTTCGGCAACCTCGCGAAGACAACCAACACCATGATCCTGCCACAGAATCTCAGCGACATCGGTGGCACCGTCGCAGCGCTGGCGAAGATTCTTGATACCGGGCGTGGCACTGCAGGTGACTCAGGTCCACCGCCGCTGCGGTAAGCGGTTATCCTTCTATCTCTATCCGTAGGCGCGTTCGTGAGAACGCGCCTACGTTCAGATTTCACGCCGCCGGGGTGTAGCCCATCACGATGTCAAACTTCGCCGCCAGCTCACCGGTCTTCACATCGGGCAGCGCCAGGAAATCCACGATCACCGAGGCACGCTGCGTCTCGTCCTTGATCCCCTGCAGCACCATGTCGCCGTCGTTCTGCTTCTCGCCCTTGATGTAGCACTGCGTGGTCCACTTATCGCGGCCCTTCATCTTGATCGCGAAGTGGATGTGCGGGGTGCGGCCGGGATAGGCCACCGGCTTGATCGTGCGGAAGTAGTATTCGCCGGTGGAGCCGGTCAGGAAGCGACCGAAGCCTTGGAAGTTCTTGTCGCGCTTGTCCCCGCCATCGCTGCCCTTGTGCAGATAGACGCCATTCTGGTCGCACTGCCAGATCTCGACCAGTGCGTTGCGGATCGGCTCGCCCTTGGCATCGGTCACCCGGCCGGTGAGGTGGGTGATGTTCCCGAGCGCAGGGGTCAGCCCGTCATTCAGGATGATCAGGTCATTGTCCGTATCCAGCGGCAAATTGACCGGGTAAAACGGCCCCTCGGTCTGCTTCGGCGTCAGCGTCAACGCTTCGGCGAGCGCTCCGGGCACCCACAGGCCCGCGGCACCGAGGGTGAAGTTCTTCAAGAGACGGCGGCGATTGGGAAGGTGCATGGCGCGACTTGGGTTGGGTTGGCGGTGGAGTGATCTTGAGAGAAACGAAGCCACTCGTCGATTCCCGTCTATCCGCTTGCGCTAGGCGCGAGTCTCCACCCTATTGCCCGCATGGCCGATATTTGGTCCGCGGAAAAGCGCTCCGAAGTGATGTCGCGGATCCGTGGCAGCAATACCAAGCCGGAGCTGCTGGTGCGCTCGCTGGTTCACCGGCTGGGCTACCGCTTCACCGTCGCCGGGCCGAACAACAAGCGTCTGCCCGGCAAGCCCGACCTCGTCCTGCCGAAGCACCGCGTGGTCATCTTCGTCCACGGCTGCTTCTGGCACGGCCACGAGCACTGCTCCGACTTCAAGATGCCGAATACCCGCCGCGACTGGTGGATCGCCAAGATCGCCGGGAACAAGGCCCGCGACGCCCGCGTGGAAACCGAACTTCGCACCCTCGGCTGGCATGTCCTCACCCTGTGGGCCTGCGCTGTGAAGACCAAGGCCGCCCGGGCATGGCTGGAGGAACGCCTGCCGGTACTGATTGAAGGCAAGCCACGGATGTCCTCGCTGAAGGTAGCTGAGGAGTAGCCCTCTACTTCACTTTGTCCGCGGGAGTGACCTTCCGGATCGCGATCAGCCTGTTCACAAAACAAAAGCCATGACCTTGAGGAAGGTGCCCGTCCGAATACTTCCCCAAGTCGTCCGGCAAGCCGCGAAAGGAGCCGGTTTCATAAGCCCACACTTCAATGCTTTCTCCCACCGGTGGCTTCGGAAGTTCCTTGGGACTTCCCCATTCAATCCGGATGGCGGGATCAATCGGCTTTCCTTGGATCGAGGTGATCTCAACCTGGCGCTCCCAAGGATCGCCCTTGAGCTTGGCCTCCTCCTCACTCGGCTCAAAGGACCGGCAAGTCACCCGCACGATGGTTCCAAACGGTAGTGCCAGCTTTCCGACCAAAACCTTCGAGTCATTGTATTCTTTGAGAGGGACTTCCCTCTTTTCCTCATCCGCTTGAACCAAGGCGGCTAGACTCAGGAGCGAGAGCAGAATGCGTTTCACGGCGATTGAGATAGGATGGCTTCCTCCATGGGTAGCATCCCGACCTGCCCGGTCACCCCAATTTCACCAATACCGCCGCACCTTCGAATCTTCCTGGTAGATCCGGCGGAACACCGACTCCGGCTCGGTCTTCATCGTCACCCGGGAAATCACGCCCATCACCACCCCGGCAATGAAGCCGCCGATGTGCGCCGCATAGGCGACACCACCTTGATGACCGATGGTGGAAAACGATCCAGCTCCTTGGACGAATTGCATCAGCCCCCACATCCCGAGCACAAAGACCGCAGGCAGCGAAACGATCGTGAAGAAGAACACCGCATTCACCCGGTTACGCGGGAATAGCACGAGGTAGGCACCGAGCACCCCGGAGATCGCGCCGGAAGCCCCGAGATTTGGAATCACGCTATCCGGATTCATCGCGATCTGTGCGAAGGTCGCGACGATCCCGCTGACCAGATAGAAGGCGAGGAACTTCAGCGCGCCGAAGCGGTGCTCCACGTTGTCGCCGAAGATCCACAGGTAGAGCAGATTGCCGCCGAGGTGCATCCAGCCGCCGTGCATGAACATGGCGGAGAAGATCGTGAGGTAGATTGGCGAGGGACCTGCGGTGAGCGTCAGCCCTTGGATTCCCTGCGGAGTCTGAATCCCGATCGTTTGGTTAATATCCACCCCATGGGTGATCTCATACGGAATGACGCTCCAGCCGTTGGTGAACTCAGGATTCAACAGTTGCCACAGGAACAGCACCACGTTCACCACCACCAGACCGATGGTCACCCGGGCCGGATGCATCAGGTGGCGGTCGTCATCGCTGATCGGGAAGAGCACTAACGCATCTTCAGCGCGGGACTAGGGAGCGTCGACCGGAAAGTAGTCAGCACACTATCTCAATCCGGAAACACAATCGCCCGGTGCCCATCAATGATCGTCCGGTCATGGACATGATAGCGGATCCCCTTCGCCAACGCGATCCGCTCGCAGTTGCGCCCCAGCCGCACGAGATCATTCGGCGCGTGGAAATGCTGCACGCGCTCGACCTCCTGCTCGATGATCGGCCCGGCATCCAGATCGGCCGTCACGTAGTGACAAGTCGCGCCGATCAACTTCACCCCACGCTCGTAGGCCTGCTTGTACGGGTTCGCCCCGATGAAGGCCGGCAGGAAACTGTGGTGGATATTGATCAGCCGCCCCTCGAAATCCCGGCAGAAGTCATCCGGCAGGATCTGCATGAAGCGCGCGAGCACGGCCAGCTCCACGCTTTCCTCCGCGAGGATCTCGCGGATGCGGGTAAAGCCAGCGGCCCTCTTCTCGCCATCCATCTCGATCAGGTGGAAAGGGATGCCTGCCCGCTCGGCGATACCGCGACAGGCGTCGCGATTGCCAATGATGCTGGTGATCTCCACCGGCATCTCGCCGATCTCGGCGCGCCACAGGATCTCGTTCAGGCAATGATCCGTCTTGGTAACGAGCACCGCGGTCCGCATCTTGTAGGGCAGGCGGCGGAAGTGCCACTTCGCCTTCATCGACCGGCCGAGCGTGCCGAAGCCCTCGATGAAATCCTCCGGGTCCACATCCAGCTCCCCGGTCTCGATCTCCAGCCGCGCGAAGAAACGCAGCGACAGCTTGTCGGTGAACTGGGCGAACTCGATCAGGTTCCCACGGTGGCCGGCCACATAGCTGGCGATCTTCGCCACGATCCCGGGTTGGTCGGGGCAGCTGAGCTTCAGGATCAATCCGGGACGGGCCATGCGCCGCGGATTGAGACCCGCCACGGCCTCGCTGGCAAGACAGCGGCGTGTCGCACCGGTGGCGACCGGTTAAAAAAGAAAACCGGCCGGAGCGGTTCGCCCCGGCCGGTTTTCGAAAAAGTCAGTCAAGCGGCTCAGGCCAGCGCGAGCAGCTTCTGCTTGAGCATGTCCTTGGTCACGTTGGCGCCGACGATCTGGTCCTTGACCTCGCCGTCCTTGAAGAAAAGCAGCAGCGGGATACTACGCACGCCGTACTTCACGGCCAGGTCGCGGGCTTCGTCCACGTTGACCTTGCCCACCTTGGCCTGGCCTTCCAGTTCGCCGGAGAGCTGGTCGATGACCGGGCCGATCATCTTGCAAGGTCCGCACCATTCAGCCCAGAAGTCCACCAGGACCGGTTGGGCGGAGTCGATGACTTCGGATTGGAAATTGCTTTCGTTGAATTGCTGAGCCATGGGCGGAAGGTGGAGAGGGCCCCGGAAAAGTCAAGGACCGCACCGCCCCGGGGGGCCATGCGGTCCTTGCAGAATCAAACGGACTTGCCGGACTGAAGTGCTCAGGTCGGCGTGCCGCCGGTCATGAACGCGATCGCGAGGACCGCTGCAGCAAGCAGGAAAGTGATGATGGGATAGATCATGGTCGGAAAATGGAATTATTCGAACAGTTGGCCGATGCCTTCGGTGCCCCAGAGCTTGAAGGTCATGAACTGGATCACCAGCACGGCAGCGGCGGCGAGGAAGCCGACGATCGAGAGGATGTTCGCGATGCCTTCGCCCTTTTCCTCGTCGTCATCCGTCTGGATGGTGGGAGAGGTGGAGAAGGCCGGGGTGGCGGTGCCAAGCGGCTGGGTCGGCGGCTGAAGCTGCACGGTCGCCTTCGGCAGGGAGACGGTGGCACCACCAGCAGCCGGGCCGCCAAGCGGAACGGTGCGGGCCGGAGCGCCGGCAACGGTCGGGGCACCCGGGGTATTCAGGCGGATCGTCGGGGCCGGAGCTGGAGCCGTCGGGGCGCCAGCGGGGCGGAGAGCGATGGTCGGGGCCGGAGCCGGAGCCTTCGGCGCGCCCGTGGACGGAGCCGGAGCGGTCGGAGCGAGGGACGGGGCTGGCGGAGCACCCATGCCCGTCGGCGACGGTGGCTTGGTGGCGGCCACCACTGGCGCACCCGGAGCAGCCGGCGGCGCGTCAGAAGCCTTGAGGGTCACCCGCACGGTCTCCTTTTTCAGTGGGATGGAGGAAGTCTGCTTCGGCGCCGGGATCGAAGACGTTCCGCGCGGGGCGGGAATCGACGAGGTGGACTTCGACGGTGGAATATCGTTTTCGCTCATTGGCGGGGCGTTTTTTTGAATGAATTGCTAGGTTGAAGGAAACAACCAGCCGCCTGCGGACGTGTCAAACCTCCATCTCGCGGACGGCCGGGGATTTTTTCCGGCCCATTCGGGAACGAAAACGCCACACGGCACCCGGGTGCTTGACCCGCCGGGGATCGGACGTTGAGTGGAAAACAATATGATCAGCCGCCGCTCCTTTCTCGGCACCACCGGCCTCGCCTTTTTCGGCCTCCAGCGCTACACCATGGCCGAGCCTTCGGGACGTGTCATCGAGCCCTTCGGCCCGCTGCTGAAGGACCCCAAGGGCATCCTCGACCTCCCGGAGGGCTTCTCCTACCGGGTCCTGGCGACCCGCGGTGAGCCGATGGACGACGGCTTCAAGATCCCCGGGCAGGCCGATGGCATGGCCGCTTTCGCCGGCCCGGACGGCAAGCTGGTGCTCGTCTGCAATCACGAGCTGGGCCTGGAAATGACCGCCATGGGTCCCTTCGCCAACAACACCAAGCTACCGGAGGATTTTGACGCGGCCCTCTCCTTCGACCCCGGCGACAACCGCGAGGAGCCCTCGTTCGGCGGCACCTCGAATCTCGTCTTCGACCCGGTGAAGGGGGAAAAGATCGCCCATTTCCTCTCCCTGACCGGCACCGACCGGAATTGCGCCGGCGGCGCGATGCCCTGGGGATCGTGGATCACCTGCGAGGAGCCAGCCGACCTGACCGTCGACCGGGGCCAGCGCCACGGCTGGTGCTTCGAGGTGAAGGCCACCGCCGAGCAGGGCCTGCAAAAGCCCGTCCCGCTCAAGGCGCTCGGCCGCTTCCGCCACGAGGCCGTCGCCCTCGATCCCGACACCGGCATCCTCTACCTGACCGAGGACCGCGGCGATGGCCTGCTCTACCGCTTCCTACCGGAGAAAAAGAACGACCTCACCAAGGGCAAGCTCCAGGCGCTCGTCATCGTCGGCAAGCCCTCCGCCGACCTGCAAAACTACGATCCCACCTCGAGATGGCCCGCCGCCGGTGAGGCCATGAAGGTGACCTGGATGGATCTGGAGGACATCGAATCACCCAAGGACGACCTCCGCGTCCGCGGCTACAAGGCCGGTGCCGCCCGCTTCGCCCGCGGCGAGGGCATCCACCGCGTCGGGAAGTCCTTTTTCATCTGCTGCACCGATGGCGGCCCAAAGCGCCGCGGCCAGCTCTTCAAGCTCGACCCCTCCGGCGACGCCGCGAAAGAAGACACGCTCGAACTCTTCCTCCAGCCCGAGGAAAGCGACCTGCTCACCAATGGCGACAACATCTGCCCCGCCCCGTGGGGAGGCGTCGTCATCTGCGAGGACCTCATCGACCCGACCTTCTCCCCCGCCGCGCACGTCCGCTGCGTCACGCCGGAAGGGAAAGTCATCACCCTCGCCCGCAATTCCAGCGCCCAAGGCGAATTCGCCGGCTGCTGCTTCTCGCCGGACGGCAAGTGGTTCTTCGTGAACCTCCAAGCCCGCGGCCTGACCGTCGCGGTGACCGGGCCGTGGGAGAAGGCGTGAGCGGATTTCGTTCATGAGACGCCTTTTCCTAGCCTTGCTCCTGTCTCTCCTCTCCGCTTGCTCCGAAAAGCCAGCGGGCAAGGGCGCGCCGGGAGCCGCAAGCTCGCCAGCCGACTTCACGCGCGAGGTGGCGGAGATCTGGCGCCGGGCGGATCCTTCGCTCACCGTCGAAATCAGCGGCGACCTCAGCTTGAAGGTTTCAAACCCGGCACGTGGCAAGATCTCCAGCTTCCTCGACAATACCTACAAGCTCTATCAGGCCGATCCGGCGCGAAAGGAAGAGGTCGTCCAAGCCTTCATCGCCTCCGGCAACGAGGCCTTGGCGCACGGCGATAAACCCATCGACCGCACCCGCATCGTGCCGGTGGTGAAAGATCGCGCCTGGCTGGCGGATTCCCGCAAGGCGCTGATCGGGCAAGGCTTCGAAAAGCCTGTCGAAAACGTCTTCGAAGACCTCAACAAGGAGTTGGTGGTGGTCTATGGGGAGGATTCGGAAAGCGGCATCCGCTACTTCGGCGCCGAGGACCTGGCCGAGATCAAGATTGAGCAAAAGGACCTCCGGAAGCTCGCGTGTGAAAACCTTGAGAAACTCTTGCCGCCGGTAAAGACCGAGGAGCTTGCAGCTGGCTACTTCTTCCTGGCAACGGATGGCAACTTTGAAGCCAGCCTGCTGCTGCTCGATCGCGTCTGGACCTCTGGCGCCCCGAAGGTGAAGGGCGAAACCGTGGTCGCCATCCCGGCCCGGGACACGCTGTTGGTGACCGGCAGCGAGAACAAGCACGGTCTTGAGAGGATGCGCGCCGACGTGAAAAAGGTGGTGGGCGAGGATCCCTACCGCCTCAGCGACAAGCTCTTCGTCTACCGCGACGGGAAGTTCGAAGAATACAAGGAATAGGGGCAAGAGAACCGGCTGCGCCCTTCTCTGCCCTCATTGGCACTTGGCACCCTTGGCGCGACGCTCCTACGTTCGGACATGTCCTCGCGCGTCACCGACCTCCACGTCGCCCGCAATATCCCGCTGCCCTCGCCGGCGCGCCTCCAAGCGGAAATCCCGCGCGGCGATCACCGGGCGGATTTCGTCTCCCAGTCGCGCATGCACCTGCGCACGCTGCTGTCAGGAAATGACTCGCGGTTCCTGGTGATCGTCGGGCCGTGCTCGATTCACGACACCGAGGCCGGACTGGAATACGCCCACCGCCTCGCCGCCCTCGCCGAGCGCCTGCGGGACAAGCTCTACCTGGTGATGCGGGTCTATTTCGAAAAGCCCCGCACCACCGTCGGCTGGAAGGGCCTGATCATGGACCCCCATCTCGATGGCACCGATGACATCCCGGAAGGCCTCCGCCGCGCCCGCCACTTCCTGCGCAGCGTGATCGACCTCGGCCTGCCGACCGCCACCGAGTTGCTCGACCCGATCACACCGCAGTACATCGCCGACCTGATCTCGTGGTCGGCCATCGGCGCCCGCACTGCGGAAAGCCAGACGCACCGCCAGATGGCCTCCGGCCTCTCGATGCCGGTCGGCTTCAAGAACACCACGTCCGGCGACCTCGTGGCCGCCATCAATGCGGTGAAGGCCGCCTCATTCCCGCAGACCTTTCTCGGCGTCTCAGAGGAAGGCATCGCGTCCTCGGTCATCACCACCGGCAATCCGGACTGTCACGTCATCCTCCGCGGTGGCGATCATGGCCCGAACTACGACGAGAAAAGCGTTGCCGCCGCACGCGAAGCGCTGCTCGCCGCGAAGCTGCCGCCCGGCATGATCATCGATGCCTCCCACGCCAACTGCGGCAAGGACTGCAAGAAGATGCCGGACGTCTTCCGCGAAATCGCCCGCCAGCGCGCCGCCGGTGATCGCTCAATCACCGGTGCCATGCTCGAAAGCAACCTCGTCGCCGGCAATCAGCCCTTTCCCCGCCCGCTCGACCAACTCATCCGCGGCCAGTCGATCACCGACTCCTGCATCGATTGGGAGACGACGGAAGCGCTGCTCCACGAGGTGGCGGAGAAGCTGTGACGGACGATCGTTCGCCGAACACAGCATCACCTCTTCTCCACCACCTGTTTCGCCTCGGCCTGATCACGGAGAGCGGGATCTTTGATCCGATCCAGCAAGGCGGAGGCTGCCTCTGACTTGCCGCGTTGCAGGTAGACGCGTGCGGTCGCGGCGAGGATGGCATCCGTTGCCCGATGATCCGGGTTCAAATTCACCCAATCGAGGGCGGACTCCGGATTTTGCGCGGCCATGTTGCTGGCGAGGGCGAGCGGGTTTTCAGGGTTCGGATACTTCTCCATCGCCTTGCTCACATACTCCCACGGCGAGCCGCCGTTGTTGGCGATCATGGTCGCGGCGAGGCTCTGCAGTGCGGGGTTGGAAGACCAGGATTCGTCCAACCGCTGCGTGACGAATTTCTCGACACCTCCCGCTTCGGAACGGCGGCACATGCTCTCCAATAGAAGGCCGATCGCTTCCTTCTGGAAAACCTCCGGCTTGGCCGGCAGAGCATCGAACCACGCCTGAGCCTCTCCAATCCCTGACTCACGAACGACAAAACCCGCGATTTGGCGAGCCGCAGTGCCTTGGAATTCCTCGGGCAATCGAGCGGCGAAATCGACTGCAGCTGTGGGGTCCGACCCGGCGAGACCGTCTGACAGGCCGATAAGCGCAGATCTGCCCAATGGTGAATCGCCCAAGCCGGCAAAAGCCTTGGATGCCTCGGCAGGATCGAAATAGGCCCAAGCCTTCATTAGATTCCACATTTCAGTCTGCCCCTGATCCCCGTGCCCGCGGAGATAGGCCAGCGCACCCTCGGCATCGACCTTCGCCCATGTTTGCCAGAACATCGTGGTCCCCACCGGGTAGGTGCGGCCCTCCAGTTTTTCCGCTTCCAAGAACTCCGCGATGGCATCGGCATTCTGGGGCATGTTTTTCTCGAGGAACTCGAGCCAGCGCTCGATCCTTACGCTGTCCAAATTCGAGGAAAGCACCGCCTTTGCCGCGGCAGGGATGCCTGCTCTTTCCTGCTCCGAGAGGCTACCGATCTGGTCTCTTGCCCCCGTTCGCAATCTCCGATCATTGCGCTGATCTACAGAGCGATCGGCACCGCCAAAGGCTGCGCTTGAAGAGTCCTTCACCCGGAAGCCGCCCCGCCCCGCAAGGAACCCGGCGCACCCCATCAGAATGCAGAGAAGGACCACGCGCGATAGTTTCACCCCAACCAACTGCGCAATGCCTCCTGCGGCATCAAGATATTCCAGAGATCATACGGTGAATTTACCCGGGGCGATCTTCAATCCCCCGCGAAATAGATCCCTTCGATCTCCGCATTGTCGGCCATCACGCTGGTATTCGCCTTCCACCAGCCGAGCAGGCCGAAGTTGGTCTTGATGAGCAGGTGCTCGCCGTCGCGGAGGACGACTTCGAGTGACTCGCCCGTTGGGATGTTGGCGATAACCTCGCCCCCGTCCTTCTTGGCGAGAAGCTTGAGCGGCACCTTGGCCTTCGACTTGAGGCCGACGTAGGAGAAGGGCTGCACGATCTCCACGACCTTCCCAGCGCGGATGGTATACTTTGCCTGCTCCTGATGCAGGCGGTTGGCGCGGCCGCTGGCATAGAGAAAGCCGTTTCCGGGAACCGTGAGGCTCTCGCCCGCGATGCTGCCGAGGATCACGCCCGTCTTTTCATCGATGATGACGAAGGACGGGTCCGCGCTCGGGCCGGAGTCGAAGTCGATAATATAGCGGGTTTCATTCTCGCGGTTGAGCCGGGTTGAAACGAGACGGTGGCACTCGGGAGCTCCGTCCTCCATTGTCATCTCTTCATCGAGGACTTTGGTAAGGGCGGGATCGTAGGAAAGCTTGCCGGGGAAGGGCGTCAGGTTCTCCGGCACCGGCAGGGATTTCAGGTCCGGAAACGAGCTGGCCGCCTCTTCCGCGCGGGCGGAAATCAGCGTGAGCGAGAGGGCGAGGACGGCGAGGCGACGCGGGTTCATGGAACGGTTCGGGATGAGGCTTCCCATCTCTAACGCGATTCCGGTTCCCGGCTAATGAAAATCCCCGCCTCACGTGGCCCAGGTTTCCAGCCCGCCGGACTGCAAAATAGACGTGCAAATCCTCCCGTCAGCCGCTCCAAATCCGCGCGCCGCAACCCTAGCCGCCTTTCATTCGACATTCTTCGGAAGGCACTGGATATTCGGCGTTCGCATTCAATCCCATGTCCGATAAAACAGCCATCACCCCGACCCGTGCCCAGGATTTCCCCGAGTGGTACCAGCAGGTCGTGAAAGCCGCCGATCTGGCGGAGAATTCGGAAACCCGCGGCTGCATGGTGATCAAGCCGTGGGGCTACGGCATCTGGGAACTCATCCAGCAGCAGCTCGACCGCAAGTTCAAGGCGACCGGCCACCAGAACGCCTACTTCCCGCTGCTCATCCCGATCTCCTATCTGGAGAAGGAAGCCGAGCACGCCGAGGGCTTCGCCACCGAGTGCGCCGTGGTCACGCACCACCGCCTGGAGCCCCAGAAGGACGAGAAGACCGGCAAGGTGAAGATGGTCCCCTCCGGCGAACTCGCCGAACCCTACATCATCCGCCCGACTTCCGAGACCATCATCGGCGCGGCCTTCTCGCGCTGGGTGCAGAGCTATCGTGACCTGCCGCTGCTGATCAACCAGTGGGCGAACGTGATGCGCTGGGAAATGCGTCCCCGCCTGTTCCTCCGCACCGCTGAGTTCCTCTGGCAGGAAGGCCACACCGCGCACGAGACGAAGGAAGAGGCGATCGACGAGACCCGCCAGATGCATCGCGTCTATGAGGACTTCCTCCGCAATCACCTCGCGATCCCGGTCATCCCCGGCGAGAAGACGGAGAACGAGCGCTTCCCCGGTGCCGACATGACGCTGACCGTCGAGGCGATGGTGCAGGACCGCAAGGCGATCCAAGCCGGCACCTCCCACTACCTCGGCCAGAATTTCTCGAAGGCGCAGGACATCTCCTTCACCGGCCGCGATGGCGTGAAGCAATTCGTCCACACCACCTCGTGGGGCGTTTCCACCCGCATGATCGGCACGCTGATCATGGCGCACTCGGACGACGATGGCCTCGTGCTGCCACCTCGCGTCGCGACCCAGCAGATCGTCATCATCCCCGTCACACCGAAGGAAGACTCCAAGCAAGCGGTGCTCGATGCCTGCAAGGCCCTCGCCGAAACGCTGCGCCTCGAGAAAAACTTCCACGGCGACCCGCTGCGCGTGCACGTCGATACCCGCGATCTCCAGGGCGGCATCAAGAAGTGGGAGTGGGTCAAGAAGGGTGTGCCGATCCGCATCGAAATCGGACCGCGCGACATCGAGACCCGCAAGGTCTGCGTCCAGCGCCGCGACCGCGCCAGCAACGAGAAGGAGTTCATGGACAAGGAGGACTTCCTCCGCGTCGCCAGCGATCTCCTCCAGGACATCCACGAGACGCTGCTCGCCCGCGCCACCGAGTTCCGCGACGAGAACATCGTGCCCTGCGACTCGATCGACGAATTCCACGCCCACTGGGCGAAGGACAATCCCGGCTGGCTGATCACCCCATGGGCCGGCACGCCCGACGAGGAAGACGAACTCTCGAAGCAGCACAAGATCACCATCCGCTGCCTGCCGCTCGACAAGCAGGACGAGCTCGAAGCCAAGTGCCTCCTCACCGGCAAGCCGACCAAGTCGCGCGCCATCTGGGGACGCAGCTATTGATGAAGGATTGATGAATTCGGTTCGATAACCCCGCCCTTGCTTGCAGGGGCGGGTGAAGTGGTGGAGCTTTGTCACGATGAGCTCCTCCGGTCTGCCTGATATGCCATCCGGGGCAGACCGTGCCCGGCAAGACGAGCCGGAGACTCGCAAGTTTCGCCTTTCGAAGCTTGAGATCGTAATCTCGGTGCTACTGGCAGTGGCGCTCGTGGCTGTCGTTGCAGCGCTCTATATCATGAAGAGTCCCGCTGCTGATCGTACCTCTGCGCTCAGCAGCCTGAAAGTCATCAACCTAGAGTTGACCCAGTTCGACCAGGACTACGGCCGCTTCCCGGATACCTCCACCATCGCAAGTGTGAGAGCCGCCACCGGCACCACGATTGCCTTGGGAACTCGAACCTCGAACGATTTTTTCCGCCAACTCGTCGCCGACGGAAAGACCAGCGAAAAACTCTTCTGGGCTCCGGTCTTGGACAATCGCCGGGGGCCCAACGACATCCTCGGCGACAACGCGCTGGCCAAAGGCGAGTGCATCCACAGCTATGTCGCCGGCCTTTCCGGCAATGATGAGCCCGAAACTCCCATCGCCATGGCGCCAATGATTCCCGGCACCACGCGCTTCGATCCTGATCCTTACAACAGCCAGGCCGTCATACTTCGTATCGACGGCTCCGCCATGCCGGTGCCAATCAAGACCGATACCAACGAAGTGCGCCTCAACGGCAAGAACCTCTTCGATCCTAGCCAACCCTACTGGAACGGCAAGGCACCCGACCTAAAATGGCCGGAGTAATCGCGTGTCCTCATGGAACCCCACCTCCCGCCCCAGCCATCGCCCGATGCTCCCGCGCCACCGCCGGGACCGGAGGTGAGAGCATCGAGGACCAAGATTCTCCTCTTGTTCGTGGTCGGGACGCTCTCGTTGATGGTGGTCTTCGGCTTTCTGGCCTCGGTGATTTTCAGATCAAAGAAGGCAACAGAGCGCACCGAAGCGATCAACAACATCAAGCAGCTCAATCTCGCCTTGATCGACTTCGATGCGGACTACGGCCGATTCCCCGACGACACCACGATCGCCGATGTCCGGTCCAAAACCCACACCACCTTGGCCTTGGGCACCACCACTTCCAACGACTACTTCCGCCAATTGATCGCTGCATCAAACAAGAGCGAAAGGATCTTCTGGGCTCCCATCCCGGCCACTCCTCGCAAACCCAATGAAGTTCTTGGTTCCGATGCCTTGAAGAAGGGCGAGTGCTCCTTTGCCTACATCCCGGGGCTCACCTCCTCGGATGATCCCGCAACTCCGGTCGTCATGACCCCGATGATCCGGGGCTCCTATCAGTTTGATCCCAATGTCTTCGCCGAAAAGGCGGTGATCCTGCGGATCGATGGCTCTGCCAAGCCCGAGACCATTCGATCCTCCGACCGCAAAGTAGTGATCGGCGGTGGCAAGACTCTTTTCGACCCAAGCCTGCCGCACTGGCACGGCAGGCGGCCCGACCTCAAGTGGCCAGAGTAGCTGCCTCCGGCGTCGAAAACTCCACCGCCACGTTCATGCTGAGAAACGCACCGCTCGCCCCGAAGTAGCGACCACTCACCGGCATCACACCGCGTGGATGATGACTCGTGCCGGTGACGATGTGCCGGTGATCGCAACGCCGCCCAGTGGTCGGATCGAAGCCACACCAGCCAAGCTCCGGAAAGTACGCCTCCGTCCATGCATGCGTGGAGCCCCGCGCCGCACGGGTCGCCGGACAATCGAGATAGCCGCTCGCAAACCGTGCCGCGATGCCGAGCTGCCGCAGCGTCTCCATCATCAGCGTGGCCACGTCGCGGCATGATCCGGTGCCAAGTGAGAGCGTCGTGGCCGGCGTTTGCACGCCCTTCTGCTCACGGCGCTCGTAGCCGATCTTCTCGTGAATGATTTCCGCCAGCTTTAGCACGAAAGCCTCCGCGCTAGGGAAGTCGCCGGGATTCGGCAGCGTGCCGATAAAGTCCTTCACCGCCGCCGTTTCCTCGCCAAACACCGGCGTCAAGTAGCCGACCACGATGCCGTGCTCCATCGTATCATATTCCAGCGGATAGGGACTCGGGCTGTGCACATTCAGCGGCGGGGCATCGGGATCGAAGAAGCGCCGCACCACCACCTCCACATCGAATTTCAGCTCCTCGCCCGGTTCGCGGAAATGCGCGTGCACCACCGAGTTGCCGAAGATGTCCCGCGTCCACGTCACATCCGCCTGCGGCGTGATGCCGAGCAGCAGGCTCTCCACCCGCAGGTCATGCCCCTCGCGCGGACGAATCACCAGCCGGTGCGTCTGAAAGGTCACCGGCGCCGCATAGCGATAGTGCGTGCGGTGGACGATCTTCAGCAGATGGCTGTCACTCATGAGTCGAGCACGATGGCTTGCCCCGCCAAGTCATCCGGGCCAAGCGGTTGGAAATCCGGTGAGGTGCAAGATACCATCATTCCCGTGAGCTGCATCTTCCCGAAGATCGTGGCGACCGACGCGTCCGCCGCATCGCGGCCGGTGGCAATGCGGACGAGGCCATTCAGCGCTGAAAGCCGGGTGGGATCGAAGATGATCCAGTGATTCCCAATGCATGCCTCGAAGCAGGCATGGAAATCCGGCGGCTGCATGTCGCAGGCGTAGCCGGTGAAGTAGCGCGCGGGAATCGACAGCGCCCGGCACAGCGCGATGCCGAGATGCGCGAAGTCCCGGCACACCCCGGCGCGCTGCGTCACCGTATCGAACGCCGAGGTCCCGGCATCGGTGCTGCCGGAGAGATAGTCGATGTTCTCAAAGATCCAGTCGGTGATGGCCACCACCTGATCGTAGGGATGGGCGATGCCACCGAATTCCTTCCCTGCGAGTTTCCCCAAGCGATCCGACTGACAGTAGCGGCTGGGAAAAAGAAACGGCAGCGCAGAGCGGCGAATCTGCGAAACCGACAAGTCATGGAGAGCCTCATGGCTCACCATTTCGTGCCGTGTTTCCGCGGTCACCGAATAGGTGATATCCAGCTCGGTCACGTCGCCCGTATCGAGGCGGATGTAGCGATTCTCCCCCGAGGTCTCGATCGGCAGCTCCTCCCACGCCACGCCGGGAGTGATCTGGAAGGACTCGTCGGAGAGCTTCTGATTCGCCGTCGCCAGCGCGTGCAGGTTCAGGAGCACCGTGGTGCGCTGGAGGACCTGATAGTGAAGCTCGGCGTGGATTTGGAATGGCATGACGCCGCCATCCTCGGCCCAGTCGCGGAAATGTGCAAACGACGTCGAGCGAACTTGCGTGAAACCGGCTCATCATGAAAACTAACCAAGGCCCATGGAAACCACTCTCCCGCCGCAGCCACCACCCGACGCCCCTGCTCCACCGCCGGGCCCGGAGGCGGAGGAGTCGCGACGCAAGATGAAATGGATCCTCAAAATCGGCGGAGGCTGCGTGCTCGTGTCAGCACTCGCCGGCCTAAGCAGGCCCGTCATCCACAAATCACCCATGGCTGCCGACCGCGTCGAAGCCACCAACAACATCAAGCAAATCAATCTGGCCCTGATCGACTTCGAAAACGAATACGGCACCTTCCCAAACTCCTCGACGATCCCTTCAGTCAAGGCAGCTACAAGCACCACACTCGCCCTAGGCAACAAAACCTCCAACGACCTGTTTCGCCAATTGATCGCCGCGGGAACCAAGAGCGAGAAGATCTTCTGGGCCAAGACGGCAGGAACTCCGCGTAAGGGAGACGACATCCTGGGAGCCGACGCCTTGAAGAAAGGCGAGTGCGCCTTCACCTACATCGCCGGCCTCTCCACTTCCTCCGATCTGAACGCCCCCGTGCTCTTGGCCCCCGTCATCCCCGGCACGTGGAAGTTCGATCCAAAACCCTTCCAAGGAAAGGCGGTCGTCCTCCGCATCGACGGCTCGGCAAAACCCGAACCCATCGACAAGAACGGCGATGTCATGATCAACGGCATGAACCTCTTCGATCCCCACCAGCCCTACTGGCACGGCAAGGCTCCCGACATCAAGTGGCCGGAGTAGTCCCTGCGCATCCTCCGATGGAACCCCACCTGCCACCTCAGCCACCACCCGATGCTCCCGCTCCGCCGCCCGGCCCGGAGGCATTGGAATCACGCCGTAAGATGGGGTGCATCCTCTGGGGCGGCGGAGGCTGCGCTGCCCTCCTCCTGTTAGGCTTCCTTTCGTCTCCGGTCATTCTCAGGTCAAGGAAGGCATCCGATCGCACCGAGGCCATCAACAACGTCAAGCAGGTCAACCTGGCGTTGATCGAGTTCGACCACGACTACGGCTCCTTTCCGAACGCCTCGACCATCCCCGCCGTCAAAGCCGCAACCTCAACCGCGCTCTCACTCGGAACCAGCAGCTCCAATGACCTGCTCCGCCAATTGATCGCCACAGGCAACAAGAGCGAAAAGATCTTCTGGGCCAAGACCGCCGGAACCCCGCGCAAGGGAAACGACATCCTGGGAGCGGATGCCCTGAAGAAAGGCGAGTGCGGCTTCACCTACATCGCCGGACTTTCCACCTCGAGCGATACCGACACTCCCGTGCTGATGGCCCCCGTCATTCCCGGGACACAGAAGTTCGATCCCAAGCCCTTCAAAGGGGTGGCTGTCGTCCTCCGCATCGACGGTTCGGCCAAACCCGAATACATCGACAAAAACGGCGACGTCATGATCCACGGCATGAACATCTTCGACCCCCGCCAACCCTACTGGCACGGCAAGCCGCCGGACATCAAGTGGCCGGAGTAATCCCTGCGCATCTCACGATGGAACCTCATCTGCCACCGCAGCCACCACCCGATGCTCCCGCCCCACCGCCCGGGCCGGAGGCATTGGAATCGCGGCGGAAGATGGGATGCATCCTCTGGGGCGGTGGAGGCTGCGTTGTCCTCCTGCTGTTAGGCTTTCTTACGGCTACGGTCATCCACAGGCCGAAGGGGCCAGCCTACCGCACTGAAGCCATCAATAACATCAAGCAGGTCAACCTGGAACTGATCGACTTCGACAATGACTACGGCTCATTTCCAAACGCCTCGACCATCCCTGCCGTCAAGGCCGCAACCGCCACCACACTCTCACTCGGCACCAGCAGCTCCAATGACCTGCTCCGCCAATTGATCGCCACAAGCACCTACAAGAGCGAGAAGATCTTCTGGGCCAAGACCGCAGGAACCCCGCGCAAGGGAAACGACGTCCTGGGAGCGGACGCCTTGAAGAAAGGCGAGTGCGCCTTCACCTACATCGCCGGCCTCTCCACTTCCTCCGATCCTAACGCACCCGTGCTCCTGGTCCCCGTCATCCCAGGCACTTGGAAGTTCGATCCCAAGCCATTTAATGGAAAAGCCGTCGTTCTACGCATCGACGGCTCGGCTCGGCCTGAAACCATCGACAAGAACGGCGACGTTATCATCGGAGGCATGAACATCTTCGATCCCCGCCAGCCTTATTGGGGAGGAAAGGCACCCGACATCAAGTGGCCGGAGTAGCCGCAGCTCACCTGCACCTCACTTCACCGTGACTCGAAGGAACGCCTTCTGAGCGGACATCGGATAGCTCGCAGTCTTGGTGCTTCCGTTGGTGGTAATTGTCACACCACTGGTGGTCCACGTCTCCATGTCCGTGCTGACCTCCGCGCCGTAGATCAAGTCGGCGCGTGATGCAGGAAAGCTCAGCGTCGCGTTCGATCCGTTCTTCCCGAGCTTTGGCAACTGCGCCGCCGAGTTCTTCTCCGGATCGAAACCGAAGGCATACTCCAGCAGGTTCACGATGCCATCCCGATCAGGATCCGCCATGTCACCCGCGATCAACCGGTTCGCGCGCTCCGTGGCGGTGAAATAGGTCGTGAGCCACGTCGTCGGGACAATCTTCATCTCCAGCATCGCGGCATACGAAGCGGCTTCGGCACCAGTGCAGGTGGCCACGCAGCGATAGAGATCGCCCGAGCGCTCCCGGCCGGGAGCCTGCACGTGCAGCGTGCCCGTGGCCGTGCCGGTGCACACGCTGTCATCGGAAAGATCCTGCCAGACATTGCTACCGACCGCCAGCCGCTGCCAATGATAGCCCGGCGAAGGATTGCTGGTGGCGACCGCCGTGAAGTCGACGCTCGTCCCCACGGAAATCCACTTGTCCACCGGCTGCGTGCTGAAGGCAGGCGGGATCACGACGCCAAGGCCGCGAATCACGCCATCGCTCTTGCTGGTCACATACAGCTCGCCACTCGCATCCACGGCCAAGCGGATGTCTGCCCGGCCATTGCCTGAAATGGTCGCACCACCCGGCAGGTCGGAATCCACTCCACCGCGGAAATCATAACCCTCCTCGACGATCTCGAAGAAGCGGTCGTAGCTCTGCGGACCCAGATCCGGGCTGTCATTCGGATCGTCCCACACCAGAGTGACCGGCTGCATGTTGGCGAGCGTGGATGCCACGCCATCATCGGCGGCGAGCATGTCGCTCCAGTCGCAGCACCACACCCGGCCGGTGGTGATGTCGGCGAAGACGAACTTCCCCTGAAGCGCCGGGACCGCGCTGCCCCGGTAGAAGACACCGCTCGAGATCGCATCGCCGTAAGCCGCAGCATGCGGATAGGCGATCACCGGATATTCCGGCACGAACTCACCCGGGAAATTCTGAAGATTGCTGAGACGCACCGGCAGCGAGTCCGGCGAGGGCGGGTTGCTCAGAGCCGGTGAGCCTGACGAGATGACCAGCTTCTGCGGCCCCTCGCGTTCGCTGTAGCCGTAGTTCTTGCCCGGCTTCAGCAAATTGACTTCTTCCCAGGAATTCAGGCCGATCTCGGTGACCAGCAGCCGCGGCTCCACGATGCCATTGTCGTACCAGCAGAAGCGATGGGGGTTGCGATGACCCAGCGTCCAGATCTCCTTGCGCGCTCCATTGAAATTCGCGCTGTTGGCGAAGGGATTGTCGTTCGGAATACGATAGCGGCCATTCGTCGATACCGTGCTGTCGCTCGTGTGAAGCGAGAGATCAGGGATGATGCGAAGGATCTTTCCGACGATGGTGTCCAGCCGCTGGGGATTCAGCTTGGTCGTGTTATTTTCCCCCGAGCCACCATCACCGCACGCCAGATACATCACGCCCCATTCCGGAGCGCCCGGCACGGCGGCAGGATTGAAGGTGATGTCGCCGAGCGGATGGATGTGCGAATTGAAACCGATCCGCAGCAGTTCCCGCGCGGTGCCTTCAAAGGTCAGATTGGAGCGATTGGTATCAGTCCACTCGATCAGCACGGCCTGGCGAGTTGTGCTGCCCACCAGCGGATTGATCACCGAGGTCGACGTGTAGCCGGCGGTATTGAAGCCGGGGAACTTCGTCTTCACCGGCAAGCGGCCCGCGTCGCCATCGCTGCTGACGCTTTCAATGTGGATCGTGTAGAACTTGCCATTGGTCGCATAGCCCGGATCAAACTCGAAGGTGACAAGGCCGTTGGCATAGCCCGACTTCTTCGTGAAGAGCGGGAACAAGCCGTTCGGTGCCACCTGGCTGGTGGACGTGCCGGTGGCATTCGGCAGATTGACCAGCTCCGCAGTGTCGGATTTGGTCGGGCCACCATTGAAGTCGAGATAGGCGCTGCGGTTTTTCGCCTGGGTCAGCAGCTCGGCCGTGCGGGTCGCCGGAGTGCCGCCTTTCGAAAAGATGTGAAGGTTCCCGTTCAGGTCGCAGGTCCACATCCGGCCGGTATTGCCCGGCTCCTCCTTGGTGAAATTGATCCGCGCCATGTAGCCCGGATTGCCGGCGGTGGTGGACACGTTTCCCGAGAACGGCATCGACGCCCAGTCGGAGACGCGCACGGTCACCGGCGTGGTCGCCGCATTACCACACGCGCCAACGGCAGCCGCCGCGGCAATCAGGAGTCGGATCAACTGGGGTAAGGGAACGGGGGAGGACTTCCGCGGAGGACGAAAATAAGGCATCGACGGTATTCGGATGCCCAAATTACGGGCTTCCTGAGAAACATCAAGGCATTGGCGTTCAACCGCATCTAACCGCTTGAAATAGGGACTAACGGTGCATCGCGCGACGACCCGTTTCTCTCTTTTTTGCAATGTGCCCTTCAGAACTGAGCACGAAAAAGCCGGCACTCGCGCGCCGGCTTCTCGAACGATGATTTGTCAGACTGAACCGGAGAAATCATCGCTGGCTCACCGGCAAGCCACCGGTCAGAGCCGTGACCACCACCTTGTGCGCGGCATCGATTTCCTCCGCCTTCAGCGTGCGATCAGCGGCGCGATAGTGCATGCGATACGCGATCGACTTGCGATCGGCGGCAAGCTTCTGGCCGCTTTCGTCACGGAACACGTCGAAGCATTCGAAGCCCGTCAGCAGTGGCTCCTTCACCTTCGCCAGCACGCGCTCGATCTCGGCATTCGCGAGCGTAGCCGGTGCTTCCAATGCAAGGTCACGTGACGAGCCCGGGAATTGCGGCAGCTCGGCAATGTCACGGCTGCCAGCCACGAACTTGCGCAGCTTCGGTAAATCCAGCTCGGCCACGAAGACCGGCGTGGGCGCATCCAGCTCACGTTGGCGTGAAGGCAACAGCATCGCAAAGGTGCCGAGGTTCTGGCCATCCGCCTGAATATCGGCGGCCAGCGCGAAGCCTTCGCGGGCACGCGGCACGAGCTGCAGCGCAGCGGTCGGCACCAGCGCGGCAACGATTGCCTTCAGGTCGTAGAGGTCGGCGGCCGCTTCGAGATTCGCCCAGCCGACGGACGACCGGTGACCGGAAAGCAGCAGGCCGAGCGAGTCGCTTTCAAGATCCTTCGCCTTGCCACCGCCGGCATTGCGGAAGACGCGGCCGATCTCGAAGAAACGCAGCGCCTTGTTGCCCTGGCGCACATTGCGCTCGGCGGAAGCGACGAGCCCGGGGATCAGGCTCGGGCGCATCACCGCGTGGTCCTCACTGAGCGGCAGGCTCACGCGAATCGTGTCACCGGGAAGCAGCGGCTTGAGCGGAAGGGCATCCGTCACCTGCGCGTCGGAAATCAGCTTGATCGTCTGGCACTCGTGGAAGCCGAGGCCGGCGAGGCGTTCACGCACGCGCATGTCAGCATCGTAGGCGGCATCCACCGTAGTCGAGGGCACGTAGGTTCCGCGCAGGCGCGATGGCACCGCATCGAGTCCCTTCACGCGCACGATTTCTTCGACGAGATCGATGTGACGCTGCAAGTCGGCGCGGAACGAAGGCACCGCCCATGTGTTATCCGCGCTCTTCGAAAGACCGAGGCGCGTGAGAATGGTCGCCGCTTCATCGTGCGGAATGCTGGCACCGGTGAGTTGGTCGAGCTTGGCAAGATCAAGCTCCACCGGCTTCGTCAGCACGGGTGCTTCACCTGCCTTCATCGTGACTGCCTCGGCAGTGCCACCGGCGATCTCGAGGATCAGCTTCACCGCCAGCGCCGAGCCCGCGAGCACGCCATCCGGGTTCACGCCACGCTCGAAGCGATACGACGAATCCGACGAAAGCGCCGTGCGTCGCGAGGTGCGGCGGATGCGGGATGGCGTGAAGTACGCCGACTCCAGTAGAATGTCCGTGGTGGTCTCAGTGACACCGCTGTCGGCACCACCCATCACGCCGCCGAGGGCGAGGGCATTGCCAGCTTCGTCCGAAATCACGCAGTCCTCGGCGAGCAGCGAATAGGTCTGGCCATCGAGCGCGAGGAACTCCTCGCCATCCTTCGCCGTGCGAATGACCAGCGCACCGGAAACCTTGGCCGCATCGAAGGCATGCAGCGGCTGACCCAGCTCGTGCAACACGAAGTTGGTGATATCGACCACGTTGTTGATCGGACGCAGCCCGATCGACTCCAGTCGCTCCACCAGCCACGCCGGGCTGGTGCCAATCTTCACGCCGGAAATCCGCACCGCCGTGTAGAACGGGCACGCATCCAGCGCCTCGATCTTCACACCATCGGCAGTGAATCCCACGCGAGCCGGAATTTCCAGAGAAGCCAGCGGCACTTCAAGCAGCGTCGCCATCTCACGGGCCATGCCGTAGTGGCTGAGCAGGTCCGGACGATTCGGAGTGACCTCCACTTCCAGCAGCACGTCGCCATGGAAGAGTTCCTTCACCGGCTTTCCGATCGGCGAATCCTCGGGCAGAATCATCAGCCCGTCCTCCGCATCCACGAGTCCGATCTCCGAAGCCGCCGCAAGCATGCCCTTCGACTCCACGCCACGCATGGTCGTCTCACCGATCGTGAAGCTACCCAGATTCGCACCGGGCAAGCAGCACGGCACCTTGTCGCCCACCTTGTAGTTCTTCGCGCCGCAAACGATCTGACGAAGCTGGCCTTCACCCGCATCCACCTTCGTCACCTTCAGCTTGTCGGCATTCGGGTGCTGCACGGCCTCCATGATCTGCGCGACCACGATCTTGTCCGACACCACGCCCTTCACCTCGATCCCTTCGACTTCGACGCCAGCAAAGGTAAGCAAGCGGTCCAACTCCTCCGGAGTCTTCCCCTTGAGATCCACATGCGTCGCAAGCCAATTCAGCGAAACGTTCATAGCCAAAAAATTTCCGTGTATTCCGTGTGTTCCTTCCGTGGTGCCTCTCAATCAAGCGAACTGCTTGAGGAAGCGCGCGTCGTTCTCGATCAGCAGGCGGATGTCCTTGATGCCCCAGCGAATCATCGCCAAGCGATCCAAGCCCATACCGAAGGCGAAGCCCGTCACCTTCTCAGGATCATAGGCACCATCCTTGCGCGCCCCATTGATCTGCGCGAACACCGCCGGATCGACCATGCCGCAGCCGGCGACCTCGATCCATCGCGGAGCCTGTCCCTTCGCATGAAGCTTCACATCGATCTCGAAGCTCGGCTCGGTGAACGGGAAGAAATGCGGTCGGAAACGGACTTCCGTTTCGGAGCCGAACATCTCCTGGAAGAAATACTCCAACGTGCCCTTCAGGTCACCCAGCGAGACATCGGTGTCCACATACAGACCTTCGAGCTGGTTGAAGACGGAAAGGTGGGTCGCGTCGATTTCGTCACGGCGATACGCCGATCCGGGAGCGATGATCCGCACCGGCGGCTTCTGCCCTTCCATCGTGCGGACCTGCACCGACGACGTGTGCGTGCGGAGCAGCTTGCCGGAGTCGAAGTAAAAGGTGTCCTTTTCGTTACGAGCCGGGTGATCGGCGGGCGTGTTCAGCGCATCGAAGCAGTGGAACTCGTCCTCGATCTCCGGTCCCTCGGCGAGCGCGAAGCCCATGCGCCGCAGGATCGCAATCGCCTGATGCCGCAGGATCGTCAGTGGGTGCAGCGAGCCATGGTGCAATGCTCGAGCCGGGAGTGTGGAATCGATTCCCTCCAGTGCCTTCTTGTCGGCAGCGTCCTGCAGGCCGAGCTGCTTTTCCTCCAGCGCCGCGGTGATCGCGGACCGGGCGGTATTGAGCAGCGCTCCGATCGCGGCCTTTTCCTCCTTCGGAACGTCGCGCATGCCGGCGGAAACCTCGGTGAGAGTGCCTTTTTTCCCGAGCACGGCGACGCGAGCGTCGTCCAGCGCACGGGCGTCGGTGGCTGCGGCGATCCGGGCGAGTGCCTCGGCCTGAATGGCTTCGATCTGATCCTTCATGGCAGGGAAAAGCGGGGCGCAGGGCTTACCCGCTGCCGGAGGCGGAGTCAAAGGCAGTTCTAGCCCGCCTGCGCAAACAGTTCCCGCCGGATCCGTTCGCTCTCCCGCTCGATCTGCTCCGGCGTCGCCCCGAAACTGCCCAGAATGCTCTCCGTCATCGACAGCGCCACCTCCCCTTCCCCCGAGAAAACCGCATTCGCGCCCGCCGCCAACAGCTCGTCCGCCTCCTTCAAGTACGACGTCCGGGCCACCACCCGGATCTTCGGATTCAGCGACCGCGCCTCCTTGATCACCTCGCAGCCCATGTTCACGCTGGATGCGCTCAGCACGAGGATGTCCGCCTTTTCCGTCCCCGCCGCATGGAGCGTCGCCGGATGGCTGGCATCGCCATACTGGGCCTTTTCCCCGGCGGCATTCAGCTCGCGCACCGTATCGACGTTCATTTCGACGATCACCGGCGAGAAACCATTGTCCTTCAGCAGTCGCACCACCGTCTGGCCTACGGGACCGTAGCCCACCACCACCGCACGACGGTGAATTCCGTCGCCTTCCTCGGCCGCAGGCCCCCCGACCACCCGCCGGTTGAGGAATCTCCAAAGCGCCGGCCGCTTCGCCACCCAGCGCTCGATCGGCTCCACCGATTTATAGAACAGCGGTGCCAAGGTGATCGAAACGATCGCGGTCGCGACCAGCGCATTGAACGCCTTTTCCTCCACCAGCTTGTACTGCATCCCAAGCGTGGCGACGATGAACGAAAACTCGCCGATCTGCGCGAGCACCGCGCCCACCGACAGTGCCGTCTTCAGCGGATAGCCGAGCACCGAGGTGATGATGATCGCCGCCAGCGGCTTGGCCACGATCACGATCCCGATCGTCGCCAAGGCCAGCCACGGGTCTGCCAGCAGCCCTTTGAAGTCGAAGAGCATCCCGACTGAAACGAAGAACAGGACCGCGAAGGCATCCTTCATCGGCAGCGCATCGGTCGCCGCCCGATTGCTGAATTCCGAGCGGCCCACGACCATGCCCGCGAGGAAGGCACCGAGCTCCATCGATACGCCGAAGAACTTCGCCGCGCCCATCGCGATGCCGAGCGCCAGCACCAGGATCGCCAGCGTGAAAAGCTCGTGCGATCCCGTCCGCGCGATCCCCGTCAGCAGTCGCGGGATCGCCCAGCCACCCACCACGAAGGTAAAGGCGACCAGCGCGCCGATTTTCAGCGTGGTCCACACCAGCGCCATCGTGATGGCACCCGCTCCGGTCGCCTCCCCGCCGAATATCGCGGGGATCAGCACCAGCACGAAGACGGTGAAAATATCCTCCACCACCAACCAGCCGATCGCGATGTGCCCCACCGGCGTGTGCAGGTGCTTGTGATCCACCAGGATGCGGGTGAGCACCACCGTGCTCGCCACCGCGATGGCCATGCCGAAGATCGCGCCTTGCGTCCAGGACCAGCCGAAGGCCCGCATGACCAGCATGCTCAGCAGCGTGGCCACCGCGCTCTGGACAATCGCGCCCGGCACCGCGATCCGCTTCACCGCCAGCAGCTCCTTGAAATGGAAATGCAGTCCCACTCCGAACATCAGCAGGATCACCCCGATGTGCGCCATCTGCTCCGCCAGATGCCGATCCGCCACGTAGCCCGGCGTGTGCGGGCTCACCACGATCCCGGCTAACAGGTAGCCGACGATCGGCGAAAGTCCCAGCCGGTGAGAGATATAGCCAAGGATGAGTGCCACTCCGAGGCCGCCAGTGAATGTGAGGATGAGGTCATGCATGTGGGGATGAGGGAAAAAACGCCGCCCCACCCTACGGACCGATGCTGTCTTGTCCGTGTTTTTTTGACTCGTTGGAAAATTTTCCCGTTTGCCGAATCAGGAATCCAACAGCTGCATCATCTCAATGCCCCTGTCGTAGTGGCCACCCCTTACAACTCCTGTCTCGTTTGGGATCATAGTCATCGACCGTCCGGCGCGATTCTGCCGAAATCCCCGCGATGGCCACTGGCGCTCCCCTCATCGATCAAGTCATCCTCCGCAGCCTGCGCGACGACGACTCGATCCCGGAGATCACCCGGCTCCTGCACGCAGCCTACGCGCCGCTCGCCGCAATGGGGCTGCGCTACACCGCGACGCATCAGAGCGACGAGACTACCCTCAGCCGACTCCAGCGTGGCGTGCCGTTTATTGGTGAGTTGAACGGAGAGATCATCGCCACCGTCACGCTCTATCCCACGGCCGGCGAGAATTCATCCTGCGCATGGTATCGCGAACCCGGCGTCTTTTACTTCGGCCAGTTTGGCGTGAGCCCCCGCCTTCAGGGTCACGGCCTCGGCTTGCGCATGATGGAAATGTTGGAAAAGGAATCCGTCGCTCGCGGCGGACGGGAACTCGCACTCGATACCGCCGAGCAAGCGCATCACCTGATCCAGTGGTATGAGAAAATCGGCTACCGCTTCATCCAATACGCCGACTGGTCGACCACGAACTACCGCAGCGTGATCCTTTCCAAGTCACTCGTCCCATGACCTTCCGCGAATCCACTCCGGCTGATCTGTCCGCTTGCTCCCGGTTCTTTGCCGAGGTCTTCAACGCGGCACCTTGGGACGAAAACTGGAGCCTCGAAAGCTCACTCCAGCGACTGTCCGATTGCGCCGCGACGCCGAACTTCCTCGGCATGGTGGCCGAGGACGACACTGGCATCGCCGCCCTCGCCTTCGGCTACTGGCAACGCTACCAGGAAGAGCAGCACTACTACCTGCTGGAGTTCTGCGTCGCGAATGACCGGCAAGGCGAAGGCATCGGCGCGCGCCTGATGGAGGCACTGCATGCCCGCCTTCAAAACGACAACGTGAATCGCATTTACACGCTGACCGCTCGCGAAACCCCTGCTCAGGACTTCTATGAAAAGGCCGGCTTCTACGTCAGTCCGAAGATGATCCTGATGGCCCGCCGCTATTGACCGAGGCTCTCCCCAAGACTCCCGGTCCCCACACCGCCAGCAGCAGCGCGAACACGACCACCACGCCAAAGGCACCGGGCAAGCCGATCCAGTGGCTCAGCCCGCCGATCGCCGGCGGCCCGGCCAGGAAGCCGAAGTAGCCGATCATTGAGACCATCGCCACACCCTGACCGATGCTCTCCTCATGCGCCCGCCCACCGGCACCTAACAGCACCGGCACTAGGTTCGCTAGGCCGAGGCCAGCAAAGCCAAGACCAAGGAACGTCACCGGCCACTGATGCACCGCAATGATCAGCAACAGACCGACAAAGGTCAGCAAGCCGCTCACTCGCAACACCGCCAGCCCGCCATGCCGCGCCGTGACACGATCACCCATGAACCGGCCAGTTGCCATAGAGAGGGAAAACATCCCATAGGCCAGCGGCGCCAGCCACGCCTCTGCACCGGACACCGTGCGAGTGTACACCGCACTCCAGTCCATCATCACACCTTCCGCGAACAACGCCAGGAAAGCCAGCGCTCCGACCCGCAGGATCCTGCCATTCGGCAACGAGAACCCGCGCTTGCGTTTGCCGGGCGAAGCATCACCTCCCGCCAACGCACCCGAACTCGTCAGTGCGGCAATCAGCAACACCGCTGCAATCGCCAACGTGATCACCAGCGGAGCCATTCCCTGCTTCAAAGCGAGCCCCACTAGCAACGCCGCGACCAAGCCACCAATACTCCACAGCGCCTGAAAGGTCGCCATGATCGGCTTCTGCCCGGCATTCTCGATCGTGATCGCCTGCGCGTTCACCGATACGTCCAGCGAGCCCTTGAACGCCCCGAAAATCATCGCCGCCCCGAGCAGCCATCCGAAACCCGGCGCAAGCGCGACCAAAGCCAGCGCCACCGCATAGCCCGGAGCCAGCCACGAAAGCATCGTCCGACTCCCATGCCGCGACAGCGCCCGGCCAATCAGCGACATCGAAATCAACGCGCCCGCCACGATCGCCAGCAGCACAATGCTCAGCCCGGATTCGCTCAGGCCAAACTTCTGCTTCACCGACGGAATCATCGCCGCCCACGTGCCGAAGCCAACGCCATCCACCAGGAACAACACCGATGCAGCCCAGCGCGCCCGCGACTGATCAAGCCGCACCTCCTCCAACCCCGTGCAAGCCGCTTCCCGATTCATGCGCCCATCATCCCGGGAAACCGCCGATTCTTCCAATGGCATGATTTCATAACCGTGATAACCTCCGGCTATGGAGATGCGCGAATTGAAGTCCTTCATCCTGCTGGCGGAACAACTCCACTTCGGCCGCGCCTCGCGTTTGCTGAATCTGAGCCAGCCCGCCCTGACCAAGCAGATCCACCGCATGGAGGACGAACTCGGCGCGCCGCTCTTCGAACGCGGACGCCACGGCACCACGCTGAGTTCGCTGGGAAAACAGTTCCTCAAGGAAGCGCGCGGCGTCGTCGCGGGCTTCGATCGTTTGCTGGATAGCGCCCATGCCTCGGCACTCGGCGAATCAGGAAAACTCTCCCTCGGCTTCGGCTTCCACACCCTGGAACTCGTGCCGCGGGTCATCGTGAAACTGCGCGAAACCTCACCCGGCATCCAGATCAGCCTCCGCGACATGTCCACTGCCGAACAGACCGAAGCACTGCGCAAGGGCGAGCTGGACCTCGGCTTCGTGCGCCTGCCCGCCCCAGCCGAGTTCAAGCTGCTGCCGGTGATCAAGGACCGGCTCACCCTCGTTTCCTCAGCAGCCTTCCCGCTCCCCGCAAATGCCACGCTCGCCAACTGCCGCGACCTGCCCTTCGTCAGCATCCTTGAAGCTCGCTCTCCCGGCTTCTACGGCCACGTCCTGCGTCTCTGCAGCAAACACGGCTTTCACCCACGCGTCATCCAGCAGGTTCCGGAATTCACCACCGCCCTCGCCCTCGTCCAAGCCGGCCTCGGCGTCACCGTCATCCCCCAATCCGCCGGCACCAGCCGCTTCTCCGGCCTGCGCGAGCACCCGATCCGCGACAAGGACGCCACCTGGACCGTCGCCGCCGCATGGCGCAAGGGTGACACGAACCCCGCCTTGGCGAAGTTCCTCGCGATCTTGAAAGCCGAAGTGAAAGCCACCTGAGGCTACTCACCGAAGAAATGGCGCCCGATCCGCGAGGCCTCGGTATCGTGATCGGATTCCCAATAAACATCGCGAACGATTTCCGCGACCGTCGGAGCCTCTCCCGCCTCCGCAAACTTCGCCGCCTCGCTCGCCTCATCCTTCGCCCGCAAATCGATCTCCTCCGCAGCCGCTTCGCTGAGAATCCCTTCGGCAAGCAAGTGCTGCCGCCAAAGCCTCAGCGGATCCCGCTTCTTCCGCTCCTCGATCTCGTCGACAGTCCGATACTTCTTGGCATTCGCGTCCGCCACCGTGAAGCCGTAGTAGCGATACGTCTCCACCTCCAGCACCGTCGGCCGCCTCTCGCGCCGCGCTCGTTCCAGCGCCGTCCAGACCTTCGCGCGGAGCTGATAGATATCCCCATCGCCGCATCTGTCCCAATCGATGTCGTATCCTTCAGCGCGCCGGGCAAGGCATTCCTTGAAGCGCGATGAACGCGACACCGACATGCCCATCGCGTACCCGTTGTTCTCGATCAGATAGACCACCGGCAACCCGAACAAACCGGCAAGATTCAGCGACTCGTGATACACGCCCTGATTCACCGCACCATCACCCAGGAAACACACCACCGCCCCGGCGATCTCCCGTTGCTTGAGCGCAAAGGCGAGCCCTGCCGCCAGAGGCGTCTGCCCGGCGGCAGTTGCATGGCAACCCCAGTGATTCCCCAGCGGATGGTAGAAAGAAAACATCCCGCCCTTCCCTTTCGAGCAGCCATTGGTCTTTCCAAAAAGCTCTGCCATCCCCGCTCCCATTGGCAGGCCCGCCGCAATGGCATGGCCCGCTGATCCCGTGATCCTCGGGTCCCATCAGAGATCGTACGCTCGCCGACACCGATTCCTGCCCGATGCTCAGGATGAGGAAGCCGCCAATTCTGCCTCCGTTGTAGTAGTGCAAGGCCCGCTGCTCGAATCGCCGGATCCGCATCATCTGCCGCAGCAAGTCGATCTTGCCCTCCGCGGACCAGTCCCGGTTGATGGCGTGCTCGCGATAATCCATGGCCACCGATTCTCTTGCCCGATCGCCGGGCAATTGGCCAGCATGGAGACATGCCCGATGACCGCCCGATCCGCCTCCTGCTCTCCGGCGAACTCTCCTTCGGCCCCGGCAAGGCCGAGTTGCTGGAAAAGATCGACGCCCTCGGCAGCCTCCAAGCCGCCGCCGGGGAAATGGAAATGTCCTACATGAAGGCATGGAAAATGGTGAAGGGCCTCAACGAACGATTCCGCGAGCCGCTGGTCTCCCTCCAGCGCGGCGGCAAGGAACAAGGCGGCGCAGCGCTCACCGACACCGGCCGCAAGGTGCTCGCGCTCTATCACGAAGCCGTGGCCGCCGCCGAAAAGGCCAGCTCCCCGGTGCTGCGAAAAATGCGGCGGCTCCTCGCAGGCGATGAGACGAATTCATCCTCCTGACGCCGGAATGACGCCCGATATCCTTTCGCAAATAGATCGAGGATGATCCACTATCCATGGCGAACGCGATTTCATTCCTGCCATGCACCAGCGCCTCATCCTTCCACTCGTCCTGCTCTTTCTTTCGATCGGCTCGGTCCTCCGCGCCGCCGAACCGGTTCTCACCGTCCGCTTTGGTGAAAAGACAATCACCCTGACAGAAGCCGAGTTCGCCGCATTGCCCCATACCGAAGTGACCGTACCCGAGCAAGGCGATGAACCCGAGCGCCGCTACTCAGGCGTGGCGATGCGCGAGCTTCTCGCGAAGGTCGACGCACCGCTGGGCGACAAGATGCGCGGAGGTGGCCTGATGGTTGGCGTGATCATCCGCTGCAAGGACAACTACGCCGTGCTCTTCTCGCTCGCGGAGTTCGATGAGAACTTCAGCAACCGCACCATCCTCCTCGCCGACAAGGAAAACGGCGAAATCCTCCCGCCATCCGCCGCCCCTCTCCGCGTGATCACTCCCGGCGACAAGCGAGGCGCACGTTCCTGCCGCCAGGTCGTTTCGATCGAGCTCGTCTCCTTGGCCAAATAGGCGGGCGTCATGAAACGCGTCCTCTTCTGCTTCCTGGCCGCATCGCTCGCCGCAGGCAATGCACAGACCCGGAAGTCAGCCTATGAATTGCCACCAATCCAGTATTCCAGCCGCAAGCCGGACGACGCCGTCGCGCGCCTCCTGAAAAAAATCGAAGCTCACGAAGTCTCCTTCAAAGGCACCGATGCCGAGATCCTCCGGGCCGTCCTGCAGGAACTCAACGTCCCCGTCGAAAGCCAGATCGTCGTCTTCTCCAAGACCAGCCTGCAGGGCTCACTGATCGATCCTCGCAATCCGCGGGCCCTGTATTTCTCCGACTCGATCTACGTCGGCTGGATGCCCGGTGGACTCATTGAGGTTGCCTCGATCGATGCCGAACTCGGGCCCATCTACTACTCCCTCGATCCACAGGACGCGCGCAATGACCGCCGGACCTTCGTGCGGGAAACCGAGTGCCTGCGCTGTCACGGCGGCGAAACCGGCCGCGAGATCCCGTCCTTGATCGCGCGCAGCGTCGCAGCGACCGAGCGCGGCGAGACCGTGGCGGGCCAGGCCTTCCAACTCACCGATGACGCCACACCCTTCGCGCAGCGTTGGGGTGGCTGGTATGTGACCGGCTACACCGGCATGGCCGATCATCTCGGCAATGCTTTCAACAACCAGCCAAACCCAACCCCGAGCCCCATACGTCCCACCGATCTCACCGAGTTCTTCGACACCTCGAAATACCTCGCCGCCACCAGCGATGCCGGCGCGCTGCTCGTCTTCCAGCATCAGGTGACCATGCACAATGTCCTCACGCGCGCGTCCCATCGCTCCCGCCGCGCGCTGATGGAAGCGGCAGCCGATCCGGAAGCGACGCAATCTCCCCTCGCTAGCATCGCCGATGAAGTCGTCGATCACCTGCTGTTTAGAGGTGCCGCGCCCCTGCCAGGCGGCATCGAAATCAGCGAGACCTTCCGCGAAGCGTTTTCCTCCAACACTCCGCGCACCAGCGACGGCGATTCCCTCAAGGACTTCTCCAACAGCGACCGCCTGTTCGCCAATCGCTGCAGCTTCCTGATCTATTCGGAGTCATTCTCAGCCCTGCCTTCCCCGCTCAAAACACTGATCTTCGAGCGCCTTCACACCGCCTTGCAGGGGGGCACAGCCGGGGAACGTTACGCCTACCTGGAACCCGAGGAACGCCGGAAGATCCTCGCTATCCTCAATGAAACCCTCCCCGAGGCCCGTGAGGCATTTCTCCAAAACGCTCAATAGCGTTCTAGCCATGATGAAGCGAATTCATCACCGCGGGCCGGGATGACGCTCGTTATACTTTTAGAAATATAACGATCCCGCTTTCGTCCCCCACGATGAAAGCACTTCCCCTTCTCTGCCTCGCTCCCCTCGCCGCTTCCGCGGCCACTTCCGAGACGGAACTCGGTGAAATGGTCGTCGAGGCCATGAAGCCCGGCATCACCCACCGGATCACCGCTGAGGAGGTGCAGGATTTCGAGCGCCGCAATCTCGCGGAATCGCTGGATCTCCTGCCGGGCGTCAGCCTGACCCGGATGGGCGCACGTGCCGAGAGCATGGTCACCGTGCGCGGCTTCGACCTGCGCCAGGTGCCGCTGCACATCGATGGCATCCCCGTTTATGTCCCCTACGATGGCTACGCGGACCTCGGTCGCTTCCTGATGCCGGAAGCCGGCGAGATCGAAGTGGCAAAGAGCATCAGCCCCGTGCTCGCGGGACCTAACACCCTCGGCGGCCTCATCAACGTCTTCACCCGCCGCCCCACCGAGAAGCTGGAAGGCGCCGTCCACGCCGGTGCCTTCTCCGGCGATGGCTGGGACGCTGGCCTGAGCGCGGGCGGCCGCGAGGAAAAGTTCTACTGGCAATTCGACCTCTCCTGGATCGAGCGCAGCGCCTTTCCGCTGTCCGATGATTTCGTTCCTCGTCCCACCGAGAACGGCGGCCGCCGCAACAACTCCTACAGCGAGGACTGGCACGTCTCCGGTCGCATCGGCTGGACGCCGGCCGTTGACGATGAATACGTCCTCGGCTTCTGGTCGCAGCGCGGCGAGAAGGGCACACCACCCTATGCCGGCTACGACAAGAAGGTCGCGCCACGCTTCTGGCAATGGCCGTATTGGGACAAGGACACCGTTTACATCCTCACCCGCACCGCGCTCGGCACCGAGACCACGCTGGAGACCAAGTGGCACTACGACACCTTCCAGAACCTGCTCCGCTCCTTCGACGACGCGACCTACTCGTCCCAGACCAAGGGCTACACCTTCAATTCCTACTACGACGACTGGATCGCCGGCGCCTCCGCCACCATCGAGAATCGCTCGCTGAAGAACACCCGCCTCGCCGCCGCGGTCCACTACGAGCGGGATCACCACGAGGAGACGAACCTCGGCGCTCCCACCTACACCTTCGAAGACGAGACCGCCTCCGTTGGCTTCGAAGCAGAATACGACTTCGGCCAGGGCGGCTCCCTGACCGGCGGCGTCAGCTACGACTGGCGCGATATCCGAGAAGCCGTCGACACGAACAGCGGAGCCCCGCTCTACGGCGACAAGAACTCCTCATGGAATCCGCAGCTCGTCTATCGCCAGCAGTTCAACGATTGCCTTGAAGGCCACCTCGGCTGGGCGGAAAAGAGCCGCTTCCCCACCATCAAGGATCGCTACTCGTATCGCCTCGGCCAAGCGATCCCGAACCCGAACCTCGATCCTGAAACCGTCAATCACTTCGACCTCGGCATCGGCGGCAAGGCCAATGACAAGCGCATCGAATGGGAAGCGAACCTCTTCTTCTCCCGCATCGATGATGCCATCCAGCGCGTCGACAATGTCGCCTTCACTCCCGGAGGCGCCGGGCTCTTCCAGCTCCAGAATGTCGGCGAGGTCGAGCACCGCGGCTTCGAGTTCGCGATGGCTTCGAAATTCACCGATACCATCCAGGCCGGCTTCAACTACGCGTGGATCTCCGCGGAAAACCGCACCAACCCGGCAATCAGCATCATCAACGTCCCCGAGCACGAGGTGACGCTCTTCTCGAAGTTGGATCTCATGGAACGCCTCCGCCTGATCCCGTCCTTCACCTGGTCGGACTCGCGCGTGGTCTCCAGCACCGGCAAGCGCGTCGGCATCTACGCGTCCGCCGACGTGAAGGCCGAGGTCGAATTGCCCGGCGACGTAAAGCTCGGCTTCGGCGTCCTCAACATTCTCGATCGCAATCAGCAGCTGGACGAAGGCTTCCCGGAACCCGGCCGCACCTTCTTCGGCGACATTCGCTACGAGTTCTGATTCGAACCGGAAAACCGCTGGATGATTTCCAATATCTATTCATGGTGATATCGACTCTCGTCACTCGCGCCACCGCCCCTGAATCATGAAATCCCTGTTTCTTCTCCTGTTCGCCTCGCTGGCCGCTGCGGCCGGTGAACTCCGCGTCGCCGCCGCCGCCAGCCTCGCTGAATCCGTCAAGGAAGTCGGTGCCGCCTATGAGAAGGCGAACGGCACCAAGATCACCCCGGTGCTGGCGGCATCGAACGTCCTTGCCCGCCAGATCGAGGAAGGCGCGCCCATCGATGTCTTCATCTCCGCCGACGAGGCGAACATGAAGAAGGTCGAGGAGGCCAAGCTGGTGAATAACGTCACCAAGCTCCTCACCAACGCACTTGTCGTCGTGGTGCCCAACGAATCCGAAGCCAAGGTCTCCGGCGGCTCTGATCTCGCGAACTTCAAGCGCATCTCCATCGGCGATCCCGTGGCAGTCCCCGCCGGCGTCTACGCCAAGAACTGGCTCACCAAGCAAGGCCTGTGGGAAAGCATCGGCCCCAAGTGCGTCGGCAGCGAAAACGTCCGCGCCGCCCTCGCCGCCGTCGAAGCTGGCAATGCCGACGCCGCCATCGTCTACAAGACCGACGCCGCCGTCTCGAAGAAGGTGAAGGTTGCCTGGACCGTCCCGGCCGGCGAGGCCCCCGCCATCATCTACCCGGTGGCCGTCTGCACCGCCACCAAGCAGGCGGATGAGGCAAAGAAATTTGCAGACTTCCTGAAATCGGAAGAAGCGTCGAAGATCTTCACGGCCCGCGGCTTCGGGCTCGCGAAGGAATAAATGACGGCGGACGATTTCAGGCTAATCCTCTTCACGCTCGGCGTCTCCGCGGCGGCGATCGTCCTGTCGCTGCCCTTCGGCCTCGCGCTTGGCTGGCTGTTGGCCCGCAAGCAGTGGCCGGGCAAGGCGTTCGTTGAGACGCTGGTCATGTTGCCACTGGTGGTGCCACCCGTGGTGACCGGCCTGGTGCTTCTGAAGCTCTTCGGAAAGAAAGGGCCCTTCGGCGCGCTGTTAGAACGATCTGGCATTGAGATCATCTTCACCTGGAAGGCCGTCGTGCTGGCCCTCGCCATCATGGCCTTCCCGCTCCTGCTCCGCTGCATCCGCACGGCCTTCGAGGAAGTGCCGCGTCACTTGGAAGAAGCCGCTTCCACTCTCGGCAAGACCCCATGGCAAGTCTTCTCCCGCGTCAGCGTCCCCCTCGCCCGCCGCGGCATCGCCGCCGGCCTCGTGCTCGGCTTCGCCCGCGCCCTCGGTGAATTCGGCGCCACCATGATGGTCGCCGGCCTCATCCCCGGTGTCACGGAAACCATCCCTCTCGCCATCTACCGCAGCTTCCACGCCGGAGATGATGATCGCGTATGGATGCTCGCCGGCGTGTCCGCGGTGATTGCCTTCATCGCGCTGTGGATCGCCGGACGTCTGACCAAGGGCCGGCATCCATTCTAATGCGGCTCCCATGCTGATCACCTTCGACATCGACGACACGATTCGGCTGCATGGCAGTTCGCAGCCATCGGAGCCACCGGCCAAGGCTTGGCTCGCCCGTCTACTGTATCGTGAACCGTTACGTCCGGGCTTCCGCCTCCTCTGCCATGATCTTCGCACACTCGGCTGGCGGATTGGCATCTACACCACCTCGTCCCGTTCCTCAGGCTACATCCGCCGCTGGATGCGTTGCTACGGCCTCACTCCCGATTTGATTGTGAATGCCGCGATCCACGAGGCCGCGGTAGCGGGGCGACATGGGCAAGGTCGCCCTCCCAGCAAGCATCCGGGATTATTTGGCGCTGATCTTCATATCGACGACTCCGAGGGCGTTGCCATGGAAGCCACGCGATTCGGCTTCCACGCGCTCATCATCGATCCCGAGGATCTGAAATGGGGTGACACGATCCTCGAAGCGGTCAGATCATTCGCCCCCGGGCCCGGCAGCCTCACCGATTCGCCATCTGCTTCCGGAACAGCGGAATAAACTCCGCCTCCATCCACGCAAACGCCGCCTCCAGCCCCTGCTCGCGATAAATCTTCCCGATCTTCGCCTCCACCGCCGTCGGCGCACCGAAGGCACTCAGGAAACCGTTCGACGTCAGCCGGGTGAACCACTCGCCATCCATCGACCCCCGCTCCTTCAACACCCATGAGCGGGCGAAGAGCGCCAGCACGGCATCGCCGATCCAGGCGGCCTCGCGCTCGATACGGATTTCCTCGGTCTTGTTCATCGCCGCGGCAGCCTGCGCTCAGGGAATCGGCCGGGCCAGCTTTTCCATCCGCTGACGCTCGATCTTGTCCCGCAGCGCGGATTCGGAATCGGCATTCCAGTAGCCCGGTTGCAGCTCCATGAAGACGCTCGTGTAGGGCAGCGCCGTATTGGTGCGGATCACGAGCACCTCGAAGGTCTTGTTCGTATCCTCCATCAGCGTCAGCAGCGATTGCTGCTCCAGCTCGGTGGTCTCATGCGCGTGCATGGACTGCTTCAGGTTCTTGCGGAAATCGTCGATCCCCGGCGCGTAGTCGTTCTCGAGGGAGTCCAATTCCCGCGCGGTGTAAATCCGGGGCGTCACATGCTCGGTCCGCTCCAAGGTCTTCAGCACCTCGTCCACCACCACGGGAATCTCCTCGTTGGCATTGATCTGGCGGAGTCCCGGCCGGTTGTAGCCGGGAAACGACGCCTCCGCGATCACGATCCAGTTCCGGTAGCCGAGCTGGGATGCCCGCATCGACAGCTCATCGCGCCACCCACCGTGCTGCGGGATCACCGCGCACCCCGCCATCACCGCGATCGGAGCGAATACCAAGCAGCGGCGGAGCCAGGGCGACATCGGCATGAGTAAAGGATGGCCCCGATTGCCTGTCAACGGGGGCGCTTTCTCACGCCCCCGTTGAATGGCCAAATCACATGAATTGCGCGCCGGCATCCGCCAGCTCGGAACGCTCGCCACGGTTCAGGGAAACGTGGGCGACAAAGGGCAGCCCCTTCAGGCGGTTGCGGGTATAAACAAGGCCGTTGCTGCGGCTGTCGACATACGGATTGTCGATCTGCGCCGGGTCGCCGAGCATCACCAGCTTCGAGCCGCGTGACATGCGCGTCACCACGGTCTTGGCCTCCTGCGGCGTCAGCTGCTGGGCTTCATCCAGCACGAAGAAGCGGTTCGGAATCGAGCGTCCGCGAATGTAGGCAAGTGCCTCGATTTCGATGATTCCCTGCTCCATCAGGTGCTCCCAGGGCTTTTTCACCGGACCACCGCCCTCGCCGCCTTCCTTCTTCGGCTGCTTGCGGCGCGGGCCGAGCGGCGTCGTGGGGCGCATCAGCAGGTCGAGCGCGTCGTGGATCGGCTGCAGCCATGGCCGCATCTTTTCATCGAGCGTGCCGGGCAGGAAACCGAGCTGCTCGCCCATCGCCACCACCGGGCGGCTGACGGTGAGACCATTGTAGCGGCGGTTGAACATCTCGTGGAGACCCGCGGCCACCGCTACCAGCGTCTTGCCGGTGCCAGCCTGACCATAGCAGGTCACCAGGGAGATGTCGGGATTGAGCAGGGCATCGATCAGGCAACGCTGGCCGAGGTTCATCGGCTTGAGCGCGGTGCCGTCCTGGATCTTGAGCGCCTCGGGAATTTGCAGGCGCACCAGTTTGCCACCGGCAGCCATGCGCGCCGGCATCGTCTGCCGTTCGCCAGCTTCCAGCAGCACATATTGGTTCAGCACCAGCTCGGAAAGCCGGTCGGCCTCGATCTCGATCTCGCCGGAGCTCGCGAAGCGCTGCATCTCCGATCCCTCGACCTCGATACGACGGACATCGTAGCTGGAGACCTCGCGGGCATCGACCTTGTCATTGAGATAATCCTGGCAATCGATGCCGACCGCGCGGGCCTTGAGCTGCATGTTGAGGTCCTTGGTGACGAGCACCACGGGAGCCTTGTTGTAGGCCATCAGCAGCAGCGTGCAGGCGAGGATGCGGTGATCGACTCGCTCCTTGTCGGGAAAGATACGGTGGAAGCGCTGCAGCATTTCCGAGTTCTTCGGGCACAGCGCGGGATCATACACCACCAGTCGGATCGTACCGCCGCCATCGGTGTCCACGCCTTCAGTCACCCGCTTTGAGCAGGAGAACATCTCCGTCAGCTTGCGGTGGATCTTGCGGGCATTGGCACCACGCTCGGATTGCTCGGTCTTGAAGCGATCCAGCTCGGCCAGCACATCCACCGGGATACAAATATGATTGTCCGTGAAGCGACCAAGGCAGGCCGGGTCATGGAGCAGCACATTGGTATCGAGAACGAAGCTCTTGGCGGTTTGCGTGGGGGCCTTGAGTCCTAGATCGCCAGGTTGGGATCGCGGCTTTCCTGCACCGTTGGATTTGCGGACGGAGCCCCCATGTTGAATTTCGATAAGGCGAGCTTGGACGTCCTCGGCACGTTGGAGCATGGCAGGTTTGGTTTTGGATCGGGCGGAGAAAGAGGGGCTGAGCACCGGTCCGCCACCGGTCTCTGGCAAGCCACCACGCGGTGGCAAAAAGTGGAGAGGTCTTTTAATCAAGACTCCTGAACTATTCGCCGCCGTCGAGCTCTTGGCAATCTTCAAATCGCTCGATTCTCGACGATCTGTGACAGCTCTTTCCGCAGGGTTTTTCCCAGCGGGCTGCGGGCGATCCGCCCCACCGCCAGACAACCCGAAATGCGCCGGAACCCGGGGCAAGCGAGATGATAAGCATCAACGGCTTCCGAAAGCCCTTCAGCATCGCCTTCATGAACCAAAACCAGCCGATTCCCAGCCCTCTCATCGGCCACCGCGACGACCGCGAAATCCCTGCGTGACGAAAGCGCCAGCAACTCCGTCTCCACCGCCACCGGATCGACCAATTCGCCCAGGATTTTCACATGCGTATCAGCCCGGCCAGTGAGGAAAACATCCCGTCCCTCGATCCTTCCCGAGTCGGAAGTCACGTGCCATTCGCTACGACGTTCCTCGTACTTCCAGCCATCTTCGCCGGAAACCAGCATGCCACTGAACAAGGCCTCACCTTTCAGCAGGATCCGCCCATCATCATCCACGCACGCCTCCCAGCACGGGAGCAACGCAATGGGCAGGGAATGGTACGACGAATCCAGTAGTTCAAGTCCCTGCGTTGCCACCTGCGAACAAGTTTCAGTCATCCCGTAGCTCGCCAGCACCGGCCAGCCAAGATCCCGCGCCGCCCGACCCGTGGCCTCCGCGAGGGCACCACCACCGACAACGATCGCCCGCAGGCTCTCCGGTGCACGCAGCCCGGCAGCCACCAGGTCATGGACCTGCGTCGGCACCAGCGAAAGATGAGTCCCACCGGAACTCGCTAGCCACGCCGCGAACTCCGCAGCATTCCACTTCCGCCCAAACTCCACCAAACGGCAGCCGGACTCGAACACCCGCGCCGCCACCCCGAAGCCGCCAACATGATCGACCGGCAACGCCAGCGCCCAACAACTCGAAGCCGAAACATCCAGATGACGATTCACCGCCGCCGCCGAAACCAGCAGCGACCGCCGGCTCAGCCCGATCCACTTCGGTGTCCCCGTGCTGCCAGACGTGCGAAAGAACACCAGCCCCGGCACGTCCGCATCAGGACCGCCGCCCATCATCACCGGGGCGTCGCTTTCCCAAAACCCCGCACCGGTCAGGAGAGACGCTTCCATGGCAACTTCGCGAGCAAGTCATCGAAACCCAGGCCATTCCCCGGCGCCGCACGAAACTCCGGCTTCCACGGCCCAAGCGCCTCCGTAAAGGCGTCCGGCTCGAAAAGATGGTGCGTCTGCAAGCCACACAGCCCCACCAAGCCCGGGAACTGCAGCGCCAACCGCCCCGCTTCCCACGCCGCGAAAGACTGCCCCAGCGGATGATCCATGTAGCTCGTCACCACCACCCGCTGGCCGGATTCCTGCGCCGCTTCCGCCAACAGCCAAGGCTCATCAATCGCCGGCTTGATCACGGTATACTGCGCCTCCGAACGATGCGGCGCCGCCTCGCGATCCACCGCCAGCGGCACACGCGTCTTCAGGAAAAGCTCGCGCCACTTCGTGTCTGAGAACGGACACGGGTCTTCAATGAAATCGATGCGACTCCTTTCTTCCACCGACAACGACATCAGCCATTCCGCGAGTTCACCGTCATCGCCGGTCTCGTTGAAATCGAGCCGCCACTTCAATTCAGGGTATTTGGAAGACGCCACCGCTATGAACTTCCGTTCGTCCGGGAAGTCCCTGCCGCACTTCAGCTTGATCGTGGTAAACCCGGCCATCACCGCCTGATCCACCATCGCGGCATCGCGGGTCGCCAGAGTCGCATGGCTCAGCGGAACCTCCAGATCCTCGAATAAGGCATCCGGTATCGAACGCGCCGCACCATCCATTTCCAGGCAGCGCAGGGCCCTTCGCACGAGCGGCCAGCGCCGTGCTCCGGCCAAATCACTGAGGCATTTCTGCAATGATGGATCACCGAGCTCCGGCCACGGCTGGAGGCAAGCGTGCCCACCCTCCGCATCCTTCAAAAGCACGCCCTCGATGTCACCACGAGTGGACCGGGCATTGAGCCCGCGGCGGCTTTTCAGCCGATAGTGCCAGTACCAGAGCAGAGTGGACATGAGATGAGATTAGAGCTTCACCGCCAGGAAATGGAATAGCACTGCGAAGGCCACCAGCTGCCCCGCCGCCATCGCCAGCAGGCGGTTCATGCCGCGGTCTTCCGGCATCGTCAGCGCGCCCCAGCTCAAGCGCATGCCGAGGCTCAGCATCGGGATGGATGCGAGCACCTGCCACGGGAGCCCGAAGACGAGCCACACCAGCCCGAGAAAGGCCGCCAGCTTGATCTCCATCCAGATGATCACGCGCGCCGGCTTTGAGCCGAATCTCACCGCAAAGGTCCGCTTGCCGGTCGTACTGTCTTCCTCGCGATCGCGCAGGTTGTTGATGGAAATCAACGCCGCCGAGAGCAGGCCGACCTGCGCGCCCAGCAGCAGCGCCTCCTTCCGCCACTCCAACGTCTGGACGAAAACCGTGCCGCACACCGCCACGAGGCCGAAGAAAAGGATCACGAACAGCTCCCCCATCCCACGATACGCCAGCGGGAACGGCCCGCCGGTATAGCCATACGCCAGATAGAGAGAGGGAATCCCGATCGCCAGGATCGGCCAGCCCGCCGCTTGGTAAAGCACCACGCCACAAGCGATCGCCAGCCCCAGGAACACCGCCGCCGCCGACATCACCGCGGTTCGCGAAAGCAAGCCGCTCGCCGTCACCCGCTGTGGCCCCAGCCGGCGCTCGGTATCCGCGCCCTTCGCCGCATCGATCGCATCGTTGAAAAGGTTCGTGGCGATCTGGATGAAAACCGCCCCGCCCACCGTCGCAAGCGCCAGCGGCAGGCTGAACTTTCCCGTCAGCTTCCACGCCAGCACGCAGCCCACCCACACCGGCACGATCGCGGCGGGCAGGGTCTTCGGGCGGGTGGCGAGCAGCAGCGGCGCGATCACGCCCGGAACAAGCCCGGCACCGCTCCCCCACGCAAACAAAAAGCCCGCCCCGGCATCACCAATGTAGCGTCGGTCTGCAACTGCGGCACTTCAGTGGCTCAAAGCGCGTAAATCTTCCACAGGTAACAGACGTGCAATCAAAGCCTTAAAAGCCTGGGACGCTTCATCTTCACGGTTTTTCGTTGCATAAAATTACATACCGTGTCGGACTTATTCCAACTCGATCCCCGTTCCACTTCAAAACCCTTCGCATTGGTGGTCCGCCTTCATCCCACCGATCCTTCACGCTCCTGACGCATGAAAACCCGGATATTTCGTTCATGGGCCCTGGCTCTCGCATGTGCCGCTGCTCTGCCTCCTGCCCGGGCACAGAATGGTGAAACCGACCCCGCGCCCGGCTACACGGCTCCACCTCCCATCGTCAATATCGGCGGCAATGCCACCGTGGCCGCTTACTCCCCGCCCCACGAGCAGATCGAAAACCCCGCGGACGATACCGACGACATCAACGAGAGCCGCACCCGCGAGGCATTCACCCGGCCGATCTACGTCACTCCGGACAATCTCAATCCCGCTGGCAATCCCATCCGCCCCCTACCCACCACCGACTGGTGGACCAGCGTCCTCATGAGCGGCGATGGCGGCACCCTCTGGCAGTATCCCATCACTTCCAAATTCATCGCCGCCGGCATCGAGCTTCAACACATCCTCGGTCCCGGAAGCACTTCACCCGGCACTCCTGCCACCGGCTTCGCCACGGGAGGCGTCCTCCGCGTCGAGGCCTTGGAGAAACCGAATACTTCCGGCCTGCCCGACTATCCACTCCCCGGTTCGGACTTCGAGGGCAATGGCCCCAGCCTCCCCGCTGGTTGGACGATCTCGACCATCCCCGGTGCCACCGGCGTGGTCCTCATTACCAATCCCGTGAAGAACGTCGCGGAAACCCCGGGGCTCGATCCCACGGGTTTTTCCGGCGAGCGCTTCCTGATCACGAAGAACATCAACCCGGACAATAGCAACACGCCCCGTGGCATGGTCACCAGCCCCGCCTTCACGGTGGATCGTGGCTACCTTCACTATCAGATCGGCGGCCAGGCAAACACCGCCGAGCTCCGCGTCGAGCTGATCGACAGCGCCGGCACGGTCCTGGATAGCCAGATGCGTGGCACCACTCCCACGTCGAACACCACCACGCTGATCTGGCAGCGCTTCGACCTCACCGGCCGCACCGGGCAGAGCCTGCGGATCCGCGTGGTGGATAATTCCACCGGCGCTTGGATCGTGGTCGACCAGATGTTGTTGAGCAATGAACCGCTCTCTCCCGTTACCCGCCCCGGCTCCCGCCTCATCTCCGGCGGCGCCCTCGTCCGTGATTGGTCGGACTGGATGGTAAAGGTCCGCAAGACCGACTCCATCAATCCGAACATGACCATGGATGTCTCGCTCGCCCGCAACATGCCCTTCGCCTGGGTGCAGCTGGCCAATGCGAACCCCCGCGTCAGCTTCGATGTCGCCCCCGTCATCCGGAATGCGGCCGGGACCACGCTTTCCAGCGGGGATCTGGGCATCCATGAGAAATTGTCCGTTGAGGTTTCCGGCCGCTTTTACGGCCTGCACGCCCCGGCCGGCACCTCCTTTGCCTACGACTCCACCACCCGCAGGCTCACCGCCTTCCTTCCGGACACGGCGGGTTCCGATTACCTCGTGGTCAGCGCCATGCTTGCTGCCAACCAGCTCGCTACCCTGGACACCTATGCCTACGCCCGTCCGGAAAAAACCACCGTCACCTACGCCTACGATCCGGCCCGTCCCACCGGCGGTGCCGTGCAATCGAACTGGAGCTATCAGATCACCTCGCTGAAACCCGGCGCTAACAAGGTTCTCCAGGGCTGGCTGCCACCGCACTACCGGGACACCGGGGCAAACCTCGGCTTCGTGGCAGGTCTGGAATACGCCACCCCGCGTGGCCTCTTGCGCTGCGGCGAAGCGGTCGCCTCCACCGGCTTCACCATCAACTACGGCTTCAATGGCATCCTCGGGAATTTCGCCACGCCCACCGTGCGGAACCTCCCGGACGGCTTCGATCCCGCCTACATGGAGACCCTCCTCCGCGACTACGACCGCACCAACAACGGCGTCTGCGATGACACCTATTTCGGCGCCAAGAACCTCGTGAAGCATGGCCGCGCCATGCACATGGCCAAGGAACTTGGCCTCACCGACGTTTATGAAAACCTGAAGGCCGAGCTGAAAGCCTCGCTCACCGACTGGTTCACTTACGACGGCACCGAGCAGAACCACTACTTCGCCCACAACGATCGCTGGGGTCACATCATCGGCCATAACTTCGTGCCGGATTTCAATCTCGCCGGCTTCACCGACGTCCATTTCCACTACGGCTACTACACGCTCGCCTACGCGCTCCTCGCGCAGGAGGACGAGGCATTCCGCGATCAGTTCAAGGACATCGCCGTGGAGCTCGCTCGTGCCTACGCGAACTGGGAGCACCCGACCACGATGCGGAACGCCCAGAACCAGATGCAGTATCCCTGGATGCGCACCTTCGAGCCCATGGTCGGCCACTCCTATGCGGGCGGCAGCGGTGGCAATAACCAGGAATCTTCCTCCGAGTCCATCCAGGCATGGGCCGGCATGTTTTTGTTAGGCGAGGTGTTGCGCGGAAACGATCCCCGCGCCGCCGATATCCAGGCCACCGCCGCCTTCGGCTACGCCATCGAGACCCGCGCCGTTTACGAATACTACTGCGACTACCACGGCAGCCCCTTCTCCGCCAAACCGCTCGACCGCAACGGCCAACCGGCCGTCGGCAACCTCCGCTATGGCAACTGGCCGGACTCGTTCCGCTACGGCAAATACGCCTCCGAATATCCCGACCATCCCGCGTGGATCTTCACCAACGGCATCATGAGCGACAACGGGAACTCCTTCGCCAACTACTTCTCCGGCGAACCCGCTCACACCTACGGCATCCAGTGGCTCCCCAATGCGCCGCACATGATGTTCCTCGCCCGCGATCCAGACTTCATCCGCGGCCAGTTCAACACGCTCTTCAAGTATCGCGGCGATCACTATGCCATCGGCTCGCTCAATCCCTTGCGGACCTCGATGCAGAACAGCCGGAACAAATGGTACAGCGCTCCCACCGCCGATGATCCGGACCAGCGCGTCGTCGCCATCAATGAAGGCTGGCCGACCTATGGCATCAAGTGGGCCATCCAGACGGTCTATGAACTCAATCCCGCCTACGCCCGGCAAACCGCCAACAACCCGCTCTACCGGAACGGCCAGTGGCTGGTCACTTTCCCCGCCACCGACACCTTCGGCGCGCAGGTCACTTTCCCCGCCGCCATCTGGACACCGGACGCTCTCATCGCCGACAACCCTCATCTCGTCCCACCCGCGAACTCCGCAGATCTTCCCAACTACTCCCTCGTGCAATGGATCGCCGGCATGCACACGGCCGGTGGTGGACCCGGCCCCGACTGGGCCCGTTACAAGGCGGCCTACAGTTGGGATCCTGCCGACTATTCCTCGCGTGACAGTGCCGCGAGCATCACCGGCTTGCTCAAGTCCATGCAGGACATCGGCGGCAATTCCTGGCCGCTCATCGCGCTCTGCTACGACGGTTTCGCCGAGCCGGAATTCGCCCTCAAGGTCATCGCGGAATACCGCCGCCGCAACCTGTCCTTCGCGACCGATACCGAGTCGAACATGTTCTTCTACAACTACCTCACCTCGCTGCAAGGCCTGGGCACGATCCAGACCGACCAGCATCTTGGCATCGGCACCAGTGCCGTCTTCAAGACCGCCGGCGGCGAGCGGAATTACATGGTCCAGAACATGTCCGCTTCCTATCGGCTGGTCGACGTCTTCGAAGGTGGAGCCGTGATCGGACAGGTCCTGGCCTATCCGAAAACCACCACCCTGCAAAAGGGCCTCTTGGAAGCCACCGAGGACTTCGCGCCCATCGGCACCGTGCCGGAAAACAACGCCACCAATGTTTCCGTCAATCAGGACAAGATCGCCGTGATCTTCAGCGAACCTTTCAACCCGGCCACGCTCGATACGGAAGTCACCATCTCCGGTCCCGGTGGCCTCACCCTCCAGTATCTCGCCAGCCCCTCGCCGCAGATCGCGGAGTATCGCATCGTGGGAAATTGGACGCTCGGTGCCACCTACACCATCCACGTACCGGCCACCGTTGCCAATGCGACCAATACCTCCACGGTGGGCACCGCACGGCAATTCTCTTTCACCATCCAGGGCCCCTTCGGCTTCGACATCACCGGCACCACTCCGGCCACCGCTGCCACCGGCGTGGACCCCGGACTCGATACCATCGAAGTCACCTTCAACAGCCGCGTGAATCCGGCCACGCTCGGCGCGGTCACCTTGGCTGGCGCGGGCAATCCAGCCCTCACCTACAACTCATCCGCCAGCACTCCCCGCAAGGCCGTCTTCAATATCGGCTCCGACTTGCAGCCCGGAGGTTCCTACACCCTGACGATCCCCGGCAGCGTGGCCGACGTCTACGGCCAGACCTTGAGCACCGCGGAGACCTTCACCTTCATCACCCGCCAGGCGGATACCGTGCTGGCCAGTTGGCCCACCACCTTGGACTGGAGCAAATTCACCCAAGTCGCCAGTTCGGGTGAAGCCACCAGCACCGTCTCCGGCGCGCGGATCTGGGCCTTCGACGCCGTGGGTGATTTCGTGACCCTCAGGATCGCCGCCGAGCAGGCAGGAATTTATAACCTGATGGTCACCTACCGGCAGAATCCCGGCCGCGGTATCGTCAAGCTGGTCCTCAATGGCACGGATGTGCCGAACAAACTCCTGGATGAAACCCTCGGCATCACCCCCGCCGGCTTTGACTTTGGCAATATCACGCTCAACGCGGGGGACAACCTCCTCCGCTTCGAGGTCGTGACCAAGAAGGGCACCGCCGCTCCCCAGTTTTCGCTCATCAACGCCACCTTCACCCCGGTGCAGATCTTCCCGGTCGCTTCCGGCTATGCCGCTTACCAGCAGGAAAACTTCGGTCCCGGCCAACCCGCCAACAGCGGAGCACAGGATGACTACGACAAGGACGGTGTGGTGAACTTCCTTGAGTTCGCCTTCGGCACGCCTCCCAAGTCCGGAACCCAAGCGCGCTATCCGCTGGTGACCAGGAATACTTCCACCGGAATGGTCACCGTCGCCTATCCGAAAGCAGGCGCGGACCTGCATTACCAGGTAAGGCGTTCGTCCAACCTCATCGACTGGTCGCCAGTCCCCATGGCAGGCGAGTCATTCAACCCCGGCACCGGCCTCTATGAAACGACCGTGGAATGGCCTGCTCCGGTATCCCAGCCTCTCTTCATCAGCATCGAGGTCACCGAATAGGTTACCCCCTCCCCGGGATTTGAGCACTTCGCACCACGGCGACGAGAGGACTGTCGGGAAGCTTGTTTTCACCGCTCATGCTCAGCTGAAAAGGCAGGAGACGCAAATTCCGACCTGGACGTCGTTTGACGGCATTTCACCATTGCCTTGATCAAGCCGGGCAAGCGTTCGCAGGATTGGATCGTATTCCCGTGCAATCCTGACTCCAATCAGCCATGCCACGCCGCTTGATTTGCCACTCCTTGCTTGTCCTCTCACTCAGCGGCGTCAGCTTTGCCGATCCACAGGAACCTCCCGCCTCGCCCGGCAAGGAGGCTCCAGCGGTGTCCCACGAGGGCAAGCTCGTTCCTATGACAGATGAGGGGCTTATCGCGGGATTCTCGCCACTCAATTGGATCCGCAGCGGGGGAGCCATGCATTCGCCGGTCTGCGGGGCTTCCTTCAAGTTCGCCTTCGTGGACACCAAGCGGGTGGTTCTCAACGTGGATACCTCACGCCTGAAGTATCCTTCACCATCCCGCTTTCCCATCCTGGCATGGACGGTGAACAACGGTCCTCTCCAGAGCCACCAGCTTGCCGCAGGGGAATCCAGCGTCATCCTGTCAGACGCGGTGGCGAACCCGGTCATCGACTTCTACATCAAGGGTCTCTCCCCATTTGAAGACCGCTTCCATGGAGATGTGCCTGCCAATGCGGTCACGCTGACCGGCTTCACCGTGGCTCCGAAGTGCACGATCAAGGCCCCGCCCGCCGCGCCGCTATGGCTGAATCTGGGTGACTCCATTCTCTCGGGAGATGCGGCGGCCTATGAGTCGAAGCAAGGTCGCCCCCCCGATGACCAATGGGCCGCCTCCGATGACGCACGGGCGAGCTATGGCTACCTGCTGGCCAAGCAGCTCGGCTATCGCGAATCACGCTTGGCCTTCGGCGGCTATGCCTGGTCTGGAGGTGGCGGAAACAACCCTCAGGTGGCCGATCTCGTGGATCAAATCACCAGCACTTCATCCCGCTTGACCGGGGGAAAGCTGGAGCCTTGTCCCAAGGTGGTGCTCATCAACCTCGGGGAAAACCGAGCACCCGAGCCGGAGACCGTCATCGCCGCTCTCGTGAAGTTGCGTGAGCGCTGCGTGCCGGAGACCCGCATCATCGTGATGATCCCCATTTCCGGCAGGGCCCGTGCGGAAGTTACCGCGGCTGTGGAAAGCTACCTCGGATCTAACAAGGATGCGAAAACCCAACTCCTGGATCTTGGTTCCATCGAGTTCGATACGGCGGATGGCCAGCATCCTACCGCGGCGGGTCACCGGTCGATCTACGAGGCCGCCCTTCCTCGACTCAAGAAGCTTCTCAAGTAATGATCCGCTGTCTTTCCTCCTTCAAAGGTGCCAGTCCTTGAGTTTTGAATCTGTTAGACGCGCTTCGCGCTCCCAAATCTCCCCCCAACCGAGCGCACTCCCATCAAAAACATGCCCGCCCCGGCAGTCACCGGGACGGGCAAAAGCAATCCGAACAACGCAAGGAAATCAGAATTCCTTGCCGATTTTCAGCGAGACGTAGTGTCCCTCGATATCGCTGCTGAGGCGGGCTTCGTAGTCGAGCACCGCGTTCCAGCCGCTCTGGCAATAGAAGCCGAGGCCAGCACCGAGCACTGCCACATCCTCGGCAGGCTGGCCCAGCGGAATGCCGAAGATGGTGTTGCCATCCTCGAACTCATGCTCCCACGCACCGCGCACCTGCGGCACCAGCGTGCCGTGGCTCAGGGCGATCGGGAAGGAGAGCTGGTAGCCGAGCGTGCTGACCAGCGAGTCGATGTCCTGCTCCGGGAAGAAGCCACCGCCGGCACCGATTTCGTTGTAGGAGTCGATCGTGCCAGTGATCCAGCGCAGGCCGGCGTACGGGCCATGAACCAACTTGGCGGAACCCAGGTTGATACCGGTGGTGAATTCGACCTCGTCGGTGTCAGCTTCCGGCGAAGCACTGGTGAAGCCACCGCCGGTCAGGCGATGGATGTCGAAATCGTTGAAACCATGCGAATACATCAGGTCCGCCCAGTAGTCGGCAGAGCCAAAGGCATCCGCCTTGTAGAAGGAGACGTAGGGAGTGATCGAAAAGGTATCGATGTCGCTGGTACCGGCGAAGGCCATGTCCGCATCGGTATTCGCATAGCCGAGGGCGAGGCCAGCGCTCCAGTTTTCGGTGAAGTGACGCTCGATGCCGATGTTGCCGCCGAAGATGTCGACGTCAGTGCTTGGGTGCACCGGCAGCAATCCGCCATTCGGACCGCCCACGATTCCGGGGATGAAGCCCAGTTGGGCGGCCTGCTCCTCGTTGTAGTAGTAGAGCGAGCCATAGACTTCCCAGCAGCGCAGGCTGCTGACAGTCCGGGTGATCGGGCTCTTGGCCATGCCACCCTTGGGATCGGCGGCAGCGGCTTCGGATTGCACTGTCTCTTCCATCGGGCGAATGCCCGCGCGCATCGCGAACAGGCGGTCACCCACATCGCGGGTGGTGGTCCGTGCGGTGGTCAGCGCCGCATTTCCGATACCGGAAGCGAGGAGGAGCCCGGTGTCGAAGTCGGGCTCTGGTGGTCCCTTGCCCGCATGTGCCAACGGCGTGGCCGCGGCGAGTGCCAGCAAGACACTGCACAGGAATTTGGAGGAGTCGTTGTGTTTCATGGTTGTGCGAATGGGATCGGGCTTTCCCGACCATCCGCTTTCTAGCAGCTTCAAACGTCACGGCAAGCCTGACCTTTGACACCTACCCGCGCAAAACCGCCCGCGCGGCGATGACCGGAGCGGGCGGAGATCAATCAATTCTGAAACTCCGGAAACTCGGACCACTTCCTCACGGGACCCGCGGGAACTTCGAAAAGTCCGGCTTCCGCTTCTCGACGAAGGCCTGTTTGCCCTCCTTCGCCTCCTCGCTCATGTAATAGAGCAGCGTGGCATTTCCGGCCAAATCCAGCAGGCCCATCTGGCCATCGCAGTCGGCATTCAGCGCGGACTTCAGGCAGCGCAGCGCCAGCGGCGAGTGCTGGAGCATCTCCCGGCACCACTGGAGCGTTTCCTTTTCCAGATCGGCGAGCGGCACCACGGTATTCACCAGGCCCATGTCCAGCGCCTGCTGTGCATCATACTGGCGGCACAGGTACCAGATCTCGCGGGCCTTCTTCTGGCCGACGATGCGGGCGAGGTAACTGGAGCCGAGGCCGCCATCGAACGAGCCCACCTTCGGACCGGTCTGGCCGAAGCGGGCATTGTCCGCGGCGATCGTCAGATCGCAGACCACGTGCAAGACGTGGCCGCCGCCGATCGCATAACCCGCCACCATCGCCACCACCGGCTTCGGCAAGCCGCGGATCTTCTTCTGGAGATCCAGCACGTTGAGGCGCGGCACCCCATCGTCGCCGACATAGCCGGCATGGCCGCGGACCTTCTGGTCGCCGCCGGAGCAAAAGGCATCCGGCCCCTCGCCCGTGAGAATGATGACACCCACCTGCGGGTCCTGATGCGCCATCTCGAAGGCCTGCAGCAGCTCATTGACCGTCTGCGGGCGGAAGGCGTTCCGCACCTCCGGGCGATTGATCGTGATCTTGGCGATCTGACCTTCGTCGGTCGTCTCGTAACGGATGTCCTGGAATTCGCAAACGGGGCTCCACATGGCGGCGGAGTCTTGGCTCAGGAACCCACCCGCTCAAGAAATTCCCCGACCCGCTGCTGGAACGCCGCCGGCGCATCCCACGGCACCCGGTGCCCCGCGCCCGGCGCCACCCACAGCTCGCCGTCTTTCAAAGACCGCACCGCCCGCTCGCCCAGCGCCGTGAATTTCCCATCCCGCTCCCCCGTGCACCACAGCACCGGACAGCCGATCTCTCCGAGCCTCCCCCACAGCGGCTCCTGCGCCCCCAGCGACCAATCGATAAAGCTCCGCGCCACCTCCCGCCGGAAATGCGCGGACAGTCCCTGCCTCCGATCCGAGGCCGCCAGCACCGGCTGCGCATTCCACGCCTCCAGAAAATCCGCCCACTCCCCGGACAACGCCCGACTAGCCCACTCCGCATCGCCTTCCCGTCGCGCAGCACGTTCCACCTCCGACTCCAGCCCCGGATTTGGCGCGACCAACACTGCCGCATCCCAAGGCCCGCCATTCAACAGCGCATGCAAGCCCAGCCGCGCCCCCATCGAGTAGCCAATGAGCACCTGCTTCCCCTCCACCGCCCGCGCCTCCTCATTCAGCGCCCGCCCGAACTCCGGCATCGTCATCGGGCAACAGGCGAGGAAACGCCACAAGTCCACCCGCTTCACGGCCCAGCCCGGCACGGCGAACCCCTGCCAGTCCGCCGCCTGGCCGACCGCCCCGTGCAGGCACCATAGCGTTCCCTTCACGCCCGCCGTTCTAACGCGAAGCCCGCACCCGGCGGAAGACTTTCAATCCGCTCGCCGCCGCGATTTCGCCCGCTAGGCTCGCCGCCATGAACCGCCGCCTGCTCCTTTCCTGCCTGCTCGCCACCGGCCTGCTGCCATCCTGCGGGCTGATCAAGCTCCCCTTCCGCGTCGTGGGGGCCGCTGCCGACGTCGGCAAGGCCGGCTACAAAAGCACGAAGAAAGCCTTCAGCAAAAGCGACGAGGAAAAGGCCAAGGAGAAGAAGGAAAAGGAAGAGAAGGCCAAGAAGGAGGCCGATGAGGACAAGGCCAAGCGCGCCGCCGAGATCAACCGCCACTCCGACGCAACCCAGCAACAGCGCCAGCACCTCGACCAGCCGGCAACCTCACCCACCCAGACCGGCGATACCTTGCCACCACTTCCCCCGGACAGCCCTCCGCTCCCAAAGGACGCACCGCTTCCCTATCAGGGGCAGTGAGCCATCGTTCAGCCTCCGGAATATTGGATGTAAGCCTTGGAGAAATCCTCGCTGACCGAAATTTCACAACGAGGGGAATCAGCTACTCCCGGAGTTGGCTCCCACTCCCAGCGGTGCTTTGTCTCGAAGCGAGGAACCTCGGGAAAAAAATAGAAACCCGCCGGCTTGGATGAAGGGGCCGCTCGAATCTTCGTTTTAAGGATCGAAGGCGTCACAACTTCCTCATAGGGGCGGACCGCTAGCAAGCACCGCATATCCGCAGGATCGATCTCGAAGTAGGAATCCACTAGGTAGTCGGTCCAATTGTCGACCCTGACCCGTTCGTGTTTCAGCGAGCCGGGCAGTCGCTTCACGCCCAACGCCACTTCCAGATCGCGCTTCGGAGAGAATAGATAGAGCAACCCGACGGCTCCCAGCAGGGCGATCCCAACGACGATCCAACGCTTCTTCACTCTCCTCCGCAAAACCAGCATCGCTACTTCAAAGCCGCTGGCTTCCGCTTCCGTCGCAACCTTCTTTCAGAAGGCGAGAAGACCCGCCTACTTCGGCGTAACCACCTCCTGGCGTCCGTCCTTGTTCGTCAGCTTCACCGTGCTGCCCGAGCCTTCGGCGAGAAGTTGAATGCCGCTCCACTCCCTGCGCTCGGAATCTCCGCCGAGACTGATTGCCGAGCCATCCACCGACCCGCCGATTTTCACGACCGGCCGTCCATTCGGATCGATCAACCGGAACAACGCTCCTTCCGGATAGCTCTTCCCATCGGGCATCGTCGTTGGCGTGGTCACGAGGATCTGCGAACGCACTCTCCCCTGCTCATCGACGATCTCCAAAGAGCGCGCTCGCAACACAGGCACCACGCCCTGCCCTGCCGCCGCAGGACGCAGACGGATCAGAATGAAGACGAGCAGGACTAAGTTGATAGCTGTGAGCGCGAGCGCGATGCGTTGGGTTTTCATGGCTTGTTCTTCAATTCTACCAGCCCGAGCAAACTCCCGCTCATCAGAAATTCAAATTTCAGCCATCAACCTCCATCCGCTGGATCAGGCCACCCTCCAAGGTGAACCGATGCCTCACCCGCTCATCAGCCAGCACGCTGCCGTTCAAATCGCGAACCACCTGCTGCACCTCCACCAGGATGCTCCCGTCATCCTGCGGATGAAAAGCGACCGGCTCCACATGCGGATCGATCTCGCTCCACTGCTCGGTCCAATAAGCACGGACTTCCTCCGGACCACGGACAAACCCGCCCTTGAACGCTCGCGGCCAGGCCACGTCGGAAGTCATGAGGGCAAGCGCGGCATCAATGTCACGCGCATTGAAAGCCACATAAGCGGCGAGGAGCAGTTCCTTTTCAGGCAAGAGGGAATCAGGCATGGGATGGATCGCCTTTTCACGCCAAAGCACCCAGATCTCACCAGCAATTTTTGCGTAATTCCTTATCGGCCCCGCCTCACCAAACCATCGGCGGAACTCGTCATGCACCACCGCGAGGACATCCGCCTCGGATTTGCACTCGGGAAGTCGCGGTAGAATGGTCCGCGCCTCAGGATCATACTCGTCGCCATTCGACTCGAAATTGATCCCGATCGGATCGTGCCGGAAAAGCAACGCGCTGACTTCATCGAAGAGCGTGCCATACTTCTTCCGAAGTTCTTCCTGTGCGATTTCTCCTGGAGTCATCTTATTCTGTCAAACGTGCCAAACCGCGGCTGCATGGAGAAGCGGGCTTCCTCAGGGACGAGTCTCCTCCTCGATGATCGGCAGCAAGCGCGAGTCTTCCAAAGCCGCGACGCGATGCCCCATCCCCGCGAGATAGGCCTCGTTCGAGGCGAACTCCAGAAAGGAAGCCATGCTGGATTGGCGCACCAGCATCACCGCATCCCATCGTTCCTCACTCGGCCCGATCAGGAACTCACCGCCACGGCCGAAGAAGACAATCTCACCACCGGACTTCTCCAGATGCGGCAGCGTGTGCTCCATGTAGAGGCGGTAGGCTTCTTCTCCCGTGATCGGCGAGGCCGGCGCGAGATCCGGTGCAGCCGAGTAATCCGCAATCGCGCGAAAGCGCAGCAGATTCAGCATCACGACACTTCCAGAAATCTGGCGGGAGAAAAACGCGCGGCCCGACTCCTGGGTCGGCTCTAGGTAGGCTTTGGTAAGCATGGTCGGTTTCGCAGGCACACAATTCCCACGTGGATCAACCCCGGTGAAACCCGCCTTCAAGTCATCGCCAAAATTGAAACCAAACGATCACTTCCCCGAACGGATCCATAGCGCATCGTTCATGAACGCCTTCGCATAGCCATAAGGCATCGCGCGGTCCTCACCACTTCCAGAATCCCGGATCAGGAAAACCCCGCCGCCCGGCTGCGCCGCATCATCACGGTAGCCGACTAACAGCACGCTGTGCCCATCGAACACCTCGTCCGCCCCGCACACCTGGAGCACCCCGTCTTTCCAAGCCGCATGATTCGGCCAACGAAACCCGCCACATACCGGCCAACCCGCATTCAGCGTCCCCTTGATCGATGCGAGCTCCTCTTCGCTCAATCCCGTCTTCGGATTCCACGCCTTGAGCCAATGCTCGGAAAGCCCCAGCGCCATCGTCTCTTTGGCAAAAGCCGCCGCCTTCTCATCCGGCTTCCGCTCCGCATCGAACTTCCTCCCATACGGCATCTCGTCCTCCGCACACACCCCGTGCCGCGCGAAGCCCTTCCACATGTCCGAGAAAAATCCACCGTCCCGCGCCTTCTCCCGCTCCTGATTCGCCGCCCAGTTCACGTAATCCACGCTCAACCGCGCTCCCTTCTTCCGCGCCTTCCCCAAGGCGAATTCCAGTCCGCCCGTAAAGGTGAAGACCGAGCAAGTCGGCCGCCCGCCCTGAGATCGCGGCCCCAGATCCCATGCCTTCATCTGCGGCCGTAAATCCGCTTCCGCAGGAAGTTCCGCCGCCCTTGCCCCGGAAATCCACCCGATCAGTGCGGAAAGGACGACGAAGCGAATCCATGAGTAGCGCGGCAACATCATTCCGCCATACGTCCGGACGATGCGGCGGGTTTCATTCTTGATCGTGCGAATCTCTCCGGCGTGTCCTGTCGCGATCCCGGCTCAAGGTGAATTCCTCGCAGGGTTCCCAGCATCCGACATCGTCAGGAAATGACGGTGTTCTTGGCCAAGGTCTTGAACCTTTCCCCATCCTCTTGGACGACCGTGATCGTAACGAATCCCGACTTGCTGGTCTTGATGTCTGCCACGATCCCGGACTTCCCGGCATGCGTGCCGGCTACAACCCGGCAATGGGCACCATCCTTCAGGTTCGCCGGTGGATTGTCTTTTGGATTCATGGTGAGTTCAAGTTGGTGGCGATCGCACTTCAGCGGTGGGGACAACCCGGCCAGCAGCACGGCCTGCGCATGCCGCCCTGCATCTTGTCGATGCCCACCTTGATCCGCCGCTCCCGGGTGGCTTCCTGCTTGGGCGACGTCACCCAGCAAATCCACTCGTTTCGTGCCAGCGGCGTGATATCGCACCACAAGCTTTTGGCTTTGGCATTCGCCTCGATGGCCTTCCGGAAATCTGCCGGCAGTGAATGGACCGTGCCGTCCCCAAGCTCTTGCGTGCTCATGCTTTGAGAGGTTGGATAGACTATTCCTTCGCCTCCCTCAAGGCGCGCAGCCGCTTGGGTGCCTTGTGGCTCCACGCCTGTTCCAGCAGCGCATGGACTTCCACCGCTTTCGCCGCCGGCAGGATCACCCGCAGACCGACGACGCGCTTGCCCCAATGAAGCTCCTCAAGAAAGTCCGACCCTCGGGCAAGCGCCGCCTCGCGGAACTCCTCCGGGACGAAGACATGGAGGTATTCGCTCTCCGGCGGAGCCGAGGCGAAAATCTTCCCGCCGACCCGGAACGAGGTGAAATCAAAGTGCGGCTCCTCCGTCGCTTCCGGAAGCGACAGCGCGAACTTACGGGCTTCTTGGAGGGTCATGAGAATCGAGATTCAGGGGTCAGGCGGCGTCAACAATTGCTCCACGATGCGGAGCCGCCGGACCACCAGCTCATCAATCTCCAGCCGCCGGATCCGAGCCCGCCCGATCACCAAACGGCCAATGGCAACCGCCCCGATCGCCAAAGCCCCCACCGCCACCGCCCCGAGCACCGCCGTTCCAATGGCATAGGCTCCCGTAGCACTCGCTCCAATCGCACGCGCACCGACGCGCACACCGTATTCGCGCGACAAAGGTTTGGAGCAATACCTCATGATGGTCGTTTGTTAGGGGCTGTGTGGACAAATGGAATCGAAGTCCCGATCCCGCCAAGTCTCCAAGGCAACGGCCTCTATCAATCACCTCTCTCAAGCGGCAGCAAGAACTCAGCGGGATCACTTCGCTATCGGCGAGCACCCACCTCGGAGACCGGCCCCTGAATTCAACCAAGCCCCCTCGGCTCATACCGCATCGCCACCGCCGCCGATCCTGACTCCGGCCGGCCCACGAGCTTGACGCCCGTCAGCAGCTGCGACTATGGCTTCATGCTATCGAACAAGGAGAACGGCGAAAGCCGTCGAGGCCTACAGGATACCACCATGCCCGCTCGCAAGATAGACGAGACCCCCAAGCCCGCAGTCCGGAAAGCGGCCAGGCGCACGGCGACACAAGGCCAAGCCGCGACGGCGCTGCCGGAGTCCATGACCACCGGCAAGGCAAGCTCCGCGAAGGCGGCAGCCGGTGACAAACCGGTCTTCGCCTACATCGCCAGCCTGCCGCAGCCACAGCGCGGCATCGCCGAAAGCATCGATGCCCTAGCGGCCAAGACGCTGCCGAATCTGGAGCGTTCCGTGAAGTGGGGCATGGCCTACTATGGCGTCGGCGATGGCTGGTGCTTCTCCTGCGGCGGCTTCGCCAGTCACGTCAAACTCATGTTCATCAACGGCGAGGCTCTCAAGCCAGTGCCGCCGGTGACACCGGTGGCGATGGGCAAGGCCACGCGCGGCGTGGAGCTTCAAACCTTGGACGACCTAGACGAGCGCCAGATCGCGGAGTGGATGAAACAAGTCACCTCCGTGCCCGGTCTCGGAGGCAAGAAGCGCTAGGTCCGAAGTCGGCCGCCGAGCCAAATGGCACCAATCACTTCTCGCTGACGGCGGCAAGGCCATCACGAGATCTCCTCAATCGCCAGCGGCCGATCATGTATCGTAGCCCAAAAGGTAAAGGACGCCGCTCTCCCGGTCATATCCGAACCAGTATCCTTCCCGGGTCGACTTCCAAAGAAGACCCTCCACCGAACGAAGCGACGTAACGTCCCACCACTCGGGAATCTTCAGTCCCTTCGGCCCTTGTGGGGACGACGTTCCAAATCCTCGTGGGCACAGCTTCAAATCATCCCCATCATCCAGCTTCACGCCCTCTGCCTTGCTGGCCAGGACCGCCCGCTGGAGATCGGCGAATTGCTCCGGGGAAAGCCGGATGCGATACAGGCTGGTGTGGTCTTGAAATCCCTCGATCCACACCTTCTCGAGACCGTTCCCAGGCAGCCCGGCCCAATGGAAGTGCGACTCAAGCTGTTGCCGGAGCCACGCCTCCGTCTCCCGCGGCGGATACTCCTTTCCAGACACTGTTAGGACCGCCTCGTGGTTGAACCACACCAGGAAGCCTCCAGCTCCTGCCAGCAAGGCAATCACGAGGACCAGACATCCCCATCGAATCGGTCGCGCACCTTCCATGCTCCCCTAGAAACCCGCCCAACGAAAAAACACCCGCCGGTTTCCCGGCGGGTGTCTTCAGAATCTCGATCGGGTCGAATCCCAGCCGATTACTCGGCGTCGGCTTCGGCCTTGGCCTTTTTGGTGGCCTTCTTCTTCGCAGGCTTGGCAGCGGCCTCTTCAGCAGCAGGAGCCTCTTCCACGACCGGAGCCGGTTCAGCGGCGACGGCGGCGGGAGCCTCAGCGGCTTCTTCCACGATCGGCTGATCCACCCACTCGATGACGGCCATCGGAGCGGAGTCGGTCATGCGGGCGCCGAGCTTGGTGATACGGCAGTAGCCGCCCTGACGGTCCTTCGAGAGAGGAGCCACTTCATTGAAGAGCTTCTTCACGGTGTCCTTCTGGCGGAGGAATGCGACAGCCTGGCGGATGGCGTGGAGATCTCCACGCTTGCCGAGGCCGATCATCTTCTCAGCGACCGGGCGCAGGGCCTTGGCCTTGGCGAGCGTGGTGCGGATGCGGCCGTGCTCAATCAGGCTGCAGGCGAGGTTTGCAAGCAGCGAGCGCCGGTGGGCGGCGGTGCGCTTGAGCTTGGTGGTATTGCGGCGATGTCTCATCGGGTGCGGTCCCTTTCTTAATTAGTCGTCGAGGTTCTGGGCGATCAGGTCGGCAAGGCCCACTGGGGCTTCTTCCTCGACACCGAGACGCGGGCCGCGAACGGCCGGCACCGGGCCGGAGAGGAGGGACGGATCGAGGGACATTCCGAGGCCGAGGCCGAGTTCGGAAAGCTTGTCCTTGATCTCGTTAAGCGACTTCTTGCCGAAGTTGCGGTACTTGAGCATCTCCGCTTCCGACTTCATGGCCAGCTGGCCGACGGACGTGATGTTCGCGTTGTTGAGGCAGTTGGCGGCACGGACCGAAAGCTCGATCTCGTTGACGCTCATGTTGAGAAGCTTCTTGAGAGCGGCGTTCTCTTCGTTGGATTCGGTCGGCGCTTCTTCGAAGTCCACGGCGTTCTCGTCATAGTTGACGAACACGTCGAGGTGGTGGCGAAGAATTGCGGAAGCTTGGAGCAGCGCATCCTGCGGGGTGATGCGGCCGTCGGTCCAGATATCGAGCACCAGCTTGTCGTAGTCGGTCATCTGGCCGACGCGGGTGGTGTCGACCGCGTACTTCACGCGGGTGACCGGGGAGAAGATCGAGTCGATGGCGATGACGCCGATCGGCTGGTCCTTGCGCTTGTTCTCGTCGCCGGTGGAGAAACCACGGCCGACGCGGACTTCGAACTCGCAGTCGAACTTCACCTTCTTGTCGAGGGTGCAGATGACCTGGTCTTTATTAACCACGTCGTAGAGGTTGTCGCCCTGGATGTCACCGGCGGTGACCACGCCTTCCTTCTCCACCTTGATGGTGAGGATGCGGGGCTCCTTGTCGTTGTGGGCGAATTTGACCTTCTTCAGGTTCAGGATGATGTCGGTGACATCTTCCACCACGCCCGGGAGGCTGGAGAATTCATGCTGCACGCCGGCGATGCGGACGGAAGTGATGGCGGCGCCTTCGAGGGAGCCGAGCAGCACGCGGCGGAGCGAGTTGCCAAGGGTGTGCCCGTAGCCGCGCTCGAAAGGCTCGGCGGTGAACTGGGCAAACGTCTCAGTGGCGGTGTCCTCGTGCTTGACGAGGCGGTTCGGGAGCTCGAAACGAGCAAGTTTGGTGGCTGACATGTCGTATTTGGTGGCCGGGTTACCCTCCCGCGAGCGGGTCACGTCGCGGTTGCGGCGTGGCTGGAGGACCTACGGCGGCTTGTCGGGGCTCGCGCGGGCGGGGACTTAAGGAGAAGCCCCCGCCATTGGCAACGAATTTTTTTAATACGCGGAAACCCCGTAAAACCGCGTAGTTAGGGCGTTTTTCACGGTCTCTAACATTTCTCAAACAAAAATGGAGTGGCCATGAGGGCAAATCGGTGGAATGCTTTCACATGAATGCTCTCGAAACAGCCCCCGCAATGAAATCGAAGCGTAACCTGACTCGATTCACCTACGAGAACACCGCATTCCAAGGCTGGCGGCTTTGCCTGAGCCGCGGAGGTGTTACCTTCACGAAGTATTTTTCGGACAAACACTACGGTGGTGGCCGAAAAGCACTGGATGCAGCCGAGGATACCCTGGAGCAGCTGAAAGGGCTCCTGGACGGTTCTAAAAAGGTGAACGGCCGCCTTAGCAACGTCACCGTCAAGAAGGCGGAGAAGTTGCTGGGAACGCCGTAACGCATCAGACGCTTGCGTAGACGGAGGGTCCGGCTTTGTTAGCCCGGATGGCTCCCCCGTACCGCCTTGCGATCCACTGGTTCCGCCGCGATCTCCGGATCTCCGACAATACGGCTCTGTACCATGCGGCAGCCGCCGCCGGAGCTGTGGTCCCAGTCTACGTCCTGAGCGATTGGAAGAAGCGCCACCTGTGGACGGGGGAAAAACGGCAGATTTTCCTGTGCCGCTGCCTTGAATCGCTGGGGAAGGATTTGGAATCGATCGGCGGGCGGCTGATCTTCCGGAGCGGTTCTGCCGAGGCGGAGTTGGAAAATTTAGTAAAGAAGACCGGAGCGGACGCCATTTTTTACAACCGCGACCCCGATCCCTTCGGCCGGGAGGCGGAAAAGAGGGTCGAGGCCATGGCCGCCCGGCTTGGAATCGCCTGTCATGGCCACCACGACGTCACCCTTCACGGCCCGGAAGAAGTCCTGACGAAGGAGGGCAAGCCCTACCGGGTCTACACCCCCTATTCGAGAAACTGGCTTTCCTTGGAAAAGCCGGCTCCCCTGCCCAAGCCGAAGGCGCTCCACACTCCCGCCAAGATCCCCTCGCTCCCCCTGCCCGGCAATTCCCACTGGGGCTGGAAGAATCCCGACGCGGATCTGGTCGAAGCCGGCGAACACGCCGCGCACCAGCGCCTGAAGACCGCCATTTCCAAGCGGCTCGCCACCTACGGCGAGACCCGCGACATCCCCTCCGTCCCCGGCACCTCCCGCCTGTCCCAGGATCTCCGCTTCGGCCTGCTCTCGCCTCGGACCATCTACGCCGAGACCTCCAAGGCCATGGCGAAATCCAAATCCGCCTCGGCGCGATCCGGCATGGAGAAGTTCATCAAGGAGCTCGCCTGGCGGGAATTCTACATGGCCCTCCTCTGGCATTTCCCGAACGTGCTTCATGAGGAGTTCAATCCCGACTGGCGCGGCCTCTGGTGGGCGGAGCCGGACGAGAACTTCGAGGCGTGGAAGGAGGGCCGCACCGGCTTCCCCATCGTCGACGCCGGCATGCGCGAACTCCTCGCCACTGGATTCATGCACAATCGCGTCCGCATGATCACCGCAATGTTCCTCACCAAGGACCTCCACATCGATTGGCGGCTCGGCGAGCAGCACTTCATGCAGCACCTCATCGACGGCGAGATCGCCTCGAACAACGGCGGCTGGCAATGGAGCGCCGGCACCGGAGCCGACGCCGCGCCCTACTTCCGCATCCAAAACCCCTGGTCGCAGGCCAAGCGCTACGATCCCGACGGCATCTACACCAAACGCTGGATCCCCGAGCTGGCAAAAGTGCCCGCGGAAAAACTGTTAGCCCCACCCAAGGACGGCCAGCCCATCGCCCCGGGCTACCCGGTGCCCTGCGTCGATCACTCCGCCGAGCGCGACCGCACGCTCGCGATCTTCAAGAAGCACCGGCGGCGGTGAAGGGTATCTTGCCCCCTGATCTTGCTGCCGCTAGCCTCGATCATTCGCTCTAACATGATCGCCCTCAGCGAAGCATCACCCCAGGTTCCCGACTCCGCCAGTTTGAGGGACATCACCCTCGCCACCGAAGCGGCGCGTTTCGCCGGATGGCAGGTGTATTCCATCCCTCAGGATCTACCCGAGGGCGTCAGCGCGGACGACGCGATGTGGCACATCCCTCGCCAGCCCGAAATCGTTCCCGGAGTGTGGATCGGCTACATTCCGCTGCCGTCCCACTACGAGCAAATCTACGAAGCCGCGCTGAGCCGCAATATCCGCCTGCTCAATTCACCGGGCCAATACCGCCGGGCGGAAGAGTTCGACCGCTTCTATCCCTTCATCGAGGATCTCACCGCGGAGAGCCGGTGCGTTTCTAGCATGGCCGAGTGTGAGGAAGCCGCGCAACAGCTTGGCTATCCGGTCTTCCTCAAAGGCACCATCCAATCGCATAAGGCGAAAGGCATCGGATCTTGTGTGGCGCACGACGCTGAACAGCTCGCCACCATCGCCACCGCCTTGCTATCCAGCCATCGGCGCTCGCTGGGAACGGTCATCGTGCGAAAGCTTCTGGATCTGCGCTACAGCCGGATCGGCCCCGGGGGATTTCCCTTCGGACGCGAGTATCGCGTTTTCGTCCATGCCGGCCACGTCGTGGGACTCGGCTACTATTGGGAAGGCGAGGATGAACTGGCCTCACTCGATGCGTCCGAACGCGACCAAGTCACCCGCCTCGCCCTTGAAGCGTTCCGTCGGCTGGAAGTCCCCTACCTCACGGTGGACATCGGCCAGACCAAGCAAGGCGATTGGAGGGTGATTGAGGTGGGCGACGGGCAATTCTCCGGCTTGAGCCAGATCCCGGTTCACCAGCTATGGGCGCGGCTGACCGAAGTGGTGCGCTCAGCCTAGGGCCCGCTCACTTCGCCTGCGAAATCAGCCGGTCCGCCAGGCTCTTCAAATCACTCGCCGGAATCGCAAACGTCTCGGCGCGATTCGCGCGGGCGATGTTCATTCCGAGGCAACGGCCGTCGAGATCCAGCACCGGGCCGCCGATCCGCTGGCGGTCCGCAATGATATCGTGCTGAATGACCCGCGGGAAACCACTGCGGCGCTCGGAGAAACGGCCGCTCATCATGTCATTCCGGCTCATCTCATCCGGGTTGTCGCCGAAGACATCCACGCGTCCCTTCAGCTCGATCTTCATCTCCATCGTCTTGCCCGCGCGCTCGACGGTCAGGGTGACCTGATCGCCCACGTGGTGCTTGCCGATGATATCGCCCAGCACTTCCGCGCTGGCGATCTCCTCGCCATCGGCCCGCAGGAGCACATCATCCTTCTCAACGCCAGCAGTCGCGGCACCGCTCTTTTCAGCGACCTGGGTGACGACGAGCTTCTTGCTCTTTTCCTCGAAGGCGACGCCGAGCACCGGTCCTCCCTCGTGGGGAATCTCACGGGCAGTGGCGGCGATGATACCGATCTGCACGCGGCGGTGGATCCGCGTGGTCGCGCCATTGGCGATCACCCACGTGCCACGGGCAGGATCAGGCTGATCGAGCGCCAGGGAAACCGGCTTGAGGTCCGAAGCCGGGATCTTCAGCAGCGTCACGTCCCAGGTAGGATCGGTGGAAACCAGTTCTGGATCGGGATAAACTTTTTCGCCCACGGTGACCGTGATGCCATTCCCATCGCCGATCTCGCTGGCCTTCGTGAGGATGAAGCCATCGGCGGACATCACCGTGCCGTAGGCGATCTCCGTCCGCCCGCGCTGAATCACGGCGCTGCAATCCTGCAGCACCGCGCGCACGGACTCGAAGGTCGCCTGAACGGTCGCGCCGTTCGTGCGGTAGGTCGTTTCGAGCGTCTGCGCCGCCGTGGCCATCCGGGTGGCCAGCAGCACGATGAAGGCGATGGATTTAGCGTTCACCAAGTCGCAGGGTGAGAGTTTCGGTCTTGCCCTCACGGAGCAGTTCGAGGGCCACCCGGTCATCGGGCGCCTTCTCCTTCAGCAAATCCTGGAACTGTTCCTTCGTTTTCAGGTCCACGCCGTCCATCTTGAGCAAGACATCGCCCGCCTTCAGGCCGGCCTTTTCCGCAGGAGATTCCCGGCCCACCTTGTGCACGCTCAGGCCGCCCTCGGCCCGCGGCTCGGTGCCGATCCCCAGGAATCCCTTCCCTTTTTCCGGCCTCTTCGCGAAGGGACCATCGCCGACGAATTCGCTCTTCTGCAGCGCATCCCAGTTCTTCAGGAACTCGCGCACCGGCACGTGCATGTTCTCCTGCGTGCGCTGGCCGACGCGTGAATGGATGCCGATCAGCTTGCCATTCAGGTCGAATAGCGGGCCGCCTGAATCGCCGCCGATCAGCGAGCAATCCGACTGCACCGTGGAATCCTTCACCTGTACCAGCCGGCCGAGGCGCACGTTCACGCCGCGCTCCTTGTCGAAGCCGCCGGAGTGACCGAGCGAATACACCCAGTCGCCGAGCTTCGAGGAATCATCACGGTCGATCTCCACATACGGCCAGGTGCCGTGCTCGGTGATCCGCGCCATCGCGCAGTCGGTGGTGGAAATCACTCCCATCGACTCGGCCTTCACCTTCTTGCCGTCTTCGAAAATCACGGTGAATTCCTTCCCCACCCCGCCGGTCACGTGCGCGGCGGTGAGGATCAGCCCTTCCGGGGACACCACCACCCCGCTGCCGGAGCCGTCGCCGAGGTCGATGCACACCGTCGCCTTGCGAGCCGCAGGCAGGGTGTCCATCAGATGCTTCTGGATCACCTCCAGGTCATGGCGGTTCTCCGGCGCCTTCTTGTCATCGATATAGGGCCGGGCAGCCTCGGCTTGCGTTGAAAACAACAACAGCAAACCGGTGAACGCGCCAAGCAGCAGGCCAGAGGAGTAATCCGTCATTCTGGGAAACACCTCGCAGCTTATACAGAAGGAGCCGCCTCCGCAACTCCGGGGTTCGCGCGGCGCTCTAACACCGCCAGCCATTCCCGTCCTTCCCTGCCGGGATAGGCCCGATCCGGCACCCGCCCGCTTTTCAGCACGAACCACGGGGCAAACAGGGCCTCGATTTCCTCCCGGGAAGCCCCAAACGGCGGGCCTTCCCCGGGATCGCCGGGGTCCCGCGGCGTCAGGAAAAACACGCCGACCAGATGCCCGCCCGTCGGCAGGATTTCCGCCATCGCCTTGGCATACGCCGGGCGCATCGAGGGATCGATTGCGCAGAAACACGTGTGCTCCCACACCGCGTCGAATTCACGCCCGATCCGCCATTCCGCATCGAAGAGATCGCCGTCCACGTAGTCCTCGCGACCGGCCGGAGTTTCGCTGCGGGCCCGCTCCACGGCCGCCGCCGAGAGATCCAGGCCCGTCGCCCCGATTCCACGGCTCGAAAGTTCGCGCACGTCATGCCCGCTACCGCAGCCCGGCACCAGCACCCGCCGGGCGCGGTGCAGCTCCGTGGCGCCGGATTCCAGATACTCGCTGAGCGGCGGCGCGGCGTAGCCCTTGTCCCACGGCGTGTCGCCCTGTCGCCAGCGCTCGTCCCAGTCAGTCATCGCCTCAGAGTCCGAGGTAGTCCGGCACGTCATTCCGCTGCGAGGACGGAGACTGGGTGGTGCTTCCAAAAGAAATCACCGCCCCGATCCCCGCCGCGTGGGCACCACCCATCCGCGGCGCGACTTCAAACACCGGGAAACGATGCCGCGCGCGGCTCCGCACCAGCGCCAGCCCCGCGACCACCGTCAGAATCGCACCCGCCATGATCCCCGCGGGCGGCCCATATTGAGCCCCCAACTCCTTGGCGCGGAGCACGATTTCCGGGGATTCCTTCTTCTCTGCCTCATGGGACTTCGAACGACGCGGCAGTGGTGCCGGCGTCGCCTCCTCGGTCACCAGACCGGCGGCCTTCTCCATCCAGAAAATGCGGATCGAAAGCTGCACGCAGAATGCCTCGAACTGCGCCATCGAGTCCGGCTTTTCCAAGGCCTCTTCCACCGAGCTCGTCAGCGCCCGCCGCTGCTCCGCCGCGGACACCGCGTCACTGAGCTGCGGGCTCACGTAGATGTCCGATTTCTGCGGCGCGCCGAGGTAGTAGTAGACCACTACCGCCGGCTTCCCTTCGGAAAAGAACCGCTCCACGATTTCCTCCTCGCGCACTTCCGAGGGGATCGATTGGTGACCGTCGAAAAGGTAAACGAACAGGTCCACGTGCGAGTCACCCGAGTGGTACTTCAGGAAGCTCTCACGGTCCCGCGTGTCCTTCGTGCCCAGCAGTCCCTGGGGATCGACGAGGAATGACGTGGGCCGCTCGCCGAAGTAAGCATCCCAGTACTTCTCCGGCACATCCGGCGAGGCCTTTTCCTTCTCCACCAGCTCCTCCGGCGTCGGCTGGGGCACTTTCGCGCCGGCCTGTTCCTCCGCGGGATCCTGTCGCAGCAGCGCCAGCCCCGGCACCAGTTCGCCTTTTTCCAGCGCCGTCTTGTCGGCGGGGCTCCACTCCGGCAGCGGTGCCTTCACCGCGCCCGCAGCCAATCCGGCCGAGAGCATCCAAACCAGGCTCTTCATCTTCACGGAATCACCTCCGTCGATTTCACCGGCATCTGCCGATGTCCCTCGCGGATTCTCCGCGCGATCTCCCCGGTGCGCGGCGGCGGTGCCACCTTGCGCTCGAATTTCTCCGGATCACGACGTGCCTGGGCAGCTCGCTTGCGCAGGATTTTCCCCAGCTGCTCGGCAAGCACCACGGTTCCATCCGCAAAGCGTCCTTCGATGAAATAGGCGTGCGCGCGGCTCAGGCAGACGAAGGTATCCTCCTCCGTCAAAAAGGGATCGAGATGATAGCCCCAGGTCAGCGTCGCCGACTTTGATTCGGGATCGATCACCAGCAGGATGCCCGCCTCATTCGGACGGTCCACCGGCACGTCCTCGAAGGCTGCGCGATTCAAAAGCCAGAATCCGAACTGCCGCAGATTTCCCCCGCCCTGCGCCGAGCCGGTGTACACCGCGAAAAACAACTGCGGGAAGCGCCGGGAAAATCCATCGAGCGCCGACTGCACCTTGCCGCGCTCACGGCTGCGCATCAGGCCCGCGACATCCGCCAGCCGGCGCAGCGAGACATTATCCTTCCCATGCCGCGCATCCATTTCCGCGATGCCAAATCCGCAGTGCGGGCACAGACCCGCCCCACGGTGGATCACTTGCACGCAGCGGGGGCACTTCATCTCTCCGTTACCGTAGAAATCCCGCAGTATTTCGTCAAAACGAAATATCAATCAAACCGCATTAGCCTGCGGTTTTGTCGCTCATTCGAAGAACCCACGGTTCTTCTCGATCTCGCGCCGGTTCTTCTTCGTCGGCCGCCCTTGATCGCCTACCAGGCGATGCATCCGGCTCTCCGTCCAAATCTTCCGCTGCTCGATCACCTCCGGCGGCGTGATTTCCTCACACGCCAGCCGTGCCTCCGGCGCCCCCACCCGCTTCTCGATCAGACCAAGCACCCGCACCGTCCGCGTTCCCGGGCCTTCCGACCATGGCAGCTCCAGCAACTCGCCCCCCTTCAACTCCGACGATGGCTTCAGGATCTTCTCCCCACACTTTACCCGGCTCGCCTCGCAAGCCTTCGCCGCCTGACTACGGGTCTTGAAAAGCCGCACCGCCCACAGCCACTTGTCCACACGCACCGCCTCGCTCATGCGGTGAGGAATTGTCCGGAAGTCATGGGGCGAGGCTAGCGGGATGGAGGCGTTCTTCAATCGTTCAATACGAAGGACGTGAGTTCGATCCCGCTTCCGGCGCTTCCGGGATCGATGCCATCATCCTTCCTGACTCCTCTTCGATCGCTTGGTCATCGCTGCTGCCGAAAACACCATCCGGCCCCGCACTACGAAGCTCCCAGCGCCATTCATATTCTTTCGGAGACAGCAGCGAGTAGCGATACGGATTCAGCCAAGCATCACGAGGCAGCTTCTTCATGATTTGAACCCAGCGCTTTGGCTTGGGTCCTGAAGTAGGCACGCTGACAAGAGCGGCCAATCCTTGGGCGGTGGTGGGCGGCTGTCCTGCGTTGATCTGGTAGCTCTTGAGGGCATTCCCAATCGCCAGGAAGTCCATATCCACGCGACTGCAGTGGCAGCTACCGACCGCGAAGAACCTCTCCCTTGCCACATAGGCACAGACCATCGCGCACACACCACTGAACGCAGCCAAACCATAGAATGTGGACTTCCTCATCAGTCGAAGCTCCTTCCACGACGAAAACCCGCCCGACTCCGTTCTTGCCTGCGCATCATCGCTACCAATCAATCTCCTTCGCCCAATCGTCTTCGGTCTGGAGGATTCCATCCTTGCCGGCACTGCTAAGCTCAAAGCTCCGCTTTCCCCTTTCCTCCGAAAGAAGGCGGTAGCGATAGGGATTTCCCCATGGGTCCGTGGGAAGCCTCTTCATGAGTTGAGTCCAACGTCTGGGCTTGGGGCCGGTCTTCGGCTCTTCCACCAACGCCATCAGCCCTTGCTCCGTCGAGGGAAGCCGCCCCGCGTTGATGACGTAGGCCTTGAGAGTGTTTGAAATTACCGCGCTATCAGGAGGCGCGTATGCGAGCTTCGCTCCCTCAGGTCGACCCAAAGTCATGAACCATACCAGTGCCAAGGCACCCATGAGGACAAATGCGCCGACGATTCTCATGAGAAGACTTCACCGGTAGAAAAACCCTCCACCCGCCAAATTGCCTCCCCTTCTTCTGCCTCTCCAATTTCGCCATTTTCGTTCGTTTCGTTGTCGATCATCTTCCCCCGTTAGGCTCCCACACCCCGCACAACCCTTCCCAAGCCCGCAAATCCGTGGCATCGGTCCCCCATGCACGCCGATTTGACGCCCGAACTCCTCAGCCCCGCCGGCAATTGGGACTGCGCCCGCGCCGCCGTGGCCGCCGGGGCGGATGCGATCTACTTCGGCCTGCCCAAGTTCAACGCACGCCTCCGCGCCGACAATTTCACCGAGGAAGACCTCCCCGAGCTGATGGCCTTCCTCCACAAGCACGGCGTGAAGGGTTTCATCGCGATGAACACCCTCATCTTCACCGGCGAGCTCGAAGCCGCGGAACGCCAGCTCCGCCTCATCGCCGATGCCGGTGTAGATGCCCTCATCATCCAGGACCTCGGCCTCGCCAAGATGGCCCGCGAGATCGCGCCAAAGGTCGAGCTCCACGCCTCGACCCAGATGACCATCACCTCGCCCGAGGGACTGCGCTTCATCGAATCCCTCTTCCCCCTCGAACGCGCCGTTCTCGCCCGCGAACTCTCCGTAAAGGAAATCGAGCGCTTCGGCGGCTCACCCTCCACTCCTCTCGAGGTCTTCGTCCACGGCGCCCTCTGCGTCGCCTACTCCGGCCAATGCCTCACCAGCGAGTCACTCGGCCAACGCTCCGCCAACCGCGGCGAATGCGCCCAAGCCTGCCGCATGCCCTACGAGATCGAAGTCGATGGCGAACGGCGCGAACTCGGCGAAGTCCGCTACCTGCTCAGCCCGCAGGACCTCGCCGCCGTCGATCTCATCCCCGATCTCGTCAAAGCCGGCGTGAAGTCCTTCAAGATCGAAGGCCGACTCAAGACACCCGAGTACGTCGCCGCCGTCACCCGCGTCTATCGCAAGGCCCTCGATGCCTGCCTTTCATCTACCATCTCCGATCTGCCATCTCCCATCTCCAGCGACGACCGCTACGAGTTGGAAATGACCTTCTCCCGCGGCCTAACAACCGGCTGGCTCGGCGGCACCAATCATCCCCTGCTCACCCACGGCCGTTTCGGCAAAAAGCGCGGCCCACTCCTCGGCACCATCTCAGCCTGCGGCGGCACCTGGATCGAACTCACCGACCGCACCGCCATCCCCCTCAAGCCCGGCGACGGCGTCGTCTTCGATGCCGGTGAAAACCGCGACCTCGAACAAGGCGCCAAGATCTGGAAAATCGAAGGCCCGCGCATCGTCTTCCACCGCACCTTCAGCGGCATCAATTTCACCCGCCTCCGGCCGGGCCAAACGCTCTACAAGACCTCCGACGAAAAGCTCGAGTCCGACATCCGCCGCTTCTGGCAAAACGCCAAGCTCAGCGAAAAAAAGACGCCTCTCCATCTCACCATCACCGGCAAACCCGGCGAGCCGCTCAAGGTGACGAGCGGCGACTGTGAAGCGATCAGCGAAATGCCGCTCGAACCCGCATCCAAGCGCCCGCTCTCCCAGGAAACCCTCATCGCCCAATTCGGCCGTCTCGGCGACACCCCCTACGAACTCGCCTCCCTCGATTGCCAGCTCGAAGGCAACTGCCACCTCGCCCTCTCCGAACTCAATCGACTCCGCCGCGAACTCGTCGATGCCTTGGATGCCCGGGAAACCGGCACCCAACCCGAAGCCCCACGCTCCACCATCACGGTCCGCGATTTGTTGCCGGCTTCGAACCCACGATCCGACGCCAGCAACCCGCAACTCTCCGTCCTTTGCCGCAGCCTCCCCCAAGTCGAGGCTGCCCTCGATTCCGGCATCGCCACCATCTACTGCGACTTCGAGGACCCGCGCCGCTACAAGGAAGCCGTCGCTCTCAAGTCATCTGCGACTTCCTCGATCTCCCTCGCCACCCCGCGCATCCTCAAGCCGGGAGAAAATGGCTACCTCAAACTCATCGAGCGCGCCGAACCCGACGGCGTCCTCCTCCGCAACCTCGCCGCGCTCGACTACTACAAGGATCGTAGCGACCTCCAGAAAATCGGCGACTTCTCGCTCAATGTCGCCAACCCCATCACCGCGAAGCTGCTCAAGCACGCCGCGAACCTCGACACGCTGACGATCTCCTACGACCTCAATATCGGCCAGGTGATGGACCTCCTCCACGGCGCACCGCCCGAGTGGTTCGAGCTCACGCTCCACCAGCACATGCCGATGTTCCATATGGAGCACTGCGTCTTCTGCACCTTCCTCAGCAAGGGCACCACCTACAAGGACTGCGGCCGCCCCTGCGAAAGCCACGTCGTCCACCTCCGCGACCGCGTCGGCCAGAAGCACCGCCTCATGGCAGACGTCGGCTGCCGCAATACCCTCTTCAATGGCCGCGCCCAGACCGGCGCCCGCTTCTACGATGACCTTCGTACCACGGGCCTCGCGAAGTTCCGCATCGAACTCCTCGACGAAGACGACCTCGGTGCCCTCCGCACCATCTCCGCCTACCAGGACCTCCTCTCCGGCCGCACCGATGCCGCCACGCTGCTCGATAACGTGAAGGCCTTCGAAAAACTCGGCGTCACCGAAGGCACACTCGTCTGACCACGGACTCTCTCCGGCTCAGGCGAAATAGCTGAGGGAGTGGTGAACCACATGCCACCCGTCGTCGCGCCGCTCCAGCAGATAGGTGGCAGCCGCGCCATGGGGAGTCGGCCCGAACATGAATCGCACCACCGCCTGCCTGCCATCCTTCGTGAAACCCGGCCGCCACATGGACACCCAGGCGCATGTCCCGGGGTGACGGTTCCTGAACTGGAAATAAGTGTCCTCCTCCGTGAATTCGAACAGCTGCAGGGTCGGCGGAAGTTTCGCAAAGGACACACGGCCCTCACCCCGCGCACGCCGCTCCAGGTCTGCGCGTGCCTCCTCGGGAATCGTCCAGCCTTCTTCAGACAGCTCACTCCTGAGCTGGTCTGCGGAGAGGAAGCCCGACTTTCCCCCGTAATACTTTTCGACCAGCAACACCCCGTCATCCTTGGGTCCCGGCAGATCGGGAAGGGAGCGGAAATGGTTCAATGCCGCGAGAAGCGGCCCCGCATCCCCGGGCTTGGCGACCTTCGGCTTCGCGGGCTTTTTCACCACCTCCGGCGCGGGAGAGGGTGGCTTTGACTGCTCCGCCGGTGCCGACTTCACAGGAGCGGCACACGAACCCAGCAGACCCAAAGCACCCCACGCAGCACCTCGCACTACGGATCGCCACGACGACCGGAGACATAAAATCGAATCGGCTCGGAGCGGCGGCTTTGCAGGCATAGGTTACTGAGCAGGCTGATCCCGCGTCGATCCCGCAGCAAGGAAAGGAATCGCTTTCGTCCGTCCGAAGCGCTGCGATTTTTCCTGTAACTCTCACGTAACAAGGTCATGCGTCTCCCCTCCCCAGTGATCGCCCTGATCACCCTCGGCTGGCTCGTTTCCCGCGCCACCGCCACCAACGTCGGCGTCAACACCGTCGAGCAGCCGGTCAACCTCGGTGCACTCGCCGATCCCGCCTCCATTCCGCTCGGCCCGGTTCCAGTCGAGTGCAACTACAACTACGGCCTCCACGCCGTGATCAGCCAACCCCGGCCCTGCCAGTTCGGAGCCATGGAGTGGAAGGCAGGCACGGAACTCGATCAGAACCTCGCCCACGTCTTCGGCATCATCGTCGATCCGAAGGATTCCACCCAAGTCCCCGCACTGCCCGTGACCCTGCGGGTGAAGGCATGGCCTGCACCGGCCTACAGTCCCTACACCCGCGAGCAAGTGATGGCGGCCACCTTGCAATGCCTGCTGCGGGGAACCTACGCGCGCCCGAAGCTTCCCCTGCGGATCGAAGTCGTCTGCGACGCACCCGAGGACAAGTCATGGGCGGACAAATTCGCCGGCAATTACATCACGGAGCCTGAGCCCGATGGCCCGCCCGTCGAGCCAACACCCGTCCCCGGTTGCCACGTCGAAACCAACCGGTTCGGCATCGCCCGCGTCGTCTTCCCCGGCGTCACCAAAACCGCCGCCGCTCCTGCTCGCCCGCCAGTGCTGATCCCCTTCAGCCCGCCCAGCGAGTATGACCCCGAGCGACCAACATGGCTTCTCCTGCCAGTCTGGGCGGGAGACACCTTTGAAAATCCCCTCGAAGTTCTCGGCCGCCCCTACACGCTTTACTACGACCTCTTCAATCCTTCCGACTCCGAGAGCCCCCAGATCAACGCCCTGTTCGATCGAAGCACGGCGCTGCATTGGTCGATCGGAGAATCGCCGGAAGGAACCTCGGCGAGTCTCATGTTCGGAGCCATTGATCCGGGAAATCTGGCCGCATTCCTCCAAGCGGTCGTCTTCACCGTGCAGCCCACCGCTTCCAAGCCGCTGACCATCACGCTGATCGCACTCGCTCAACCACCGGACTTTTTCCAAGAGTGCCTTGACGCAGGCGGCTGGATCCTCGGCAAACAAGGCGGCGAACCCTCGATCACCGGCAGCTTCGTCCTCGACCCTGACACCACTCGCCTCGTCAAAGGCACCATCCCCGGCATCAAGATCGTGAGCGATGGAAAGAAGCTCCTGCGAATGACGGCCCCGACCGTCGAGGAAGAAAAAGCCACCGGCTCCCTGGAAGCAAAGCGCGAGCAAGTTAAGGACGACGCCGAAGCCCTCGGCGCCGCCTTGGAAACCTATCGCGTCACCAGCGGCAACTATCCCACCGAGCAACAAGGCCTCGCCGCCCTCGTGGAAAAGCCACGCCTCGCACCGCCTCCGAGACGATGGCTGAAGCTCATGGAAAAAGTCCCCACCGACCCATGGGGCGGAGCCTATCGCCTCGTCATCCGGGAAAAGAATGGAAAGCCCCTGGCCATCATCGTCAGCCAAGGGCCTGACGCCACGACCACCAACGACGACATCCAGGTCGAGGTCCCGGCCGGGCAGGAGTAGTCACTTTTTCGAATCCACCGGCGCCACCGGGTATCGCGCGCTGGATCAGGAAGATCCCGCTCTCGGCGGACAACGTCATCCTGATGCTCACCGACGGCATCCGGTCAACGCAGACGCACTCGCCTGAAATACCGGGAGCGCGGGATTTATCCCGCCCGACGAAACATTCGGGCGGAATGAATTCCGCGCTCCTGGTAGGCCCCATCTCGCCCGTTCACTCCACCGTCACCTCCAGGCTGCCGCTGTGCGCATTGAACTCCGGCGCATACATGCACCCGATTTCCGCAATACCCGTCTGATATTTCCCCGCATGCTGAACCCGCACGCTCGTCTCGAAGACGTGCGTCCCGGGTGGCAAGCGATCGATGAAGAAGTGGCTCGCGGTATCACGGGTCACCTCATAGTAGCCGAAACCATCCTGCCAACGGTAGCCACTGAGGACATTCAGCGGCTCCGTGCCGCTGCCGCGAAGATCCTTCAGATGGACATACTCCATCGCGCGATCGTTCTTCAGCACCACGCGGGTCACCAGCTCATCGCCCACCTTCACCGCGCCGTTCAGCGGTTCCAGCACCGGCCCCTTGTCGGTGTTCTTCCGCAGGAAGAGTGACTTCTCCAGCGTCATTGCGCTCTGGCCATGCGAGGTCACCTTCGCCATGTCCTCCAGATACTGCCAATGCACGCTGGCCCAGCTCACGCCCTCGTCTTCCTTCTTCAGCTCGATCTTCCCGAGTTCCGGCTTCACCGCTTCACCCACGAAGCGGCTTTCATAGAAGCCCGTGCCAGCCTCCACGCTCTCCGGCTTCACCTCCGTGCCGCCCAGTGAAATCTTCAGCAGGGCATCCGAGGCCAACCAGTTCTTCCCGCTCCGCAGGATCGAGTAAACCGCATCGGAAGTCGCCTTGGTGGTCTTCCAGTTGGAAACCTGCTTCTGCTTGATCAACCAAACCTGGCAATCCTCGACCGCCTTGGTGTCAGCGTCGATGTCGCGGAAAGCCTCGATCATCATCGCCTGCGTTTCCACCGGCGCCTGCCACCACCACCAGCCATCGCCCTCGCTGTCCTTCCAATACATCCCCTGTTCTTCCTCCACCGTCGCATGCTCCTTCAGCGAGCGGGTGATCAAGCCCGGCACTTCCTTGTCGCCGATGCGATTCAGAGCCAGCGCGACATGCGCGCGCGACATCCGGCTGCCCAGCTTGGTCCAATGCTTGCGCGCTTGGCCGGCGAAGTAATCGAACGCCACCTTGTCGTCCGCATTCAGCGCCTTGTCCTTCAGGAAAAAGGTCCGCATGTAGAGGTGGAAGGCCACCTCGGCATCGAGATTCTCGTGGTCCAGCAGCCTGTGCTCGCGAAGATACTCGTAGCGCTCCGTAAGATCGGCATCCAAGGCGCCCAGCGCCTTCATGGCCGCCGTGATGTCCGTCGCCACGCCCAGCGAACGCAAACGTGCGAAACCGGTAACGACGTAGCGCGTGATGTACTTGTCGCCACGACCGCCCGGGAACCACGGCCACAAACCATTGCCAAGCTGCATCGCCGAAAGCTTCGCCATCGCCTTCTCCAGCTCGCGATCCATGTGGTTGTCATCGAACAAGAGTCCCACCCGTCGGCGAGCCGCCGATTCATCCTTCGCCTCGCGCAACCATGGCGTCTCGTCCAGCAGGATGCCCTTCAGATCCGCATTCTTTTCCAGCGGACTATCCAGCGCCGTACCACCAGCCTTCCAACGATCGAAGACCTTGTGGATCTTCGGATCAGACCCTGCGATATGCCGGGCCAGCGCATTCGCATAGTAACGATTGAAGGTCTGCTCCGAGCACTCGTGCGGGAACTCCATCAGGTAAGGCAGCGCCATCACCGCATACCACGCCGGCTGAGAAGCGACCTGCACGTGAAAGAAGCGATTTTCTAGCGTCGGCGAGCCTCCGCTCTTCACCAGCTTCTCGAATTCGAAAGCCTTCGTCCCCGCATTGCGGATCGGCAGCGAAAGCGATTCCGTGACGAGGATCCGTCGCGGAATCACCGGCAGCCAACCCTCCTCACCATCGCTCAGCGCACCACTGCTCGCGACCGCCTTGTAGCGCAGGAAGCCCGCACCATCCGGCACCACCAGCTTCCACTTCACACTGCGGCTTCCCTTCGCCGGCACGGTGAAGGGCTGATCCGGCGCGGCGACACCGAGCGCAGCCGTCTTGTCCGCATCCGTCGCCGCATCCGCCAGCGTGAGCCGCGCGGTTCCCGCCTGCTCCTTATCGCTGGTATTGGTGATCTTCACCGTGAACCACAGCTCATCGCCCTCGCGCAGGAATCGCGGCGGATTCGGCTGCACCATCAGGTCCTTCGCCGTCACCGTTTCACCATCTAACAAACCACTGCGCAGATCCTTGTCATGGGCGAGGCCGAGGAAGCGCCACTTCGTCAGAGCCTCCGGCATCGTGAAAGTCATCCGCACCTTGCCATCGTCACCACTGGTGAGATCGGGAAAGAAGAATGCGGTCTCCTGCAAGTTCGCGCGCGCAGTGATCTGCCCCACGTCCACCGCTGGCGCCTGCTGCTCGCGACCGCTGTTATTAAGGATGGCATCGATGCTGTTGCGGTTGATCGCACCCAGCCCGGAACGATTGCCGGCGGTCGTGATGTCGCTGGCATCCATCGCCGCCGGCATGGGGAGGGCGGAAAGAGTCGCGGGCGCCCCGGCACTCTCGGCGAAGAAGTCGGCATTGGAGCGGAACCGTGACTTGGCGACAGCCCCGCCCATCGCAAAGCGGACGCCATGCCCAATACCAGCACCTCTTCCGAAGGAGACGCCGCCCCCGTAAATTTCAAGCTCATCGCGAAAACGCCGGAACGGTTCGCCGGGATCGAAACGATTCCACCCCGGAAAGCCCCATCGTTCTTCGAAGCCCCGTTGCTCGCTGCTGAATTGCCAATAGGGCGGATCGCTCGACTCCCGGCGCAACAGGTTCGCTAGGTTCTGGAAAGAGTGCGGCGCGAAGGCATCGAGCGAAGCGTCATAGAGTGTCGCCACCATTTCCGCTGCGACGGCTTCACCACCCGGCCCCTCGATCACCGCGGTCCACGTTTCCTTCGCACCAGGCTCAAGCTTCGAAACGAGATGCTCCCAGCGCAGCTTCAGCTCCTTGTTCGTCCACGGGACCTCCACGGAGTGATCGATTTGGTTCAGGCGGTTCATCGTCACCTGCGTGATCGCGACCGAGATTCCGCCGCGATACTTCTCCTCGATGGGAAAACGGAATACCTGCTGGGTCCGCCCTTCGGCCGACCACTCGCGTTTCAAAACCTTGCCCCCCATCCGCCATTCGATGAAGGCCCGCGCCTTGTCGTGACCGCTACCCCACAAGAGCACCGCCTCCTTGCCCGGCTCGACCGACTCCTCGGACAAGCGGGTGTAAAACGGCATCATCGTCGGAAAATCCGCCGCGTCCGGCGCGACGACCTGGATGCCGAGGATCGCTTTCACCGCACGCCCGTTCGCATCCTTCGTCTCATAGATCAGGCGATAGGCTCCCGCCTCGAGCGCGCGCTTCACGGACCCCTTGCCCTCGCCATTCGTTTCCACCGGCAGCTCGGCCACGACCTCACCAGGTTCCCACTTGTCCGGATCGATCGATGGACGCGCGGGGTCCTGCTTGTTCTCAGGATCTTGCCCCGACTCGTCTTCCTCCTCCGGCCGCGGACAAGTGGCGGGTTCCTTCAGCCGGTGAATCTTGATCACCCCCTTCGCCGCGCGGCCTTCGCCATCGTGTGAAGTCGTCTTTACCCGCAACTCCAGCTCCTTGCCAGCTTCGAGCCATTCATCCGCCTCGAGATCCGCCTTCAGCGCAGTATAGGCCACCGATACCATGCGCGTCGCCGAACGCGTCTCGCCATTGGCATCAGTCACATCGGCGGTGACCTGAAAATCGAAGACCGGCTCCACGTCCTCCCGCACCGAAGTATCGGGCTTGGCAGTGAACTCGATCATGACCGAGCCATCCGCAGCGGTCTCAACAGTTCCATGGCCGATCTCTTCCGAATCTCCTGAAATCGGCGGACACCACCAGCACCAGCGCAGCCAAACGGGAAGTCGCGTCATTCGAGTGACCCTCCACGAAACCTTCGCCCCATCGACCGGCGCACCGGTGTACGATTCTCCTCGTACTTTCACGCTCACCTTCTTCCCAAGCGTCGCCGGCTCCTTGGGCGCATCCACCTCCGCGAAAAACTTCGGCCGCTTGTATTCCTCCACGCGCACCCGAGCCACACCCGGCACGCCTTCCAACTGGATCGTGCACATTCCCAGCACACTGCCCTCCGGCGCGGTAAACGTGCCGCTGAATGATCCCTGCTCGTTGGTCGTCACTGGCAGCTTGCCGGCCTCCTTGCCATTCGGATCGCGCAAGATCACCGAGCCGCCTTTCTTCGTGAGCGTGCGGTATTTTCCGCCATTCACGTCCGCCTCGCACCAGATGCCCTTGAAGTGAATCGTCTGTCCCGGCCGATAGATCGCCCGGTCCGTGAAGAAGACTGCTTGCCGCCGCTCTTCTGGAGGCGGGGGCAGGACACCGCCGCCCCAACCTCGCACCACCGCCCGATCCTTTTCTCGCTGGGCGACCGCCAGGTAGCGGCTGTTGAGTTCGTCCTTAAACTCGAAGCGACCTTCCGCATTGGTCGTCGCCGATAGCTTGCGGGTGAGAGGCACCGATTCACGTTCCACCCACACACCCACCTCCACACCAGCCTGCGGCGTACCGGTGACCGCATCGACCACCATCCCTTCGATGCCGCCCGCTCGGTTGCCCCTCACGGTCATCGCCAGCGAGGTCACATGAACTCCGACCGCCGCCACGGTATTGTCGTCTTTCGAAAAGTCCTCCCGCGCACTCGCCGTGAGCACGTAGTAGCCCGGCGGCAGATCGGCAGGAGTCTTCACCCGCGTCTCCCGCTGGCGGAAATCGCCGTCATCCGGCAGATCGCTGTCCCACGCGCGAACTGGCGCCGTCTTGCCCAGCTGTGGCAGCGGGTCTTCCTCCAGCGTGGATTTTCCCGGCGTGAAGGTCACCGCATGCAGGCGGTACCAGACGTGCTTGAGGTTCTTGTGCGTCACCCGGATCTCCTCGCCAGCCGGGGTCCAATGCGTCTCTGTCTGAAGGGAAATCTCGCGCTGTTCCAATTCCCGCACCCCGTTCCCGCACAGCTTGCCGAAGGCATGCTCGGGGAAAGCAGCCACGCCCGCTTTCAGGATTTCATACGCCTCCTTCGTCGCCTTCTTCTGCTCCAGAATCTCCGCCAGCGATACCCGCGCCCACGCACTCACCGGACTCGCCGCATTGTCCGTGATGAAGCGCCGCAACGCTGCCTCGAACCGCGCCTCCCGGCCTTCGATGGTCGTCGCGATTCCACCCCAGCGGATCCGCTCCAGATCTGCCAGCAGGAAGGCTCCGCGATCCGCGTCGCCCTTATGGAAAGCCAGCAGCTCCTGGAAAATCTTCAGCGCCCGCGCCTTCGGAGAAGCCGCGTCCGCGATCTCCGGCTTCCACGCGATAAACTCATCCGCCGTGCCAAGCACCGCCGAATCCGCCGCAATCTCGAAGCTATCCTGCGGCCGCGACACTGCCACCTCCTCCGCCGAGTAAAAATCGAGCGCCGAGTGGGCGACAAAGTCATACAGCGTCGGCCGCAAGCCATCACCCAGCGAACCGGCCTCTAACAACTCCGCGAAATCCGCCACCGGGATTTTCTTCAAAGCCTCACCATCCGCCAGCGACCGCTGCAGCCGCACATCGATCTCCGTGAGAATCCGCGCGAGATCCCAGGTCTCAAGATCGTCCCCCACCGGCGCACCGGTCGAACTGCGCCGCATGAAGCGCCATTGATTCGCGCGATAGTAGCCGGCCATCCAGCGCGCCACCAGCGCCCGCAATACCGGCCGGGCCTGTTCGGGTGCCGTATCGATGGCGGCCTCGAGCTTCTTGATCGGCGGCGCCTGGCGCTCGATCGCAGCTTCCTGTGCAATCCGCGAGGCCAGCGCGCGGGTGCCCTCTGCCCAAGAGCCGTCGGCAAAGGCCGCCTTTTCGATACCGGCGAGTAGCTCGATCGCCGTCTTCGGCTGCTGTTTCTCCCGCGCCTCGGCGACCTTTTTCCACTCCCCGTCGCGGGGGCCGGCCATCGCCAGGGTCAGGGTGAGGCAGCAGGCTCCCAAAGCCCGGATCAGCGTTCGGATGGATTTCATAATCGTGAAGGCTCCCTCCACCTTGAATCGGGTGGCTCCAGTTGTGACACCCGAAATCCACGATTCTTGGGTTTTTCACAAATCGTGGCATCTCGCACGCCGAGCGCCCGTCCACCCCACCGCGTCACCTCACCAGGGTCGCCTCGCCCTCACTCCGGGCCACCAGCACGGCCACGCAGGTATCGCCGAAGACATTCACCGCCGTCCGGCTCATATCGAGGAAGCGGTCCACCGCCAGCAGTACGCCGACCGCCAACTCGGCATTCTCAATGTGCGAGTTTTTCAGAATCAGCAGGATCGCCACCAGACTCGCATGCGGCACCCCGGCAATGCCGACGCTGGTAAGCAACGCAGCAACCACCACGAAGAACATCTCCCCAAATCCCATGTGAGCCCCCATCACCTGCGCCACGAACATCACCGCCACGCACTCATAGAGCGCCGTCCCGTCGGTATTGATCGAGGTCCCGATTGGCAGTGTGAACGATGTCACCCGCGGCGACACCCCACACTTGTCGCGCACACATTCCATCGTCAGCGGCAGCGTGGCCGATGAGGAAGCGGTGGAAAACGCCATCACCAGCGCGCTCTTCACCGCCGCGAAGTGACGCTTCGGACTCACGCGAGCCACCAGCAGCAGCACGATCGGCATGGTCACGCCAAGGTGCAGGCCCAGCGCGAGCACCACGGTTACGACGTATTTCCCGAGATTCGCAAACAAGCCGAAGCCGGTGGAATAGACCACTGGAAGGATCAGCGCATACACCCCGATCGGAGCGAAGGACATGATCCAATGCACGATCGTCCCCACCGCTTCAGAGGCCGCGATGAAGAACTCCCGCAAGCTCTTCCCCTTGCTCCTCCGGCAAACGCGTGACCGCCACCGCAAACAGCATGCTGAAGATCAGCACTCCCAGCACCGACTCGTTCGACGATGCTGCGGAGAAGATGTTTTCCGGCAGCATCGAGCGAAAGATTCCCGAGATACTCGCCCAGATCCCCTTGCCCTTCGGGATGTTCCCGGAAGCCGCATGGACCTTTTCCATGTCGCTCTCACTGACGCCGTCGTGATGGGTGAAGGCATCGCGAATGGCTACGTTCGGCTGTCCATCGGTAAGCCCCGGCTGGATCGTGTTAACAAGAAACAGCCCGAGCAGGATCGCGAGCAACCCCGTGGACATATAGAACCCCAGCGTCTTCAACCCCAGGCGACCAAAGCCCTGCGCATCCTTCAACCCCGCAATCCCCCCCACCACCGAGGTAACGATCAGCGGGATAATGATCATCTTCAGCGCCCTGAGGAACAAATCCCCAACCAGCTTGCAGCCTTCCAGCGAGCCAGTGACGAAGGTCACATCCGACTTCTCGCCGAACAATCCGCGGAACGTCGCCGCCGTCAGCGTGGCAAGCAGCAGCGCGGTGAGAATCTGCCAGTGGAGGGCGAGGCGGCGTTTCATGATAGAGGATTGGCGAACTCGTGAGCACGCCTAGTACCGGTTAGACAAGGGACTGGGGCAAACCGGGGCAAGCACCATCGGGCGTCTTGGCACTTGGCACTTTCCACATCGCCCTTACCCTCCCCCCGTGCTCCCTTGGTTCCAAAACGGCGCGTTTCCCCTCTATCTGGCCCCCATGGCCGGGGTCACGGACGTGGTTTTTCGCCAGATCTGCAAGGAACTCGGCGCGGACGTGATGGTCACCGAGTTCGTCTCGGCTGAGGGCATCATGCAGGCCGACGACCGGACGCGGAAATACACCGAATTCACCGAGGAACAGCGCCCCGTCGGTGTTCAGCTGTTCGGTGGCGACGGCGAGCGCATGGGCGAGGCCGCCAAGAAGATCATCGGCTGGAAGCAGCCCGACTTCATCGACATCAACTTCGGCTGCCCGGTCAACAAGGTCGTATCGAAGAACGGCGGCTCCTCCCTCCTGAAGGATTGCCCCACCCTCGCCTCGGTCGCGGCCGGGGTGAAAAAGGGCGTCGGCGACGAGGTCCCCGTCACCGCCAAGATGCGGATCGGTTGGGATGACAAGACCATCAATGCCGTCGAAGTCTGCCGCATCCTCGAGGACTGCGGCATGGAAGCGATCGCCGTCCACGGCCGCACCCGCTCGCAGGGCTACTCCGGCGAGGCGAACTGGGAAGTCATCGACGCCTGCGCCCGGGCGGTGAAAATCCCTGTCATCGGCAATGGCGACATCTCCACCGGCGCCGACCTCGAACGCCGCAAGCGCGAAACCGCCGTCTCCGGCGTCATGATCGGCCGCGCCGCCATGCAAAACCCCTGGGTCTTCCGCGAAGCCAAGCACTTCCTCCAAACCGGCGAAGCCCTCCCCCCCGTCCCGCTGGAAGACCGCTGGGCCCTGGTCCTCCGGCACTGCCAGCTGGCGGTGAACAGCGCCCGCTACGGCGCCGAAAAGCACGCCATGATGTCCATGCGCGCCCGGCTGATGGCCTACTGCAAGGGCTTCCCCGGTGCCAAGGAGTTGCGTCAGCGGCTGGCCCAAGTCCAGTCGGTCGTCGAAGTCGAAGACATCGCAGCCCTGTCGCTCGCCACGGCGGCAGATATGGCGGCCGTTTCGGCGTTATAATTTCGCATTTGCAGCGTCCGCGCACCTGCTAGGGTCGCGCGCATGGAAAGCCACGAAGTCCTCCGCAACGCGTTCTCCAAAACCAGCCCGAAGGCGGTTGCCTCGGACTTGGGGATCTCCCTCTCACTCGTTTACAAGTGGGCGGAGAAGCAAAGCGACGACGGCAGTGGCAGCCGCAATCCCCTCGACCGGCTCCTTAAGATCATCGAGCTGAGCGACGACCTCCGCATCGTCGAGTGGATCTGCCAGCAGAGCGGCGGTTACTTCGTGCGGAACCCCAAGAGCTCCAGCCAGAAGGCCTACCAAGTCCTGCCGGCCACCAACGAAATCGTCGGCCAGTTTTCCGCGCTCCTTCAGGAGATCTCCACGGCCGCGCTCGATCACTCCATCACCAAACAAGAGGCGAAGGACATCCGCGAATGCTGGGACAAGCTGAAGAGCTACGCCGAAGGGTTTGTCCGTTGTTGCGAGGAAGGCGACTACGACCAGATGCTGCACATCCCGAAGCCTTCCGAAGGCCCGCCGCGGTATCAGGTGAAGTAAGGAGCGGCTGCTACCGATTGGGCGATAACATGCTTACAGGCTGGCCCCGGCTTTCTGACTTCAGCGCTACTGTGGGCAGGCTTGCCACAGCCGAGGATATTCGTGCAAAGCGGGCCGCCTTCCTCCTCGAATCGGAAGGAGTGAGAATCGGTGAGCCAATCGACCTGAAGCTCCCTTGCTACGCATGGATGGTGGACGATGAGACCGGAGACCGGGAGCGATGTATTGTTCTCCAAGCGGAAGAAGCCGACGGAATTCGCTATTTCGGGGTTTGGCTGATCGACCAGAAGAAACCATCGGTCGGCCTCGAGAGCGATTTTGAGATTGTCGAATCCTGAAGCCTGCCCACGAGAGCCCAGTTCAAGGTGCCTCGGGAATCTCCGGCGTCGCCAAATAAGCTGTCGGATCCGGCAGCTCGGCTAACAGAAACGCTTCACGCCGCTCCACACACGTGCCGCAGGTCCCGCAGTGGATTTCGCCGCCCTTGTAGCACGACCACGTCTCGGCGAAGTCGATCCCCAGCTCCACGCCACGCCGTGCGATGGCCGTCTTGTCCATCGCGATGAATGGCCGCAGCAGCTGGATGCGCGCATACGTCCCCGCCTCCATCGCGGCCGCCATACCCTGCATGAAGGGCTCCCGGCAGTCCGGATAGATCGCGTGATCCCCTGAGTGCGCCGCAATCGCCAGCGCATCCGCCTCCACGCTCTCCGCAAAGCCGCAGGCAACGGCCAGCATGATGCCATTGCGAAACGGCACCACGGTGCGCTTCATGTTTTCCTCGGCGTAGTGGCCATCCGGAATGTCGCCGCCGCTCTTCAGCAGATCGGAGGCGAAGCAGTCATTCATGAAACCAAGGTCGATCGTCCGATGCGGCACTCCGGCACGCTCGGCATGCAACTTCGCAAACGGAATCTCGCAGGCGTTGTGCTTCGACCCGTAGTCGAATGACAGCGCCGCCACGACCTCGTGCTGGCGACGCACCTCATAAAACGCGGTGACGGAATCCATTCCACCACTGAGCAGCACGACCGTTTTCATGCCTCGGGATGGCTTGCTTCACACGTGAGCTGGATCCCGCCACGCGCACCGAACTTTCCACTTACGGTGATCTCAACCGGCTCCATCGCCGCGACCAGATCATCCAGCACGCGGTTCACGATCTCCTCATTGAAAGCCGGCAGATTGCGATAGGACGCCATGTAGAACTTCAGCGACTTCGTCTCCACGCAGCGCTCGCCCGGCACGTAGCGGATCACGAGGTGCGCGGTATCCGGCTGGCCGGTCACCGGGCACAGCGAGGAGAACTCCGGGCAATCCAGCGTGATCCAGAACTTCCGGCCTGGCCGGCAATTCGGAAACGTCTCCAGCTTCGCCTCGTCCGGGCTTTTCGGCAGCCGGTTCTCGGAGTGGCCGAGCAAGGTCAGGTCGGAAGTTTGCATGCCGCGGACCATGAAGCCCCGGCGGCGGGCTGTCGATGGCGGGAATGCACGCAAAAAGCCGGGAATCGCTCTCGCGATTCCCGGCCATTCCATGATCCGAACCTAGAAACCTTACTTCCGCCGGCGACGCAGCAGCGCGAGCATCCCGAAGCTGCCGATCAGGGCAGCACCCGGCTCCGGCACCGCGGTCATGGTGACGAATGAGGTCCCTGCCGCATCCGCGGCGAAGTTGCTGCCAGCGAATGCATCGTTGTAGTCGAAGCGCCATTGGTTCGCCCCATAGGTATACACCGTGTCATCGTCGAAGCCGGTGAAGCCGCTGGTGATACCGGCTCCGGAGTAACTCATCAGCGTGAGCTTGTCGCCGATCAGCCAAGAGCCCGCGGAAAGATTCGCGCCCGAGAGGTCGAGCGTCACACCGGTCAGCGACAGGGTGCCGCCTACGGCCACCAGATCCGCGCCGGTGCTGCCATTGTTGGCCGCCTCATAGACAAAGGTCGTTCCGCTGCCCATCGTCAGCGCGCCGGTCGTCAGGCTTTCGATCGAGTTACCGGCCGCCAGGCTGCCGGTGCCGGAAACCGACACGGTGCCAGCGATGCTGCCGGAACCTCCGAGCGTGCCACCCGTGACACTCACGGCGGTATTCCCAAGCGAGCCATACACATAGAGCGTCCCGGCGGAAACCGTGGTCGCCCCGGTGTAGGTGCTGCTGCCGGAAAGCGTGAGCGTGCCCGAGCCGGTCTTGGTGATGCCCACCGTGCCGGCCGCGTTGCCTGCATTGTCGACAATCGCACCCGTGACCGCGATGGCACCGCTACCCCCGAGCGAAACCGTCCGGGCACTGCTGGCGTTCGTGGTGAGCGAGGTTGCATGACCCAGCGTGAGCAGGCCCGAATCCGATTGAATGGTGGTGTCGGTGCCGCCGGTTTGCACGGTCACCGTGCCATTGATGGAGTTGCTGCCGGATACGTTCAGCAAGCTCGCCGCCTGCCCCGCACCATTGCCCTTGCCGTTGATCGCGAAACTATTGTTCAGCGTGATGCCACCGCTCACCTCGAGGCGATTGGTGCCACCGTTCCCCGCGACGAAGACCAAGCCGCTTCCCAACGCACCGCTCGCGGTCGCTTGGATCACGGAAGCTCCGGCGTTCACACCGATGGTCGTGCCACCGCCGTAGTTGTTGGCGGTGTTCAGCACCAGCGCACCGGCCCCGAGATTGGCCACGATGCCCGTGCCAGTGATGGCCGAGCCGCTGAAATCCGTTCCCTGCGTGACGGTGTCGCTCTGGTTGAAGGCCAGCGTTCCATTCGCGATGATCGCGCTGGAGGTGGACAGCGAACCGGTGGCGCCGCCATTGCCGATCTGCAGCGTGCCCGCGCTAATCGTGGTGTTGCCAGTGTAGGTGTTCGCGCCGGTGAGCGTCGTCGTGCCGCTACCGATGAAGGTCATCCCGCCGCTGGTGTTCGCGGCGACCGCGATGCCCGTGACATTCGTTGCCGCGGTCGCCGCGCCACCGCCGACAAAGGTCGCTGTCAGCGTGTCGCCCGCCGTGTAGCCGGTGCCCGCGCTGGTCATCACGATGCTGGTGACCACGCCACCGGTTATCACCGCATAACCGGTCGCACCGGTGCCGGTGCCGCCGGAGAACTTCACCATCGGCGCGCCCGTATAGCCGCTGCCGCCGCTGGCCACCGCGACCGTCGTACCGCTCACGCCTTGGCCATCCGGCGCAACCAGCGCATTACCGATGCCAATCGCGGTGCCGTTGTTATCAATCGTGCCACCGCCGGCCATCACATTGACCCGGTCGATGCCCGCACTGTTGAGGAAGTTGGCGCCCGAGTTGGTTGCGCCCGCCTTGAGTGTGCCGCCGTCGAAATTGAGCGCGGTCACCTGATTGGCCTGGCTGGCTTGGACGATGGTCGTCGTCAGCGTGCCGCCCGTCAGCAAGTTGGCGACACCTTGCACACCGGCCGTGGTGCTGGCGCTGGCCAGGTTGAGACCCGTGCCCGCGCCACTCAGGTTCACATTGCCACCCGCGACATTCAGCACCGACTGCGCCGTGGCACTGGTCCCCCAGTTCATGTCGATGCGCGCCGCATTGACCGTGCCGCCGGTGAGATTGAGCAGACCCGAGCTGGTCGCACTGCCGCGGCCCATCGCGATCCAGCCGCTGGTGGTGACCGTGCCTGAAGACGAAACATCCACGACCCCCGTCGTATCGGCGAGGCTCGCGCCGAGCCCGATTTCATTCGCGGTCAGCGAGCCGCCGGAAATACTATAATAGCCGTAGCCGCCGGCATTCGAGCCAATGCGAAGGTTATCGACGCCCGCCGCCTGGGTCAGGGTCAAGGTGCCGCCAGTCTGATACACCGCACCACCACCGGTGCCACCACCCGCGTCGCCGATGAAAAGGTTGAGGCGGTTGGTGATGTTGGTCCCTGCAACGATTTCCAAACGCGCCGCGGTATTCGTCACGGTGCCGACCCGGAAGTTCGCGTTGGTCGTATTGGTGCCCGCCGTGCCGCTGAGACGCAGCGTTCCGCCCGCGGCGGTAATCGCCCCCGTGCCCACGCTGGACATCACCGCAGTGCCCGTGCCGCTCTTGGTCGTGGCCAGCGCCAGCGACCCCATCGCGTTGCTAAATGTGAAATTGCCCGATCCCGCCAAAGCCAGCGTATGGCTTCCACCGCCGCCGAGTCCGAAGACCACATCGGAACCCACGGTCACGCCGTTCGCCGAATTGTTCGTCCACGTGTGCGTCTGGCCACCCGCTCCACCGAGGGTAATGTTGAAGGTATTCGCGCCGTTCCCCAGGGAGAAGGCACCCGCTCCGCTGCCAATCGTGAGATTGTTCATGCGCAGCGACCCGGTGTTGGAACCGGAGTCGATGCTCACCGCATCGAGCTGCGTTGAAGTAAGCTCGAGATTGATGCCCGTATTGCCCGCGGCACCGGCAAAGGCGGTGTTGCTGTAAGCCAGATTCAGCGCTCCGGACACGGCACCGGTGAACTGCGCCGTATCTGGCGTCGAAACGCTCGGCAATACATCGCCGTTCCAATTGACGGCAGTGCCGAAATCCGTGCCAGTCCCACCAACGCCACCATCCCAGGTGATGTTCGCAGCCGACGCAGGATTCAGGGAAATACCCACCGTCAGCGCGGTGGCAAGCAGAGCAGTACGACCCACCGGAGAAGTGGTTCGAAATGGGTTTTTCATCAGGAGGTTTTTCTGGGGAAACGCGGGCCGCCATTCCGAACGGGCAAGACAGAATCGAGGCTCCGGCAAAAGAACGGGATTCGCCGGAAAACCCCGACACGCCCGCCGACAATTTTTTCTTCGTCACAAAAAAGAGCCGGGAACCGCTCCTACGGTTCCCGGCTACCCATTACCCAAGAGAAGGGATTGGCGATCGATCCGATCAGGGATTCGTCACGGTCACCTGCAGGAAGCCCCTGCCCGTGGCGCCATTCGATCCGCCGAGGCTGAAGGAGCGGTATTCATAAGTGATACCGCCTTGTGTTGGCGCTGCCGGCAGACCGGTGGTCACCGGAGCGACCGGGTTCACCGTCACCGGGAAGGTCGCGAGGCTGGTGCTGCCTTTCACCGTGATGCCGAAGCCTTCAAACGTGACCGAGGACGTCGGCGAACCCGCCGGGAAGGCAGGCGTGCCCTGCGGCACCGCGATCGTCATGATCAGCTCCTTGTCCGTTCCGACATCATCGCTATCGGCGACCAAGGCATAGATCTTCGGATTGTTCGAGCCGTTGAGCGGGTGGCCGCCGAGGATGTATTCGGTGCCGTTCTCAAAGCCATCGTTGTCCGGATTCTGCGCAGCGCCATCGTTCACACCCGCGGTGAGGCCGAGGGTAGTGGCCCACGTCGAGTAGCCACCGGCAGCCACACCATTGGTGGCGAGCAGCATGCCGGTGCCCGTGATGCGGGCCGTCTTGTGCGTGGCGGTCGAGGCCAAGCTGCCCCACGTTCCGGAAGCTTGCTCCACGCCGTCGATGTAGAAGCGATCCACCGTGTCGGTGAGAGCGTGAGTCAGGTTGAGCACGCCCGCTGAGGCGACGTTGACCGTGGCCGCGTCGGCAAGCACCGCTTGCGAGACATTGAGCGTGCCCGCGCTGACCACCGTGGCACCCGTGTAGGTGTTTGCTCCGGACAGGGTCCAGCTACCGGCACCTTCCTTGGTGACGCTGACCACACCCGTCGCAGTCGCACCATTGGAAATCACACCGCTCGCCTGGCCATTGCCTGCACCACCGAGGTGGAGGTTGCGGGCTACGGCGGTGGTGGTGGAAATATTGCCGGAAAGGCTGAGCAAGCCACCGTCGGAAGCGATATTGCCCGCATTGCCTCCCGCATTCAGGTCGATCGCTCCGGTCAGCGTGTTGTTGCCACTGACATTGAGGATGGCAGCGGAAGTATTGTTGCGCTGGCTGAGCGTGATGTTGTTCGGCAGCGTGATGTTGTTGGAGAGCTCCAGGCGGCTGGTCGGGCCGGGAGTTCCACCCGAGCCGTCAAAGATCATCGTGCCGGTGCCCAGCGCGTTGGTCGCGGTGGCGCGGAGAATGCCAGCTCCATTGGCCGTGCCGACCGTCGTCGTGCCCGTGTAGGTGTTGGTATTGGAGATCGTCCAGGTGCTGCTGTTGGACTTGATCACCGAGATGATGGCCGCGCCGTCGCCGTTGGAGATCACGCCGGAAACTTCGTTTTCAAGCGTGGTGCCTCCCAGCTCCAGGGTCTGGCTCAGCCCGGTGTTCGCCACCTTGGAAACCGGACCCACCGTGACATTGGCCGAAGTCGGGTTCAGCGCCGTGGTCTGAACAGTACCGGCGGACAGGCCGAGATTGGTGAAGGTGATCCGGCCCGCGCCCGAGGTAACATTGACCCCGCTGGTGATCGTGATGGTGCCGCCGCCGACACCGGCTGCGCCGAGCGTACTCAAGGTGTGATTGATTCCCGCCCCGGCAGTCGCCCGATCGGAGACGATTGTCGCAATCGTGCCGGTGCCCCACACGATGCCGTAGGCGTTGTCGCCCCCATCGGTCGCCATGTCGAAGGTCGAAACATTGTTCCCCGCGAGACGGATGGTTCCCGCCGTGCCAAACGCGGAAGGATGACCCATCACCAGCGTGCCCGACGTTACCTGGGCATTCGAGCCCGCGCCGGTATTGGCGACCGGGATTGTCAGGGTGCCGCCCTCGACCGTGGTCTGGCCGGTATAGGACAGGTTTCCGGACAGCGTGACGCTGCCCGCGCCCTGCTTGTTGAAGCCGAGGCCACCGGTGCCGCCGTTGGCAAGCGTGCCGGTGAAGGTGGAAGTGCCGGTGGTATTCAGGAGGAACCAGCGCTCGATCGCCGCTCCGTTCGTGATGGTGCCGGTGCCCGTGAGGCCGGTGGCCGTCAGGTCGCCGCTGTTTCCGGTGGCGCGGTTGATCTGGATCGTGCCAGCCGCGATGTTCAGGGTGCCTGCGAGCGTGCTCGCCGCGGCTCCCGCTCCATCCGAGCTGAGCACCAGCGTGCCAGTGCCCTGCTTGATCAGGCCGTGCGCGGCGGCCTTCACCTCGCCCACGGTCAGCGACCCGGAACTCACGGTGACCGTGCGATCCGTCCCGGCACCGGAAATCGTCACCGCGCCGCTGCCCACATCGAGGCTATTCGAACCGGTGAAGGTGAAGTCATCCGCCCACTGCTGGGTAGGATTCGTATTGAAGAAAACGTCCGCACCGGAGCCGTTGTTGAGGACCTTGGCACTGCCGGCTCCGATGGTGAACAGGCCGGAACCGAGTGCCGAGTCGCTGTTCAGGTTGAGCGTGCCACCGTTGAAGGTGGTGCCGCCGGAGTAGCTGTTGGTGGTATTGATCGTGAGACTCCCGGTGCCATTCTTGATCAGCGCCCCATCGATCAGGCCGCCGAAGGTCGTGCTGGAAATGCTGTAGGCCTTGGTGCTGTTGTTGAACTCGACCACGCCGGCGGTGATGCCACCGTCGAGGTTGAGCGCCGTGGTGCCGGTCGCGGTGTCGTCGAAGAGGACATTGTCACCTGAGATGAAGTCGGTGGCGGTGCCACCGGTGATGAGCTTCCAGTTCTTCGGTGAAGCCTGGGTCGTGGTCGTCCACAGACCATCGTTGCGCGCACCGGTCCACTTCGGCGAATCGCCGGCGACCTGCAGGGCGACGTTGTTGCCGCTCAGCACCAGCAAGGCGGACTGGCGGGTATTGAGCCCCGAGGTGACATGGGCGCTGAAGTTGGTGGCCGCGCCACCGAAGCTGCCATAGCTGATGATGTTGTGAGTGCCGTTCGCCAGCGGAACCGCGGACGCAACATTGAGCGTCACCTGGCCGTTGGCCGGCGTAGTGGCAAGTGCCCCAGTCACTGCCAACGCGGGCCCCGTGCCGCTGTAGTGCGCATTGACCGTCGCCGCACCGCCAAACGTCAGACCACCGAAGGTCAGCGCGGCGGAGCCACCATTGCCATTTTCCATGATACCGCCGCTCGCGATGGTAGCGGTGCCAGCCACACTGCCGGTGCCAGCAAGCGTGGCTCCGTTGGCCACCGACATCGCATTCCCCGCTGCAGTAAACCCACCGGTGAGCAGCAAGGTGCCGGACGAAACGGAAACACCGGCAGTATTCCCACTGCTACCCGAGAGCGTGAGCGTGCCACTTCCGACCTTGTCGATAGCGATCTTCGTGTTGGTCCCGTCGTTGAAGGTGCCCGCGAAGGTGGTGCTCGTGTTGAGATTGCCGATCCGCAGCGTGGCGATCCCCTGTGCGGTATTGCCGCCGCGGAACAGCGAGCCCGCCACACCGGTCAGCGATCCCAGCTCCAGAGTGTAAGTGCCGCTCGCGCTGCCGGTGTTGAAACCGGCGATCATGCCTTGAGCTCCCCCTTGCGTACTCGCGATGTTATACGCGGCAAACTTGCTGGTCGCGTTGGCGGCGTTGTAAGACGTCGAAGCGAGGGTGTTGTTGTGAGTGTAGCTGCCCGCGAAGTTGCTCCAGTTGCCAGAGATCGTTGCACCAGTGGAGTTGATCGTGCCGCCACCGGTCAAGACGTTCGAGTTGGTCGGCGCTCCGGTGATCGAAAGTATCGCGCCGCTGTTGAGCACGGCATTCGAGCTCGCGGCGCCCAGGTTCTGGGTGGTCGCCACCGTGCCGCTGTTGATCGTCGTGCCGCCGGTGTAGGTATTGGCAACGTTCAGCGTCACAGTGCCGGGACCGTTGACCGTGACCGATGATGCATTCGCACCGTTGTTGATGATCGGATCGAGAATCGAAATGTTCCCGCTGGCCGCGTGCAGCACCAGCTCCGTGCCGGTGCCCACACCCGCCTTGATGTTCAGCACTTGGTTGCCCGTGTCACCCAGCGTCAGCAGGCCGGTGCCGGCATTCATCAGGCCATTGAAACCCCAGGTCTGGGCAGAGTTGGAGATCAGCGTCGCTGCACCACCGATATGACGCACGGTATTCGCGTCGCGGCTGCTGCCGAAGGTCTGGTTGCCGGTGAAATTGACGTCGTAGTTCGCCGTCGTGCTCGTGGCATATCCGTAGTTCGCCGAAGCGGTGGCTCCAAGGTAAGCGTCGAGAGCCGCGCCATTCGCGGCATACGTGTAGCCCGCGGACGAGGCGTTCGCGGCGGCACCCGTGTTTCTCACCGACATCCACGGACCGACGATGCCGTTGGTATTCGAGATATTGGAGGCGGTGATCGTTCCGGCACCGAGCGTCTTGTCGATCACCACGCCCGCCGCTGCGGCACGAGTGAAGGTGCCGGTTTGAAGGCTCAGGGTCTGGCCGCTGATCACGCTCCACGGCTGGCTGCCGGCTCCGGTCGCCACGTTCGCGTTGATGGTGAGATTCTGCGTCGATGAACTCAGGTCGAGGCCGGAGCTGCCGATCGTCAGCGTGTTCGCACCGTTCAAGGTCACCGCGCCGCCAGTCGAGCTGATCGCGATCCCCTTCAGGCTGAGGTCGGCTCCGAGCGAAACGGTATTTGCGCCGGTCAAATTGAACCACGAGGCAAGGTCATTGCTGCCCGGGACCACGCCGCCATTCCAGCTGGAGGTGAGGTTGAGATTGTCGGCGTTGTCGGCCTTGTCGATGAAGGCCGCGTAAGCGGTCTGGCAAGCCGTCGCCAAAAGCGTGGCAACGGTGGTACGGGCAACATAGGCGCCGAGGCGGGAAGAAGTGGGCTTCATGGGGTTTGTTGTCGGTTTTCGCGAGTCACCACCGTTTCTCCGAGGGCTGGAAACGGCGACCGGGCGGGCAACCCGGAGCGAAGGATTCGTCAAACAAACGAGATCCCCAAAAATCCCCCGACACGGGGACCGCACTTTTTTCAGACTCTCCAACGTACGGGGGAGCCGCCCCTCAGTGCGCCTGCCCGGCGAGCATCCCCTCAGCCTCCCGCAGGAAAATCCGCACGTTCCCCCAGTCGAACCACAAATTCGTGCCGGACCCGAGACCAAAGGGTGCCGATTCCCAATCGGCAAGCTGCTTGCGGACGCTCTTCAGTGTCTCCGGCACCTTCTCAGCCCGACCCTGGCGCAAATCGATCATCGCCAACAAAGTCTGATTCGACGCCATCAACGGCGGGCTGGTGGCGGTCGATGCCAAACTCAGGCGAGCCCAGTAGCCCGCCGTGTCGAAGTGTCCCTGACGATAAGCCAGCACCGCCAGCGAGAACTTCCGCCACGCTGCCACATAGAGGCTGCTCTTCTCCTCATCCTTCATCTTGTTCTCCAGAACGGCAGACATCGGCGCGAGCGCCTTCAGCGTCTTCTCGTCCGCCGGCTGCAGCAGACATGACTTCATGACCTGCGCAACCACTCCCGGATTCTTCGAGCTTTCAAAACGGCGGATCACCAATTCGCGGAAGCGGTCGTATTCCTCCGGCTGCCCCCACTCCTTGATGGCGGTAGCGGCAGGCATCAGGATCCGCGACATTTGGTCGGTATCCGTCAGGTCGACACTGGTGATGACCGGCGCCAGCGCACTGAAGCGCGCCGAAGCTGCCTTCCAACGCCCCTGCAGCAGGTTCCACTCGGCGACCTTCCTCAGCATCTCGGCGACCTCCCCCAACTTGGGAACCTGATCCGGCTTCACTCCTTCCAGCAACTGGTCGACCTTGGCGATTTGTCCTTCGTCGTAGCGCATCAACACCGCTGCCTGGTTCACCCGGTCCGCCGCCTCGGCGTTCTTGCGGAGGGTCTCTTCATTGGCACGAGCCTCCTCGGCATTCGCTCGAGCCTCCTTCTCGCGAAGAAACAACCACGTCGAAACTCCAAAGCCCGCGAGCAACCCGAACATCGCCACACTGCCTGCAGCGAAGGCGATGCGATTCCGCCGCACCAGCTTCATCAGCAGGTAGCCCTGGCTCGGCGGACGTGCCAGCACCGGCTCCTCATTGAGATAGCGCTGCACGTCCATCGCCAGACCATTGGCGGTCTCATAGCGGCGGCGGCGATCCTTCTCGATCGCCTTCATCACGATCCAGTCCAGGTCGCCGGCAAGCTGACCCGGCAAACGCAGCGGATCCGCCGCGCGGTGCTCGGCGACCTTGCCAATCTCATCCTTCGAGACGCTTCGCAGCCGGATCGATGGCATGCCAGTCTCCTCGCCGCGCAGGATGCTGCGGATCTCATCCGGGCCACGGTCCTTGAACTGCTCCGGACTGAACGGCGCGCGACCGGTCAACAGCTCGCACAGCATCGCACCCAAACTGTAGATGTCGCTCCGCGTATCAATGTCCACCCCGCCTTCCGCCTGCTCCGGACTCATGTAGGCCGGCGTCCCGACAAGCTGCCCGACCTTCGTGTAGGTCACATCGCCCTCGTACCCACCCGCGGTGGCCTTCGCGATGCCGAAGTCGATGACCTTCGGTTCCGGCCGGTCATCATGATCCCGCACCAGCACGTTCGAAGGCTTGATGTCGCGGTGAATGACGCCCTTCTGGTGCGCATGCTGGATCGCCTCGCACACGCGCGTGAAAAGCTCCAGCCGCTCGCGCAAGCCGAGCCGTTTGCGGTCGCAGTAGTCGGTGATCCGCTCACCATCGACCAGTTCCATCACGAAAAATGGCCGCCCCGACGAAGTCGTCCCCGCATCCAGCACGCGCGCGATATTCGGATGATCCATCAGCGCCAGGGCCTCGCGCTCCATCGCGAAGCGCGCGATCACACTCTCCGTATCCATCCCGAGCCGGATGATCTTCAGCGCCACCTTGCGCTTCACCGGCTCCAGCTGCTCGGCGAGATAAACCACGCCACAACCGCCCGCCCCGATCCGGTCAATCAGCCGGTAAGGCCCGATCCGAGCCCCCAATCCACCTTCCCCTTCACCCGGCGTTTCCTGCACCGGCTCCACCGCCGGCTGGAACTCGAAGAACTCCTCCGCCTCACCCCGTGCCTCTAACAAAACCTCCAACCGCTTCAGCCGCGCTTCGTCGTCACGGCACGCAAACTCCAGGAACGCGCGCCTTTCCTCCGCCGTGGAGAAGTTCGACGCCGCCACGAAGAGCAGCCGGTTAATCGACGGAGGCTGCTTCATCGCCGGTCTCCTCACGGATCATCTGATAGAGCAACGCCTTCGCATAGGCCCAGTGGCGCTCCACGGTGCGCTCGGTCACCCCGTCCATCGCCGCGATCTCCTGATTCGTCAGCCCACCGAAAAACTTCAGCGTGATCAGCCGCACGCTGTCCGGCTCTTCGGCTTCCAGACGAGTCATCATCTCGTCGACCAGCAGCACTCGCTCATCGAGCGTCGCGTCCGCGAGGTCGAACTGTTGCTCGAAAACCTCCGGATTCACCGCCCGCTTGCGGGTCGCCTTGGCCCGCGCCCGGTCCACCAGGATCTGGCGCATCGCCTGGGCCGCGGCGCGGAAGAAATGCGCGCGATCGTTCCAAACCCGGCCCTCCTCGCTGGAAAGCTTCAGCCACGCCTCATGCACCAGCGCGGTCGGCTGCAGCGTCTGCCCGGGTGCCAGGTTTGACATCCGTTCGCGCGCCACATTGCGAAGCTCGTCATAGACCAGCGGCAACAGCTCCGCCGACATCGGCAGTGCGTTCCCGCCAGCCGTCTCGAGGATGCGCGTGAGTTCGCTCAAAATTGGGTTTTTCACAGCGTAAAATCCCGGGTGAAACTTGTCGAGATGGGAAGATTGGCCGTGCTCATCACTCGGTCTCGACACGGAAGAACGCCTTCGGCTGGTTCTGGAGCGGCGGCGGGAAGGCAAACGTGTGGCTCGTCGTTCCACCCTGCGCCTCGATCCCAGTGCCCACCTGGTAAGGGAATCCCGTGAGGTCCGCCGACCCTGTGATCCGGTAACTGTGCCCCGGCGAGGATTTCCAAGTCAGCGTGCCGGTGTTCCCGCCGAAGGCCATCGACTTCACCGCGAGATCGTTCTCCAGCACCGCCAGCACCCGCGTGCTGAAGCTGGTGTAGGAATTGTAGGTTCCATTGAACCACAGCAAGGCACGGTCATAGCCATGACTCTCCGGTACAATCGGCCTCAGGTTGTCGCTCTCCGAATTGGTGGTGAGCTGCTCCCACGTGAAGCTCTGGCCACCATCGTTGGTGACACCGCGGTAGAGCTCGAAACGCGCGTTCGCGCGAAGCGGCACGTTGCTCACATCGCCAAGGCTGAAGGGATTCGCCGCGTTCGAGGAAATGTAGATCACGTTTGGATGCGAAGGATCAATCGTCATCCCTCCACCATAATCCGACTCCGCCGCATAGATGCCCCGACCTCCTTGCGCGATGAACTTCCTTTCCCACGCCGTCCCGTTCCACCGCGCGAAGTAATAGTAGATCCGCGAGGTCGACCAAGTCGCGTCGGTGCCGGTCTGCACCTGGAACACGCACACCGGATTCCCGTCCTTGCCGTAGTGAACGTCCCAAGTCCACCCGCGTGCACCGGGGATCCAATTGTCCGGCCCCTGACCTACACCCCACGCGGCATTGGAGAATTGATAGATCACCGACCCGCGCTGCCCTCCTTCATGGTCGAGCGGCAGGTTGGCGAGCGAATCGATCAGCGTCCCGTCGGTTTTGTAGAGCGACCCGCCCTTGTAGTACATGTGGTAGACCGAATTATCCACGTCACGCGGATGGCCGTCCGTGTAGATCAGGTCGATCCGGTCGGTGTGGTTCGAGCAGTAGCGCGGGTAAGGCCGCACGTTGTTGTTCCCGACCTCGATCAATTGCTGCGGCGTCTCCCAAGTGACGCCCTGATCCAGCGACTTGGTGACGGTCGGATTGAAATTGATGCAGCGCGAGAAATTGTAGATCGCGTTGTTCTCACCGGTCAGCAGGTAGGCGTTCGAGTAGGTGTGATTGTCCGGCATCGCCACCGTGATTTCCGGCCCCCAATCCGCATTTGTGGAAGGCAGAGCCACCAGCGACGTGCGCTTGTAGAACTGCGAGCCGCCGAGGTGCTTCGAATACATCACCAGCAGCTTCCCATCCGGCAGCTCGGTGATGGAGCAGTTGTTGTGATCGTCCTGCTGCTGTGAAGCCGCGGTGCTGATGATCATGTGGAAGACCTCATGCGCCACCGGATCGTAGCGCGTGATGCCATACTGCCCATTCGCCTTCACATACCCGCTGAAAAGCGAACCCTGATGAAAGATCGCTCGCTCGTCATTGAACCACGTCCAAGCGCCATCCGGAGCGATCTGGAGTCCGTTGCCAGGCAACGGCGGAATGGAGGAGGCATTCAGCGGATTGGAACCCGCATCCACCTCCACCTTGTCGCCATAGGAGTCCCCGTCCGTATCGGCCAGATACGGATCGGTGCCATAGGAAACCTCCTGCGCATTCGTCAGCCCATCGCCATCCTCGTCCAATGCCGGATCCAAGGTCTGCGCAGGCTTGTAACCCACACCATCATACCACGTGCGCGGCACCGCACTGCCATCAGCAAAGTCATCGATGTAGACCTTGAGCGTCCCAGTCGAGTCACTCGTCGCCACACCAAGGTTCGCCTGCATCAAGGTGCGATTTCCTTCCGTCAGCAGCGGCGTGGTCGTAAAGGTCGTGCCCGCCGCCAAGACCCCGGCCGTTGCGGTTCCACCGGCGTTGTTGTCCGCGGCGAAATGAGTTCGCGGCGTGCTCGGCAGGAAGTCGTCCGTTAGATTTCCCGCCGTCCCATTGGTCTGGATGTCGGCAACCTTCGCGGATGCCTTCAGTCGCCAGTTCCCGCCATCGGTCCAGAAGTAGCAGTAGAGCACATACGAACTCGAAGGAGTCAGCCCGGTAAGCGTCGTCACTAACAACGGCGCATTCTCTGGCGCTTCGAAGTTCGCCTCGAAGGCCGAGCCGCCATTGCCCAGCGTCCGCTGCTCCCAGTTGTTGTCAGCACCCGTCACACCCTCGGCCGCCGGCGCGAAGGTCGCCCCGTCCCAGTGCGTCGTGTTCGCCGTCGTGGCATCCACATAACGGACCGCATTCACCGGCGTCGCCACCTCATACGAGAGACCGTCGAACCACGTCCGGTCATTCGGCCCGAGCACCGGCGCGAGGTCATCAAGGAACACCGCGATTTCGCCACTCCCATTCGCGAGCGTCGTGCCCAAATCCGCCGAGAACATCGTCCGGTCTGCCTCCGCAAAAACCGTCGGCGCCACCGCATAGCTCAGCGTGCTCGCTGCGACCGCCCCGATAGCCCCGATCCCCGCGGCCTCCGCTTGGTTCGCATACAAGGTGTTAGATCCCGCCGCGGAACTGAACCCCGCACGAATCCTCCAAGCCGGACTCGCGTCCCAGAAGTGAACCCGCACCCGGTAGGTCCCTCCCGGCGTCAGGCCGGTGAGCTTCATCCGCAGCTCGGGAGCATTCTCGGCGACCTCGCCGCCGGACTCGTAGACGTTCCCACCCGAGCCAAAGACCGTGCGCTGTTCCCAGTTGTTGTCCGCCCCGGTGGTCCCATTGAGGGGCGGCGTGAAGGTGCTGCCATTCGCCAAGGTCGTATTTCCACCCGAACCGGAAGTCGCATCCACATACGTCAAACCAGCCTGAGCCGCCGACAGGCAGGCGAAAAAGGAAACAATAGGTAGCAGGGCGCGGGCGAAAGGCATGGGTTCAGAGATTAACGGGATCGCCCGCTGAAACCCGACAGCCTCCTCCCTTCGGATTTCCACTAAGGACAGCACACCGCCGCTAAGATCTCCCGTTGAGGAAATCGCGAAGCCGCCTAGGATCTCCGCCATTCTCATGAAGCGCCCCTCCTACATCCTCTGGCTCGCCGCCTGCGCCGGCTTGCAGACCCTGCCCGCCCAGGAAGCCAAGCCCGAACCCGCCGGCCACGTCTTCGCCTGGGGCTTCATGGACTGGAAGGACATGTCCACCCGCGGCGGCACCACCAAGGGCTCGGACGCAACCCTCCTCGAAGGCTCCAAGGAAGCATGGAAAAAACTCCAGGAGCCCGGCCTCTCGAAATTCGAGAAAGACCGCCGCGCCATCCTCGCCATGGCTGGCAACTATCGCGTCAGCTTCGACTTCACCGAAACCCTCGGCCTCGCCGAAAACTTCAAGCCCACCCGCCCCTACTTCTCATGGGGCACCGAGAACGTCACCCTGCTCGAAGACCGCGGCGAATTCATCAGTCTCCAGCACTCGCTGGTGATGTATTTCAAGAACGACAAGGGCGAGACCGACGGCCCGCACGTCATGAAGCACTGGCGCCAGGACTGGACCTGGCAGGATCCGGAACTGCAGGTCTATCAAGGCGACCTCACTTGGAAAAAGCTTCCCACTCCGAATCCACAAGGCCGCTGGTCCCAAGCCGTCTTCCAGGTCGATGACTCGCCGCGCTATGAAGTCGCGGGCACTTGGACCCACGACGGCGGCCTCTCCACCTGGCGCAGCGATGACTGCCCCCGCCCCCTTCCGCGCCGCGAGTTCACCATCCGCAAGGACTACAATGTCCTCGAAGGCACCCACGAGATCAGCATCACCCCCACCGGCTGGGTCCACGTCCAAAGCAACCGCAAGATGCAAGTCGACAAGGACGGCACTCGCACCTGCCGCGGCAAGGAACTCGGCGTCGACCGCTACGAGGAAATCACCTCACCCGACCTCGCCACCCCCTTCAACGCCTACTGGGCCAAGACCGGCGACTACTGGAAAGACGTCCGCGACACCTGGGCCACCGTGCTCAAGGAAAAGGACACCTTCTCGATGAAGAACACTTACGACGACAAGCAGCTCTTCGAGATCCACTTCGACCACGCCGACAAACTCGAAAAAGGCGAAGACGCCGGCGACGACCTCCAGCACGCCAAGCAGACCATCGCGAACTTCTTGAATCCATAGTGGCAGGGACTGCTCTCCGAGCAGTCAGGCTGGGGGCGGCAGGTTTCGAGCTAAGATGATCCTAGCTAAATTCGCGGACCGCCATCCGCCGGACGCCTTGGAAAGGCGTCCCTGCCCCGCACAAAAAAAACGCCCGGCCGCAGATGCGGACGGGCGCTTGGGAAACTTGGCGCGAGAAGCGGCTTAGCCAACCTTCGGCTTGGCGACGCGGCGAACCGCACCGAAGCGCTTCTGGAACTTGTCGATACGGCCTTCGGTGTCGACGAAGGTCGACTTGCCCGTGAAGAACGGGTGCGAGTCCGAGGTGATACCGATCGAGATGATGGCGTGTTCCACACCGTCGATGACTTCCTTCTTGTCGGAAGACTTGGTCGAGCGGCTGACGAAACGGGCACCGGTGGTCATGTCAACGAAGACGACCGGGTTGTACTTGGGATGAAGATCCTTTTTCATGGCGTAAGAGGTCCCGAACACGTTTCCGACGCGGCGGGAGGGCGGAGGATGCACGGCAAACCGCCCATGTCAAGCGGCCAGCCGGGGTCCGTCAGCCGAGATTCTGCCACTCGTAGCGGGTATTTTTGGCGAACGCGTGGACGATTTTCCCGTTCGGATCGATGTGGCGGATGGTCATATCGCCCCCCGAGATCGAAATGTGGGTAAAACCAAAGACATCAAAGACTTTCGATCCTTTCCGGGGATGCTTTTCGTCATCATAGAGCCGCGCCCCGCCACCCCCGGACAGCACGAAGGACGTCCGCAGTCCATCCAGCTCCATGTGCTGCAGATCGTGGTCGTGGCCGCAGAAATAGGCATGCACCCCATGTTTTTCGAGCATCGGCCCCAGGATTTCCACCAGCTCCGGGGTGTCGCCATGGTTGGCATCCGAGTAGAGCGGGTGGTGCCCGCAGACGATCGTGAAGGGTGCCCGCTTTGAGGAAAGCTCCCGCTCCAGCCACAACAGTTGGGCCGACTGCTCGTCCGCCTGCATCCAGCAATTCACCCCGTCGTTGTTGTGGACCCGGCGATTGATCGTCTCCCAGTTGGTGTCGATCATCAGCATCGTCACCTGCGGCAGGTCCACGCGGTAGAACTTCGCCGGGAAGGTCCAGCGGGTCTTGCGGTTCAATGACTTGGCATACCCGATCTGAACCAGCTCGCCGCCCCGGTTGTCGTGATAATCGTGGTTGCCCAGGATTGGCCAGCAGGGACCGGGAAAGTCCTCACCGGGATAGACTTGCGAGAATCCGGTCTGCCAGCGCGGCGAGGTCAGGCCACCGGGCATCGCGCTGTAGAAATTGTCGCCGAGGAAGATCAGACCATCCGGCTTTTTCCCGAGGCTGGCAGCATAGCGCGCCATCCCGCGCGCGACCGCCCTCTGCCGCTCATCCCCCGTCCCGAAGTCCCCCAGCGCCAGCAAATCCAGCGTGCCGGCAACCGGCTCAGCCTGCCCGAATGCGCTCAGGTTCAAGTTCATCAGGGCGCTGGAGCAAAACAGCGTCTTCAGGGCTCGGCGGCGGTTCATTGGCAAACTCATGGGCAAAATCGTCAGGAAGCAGGACCTTTCTACGTCTTTCCTACAGGGCAGGTTTACAGGTATCCCGCGCTTTCATCTTGGATTGCCCCGGCGATCCGGCGAGAAAGGCCACGTGCCTGATTTGGTCCGCGTCGAACCCATCGCCCTGCTCCCCACCCCCGCCGGCTGCGCCGTCTTCCTCGGGGACGGCAAGAAATCCATCGTCTTCTACATCGATCTCGCCATCGGCGCCTCGATCAATGCCGCCCTCGCCGGCGAGACCCCGCCGCGACCGCTCACCCACGATCTCTACCTGCTCACGCTGGAAGCCTTCGGCGCCAAGGTCCGCCGCGCCGTCATCGTCGCCATCGAGAAGGAAATCTACTACGCCCGCCTCATCCTCGAGGCCGAAAACGAAATCATGGAGCGCAAGATCGTCGAACTCGACGCCCGCCCCAGCGACTGCATCGCCATCGCCGTTCGGGCAGGAGCGCCCATCTTCGTTCTCCGCGAGCTCTGGGAAACGCTCGAGGACATGACCAGCGTCCTCCAGGACATGCGCGACAAGGGCATGGACCTCGGCGGCGGCGCGTGAGGAAAAAGCCCGCGCCCTGATCAACGGAGTTCCACCCTCTGCAGGTAAAGGATGCGTAGCCCATCGAGCCGGTTCACGAACCACACCGCTTCGACAGTTCCTTGCCTGGGCCCCGACTTGGCGGTGGCGCCCATTTGTTTCAGCCGGAGCACGATGCCGGGCTCGTCGATGGCATAGAGCTGTCCGGTCGTCCGGAAAACCAGGCTCCTTCCCTGCCATTCGAAGGTGCCCGTGATGTTCTTCATCCGCCCCATCAAGGGATAGTGCAGCGGAAACTTTTTCAGCGCCTCGGCGAGCGGCGGCGCCTCCCCGGCAATGCACTCGTCCAAGGGACCGGTAATTTCGTCGCCCAAGGTAACGCGATCAAGCATCTCCCGATCAGCCGGGTAAGCTTTGTAGAACGCCTCGACCTCATCCTTCTTGAGCCGCTTCCACTCCACCTTTTTGATGCCTTCCTTCGCCAGGTCGGCGTACTGGAGGGGAGCATCCAAGGCGAAGGCCGCGGACAAGGTCATGACGAGAGCGATCAACCTCGGGAACATCTTCATGCGAGCAATTCCGGAAGAGTTCCGACCTGCGCCGCCATCGGCACGGTTTTGACCAGTTGGCCGAAGGAATCCATCTCGATGCCGCCGGCACGGAGCAGCGTGTTGTGCAGCGCGTTCAGCGTTCGCTGCCCGTCTTTGCCATCCTCCGGATAGTAGAGATAGCGACCATCGAGCCGCAGGTTGGGCTGATTGCCGACGATGACATGCGGCCATTCCTCCCCATTGCTGTGATGCTTCTCCGCGGCGTCGGAGGTGTAAACGACCACGAGATTGTCCACCTCGCCGAGCGTGCGGGCGATCAGCTTGAAAAGATAGCGCCGGACCCGAGCCGCCTCCTCGTGCGACTCTTGGGGGACCAGGCTGTCCCGGCCCTTCATGTTGGCGTGCCCCAGACCGTGACGTGGCGTGTGCACACCCTCGAGCGACTCCATGTTAATGATGAAATGCTCGAAGCCGACACCGACGGCGATCGTGGCGGAGTCCGTCAGGTTTCCGCTCAGTGCGGCAGAGGCGATCTCGAAATGCGCATCTAACATCTGCACGTGATCCTCCGAGCGATACTTGTCGGTGAGCTTCGGGATGTGATCGAGCTTCAAGCCGCCGATCCTGCTGTTCCTCTTGTCGATCGCTTCGAATGCCTCGCGGTATTTCTGCAATTTCCAATCCGGCTTCGAAGTTCCCAACTCTTGTTGCGAGCGATCGATGTCGCCCTTGAGATACTCAATCAGCGCCCGGTCCCTGGCGATCTCGTCGGGATTGCCAAGCGCGCCAAAGAGCCGGTTATAGGCCGTGACCGGATTGCAGATCGTGGCGATGGGCCGGTCGGCACCTTCGGCGGAAAGATTGAAGACCACGTCCTTGTTGTTGCCATTGATCCCAAGCACCACGTTCTCGAAGATCCGCTCCCGGTTCTGCGCTCCGAGCAGGTAGTCGATGGTGGGACCCGCGATGAGTCGCCCGTCACGTGCATTGTAGGACCCGAGCGTGCCGTGATCATTCGAGTGCCCGCCACCGCACACCCTGCCGGTGATGCCCTGCACGATGCACATCTTGTCCATGTAGTCGCCGATCGGCTCCAGCGCCATGGGCAGGCCCTTGATCTTGTATTCGCGGAAAGTCTCGCGCTTGCCCAGGGGAATGAAGGGCACACCGGACGGGTGAATCTGGCGACCGGGCAAGCCGTTGCTTTCGACCACGAAGAGATACTTGGTCCGTCCGGGCACCACCGGCGTTGTTGCCGCGAGGAGCGAACTCAGCGGGCTGAACATGCCGGCCCCGAGGGCGGCAGCGCTGCTTTGAAGGAAATGGCGGCGGTTCATGAGAAGGAACTCGGGATTCAGTGGCGGAGGCGGAAGTTGTCGGAAAGGAACAGCACCTTCAGTGCGGCCTTCAGCGAACCTTTCGGCTGAAAGGCCTTGTCCATCGCGATGAGTGTGTTCGCATCGTTGAGCGTCTCGTTCCGTCCCATGAAGAAGCGGAAGACATGGCGCAGGAACACCTGCTGCACCCGGCGGGAACTCGCCAGTTCCTCGACGTAGGTGTACGGATTCTCGATCTTGTTACCCATCGCAAGGCCTGTCGTGTCCACTGGACGGCCAAGCTCCTGCGTGCGGAATTTCCCGAAGAAATCGAACTGCTCGAAGGGCAGCCCCAGATCATCCATGTGGCTGTGGCAGGCCCAGCATTTCGAGGCATGCGTGACCTTCGCCATCTTCTCCCGGAGGGTAAGCGCCGGATCATCCGGCAGCGTGGCATCCACCTCGACCGGCGTGTCGGGAATCTGCCCGCCCAGCAGCTTGGTCGTGACCCAGCGCCCGCGTTGGATCGCCTGGTTCTTTTCTTTGTCGGAGAAGGCAATGAGCCACGCGGGGTGCATCAGCATTCCCTTGCGGTCCGGCAAGTCGTAGTCCGCGCGCCACGGCGCGAGATCCTCCGGCTTGAGCCCGTAAACCCCGTGGAAGCCGGCATAGTAGCCATTCTGCCGGTTGCGCTGGCCGAGATTCGTGTGCGCGGTGTTCAGCCCGCCGCGGATCGAATAGCGGTTGGAGGTCAGCAGTTGCCGGAGCACGTTCTCGTCCTCCCGCAGGATGCGGAGACAGAATTGATCCGCGTCCGCCACATGCCAGTCGGGATGATACTCGACTCCATGGGGAACCAGCGTCGGCGCTTGCGTCTCCGGATCCTTGAACACATCCGGCGCCCGGTCGTATTCGAAATATTCGCGCAAGAAGCGCACCAGCCGCCACTGGAACGCCTCGGTCTTCATGCGCTCGTCGAGCACCTCCCCCAGCGGCCGCCTGGCGACGTCTTGATAGAGCGCCGGATCAGCACCTTTCTCATCCAGTGCGAAGCCCAGCGTCCGCGCCAGCTCGTAGTCATCCATCCTGCCCTCCATGCGGAAAACGGAATCGCACTTCAGGATCAAGGCGGTCACCGCCGACCGCTCGTCGAGAGCAGCGAGTTCCTTTCGCTCCTTATCGGTGATCTCGCGATTGAACAGCAGACGATACGTCGTGCCCACCCGATCCACCGGGCCGATCAGCTTCTTCCGTTCCTCACGCTTCGCCTTGTTAGGCAACTTGTCCGCTTCATCCAATTGCTTCTGCTGGGGCGAAAAGCGGAACTGTTCCATGTAGCCGGCGATCTGCTTCGCATAGGCAAGTGCCAGCTCCGTGGTCGTATCCTCGAAGTAGCTCGTCGCATCGTAGTCGCGGAAAGCGTGCGCCGGGGCACGATAGGTGAAGGACGGATCCTCCTTGCTCACACCCTGCCTCTTGGGACGATAAACATCTCTTCCCACCAGCCGGTTTCCAATCTCCGCCATCGCGCTCGCATCCACCCGCCACACGCGTTTCGCCGAAACAGGCTCAAGGTGGTTCGGCGTGAACAACGCGTCGTGATCCACATAGTTGCCAAAGCCCGGCTCCAACTTCCGGTCGTGCCCTGCATCTGCGAGCCACTGTTCCAATTGGGCGGTGAATGCGGCCCGCTCTTCCGGGCTCGGTTGCTTCTTCTTTTGCGGCGGCATCGCCTCCAGCACCGTCTGGTCATAGACATCGAAGAGCTGGCGCAAGTCGTGTTCCCGATGGAACTCCTCGAGGTTCACCTTGCCCTTCTGCGTCTCGGCATCGTGGCAACTGAGACAGTAGCTTTCCAAATACGCCTCGACCTTTGCGACTGGCTCCGCCCGCGCCGCGATTGCTGCCAGCCACAGCACGGCGGGCGGAAACAAGGAACGCATGGAAAAATGACAACGCCGGATCATTGGATAGGGAAAAAAGTCCGCGATCACTTGGAAGGCAGCGCCTTCACCGCCACGCCATACATGAAGGGAAAAGGCATGTCCTTCGATCGGCGCCGAAGCGCACGACCGAGCACGATATCCCCCGCCTCCGCTTCCGCGCGCCACACCGAGAAATTCAAATAGGGCAATCCATCCTCGCCCAACTCAACGCCCGGCTCACCCGTCAGGCCAGGCATCCACGGCCCCACCCGGACGCTCTCGCCGGTGTTCCTGAAACGCTGCTTCAACCACGGCGGCAGCTCTTGCCGCGCATCGATCAGCACGAACACCGCAGCCCTTTCCCGCAACGTCAGCGTAAGGGAATACTCGCGCTCCAGCCGGAACTGATGGTAGGTCCGAACTAAATCGGCCCCTAACAGCCCGGCTGGAAGCGCGTCTCCGGTCCGGGGGGCCCATCGGGGATTCGGCTTGTCGGTGAATGCCAGCGCGCCCGGCCGCATGCCCCCGCGCACGATTCCATAAAACGGGTGCAATTCCTCATCACCAAGGTTGTCGCGCACGGACTCGATCACGCCATCCGCCGGAGTCCGCTCCAAACCCGCCGCATCCACCGCCAGCGCCACCTGCGTCCATCGCCGCAGCCCCGCCAATGCCGTGAACTTCACCGCTTCCCCCTCGCGCAGCGTGGTGAACTCACTTCCCTTTCCACCAGAGCGCACCTTCACCTCTCCGGAAAAAACCGCCACGCGCGACTCACCGCTCGCATCCGCCTCCACGCCGAACCTCGTCCCGAGATCCACCGTCTCGCCCGCGTCCGTCACCACCGTGAAGCCTTTGCCATTCGTCCCCACATCCGCGCTCATCCGCCCGTGCCCGAGCCGCATCCGCATCCCGCTCTCAAAGTTCGCCGCCAGCGGCCCGTTCAAATCCAGCAGCACCCCATTCTCCAAACGCACCCGCAGAAAGCCACTCTCCAACTCGATCTCCCGCAGCGACAGCGTCTCACCCACCGACACCGCCTCTCCGCGACCGTGCAGCCTCGCGGCCCCTTCCACATGCACCACCTGAAGGTCCACGCCGTCCGCCTTCGCCCGCCACCACATCGTCCCACCGATCAGCAACGCCAGGCACGCCGCAAGGGCCAGCCACACCGGCCTCCGCCCGCGACTCCCGGCCTTCTCACTCGCCGCTGACGCCACCGCCCACTGCTCAAGATGTTGCCGCTTCAGCGAACGGCGCAGATCCGCCTGCAGCAGCGCACGGTCCGCCAGATAGCCAACCGCTTCCGGATCACCATCGATCCGTTCCATCAGCCGTGCGGCCTCCTCATCCGGCAGCTCTCCATCCAGATACAGGTCCACCAATTGCCGGTCGGCGTCGTTCATCGCGCCTCCTTCCCGAGTTCGGTCTGAATGCACCCCGCCAGCAGGTTGCGAATCCGGAACAACATCACCCGCACCGCCGCCGCCGTGGAATCCACCGCCGCCGCCACCCGCTCCATGGAGGAACCTTCTTCATAGCGCAGCTCCAGCAACTGCCGCGACTTCTCTGGCAGTTTCGCGATGCACCGCTCCATCGCCGCCTGCCGCGCGCTGCCCTCCGGCTGCCGCTGCACCAGCGCGTCCGCCATTTGATCCAGCAAGGTCTCGGAAAACACCAGCCGGTCCCGGCCCTGCTTCCGGAAATGATCAATCACCCGCGATTTCGCCAGCCACAGCGCCCACCCCACGAAAGGCCGCTTCTCGTCGTATTCTTCGAACCTCCGCGCCACCGTCAGCGCCACCTGCTGCACCACGTCCTCCGCGTCATGAAACGCGCGCACCGCCGCGAACACATACGCCCGCACCGCCGGCTCCGACTCCAGCCAGTGCCGGGTCAGCCGCTCGCGCGCGTCGAGTTCAGAATCGTGGTTCACACCCCTATGCCGCGCGAGGCGGCAGGACGTTAACAGGAAAAATCGATTTGTTCCTCCATCCGGCGGATCGCTCCGGACACTGCAAGCCGGGGGTTGAGTCCGCCAGAGGCATCTGTCAGAAAGACCTCCATGAAACTCATCCGCAAGGCGCTCGAGGTCCGGGACATGCTGGCCGAGCGCAAGCGCCTTCGCGGCCCGGCGGAGCTCCAGTATGCCATCGCCGACCGCATCGGGATGTTGGATGCGGGCACATGGAATTCATTGGCGGAGAGCGCGGGGTTTTTCATGTCGCGCGACTACCTGCTGGCCCTCGAACGCGTGCTGCCCGCCAACATCCAGCCGCGTTACGCCCTCATTTACGACGCCGGACACCGGCCGGTCGCTGCGGTTTGCATGCAGCTCGTCGACATCAGCGTCGGCCAGGTGCGGAAACCAAAGGAGCCTGCGCCGGAAGCGTGTTCATGTGCGGCGCTGGAAAAGCTGGCGGGCAAGGTGAGCCAGCGGGTGCTGATCTGCGGGAACCTGCTGAGCTACGGCCAGCACGGCGTCGCTTTCGTGCCTGATTTCCCGGAGGAAACCATCTGGCATGGAGTGGCCGAGGTCCTCTACCGCGTCCGCACGGCGGACAAGCTGCGCGGCACCACCCACTTCGTCATGATCAAGGACGTCCACGAGCCTTTCCACAAGGGAGTCTCGTCGCTCGCCAACCTGAGCTACCGCTACGTCGAAACGGAGCCCAACATGGTTCTCACCCTTGATGCCGCGTGGAAATCCCATGACGACTACCTCGCCAGCCTTTCGTCGAAATACCGCGCCGGGATCCGCAACAATGTCCTCAAGCCCATCGAACAGGCGGGCTGCAGGGTCGGGCTCCTCCCGGAAATCGATTCCCTCCAAGACCGCGTGCACGAACTCTATCGTGCGGTCCAAAATAATGCGGACTTCCGGCCCTACGAGCTGAGACCGGAGTATTTCCCTGCCTTGCAGCAGGCCTCCGGCGACCGCCTGCGCTGCAGTGGGATCTGGCGGGGAGACGAGCTGCTGGGATTCCTGATCACCCTCGCAGACGGGGAAACCGCGTTCGCCTACCACATCGGATTCGACCGCGAGGCCGCGGCCGGGCTGCCGGTCTACCTGCGGCTGCTGCATGCCGGCATCGCCGATGCCATCGCACTGGGGTGCAGGCGGATTTCCTTTGGCCGCACGGCGCTGGAGCCGAAGGCCGCGCTCGGCGCGAAGCCGGAACCCTTCGGCGTCATGCTTCGCCACCGGCAACCGGTGCTTAACAAGTTGATCAAGAGGCTGCTGCTCTGCGTGGAGCACGACGAGGCGCCGGAGCGGAATCCCTTCAAGAGCGCGGCGAAGGCCGGTTGACGCCAAGCGTCAAAGGCTTGGCCCTCGTTCCGTGGGGACTTTTCCTGCCACCCCGCGCATTTTCCCCGGTCCGGTGCCGGAGACGCCACTGATTTTCATGCCAGAAATCCCCCCTTGCGCGGTCCGGCACCAATCCTAGTTTCTGGCCCTATGCCTCCTTGCGCCAACCTCCCCGCCTACCTGTCCGAGGAAATCCTCCTCCATCCGGAGAATCGAGATTTCCCGCCCTTCGACCTCGTCCGCCTGCTCGGCACCGTCTTCAAGCCGACCCAGGGCTGTCGCGTCTGTATCCTGACCGACTTCGACGAACCCGCCGGCCTCATCAAGGACTTCAACTTCCTCCAACAGCCCGGCTTCCCGGTGCAGAAGAAGGCCCACGAAGCCTTCTACCAGGGCCTGAAAAACGGCGCGATGAAGTCCCTCGGCATGTCCGGCGGCGAAATGTTCGCCTACAAGACCACCCACGGCTCAAACCTCGATCTCGAGGACGAGGTCTGGGACACCAACGGCAAGCAACTCTCCCTGGATGCGGACATCTATCAGAAGTACGACCTCATCCTCTGCATCTCCACCTTCTCCGCCACCGCGCCTCTAACGGCGAAGGCGAAGGAGTTCGGCTTCCGCGGCGCCACGCTGCACGGCCTCAATGACATCATCCTCGGCTCCGGCCTCGCGGTCGACTATGAGGACGTCTCGAAGGACGCCGAAAAGCTGCGCCTCGCCCTGACCAAGGCCGACGACATCGAGATCGATTTCGCCCTCGAAGACGGCCGCGTCCTCACCGCCTGGCTCGGCCTCGGCGGCCAGGAAGCGCAGAAGTCCCATGGCCTCTGCCAAGGCGAGAAGCCGGACATCGCGAACCTGCCAGCCGGCGAAGTCTACTTTGTGCCGAAGGACGCCCGCGGTCACTTCCCGATGAAGTACGAGGACGGCACCCTCGGTGTGCTGACGGTGGAAAACCGCAACATCATCAAGTCCGAGCTGATCTCCGGCAATCAGGCCACCATCGACGCCCACAATGCCCGTCTTGCCGACGACCCGATGACCGGCACGCTCGGCGAACTCGGCTTCGGCACCCAGGTGCTGCCGGTTTCCGGCGCGGACATTCAGGACGAGAAGGTGCTCGGCACCTGCCACCTCGCCACCGGCCGCGATGACCATCTCGGCGGCGACATCGTCCCGGACATGTTCAAGAAGCACGAGAACTCGACCCACGACGACATCCTCTTCGCGCCGCACAAGACCCCGAACTTCAACATCAAGCAGGTCCGCATGAAGCGCGGCAACCAGCGCGAAGTCCTCATCGAGAACTTCCGCCCCGCCCGCTACCTGATGGACGCCCTGGCGGGAAACGGCGGGTGCTGAATTGACCTGAATTTACGTGCCGTTGACGGACAGCGGCACGATTCCGGGATAGGAGGTTTTCGAGATGAAAACCTCCTTTCTTTATGTCCTCACGGCCGGCCTTGCCTTCGCCGCCGAACCACCGAACCCGAAAATCGACTTTGATCGCTTCAGGGCCATTTCCCTGGAAGTCGCGAAGCTACGAGAAACCCGCCGGATCTCCGAGGATGACTTCCTGCGCCTCGCCGCAGAGCCAGGAACCGTTGTTCTCGATGCCCGCAGCCGTGAGAAATACGATCAGCTTCACATCAAGGGAGCCGTCCACCTGAATCTCTCTGACTTCAGCGAGGTCGCGCTGAAGGAAGTGATCCCGGCGAAGGACACCCGCGTGCTGATCTATTGCAATAACAACTTCGAGGGTGAGGAGCGCTTCTTCGTGAGTAAGGCAGCCCCCGCCGCTCTGAACATCCCGACTTTCATTTCGCTACACAGCTACGGTTACACAAACGTCCACGAACTCGGGCCGTTGCTGGACATCAAGACGACAAAGATTCCCTTCGCCGGAAAATCGGTTAAATAAATTCGTTAGCAACATGCCCGATACCACCATCCTCGTGATCGAAGACGACGCCGCCATCCGCCGCGGCGTGGTCGATGCACTGGAGTACGGCGGCTATCGTACCTTGGAAGCCGGCGAAGGCCACGGCGGTCTCGATCTCGCACTCCGCGCAAACTACCGCCTCCTCCTGCTGGACCTCGTACTCCCCGGCCGCGACGGCTTCTCCATCCTCTCCGAGCTGAAGAAAAAGCGCCCCGGCCAAGCCGTCATCATCCTCTCCGCCCGCGGCGAGGAAAACGACCGCGTCCGCGGCCTCGGCCTCGGCGCGGACGACTACGTCATGAAGCCCTTCAGCGTCCGCGAACTATTGGCCCGCGTCGAAGCCGTGCTCCGCCGCACCTGCGAACGCCCCGCGCCCTCCGAAGAACGCGAACTTCCCGGCGGCAAGGTCGACCTCACCTCCGGCAAGATCGCCTTCCACGATGGCGATGGCGTCGAGCTCTCCGAACGCGAGGCCGGCCTCCTGCGCTACCTGTTAGACGCCGCTGGCCGGGTCGTCTCGCGCGATGAAATCCTCCGCCACGTCTGGGGCCTCGATCCCGAGCGCACCGAGACCCGCACGCTGGACATGCACATCATGCACCTGCGGACCAAGCTGCGCGACCGCGACCAACAAATCCTCGTGACCGTCCGCGGCAAGGGATGGAGATTCCACGGGATTCCCGTATCATGAAGCGTTCCTCAGGCCTGCTGATTTGCGACCTGCTCGGAAAAATTTCACAGGAGTGCCGTGACATGAAGCGTTCCCGCAGCCTGCTCGTCTGGGCCCTCCTCGGCCTCTGCGCCGCCACGGTGCTGGGGGCCATGACCGCCCTGACCCGCAGCGTGCTCGATGCCGGAAAAACCCGCGCCGAAGCCGAAGCCAAAGCTGACCTGGAAGAACGCACCCGCCTCGCCCTGTGGCGTCTCGACTCCGAAGGCGCTTCCGTGCTGCTCGCCGAAAACCGCGCCGCCCCCGGCGACTATCAATCGGGTGCCGTCGTCGCGAACCGCGACCCGGCGATCTACCTCCACTTCAGCGGTTCTAACAACGACCCCCTGTCCTCGCCGGAACTCCACCCACCCGCCGAACCGGGAGCGCGGGAGAAATTCGAGCGCTTGAAATTCCTGCTGCGGGTGCACCCGCTGCCACTCGAAAATGGTGAAGTCCTCACCTGCGCGCTCGCAGAAGGCGAAGCCTCATGGAACGCCATTCCCAAAGAGGCGCTTTCCCAGAAAAACTTCAATACCAACATTCTCCAGAGCAAGGGGGGCGTCGAAGCCCGCAAGGAGCAGGTCTATTTGGAGAATGCCAACGGAACGGAGCGTGCCCAACGGGCGAAGGTCGTCGATCAGGCGTTGGAGAATACCAAACAGTCCGGCCAGGCTAGAATCCAGCAGCAAGAGACGCCACAACCCGCGCCGCAGGAATTACAGCAAGTAGTTCCACTGAATGAGATCACCATCCCGATTACTCCCGCCCGCGCCGAAATCGTCGACATCGGCCAGATGCGCGCGGTTTGGATCGGCGGTGAATTGTTCCTGCTGCGCCAGATCCGCCAGACCTTGCCCGGCCTGCCTTCCCAAATCCGTGTCGTCCAGGGAGCATGGGTCGATGCCGCGGTTCTGCGCACTCGATTGTTAGACGAAGTGCGGGATCTCTTGCCGGCCGGAAATCTCGTCCCGGTGGCCGGCGCAGACAGCATGGCCGCCGCGTCTGCGGAAGACCCGCTCGCCTTGGTCTCGTTTCCCTTTCGCTTGGAGCGCAATGAATCGCCACCCCCGCTAACAGTCGGAATCGGACGCCCTCTGGCCGTCGCGTGGGCCGCGGTGATCATGGCACTCGCAGCCTCGGCCGTGCTGGTCGGCGGCATCCTGCGGCTGAGTGAGCGCCGCGCCTCCTTCGTTTCCGCGGTCACCCACGAGCTGCGCACACCGCTGACCACCTTCCAGCTCTACTCCGACATGCTGCACAGCGGTGCCGTGAAGGAAGAGAAGCGCGGCGACTACTTCCGCACCCTCCAGCGCGAAGCCAGCCGACTTTCCCACCTCGTGGAAAACGTCCTCGCCTTCTCACGCATCGAACGCGGCAGCGCTCGCGCGACTCCGCGTGAGGTCGCAGTGGGCCGCCTGGTAGAGCCAATGCTCCAGCGCTTCGGCGAGCGTTTGTTAGACGCCGGGCTCTCGCTCCAGGCCGATCTCTCCGCCCCCGCATGGCAAGCCATCGTGAAGGCGGATGTCGCCGCGACCGAGCACGTGCTGTTCAACCTCATCGACAACGCCGCCAAGTACGCCGCCGGCTCCTCGCCGCCGGAAGTACATCTCGAAGCCGCCATCACCGGCCGCTACCTCGAACTGCGGGTGCGCGACCACGGCACCGGCATTTCCGCGAACGAGCGTCGCCGCGTCTTCCGCGCCTTCCACAAGTCCGCAGCCGCAGCCGCCGAAAGCCGCCCCGGCGTCGGCCTCGGGCTTTCCCTCTCCCGCCGCCTCGCCCGCGCCAATGGCGGCGACTTGCAGTTGGCGGACACGGAAGGCGGCGCCTGCTTCATCCTGACGCTCCCACTGGCGGTAAAATGACCCTCAAGATTTTCGCTCGCTAAATTCACTATCGTGGACGACTGGGTGGGAATTATTCATGGATGAGGCCCCCAAGTTCACCCGCCACGTTTGGAAACAGCTCTGGCGGCTAATCCGACCCTATTTCTTCGGCAAAACCTGGGGACGCGCATGGGCCCAGCTCGGCACCCTGATCACCCTCTCCATCGCGGTGACCTGGGTGTCGATCTTCTCGCTGCGGGTCATGCGCGACGTCATGACCGCGCTGGAGAAGCAGGACACGGACGCCTTCCACCGCGCCATCTGGTTCTACATCGGCACCTTCGCCGCGAGCATTCCGTTAGCCGCATTCTATCGATACGTCGAGGAACGCCTCGCCCTGAACTGGCGGGACTTCCTCGCCCGCACCTTCATGATCCGGTACTTCTCCAACCGGGCCTACTATCGCCTTCAGGGAAACGAGGAGATCGACAACCCCGACCAACGTATCTCGGAAGACGCCAAGAACTTCACCGTCACCTCGCTGTCGTTCTCGCTGTTAGTCATTAATTCCGTGATCCAGATCCTCGGCTTCGCCCGTGAGCTGTGGATGATCTCCGGCACGCTGGTCGCCGTCCTGATCAGCTATGCCGTCATCGGCACTGTGGTTGCCTTTCTCATCGGCCGCCGCTTGATCGGATTGAATTACCTCCAGTACGAGCGCGAGGCGAACCTGCGCTACGGACTGGTTCGCGTGCGCGACAACGCGGAATCGATCGCATTCTTCCGCGGAGAGCGGAAGGAACTCCGCGACCTGCGCAAGCGCCTCGGCGGCGTGGTGGGAAACATGATGGTGCTCATCAAGTGGAACCGGAATCTCGCCTTCTTCTCCACCGGCTACAACTCGCTCGCCATGATCCTGCCGCTGATGATCGTCGCACCCCTCTTCCTCCAGGGAAAGGTCGAGTTCGGCACCATCACCCAGGCCATGGGCGCCTTCGCCGCCTTCCTCGCCGCGGTCTCGCTCTTCATCACCCAGTTCGAACGCCTCAGCGCCTTCGCCGCCGGAGTCACCCGCTTGGGATCACTGTGGGAGTTCCTCGATGAACGCGACGCGGAAGACAACCTGGAAGTCGATACCGAAGAACAGATCGAAATCAGCGAGGAAGAAAAGACGGTCGCCTTGGAAAACCTCACCGTGGCTACGCCCGGCGGCGAGCGGACCTTGCTGCGCGACGTGAGCTTCCGCCTCCCACCCGGAAAGAGCCTCCTCATCATGGGCGAAAGCGGCTCGGGCAAGAGTTCGCTCCTGCGCACCATCGCCGGCCTCTGGAATTCGGGCGATGGCAAGATCGGCCGCCCTCCCTATCGCAACATGATGTTCCTCCCCCAGCGTCCCTATATGGTGCCGGGCAGCTTGCGGACACAGCTCGACTATCCCGAGGCGCGGCGCGACACCGATCCCACCGCCCTACAAGAGGTGCTCGAAACCGTGAACCTCCCCGATCTCGCCGACCGCGTGGAAGGCGATTTCGACCGCGAGGCCGATTGGGCGAACATGCTCTCACTGGGCGAGCAGCAGCGGCTTTCGTTCGCCCGCCTGCTCATGAAGAAACCTGCGGTTGCCTTCCTCGACGAATCCACCAGCGCGCTCGACGAGCCGAATGAGGAACACCTCTACGAATACTTGAAGGAGCACCGCTACACCTACGTCAGCGTCGGCCATCGCTCCACCTTGCTGAAATACCACGACTGGCTGATGCGGATCGGCAAGGACGGTTCGTGGGAGGTCATCGAGACCGCCAACCTGGAAGACGCCCCCTCGTGATTCCTTGTTTCGTGGCGGCTGCCATTCGCGTATAGGACCGGATCATGAAAGCCGTCCTCGCCTTCGCCTGTCTGCTAGGCGCCGCGTCCGCCCAATCCGTGCTGCTGCCGGACTCGATGAAGGAAGAGGTCGCCCAAGTGGCCAAGGAGAACCCCTCGCTCAAGCTCGAGTTCTATTCAAACTCCCGCGACGCGAGGGAAAAGATCGCCACCGCGGAAGGCTACATCGGCTCACCGGATGAAGGCCTGCTGGAAGCCGGTGCCAAGCTGCGCTGGGTCCACGTCCACGGCGCGGGCGTCGAACGCTATGCCAGCTTCGCGAAGATCAAGGACGGCTCGGTCACCCTCACGAATTTCAAGATCCAGCAGGGCCCGGAAATCGCCGATCACGCCTTCGCCCTGCTGCTGTCCCTCACCCGCAACATGGCCGCTTTCCATCGCGCCCAGGAAAAAGGCGCGTGGGGTCAGAACGACGCGAGGCTCCCGATGATCGAACTCCGTGGCCGCACCCTGATGGTCATCGGCTACGGCGGCATCGGCACTCAGGTCGCCGAGCGCGCGAAGGCCTTCGGCATGAAAGTCATCGCCATCGATCCCAAGGACCTGCCGATTTCCCAGACCCTCGATAAAACCGGCAAGCCCGATGAGCTGAACGAACTCCTCCCCGAAGCCGACGTCGTCGTGAGCTGCGTTCCTCTCACGCCTCAAACCGAAAAGATGCTCAGCACCGCCCAATTCGCCGCGATGAAGAAAGGTTCCTACGTCATCAACGTCTCTCGCGGCAAAGTCGTCGATACGGACGCCCTCGTGAAGGCCCTCCAGGAAAAGAAGCTCGGCGGAGCCGGCCTCGACGTCACCGATCCCGAGCCCCTGCCGCAGGACCATCCGCTGTGGAAAATGCAAAACGTCGTCATCACGCCCCACCTGGCGTGGGCCTCCGACCAGCGGGACGACCGGCAGGATGACCTCATTCTAACAAATCTCTCCCGCTTCGCCCACGGCGTGACCCTGAAGAACCGCGTGGACCCGGCCAAGGGTTACTGAACGCGGTTCAGTCGGCGAATGCATTCCCGTCCTGCCAGCGCTTGCCGCGTTTGGCACGGCGCGGCTGAACCGGTTCGACCCGCGCGGGCACCAATTGCCCGGACCCATACGAAAGCTCCGGCGGCACCTCACCGACAGTTGCCTGGACGAATGTCAGCCCCGGAGGCGGCAGGCTGCCAGCCGTCCCCGGGATGGAGACGATCCGTGGCCGGCTTTTCCAGACGCTGGGAAGCTGTCCCGTTTCCTCCACGAAAGCCTTGGTGAAATGGCTCACGCTGCCGTAACCCACTGCCTTCGCGACATCTCCTACCTTCTTGGTCCCGCTGGAGAGCAGCTTGGTCGCGTGATGAATCCGGATTTCCCGCTGCTTGAGCCGGATCGTCGTGCCGGAACGCTCGCTATAGAGACGGCAGAGGAGAAAACGGGTGATACCGATTTCCTTCGCCAGTCCCGGTAGGTCGATCGGCTCCCGGAAATTTTTCTTCAGCCACCGGTCGACGGTGGCGGTCAGGTGGGCGTGTTGGTCTTTCGAGAGGCGAGGCATCGCTAAACGGAATCGGCGGAACGCAGGGATTGTAACCCAGAGGCTCAACAACAAGCAAGTCGCGGGCCACCAAAAAGTGCAATCCAGCGCTACCCCTGTCGTTATAAAAAAATTGCAAACCCAAGGCCGCTGCGGTTCCTTCCCGTCCATGTGGAACACTCGCTCCCTCCTGCGATTCCTGGGCTCGGTCGCCATCGGCTCCTTCTTGCTGGCCGGTTGTAACAAGAAGACTGCCCAAGCGGAAAAGACCTCGGACGGCCTCACCAAGATCAAGGTCGGCTACATCGGTCTGACCTGCGAGGCACCACTCTACGTCGCTTACGAGAAGGGCTACTTCAAGGAGCAGGGCATCGATGCGGAACTCGTGAAATGCGAGTGGGGCGTGTTCAAGGATCTCGTCGGCATGGGAACCATCCACGTGGTCCAGCAGCCGATCATGGCCTTCCTCAAGCCAATCGAGGAAGGGCTGGATGTGAAACTCACCGCTGGCATTCACCGCGGCTGCCTCCGCGTCCAAGTGCCGCTGGGTAGCAGCATGAAGACCGTTCAGGACCTCAAGGGCAAACGCATCGGCGTCCCCGGCATGGGCACCCCGCCCTTCATCTTCGCCAACCGCGTCCTCGGCGACAATGGCCTCGATCCCCGCAATGACGTCCAGTGGAAGGTCTTCCCCTCGGCTGAGCTCGGACTGGCGCTCGAAAAGGGTGAAATCGATGCTCTCGCCTGCTCCGAGCCGATCGGCCTGCTCCTGCTCTCCGAGAAGAAGGTCCAGAACATCGTCGATCAGACCACCGACGAGCCCTACGCCTCGGAATATTGCTGCGACGTGATCGTGAACGGCAAATTCGCCGACACCAATCCCGAAGCCACCGCGGCGCTGACCAAGGCCATCATGAAGGGCGCCAAGTGGGTCGAGACCAATCCCCGCGCAGCCGCCATCATGTCGGTCGAGAAGAAGTACATCGCCTCCAATCCCGAGCTGAATGCCGACGCGATCAGCCGCCTCCGCTACGTGCCGAGCATCGAAGGCGGCAAGGTCGCCATCCGCCGCGCCGCGGAAGGCATGAAGCGTGCTGGCATCCTCAAGCCGGACATGGACATCGATAGCTCCATCAAGAAAATCTACCGCGAGTATCCAGGCGTGAACGACGAATGGATCAAGAGCCTCGTCGTCGAAGAAGTCGCCATGGGCCAGGTCCAGCCGAACCAAGGGCAACTCGTCCAACAGGAACTGATGACCATCGGCAGCCCGACCGAGATCAGGACCTGCTGCAACCCGGCCAGCAAGGCCATGGCAGCCAAGACCACCACCCCGTAAGATGGCTGAGTCATCCTCCTCCGTCGCCCCCGCCAGCGCCGAGTCCATTACCGTCGCTCCCGCCCTCCACAAGGGCTGGCTGGCCAAGATCGGTTTCCCGCTGGCCGTGGCCATCGCCTATGGCATCCACGCCGCGATTTCCAAGGAAGAGCCGGCGCTGGAGACCCGGAATTATTCGACCTTCCTGGCCATCCTGGGTGGCCTCGGGCTCTTCGCCGGGGTATTGCAGTTTTTCCTGACCGGCTTCCGCCGCTGGATGCAGGACATGTGGCCGATCCTTTCGGCTGCCGTTCTGGTCTTCGCCACGATTGAATTCGTCACGACCGGTGTGCGGTTGCTCCCCCTGCCCTATTTCCCCAGCCCGCCGAAGGTCCTGCAGAGCGCCATCAATGATCGCGTGCTGATCTGGGAAAGCACCTACCACTCGCTGTTCCTGCTGCTCCGCGGCTATCTGCTCGGCGGCCTGCTGGGGGTCATCACCGGTGTCTGCATCGGCTGGTTCAAGACGGCCCGCTATTGGGGCATGCCGGTGATGAAAATCGTCGGCCCCATCCCCGCCACCGCGTGGATTCCCCTGGCCCTGATCCTCTCGCCTTCCGCCACGCTTTCGGCCATCTGCCTCATCGCCATCGCCGTGTGGTTCCCGGTGACCATGCTCACCGCTTCCGGCATCGCGAACACCCGTTCGTCTTATCTGGACGTGGCCAAGACCCTCGGCGCAGGCCCCTCCTACCTGATCTTCCGCGTGGCGATTCCTGCCGCGATGCCGAATATCTTCCTCGGCCTCTTCATGGGTCTCGGTGCCGCCTTCCTCACCCTCGTGGTCGCGGAAACGGTCGGCGTGAAATCCGGCCTCGGCTGGTATCTCGGTTGGTCACGCGAGTGGGCCGAGTATGGCAAGGTCTTCGCCGCGCTGGGCATCATGGCCATCTTCTTCTCCACGATCATGACCGGGCTCTTCGCCCTGCGTGACCGGGTACTGGTTTGGCAGAAAGGAACACTCAAATGGTAACTGCCATCCCCAGTCCCAGCCATATTTCGGAAGGTGCCGCACTGCGCGTCAATGGCGTCAGCAAGCGCTTCATCTCGCCGGACCGCAGCGAATTCACCGCGCTCGACAATGTCTCCCTGTCGGTGCGTCCGGGCCAGTTGGTCTCGCTCGTCGGCCCCAGCGGCTGCGGCAAGTCCACCTTGCTGCGGATGATCGCCGGCCTCGAAACTCCCGACAGCGGCGAGCTGTTGGTCGGCAGTGAAAAGATCACTGGACCCAATGCCAGCCGCGGCCTCGTCTTCCAGGACCCCAATCTCTTCCCGTGGCTCACCGTCCGGAAGAACGTCGAAGCCGGCCCTCTCGCCCGCGGCGTGCGCAAGGACACCCGCAAGGAGGTGGAAGAGTTCATTCGCCTCGTCGGCCTGGAGAACTTCGCCGATGCCTTCCCGCATCACCTCTCCGGCGGCATGGCCCAGCGCGTCGCCCTCGCCCGCGCGCTGATCAATCACCCGCAGATCCTCTTGTTAGACGAGCCGCTCGGCGCACTCGACGCCTTCACCCGCATGCGCATGCAGGATGAGGTGCTCCGCCTCTGGCAGGCCCGCGGCACCACGATGATCTTCGTCACCCACGACATCGACGAGGCCATCTACATGAGCGACTCGATCGTCATCATGACTCCCCGCCCGGGAAAAATCGAAGAGATCATCCCCGTTGAACTCGAACGCCCCCGCGACCGCAGCTCCGAGGAGTTCCTCGCCCTGCGCGCGCGCATCCTCAAGATGCTGCACTTCGCGGGTGACGAGCATTGAGCAATAAGTCTCCGCATGAGCACGGCCATCCCCGGCGAGCTATGCTTCCATCATCTGGACGGTCCACCGGAGACCTACATTCTCAAGAAGTGGTTTGTCCAACCCGGGGATCCAGTTGACGCGCCACAGATAGTCGCCGCCATTGAATCCGCTTCGTTCTCCCTCGAAATCGAAGCCTTCGATAGCGGCACTATTTCCGAACAATGCTTCCGCGAAGGCCAAGTAATCCCTGACGGGGTGATCATCGCCCGCATTCACCTTTCAAGATCTCGCTAGGACCTCACCCCTTCGACGTCTCCGCCACCAGCTTCTGCAGCAGCCCCGCAGCCGCATGAATCAAGGGCCCGGCCATGCCATCGCGCGAAAACGTCTCCATCGGCCCTTCGCCGAAATAGAGCCCGTCGGAAACCAGGAAGTTGAGCCGCACCATCTCCGGCCTTGGCGGCGGACGTCGCTCCTGATCCCAAGGCCCGATCGCTTGCACGATCGGCTTCGATGCCGCAAGCACCGCAGCGGTCTCCACTTCAAAAAGCGCCGTCTTCCCTTCCACCACCGACATCCGCTCGGTGTGGTTGATGTAGCGCACGCTGTGGTCGCCAAAGACCGCCATCACATCGAGTCCCTCGTTCAAGCCGACTTCCACGATCGTCGCCAAATGGATCTTGGGCGTCACCGGTTTCCCGGCAGCTCTCAGTCGATTGAACGCCAGCACACGCAAGCGCGACTCCGCCGTTTCATCCATCGCCAGCTTCTCAAGCGCCGCCCAATCGGGCTCCTCCGCAAATAGCACCGCCCAAGCCCCTCCGGATTCCGCCTGTTTCGCGAACATCTCCGGCCGGTCACAAAAGAGCAGCTGATAGATGAAGTTCGTCGCCGGATCGCGATACGGCCCTTGCTCCGCAGGTGAGGGAGTAGGAGATCCTGAGCCAAAGAGTTTCTTGAACATGGCGTCGAATGGGTTGGCTCACTCCCCTCCCGCTTTCTTCTTCAGAAAGCCCAGCACCTTCGAGAAATCGATCTTCGGCTTCGCATCCGGCGCAGCGACCGTGAAGACGATGCGCGAGGTCTTGTTCTCCGCCACCACGTTGGCGAGGTAAGTCCCCGGCTTCAGCTTCTTCTTGTCCATCGTCGCATCGAGTTTCACCTCCTTGACGTTGTTCGCGAAGATGATCGCGGCGGCCTGCGTGTCCTCCACCGTGCCGTCCTCCTTACAGGGGAAAGCATTGATGATGAGCATCGGCACCTGCTTCTCCAGCGCGAGCACCGCGTCATCCGTCACCGGCTTGGAAACTTCGGCGAAGAGCTCGTTGCCAGCCTTCATCTCCGCCTTGGTCCCGCCGAGCGTGATGTCGAAAGGGTAAAAGGTCGACCGGTCTTCCGCGAGCAACGGCGCGGCGAGGCAAAACAGGATGGCGAGGGATTTCATCAATGACATTCCATCACCCCGGCGGGCAGTCGGCAAGTTCCGCTTCCCAAGTCCGCCCGCGCGTGGATCTTGAAATCATGCCCAAGCCCCAGCCTGAGCCTGTCGATCCCGCCCAGCTTCCCGAACTCGCGCTCGCCACCATGAAGTCGGCCAAGTTCCCGATGCTCGCCACCATCGATGCGAACCAGCCTCGCCTCCGCCCGGTCTCCCCAGTCAAAACCGAGCGCTTCACCGTCTGGGTCGCGAACCTCCGCAGCTACCACAAGACCGGCGAGATCGCCGCCAACCCGCGCGTGGAACTCTGCTATCTCGACGAACACCACCACCAGGTCCGCATCACCGGCGTCGCCATGCCAGAAACGGACGCCGCCCTGTTAGACTCGATCTGGGAAAAGAACCCGCTCCTCCGGATGTATCTCGGCACCCCGGACAATCCCGAGCTGGTCATGTATCGCATCGAACCCAACCGCGTCCGCTTCATGAAGGAGTGGGCGCTGGAGTATCACGAGGTGCCCCTTTAACGACCCGGAAGGCCGTTCAGCCACTCCGCCGCAGCATCGGGATCGGTATAGGCCCACGTGGCAACAACGCCTGAAACCACTGCCGGATTCGCACTCCTGGCAACTTGGGTCTGCAAACGGATCCACGACAACAAGTAGCGAAGCCGGTTGTGTGGCGGCACCGAACGCAGGAAGCGGTTGATCTCCCGCCGCTCGGAAGGGTCCAGTGCCCCATCGGCATAAGCAGCCAAAACCCTCGCCTTCCATTCCGAAAACGAAGGCTCCGGGGTAGTCCCTCCAGTCGTACCGCCGCCCGTGTCTGACGGAGGGACTGTCGGAGGACCGCCATCACCCCGCCCGGCGACCGCCGTGAGCGTCATACCCACGAACGTCGCCACCACCATGCCAAGCGCCTTCATGGCAGAGATAACTGCCGGTCCACCATGTTAGCGTCAAGTTGATAGCCTCTCTTCACCGGAACAACGTCTCCACCCCCATCGCCGACTTGCGCAGGAACTTCGGCACCGCCTTGCTCTTGCCTGGCCGGAACAGCCGGAAGACCAGTCCCAGCAAGTTCAGCGTGAACACATGGTCGAAGAGCCGGTAGCCACGCTGCCGCCGCAGCAACAGCGATGAAAGCCAGCCCAACGTCTGCCGCTTCACCTTGAACGGCTCGAAGTTCACCTTGATCCGGTAGCGCTGCCGTTTCTCGCTCGGCCACGCCTTCTTGTAGGCCTTCTTCGAAGCCCGGATCCGCTCGGCCAATTCCGGCTCAAACGGCAGGAAGTAGTACCGCCGCGCCAGCCGCACCAAGTGGCAGAAATCCCGCCAGTGCTCGATGTCCGCAACCGGCAGTTCCGCCGACCGCGCCAGCTCCACCATCCGCGGAAAAAGCGCATACGCCGCCTCGCCCTCCCGCAGCGCCCGCTCCGGGTCCGTCACGAAATGCCGCAGCACTTTTCTAACAGCATGGTTGATGAACAGGCAGTCCCAATAAACATGCAAAAGTGGCGGAATCCTGACCCGCCGGAAGAACAACTTCTGCGACGCGAACTCACCGATGTAGTGCAGCTCCTTCACCACCGTCTCCGAGTGGCGGAGCAGCTCCAGCACCGCCGGTGCCTTCTCCGTCCCGACCACATGCGCCACCGCATCCTCCACCGATTCCCGGTATCGGAAAATCCGCAGCGCCACCTGCGTGTTCAGCCGCAGCCAGAAATCCCGCCCATCGTTCTCCAGAAACGCCAGCCGCCGGAAGCGGTGCCACCCGCCGGTCTGACACCACACCGAGATGCCGGCCAGATTCGCGTCCCCCTGCAATTCCCGGGCATACTGCTCGCAGTCCCACCCGATGAAGCTCGGAAACTCCCCCGCTCCCTCATACTCGCGCCGCGCCTGTAGCTCCACGATCTTGCGGTGCGGCGTGCGGAAGAAGGCGCGGTTCAGGGGCAGATAGCGGAAGAAATCGCTCTCGCCGTACTTCATCGAGAGGATGAAGGCCGCCGAATCGATCCCCTTCAGCGCATCCGCCAGCGTCCGGCGGTGCCAGATCAGGTCACCGATCCGGTGCGCCCCCACCGTCCACGTTCGCAGGATTAGCGTCCGCCCGTGCTTCTCGAAAATCGGTAGCAGCTCGTGTAGCAGGCGGTTCGTCTCCTTCGAATTGCGGACGTGCAGCCGCGTTCGCAGCGGATCCTTCACATCCACGCCATCGCTTTCGCCGATCCGGAGCACGATGCCGGAGATCTGCGGAAAATCGCCCAGCAACCCGTCGACCAGCTCTTGGTAATAAACCTCCAGCTTCTCCCGGACATTCCCAATCGCAGCCTCGACCCCCGGCGACACCGGCAAGACATCGGAGGTCAGGTAGAGTTCCAGCCCTGCCTCGCGGATGATCCCGAAAAGCACGCCAAACTCCTCCCGCAGCACCTCGATCCGTCCGGCGGTCTCCTCATCATGGAGCCGGTGGGCCGCCAGGTGCGCCAGATCGTCCAGCGTCACGGCCGTGAATCCGGCCGCAGCCACCTCGCGGGTGAATTTACGCAGGTCCTCCCGGATGCCGCTCCACTGCATTTCGCGCTCCGGACCGCTTGTCGCGAGGCGGGTGAAGGGAATTTTCGACCAGTTGATACGGCGACCTTCGCAGCCGCGGAAAAACGGCCCGATCGCATCGATGAGAAAAATCCCCGGCGGCATGATTCGTGCAACGCTGGCGTCACATGAAAGGAGGGCAAAGGACGTGAATATGACAGGATCGTCGCAATCGCCGGTTTGTGACCGGACGCTTGGCGGGCGACGCCTTGCGTGTTTACTTCGTGATGGCTTCCAGCCATCGTTCCGATTGCTTGCTCCGATTTGACCCTGTGAATCTCCACGTCGCCCATCATCGCCGCGGCTTCAGCCTCATCGAGATGCTGGTGGTCATGGTCATTGTCGGCGCGCTCATGACCCTCGGGCTCAATATTTTCGGGAAGTCGGCGAACAGCGCCCGCCGCACGGGCACGGACCAATTTACCGCCGCGGTCGAGCAGGCCCGCACCGCGGCCATCACCCGCCGCAAGCCGGTCATCCTCGCGGTGGCCCCGCCCATCACCGGCGGCCCGGACCAAATCACCCGCTACGGACTCTTCGAGGTGGATTCCCTGCCCGAGGATCCGGGCTCTATCAAGGCCCGCCAGGTCCAGCGCTGGAACCTGATGCCGGACGGCGTTCACTTTTTCGGAGGCAAGATCGAGGGCCTGCGCAATCTCCTCGATGAAGACCCCTCCCAGCTCTCGTGGAAAAATGGCGACAGCCAGGCCACGGTCTACGTCCTCGCTTTCAATTCCCGGGGTGGTCTCGCATGGCCCACCGGCTCCGATCCGGTCGCGGTGAAAATCGGCACCGGCACCATCCAGAATGGCAAGGCCATCGAAACCAGTGAAGGCGGCCACAACTCGCTGCGCATCGGCCGCGTGGTCGCCCGCCCTTGGAGACTCGACTGATGAAACACTCCCTTCCAAAGCGCGGCTGGCTGCGCGGTGTGTCGCTGGTAGAGACCATGATCGCCATCGGCATCCTCGCCGTGGTCGGCCCTTTGGCTGTGGCCACTCTTTTGAAATCCGGCGAGGGCGGTGTCACGGCCCGCGCCGAGACGCGTTCCGTCGCCATCGTCGAGCGTTGCCTCTCCGAGCTCAAGACCGCTCGCGATGGACCTTCCCAATATTTGCCCAAGCTTGAGCCCGGCGCGAACTTCGGGAAGGACCGCGTCGTCTGCCTCGCTTTCGCTGGCGACGGCACCCTGCTCGGAAAGGTCGACGAAGGATCCTACAGCAGCGGCAGCGGCAAGGTCGACAGCCAGGACGCCGTCTATCTCGCGAAGCTGCAAGGCGACCTTCAGACCCAGCGGACCGGCTTCCCGCCGCTGCTGACCGTCACCGTCACGGTGGAATACCCCGCCGTCGCGCCGCAGAACAAACGCAACCACACGGAGTTTCACACTCAGTTGCCATGACCGCGCGCCCGTCCCATCGCCGTGGCTTCACGCTGCTGGAAGTGCTGCTCACGATGGGCATCGGCTCCATCCTGCTGTTCGTGGCGGTCACCATGCTCAGCCAAGCGGGGAATGGCTATGACCGCGGCTCCGGCAGCGTCGCCGCCGAGCGCGAGGCCCGTGCCGTGCTCACCCAGATGGGCGAGGATTTCGCCAAGGCCGAGTGGCACAAGGACACCATCCTCGAAAACGACGGCGAGGGCTGGAAGCGCGCCCGCCTCGGCTTCCTCTCCCTCCAGCCGGACGATGCCCAATCCGAGGACGGCCGCAATGGCGACCTCTGCGCCATCCACTACTACGTGAAGGACATCAAGGTCGGCAACGCCACCGTACGCTGCCTCATGCGCGGCTTCCGCGAGAGTGGCAAGGTCTTCCCTGCCCTCGCGAAAGGCACCTTCTCCACCCTCTTCGACGAGCAGGATATCGATGAGCCGGTGGCCTTCGGCGTGCTTTCCTTTTCAGAAGAACCCTTGGTTCGCGACGAATCGGGAAAGTGGCAAACATGGCACCAGACGGCACCCACCGATGGATCCACGTCCGCCAGCTCCTCGGACCATCCGCAGGCCGTGCGCCTTCGCCTCATCATCGCCCGCCGCGAACTGCTCGGGAAACTTTCCACCACTCAGGATTGGGACGGCAGCTCGCTGCGGGGCGACCCGAAGCAGGCCTCCAACAATCCCAATCTCGAAAGCTACGAAGTGATCCAGCGATTCGGCACCAATGACTAATCAACGCCGTAGCCCCCGCCTGGCCCCCGCATTCACCCTGCCCGCCGTGATGGTCGTCTCGGCGGCCATGCTGATTCTTGCCGTCGGCCTGCTGGCCATCATGGGCATCGAGAAAAAGACCGCCCGCTCGTTCACCGATTCCAAGCGCGCCGAGCTCGCCGCCCGTGCCGGCCTGGAAGACTTCCGCGCCGTGCTCCGCACCGAGACCGCGAACGATGACTACCTCGTCATCGCCGGCACGCCGCCGAACCTCCCCACCGAAGACCGCCAGGCGAACAAGCACCTCTTCATCGCCCGCGGCTCCGGCGGCGGCGACAATGTCGAGTACCGCTACCTGCCCCTCTTCAGCACCAGCACCCTGCCCGACAAGAGCGCCAAGCTGGCAGCCCCGAAGATCACCGACGGGGAAGAAGGCAAAGGCTACACCTACATCAAGGGCCCGCCATGGCTCGAGCCGGCCCACGTCGAGTGGATCCCGGTGCGCGATGAGAAGGGCAACATGGTCTCCCGCTACGCCTACTGGGTGGAAGACCTCCAGTCCAAGGTCGACGCCACCACCGCCGGCAACAACGAAGGCGAGGCCGGCGGCAATGATCGCAATGCCTGGCCCTTCCCTGCCCCGGGCATCAATCCCAAGCCCCCCGCCAAGGACGAGCCGAAGCTCGACCGCGTGGCCGTCCACGTGCTCGACCCCGCCACCACCACCACCGAGGACGGCGATGGCAAGCTCTTCGGCAAGATCTCCAAAGGCCGTCCTGCCATGCTCTCGCCGGACTCGGTGGCCGCCGCCGTCGGCTACGATGCCCCGCTCAAGCGCAAGGATAACGGCCAGCTCGAAGATCCACTCGCCGCCGCCCTGGAAAAGAGCGCCAGCGCGGTCAACGAGCCCTACAAGGAGCATCCCGTGGTTCCTTTCGCCGCGGGCATTTCCGCCGATGCCGCTGGCAAGCCGAAGCGCAACCTCAACAAGATGCTCGGAAGCCCGCGGGCCTCCGCCATCGATGAGTTTGCCGCTTGGATCGATACCGCCCTGCCGAACTTCAAGAACCGCAAGGGCGGCTTCCCGGATGACTACCTCCGCACGCTTGCCGCGAATGCCTTCGACTACGTCGACACGGACAATGACCCGAGCATCAAGGTGGGCAGCTACCGCGGCCTCGATGGCTACCCCTTGGTCAGCGAGTTCGTGATGAGCTTCCGCTGGGAAAATACCGCCCGTGAAAACGGCCGCCTTTATCTGGTGCTGGAGATCGGCACCTTCATCGAGCTCTGGAACATGACGGACCAGCCGGTGTCCGGCCAAGGACAGGTCACCTTCGAATCCAAGTTCTCCTTTGCCACGGGGGCCAACCCGGGAATGGAGCTTGAGGAAGTCGCCGGGGAGAAGGACGTGGCCCAGCCGACGCTCGAGAAAAAGGATGGCTACCTCTGGTATCCCCCTTTCGCCGTCACGCTGCTGCCAAACGAGTACCGCGTGTATCCCTCGCGCGTCCGCCTGAAGATCGACGTGGGGGCCGCCTCCGGCTTCATCGCCAGCCCCTTGGACCTGGGTGCCACTCAGCAGGACAATGCCAGCGGCTATCGCTTCCGCTGGAACAACGTCATCGTGGACCAGTCCCGCGCCAATACCTGGAAGCAGGGACGGAACGTGGAATTCCCGAATGGAGTCCGCCAATTCTCCCGCGCCACCGTGCCGGCTCACAGCCACTCGCTCGGGCCGTTGAATGGTGGCCCCTTCCAGAACAACATGGGCGACCCGCGGATGGCGATGTACCTGTCCACCCCACAGGCGTCGAATGCCTATCCGGGCAACTACAGCCCGAACCGCCGTAACATCCGCTGGACCAGCATTTATTCCAGCGACACCACCAAGCGCCGCTACTACGGCCGCGTGCTTCCCGCCGAGTGGCCGGACGGCGGGCACAACTCCGCCTTCGGCTCCAGCAGCTTCATCTCCAGCGACGAGCAGATCAAACCGGACGATCCGAAGTTCTACACCGGCGTGCCGGCACCGAGACAGGATCAGGCGCCCATGCGTCTCTCGAACAAGGGACGCTTCTACAGCGCCACCGAACTGGGTCGCGTCTACGACCCCATCATGTGGTATCCCGTTTATGCCGACATCACCGGCAAGCCCGGCACCGGAAAACGCGATACCGACACGCTGAATGCCGCCTCCACGCCCAGTCTGCCGACCGAGCGCGCGTCCTTCCCCGATCTCGCGGTCGGCTCCACCGCCAATCCGGCCTACGGCGGCGGCAATACCCTGCGCGTCGGTCGCTTCGAGCACCCGCTCCTGGAGCGCCCCGGCATGCATGCCACCCATCTGCTGGATATCTTCCATGCCGGCGAGGCCACCTCTGACAGCGCCTCCGAGCGCGAGGGCAACCTCATCACGATGCAGGGCAACGTGAACCTCAACACCGCCGATACCGATGCCATCCGGGCCTTGGTCGCCGGGACATTGAAACAGGACCCCGCGCTGTGCCAGGTCACCTCCACCAGCCACCAGACCACCAGCCTGATGGCCCCTCCGACCAATCCGCTGAAGCTGGGCTCGCCGATGCGCACCAAGATCGCCGACCGCGTGGCTGAGGCCATCATCCGCAAGCGCCCCTTTGCCTCCGCCGCGGACATCGCCTACGCCCGCGACAACGAGGAAAAGCCGGTCTTCGGCAATCGCGAGGTTTACACGCAAAACACCCGCATCGAGTGGACCGACTCCGCCGCGGAGGAAGTCTTCCACCGCCTCTACGACGCCTCCACCCTGCGCTCGCGGAATTTCCGCGTCTGGGTCATCGGACAAGCGGTCGCGCCCCTTTCCAAGAACTCCACCGCCGAGCCCGAAGTTCTCTCCGAGTGCAAGAAGTCCTTCACCGTCTTCGCCGATCCCGGCAAGCGGAAGGACGACGACACCATTGATACAGCCACCTATCGTCCCCGAGTGACCCATGAAAACGACTTTTAAGTCTTGGTCGCGGCGCGTGATCGCCGGACTCCTGATCGCCCTTCCCCTCGCCGCCCGTGCCCAGGACGAGGAAAAGCCGAAGGTCGGCTTCATCCGTCTGGTCAACGCCGTCGGCGCTGGCACCGGCAATGTCCACCTTGAAATCGATGGCGAGGACCAGTTCCCGAAAGGCTACAAGCTCGGCCAGCGCACCGGCGGCATCGGCCTCAAGGCCGGCGCCAAGAAGGTCAAGATCACCCGCGAGGGCGTCACCGAAGGCTCCACCAGCATCCCCATCGGCGTCGGCGAGACGATGAACATCGTCTCCTTCGCGGAGAAGATGCCGGCCGAAGGCGACAAGCCGGAGCACTGGGAAATGCGCATCCTGAAGCTGAAGCAGCGCGACGTGGAAAGCGGCTATCGTCTCACCGTGCTGAGCGTCTGCAAGGAGCCCGAAACCTTGTTCTCCACCATGCGCGAGGGCGAAGAGAAGAAGACTCCTAACAGCGCCAAGCGACTGATGACCACCAGCATCGATCTCGGATCCGCCCCGCGCGACCTCTACGTCTATGCCCGGAACAACGATGTCCCGCTCGCCGTTTTCCGCCCCGAGGCAAAGGGCAACTACGTGGTCGTCCTCTACGATGATCCGGACGGCAGCGTGAAAGCCGTCTCCTTCTTCGATCCGAAGTTCGTGATCGCGGGCTGAGAAAAGCCACGCCGCGTTTTTGACATCCATTTGACCTGCCAGCGTCGTCGACCTGCGATGCTGGCGGGGTCATGAAGAAGTCCATCCGCATCTTCCCCGCCCTGCTGCTGGCGGGCGTCCTGTCGGTCACGGCGAAATCCGCCCAGGAATCGGTCGATCCCTTCGCCCCGGGTCAGGGTGAGGAAATTCCCCAAAGGGACAATAGCCCCAAGTTCATCTCGATCACCTTCGAGACCTTCTCGGTGAGCTTGGCCGACGCCGTTTCACTCTACAACGGCCAGCCGAGCGATACCGCTCTCTACAAGGAGATCACCTCCCGCGTCGCCAAGGGCAAGGCGAAGCAGGAGAACTTCGTCGTCCTGCGGGCTCGCTCGGGAGAGCGGGCCGCGCTCAAGAATACCTCTGAGTTCATCTATCCGGCTTCCTACCTGCCGGACACCACCCCCGCCGTAAAACCGCAGCCCGCCGGTGGTGTCGCGCCCAAGCCCTCCAATCCCGCCGCCGCACCTGCCCCTGCCGCCCCCGTTCCGGCAGTCGCGGCACCCACCAGCGCCCTCCCTTTCCCGACCGACTTCAAGACCCGCGATCTCGGACTCAGCCTGGTGATCGAACCCACCATCGGCGGGAACGACAGCATCATCGATCTCCGCATCGAACCCATCATCGTCACCCTGGCCGACCGCACCAAGTGGGGCCCCGCGGACTCAGGAATCGAAACCCCTGTGTTCGAGGTCCAGTCGCTGTCCACGGCGAATACCATGCTGACCGGCCAGACCCAACTCCTGGGAACCATGAGCCGTCCGCCGGCGTCGAAAGCCGATGCCGAGGCAACGGGCCGCATCTGGTTTGCCTTCGTAACCCCGAAAATCCTCTCCGTCCCCCGGCACTAAGATTCCAGCAGAGCCATGAAAACATTCATCCACATCTTCCCTGCCCTGCTGCTGGCAGGCATACTCTCCGGCACCGTGCAACCGTCCTTGGGCGCTGACGATCCGTTCGTCCGAGGCCAAGCAAACCTGACGCCGCAAGGAGACGACATCCCGAGACTCATTTCGGTTTGCTTCGAAACCTTCTCGATCGAAAAGTCCGAGGCCGCCGCCCTCTATCAGGGCCAGCCAGACGATCCCGCGCTCTACAAGGAACTCACTGCTCGCGTCACCAAGAACAAGGCCAAGCAAGAAGGCTTCGCCGTCCTCCGCGCTCGCTCGGGAGAAAAATCCGTCCTCAAAGGGACCAGCGAATTCATCTACCCCGCCTCCTATCTGCCCGCGCCAAACCCGGGCGAGAAGCAATCGCCATCTGCTTCCGACACCGCCCTAACCACCACTGCCAAGGCACTGCCAGCCGATTTCAAAACCCGCGACCTGGGGTTCACCTTGGAAATCGAACCCACGCTGGCGATGGATAACCGGATCATCGACCTTCGGATCGCGCCTGCCTTCGTCAGCCTCGCCGATCGTTCCAAATGGGGAGCAACGGCGTCCGCGACGGAAACGCCAGTCTTCGAGTCCCAAGAGTTGCGCTCGGCCTACACTCTTCGGGGAGGTCAACCACAGCTGCTGAGCACGCTGAGCCGCCCGCCGGTGTCGAAAGTCGATGCTGACTCCGCCAACCGCGTCTGGTTTGCTTTCGTAACGGCCAAAGTCGTCGCCGTCACTCCGGAGAAATGAGGAGCTTCTGGATCACGCTTGGTCCCCTGCTTGCCGCCGCTGCCCTGATTCTCTGGGGCGGCGAGCGGCTGGCCCGTCGCAACGTGGAGGAGCGCATCCCCGCCGACCGCGGCCGCCTGTTCGACTTCGCCGCCCACTGGCGCAGCGAACTCGACCGGCTCGACTCCCTGTACGCCGAACATCTCGCAAGCGTCGCGAGCTACAGCACCTACCTCCCCCGCGACCAAACGATCAAGAGCTGCGAGAACCTCTTCGGACTCCGCACCCTCTACCTGTTCAAAGGGGGCCGCAGGGACGCCGAGTTTCCGGGGAAGAGACCTTTGTTCCGCCCCGGTGGCAGCATTCCCGAAGTGGTGGCGGAAGGCGAAGAAGGCCAATTGCCCCCTCGCAATGCGATCATGTTGCCACGCGGAGTCCTGCTGGGCCAGGCCGGCAATCGAGGTTGGCTGCCGGCCCCCAAACCCGGGTACCGGGCCCACTGGGTCCGCGTTGATCCATCGACCTTCGCCGCCTTCGTCATCGATGAAGAGGAGCTGGGACAAGCACTCGCCAAGCACCTCACCGATTGGCAGGAGAATCCCCTGAAGCCGCTGCGCGAAGCGGACGAGCGTGTCGCCATCGAGGGCCCGGGCGGAAAAACCGTCCTCACCCTGCAAGGCGAACACTCCGGCCCCGCCGCCTTGGTCTTGCCTCACCGCACCGGCCTCGGCGAGTGGCAGGTCCTCGCCTGGGACAAGCTCAAGACCAGCACTACGCACGATACCGCCACGCTCATTCTCGCCGGAGCCATCGCCTGCACGCTCTTGCTCACCGGCATCTACCTCCAGATCCAGCAAGGCCGCGCCCTTCGCTTGGCCGAGGAACGCGTCTCCTTCGTCAATCGCGTCTCTCACGAACTCGGCACACCGCTCACGAACATCCTGCTCAATCTCGACCTCGCCGGCCGCTCGCTTGAACCACGGCCCGCCGAAGCGAAAAAGAGGCTCACCCTGGTGCACGAGGAAGTCCGGCGCCTTGGCCGCCTCGTCTCGAATGTCCTCACCTTCTCTCGCAGCGAGCGCAAGACCCTCGAACTCGCACCAACCGCCTGCATCCCCGATCAAGTGGTGGAAGACATGCTCGCCCAATTCCAGCCATCGCTCGATCGCCGGAAGGTGAGCGTTGAATGGCAACGCGGCGCCTCTAACAGCACCCGGCTCGACCCCGACGCCCTCGCCCAGATCGCCGGCAACCTGTTCTCCAACGTCGAGAAGTACGCCAGCAGCGGTGGCTGGCTCGGCCTGACCACCTCGATGGAGAACGACCGCCTTAAGCTGCGTGTGAGCGACCGCGGGCCCGGCATCCCCGCTCGTTCGCGTGAGAAAATCTTCGAGCCCTTCGAGCGGGTCCACGGCGGCGTGAGCGAAGGTGCCAGCGGTACCGGCCTCGGCCTCGCCATCGCCCGCGACCTCGCCCGCCGCATGGGCGGCGATTTGCTACTATGTTCATCGGAGACGGGCTCCGTGTTCGAGCTCGATCTGCCCGCTCCTCCCCATCTCGCCATCGTTCACTCCGAAGTCGCATGACCATCCTTCTCGCCGAAGACGATCCGCTGACGCTCGATGCCCTCGCCGCCTGCATCGAGGACGAAGGCTTCCACACCTTGTCCGCCGTCGATGGCAAGCAGGCCCTGGAGCTATGGGCACAGCACCGACCGCAGCTGCTCTGCCTGGACATCATGATGCCCGGCGTGGATGGCTTCGAAGTCTGTCGTCGCATCCGCGCCACCGATCCCTCGGTGCCGATCCTATTCCTCTCCGCGAAGAATGAGGAAGCCGACGTGGTTGTCGGACTGGGCCTTGGCGCGGACGATTTCATCCGCAAGCCTTTCACCCGTGCCGAAGTCATCGCCCGCATTCGCGCCGCCCTCCGTCGGGTAGCGCCTCAAAATGGCCGCTCCTTCGAAATGAGGGATCTCAACGTCCGCCCCGATGCCCTCGTCGCGGTACGGAAGGGCAAGACAATCGAACTGTCCCGCCGCGAGGTCTCGATGTTGGAACTGCTCCACCGCCACGCCGGCAAGCCGGTCAGCCGCGATGCCTTCCTCGACGCCTGTTGGGGCCTCGACTACTTCCCCGACTCCCGCACGCTCGACCAGCACGTGCTGATGCTGCGCAAGAAGATCGAAGCCGACCCCGCGCGCCCCGAAATCATCGAGACCGTCCGCGGCACCGGCTATCGCTACAAGGGGCCTTGACCTTCGGTCAACGCGGCGTGGACGCAAGGTCCACACCCCTTACTCCTTCCCATCCCTATCCCTCTTGGCCTCGTCTTTCGAGCCATTGTCGGGCAGGATCTCACGGAGCATCCGCTGGATGCCGGCTTCCGCCATCTCACTGCGCGGATAAATCGAGCGCGCCTTGAGATACCAGGAGAGCGCGGCTCCCACCTGCTTGTCGCGACGCTCCTCGAATTCGCGGGCGCGATTCAACGCTTGGGTAAAGTTTGCCACATCTTTGCCGTTGGACACCAGCTTCTCGATCTCAACTCCGAGATTCGGATCATCCGGGAATTCCTTGCGCAGCGCCGCGAGCTGTTCCCACGCCGCCACATTCTGCTCCATCTTGCTGAACTCCTTCGCCTTGCCGAGCGCACCCTCGATGCGGGTCAGGTTGGTGATGATCTGCTTGAAGGCATCCTCGCGCGCGGCATCGCCCGCGATTGCCGGTGCCAGTTCATACTGGCGGCGGAAGACCTCGCGGTAGTTCTTCTCGCTGAGCAAGCGGTCGAAATCGTTCTTCGCCACCGCCATGCCGCCGCCCGCTTCCACGAGCTTGTCGAACTCGGCCAGCTTGGGATTCTGCGGCCATACCTCCATGGCGTTCTTGATCTCCAGCGCGGCCTTCTCGTTGTCGCCCTTGGAGGCAGCGAGCTTGGCGGCATCGATGTGCATGCTGCTGACCCGCGTGTAGGTCGCGATCGCGGCCTCCGGCTTGGTCGCATCGAAGTCACCGGACATCGCCTTGAGCTTCTTCGTCAACTCACCCGCGGTCGTGTAGTCCTTCGAATCGATCGCCGCGAGCAGCTTGTAAGACTCACGCACGAACTCGAGCACCTTGCGCTTCTGCTCGCGCGGCAGCGTGCCGATGGCCGGCATGAACTCGCCCACCATGTAGGCTTCGCTCAGGCGCTTGGCCGCACTCTGATACTCCTGCTTCTCCAGCAGGAACGTGAAAGCTTCCACGCCTTGGTCCACATCGCGGATGGCCTCGCTAGCGAGCGAATCGAGCACCGACACCGTCGGGCTGGTGCCAAGGCTCTCGCTGAAGAGCTTCGACATGTCCGACTTCCTGTCGATGTGCAGGTTGCTGTCCCCGTCGTTGAAAATCTGATAGTAGAACCTCGACGCCATCAGCACGTGCTCGAAGCGGCGCTGCACGAAAAATTGCAGGATCAGTGTCTGGTACTCAACCTTCGCCTGCAGCAGCTGCACCTCGCCCTTGGCTTGGTTCGCCTTGCGCATCGCCTCGATCTCCACGACCCGGCGAACGCTTTCTTTATACTCCACCGACTCGGTGCCAGTCCCGGGCTTGGGCTGTGCTCCGCCGCGGGTCTGGTTCTGGTTATTGCCACCACCGCCGCCACCACCGCCGGTTTTCTGGACCGCGCTGAGTTCGGTGCCCTCCGCAATGACATCCGCGTTGTGAATGAGCCGCTTCTTCTCCGTCTCCAGAGCCTCAAGAATCTCCTTGGTCATCTTGACGTCCTTCTTCGACAGCACCGCCGCGTAGATCGCTTGGGACAGCGAATCGCAGAGCTTCGCATCGCCTGGGAAAGTGGACGCCTTCGGCAGCAGCTTCAGCGCCGACGGGAAATCCGGGCCACCTTCATGGTGCGGCGATACCAGTGCCAGGATGTCATCGATCGTCTTCCGATATTCCTGAGCCTTCTCCGAATTATCCTCCGGCTGGTTGAGGTAGCGCTCGAAGCGTGCGGAGAACAGCCGGTTGTCGGAGGCCGCCCACGTGTGGCCATTCCACGAAACGGTCTCCGCGGACGGATCGAAGAACGGCAGGTCGTTCCCCATCGGACTCGACTGCTTTTTCTCCTCCGGCTGGCGCTGGATCACCGTGTCATCCGACTTCTGCGGCGCCGGAGGATTGGTCACTTTCTCGCGGGCATCAGGATGCAGCACCTGGCCCGGCGCAATGACGGTGGTGGCGAGCAGGGCAAGGGATAGGAAGGATTTCATGGCGGGACGATCCATCAGAGGGGGTTGATGCCGGTGGCGACCGCGATGCCGGCTTCGCGGATGCGGACTTTCATGCGGTAGCGCTGCGCACGCTCGATGTTGAACTTCGTCAGGTTGGCCGGAATCTCGACGGGGAGGAACTGGTCCCCCGTGCGGTCGTTGACCTTCAGGCTCACCACTTGGTTTGGACTGTCGCCATGGTAGAATTTCTCATCCACGGTTCCCTCCACCACATATTCGTTATCCCGCAGGGACACGCCGTCCATCACATCTGACATGTTGATGGTGGCCATGTTCGGGTAGCTGTCGTTCCGCTTCCCGAGGAGGGCCTTGCCGCCGAAGAAGGCGACAGCCACAGCAGCAGCGATCCCGATCAAAAGACCGGGCTTGATTCCAGAACTGGCGCGTCGAGCCATGATACAGTGGTGGGTTTCGTTAAAAGCTCAGTCCTTAACGTTCCCGGTAAGCGCAAGTTTCCACGATTTTCCGGGCGTTTCACGACTTTTTACAAATTACGACTGGCCCCCGGCGAAAGACCCGGACGATCTACGCAAAATCCCTCAATCCCACTGGTGCCGTCGGGTGCCAATCCAAGCCGCGATCAGGCCCGCAGCCACATGGAAACCAAGGGTATAAATGCACGTCTGCTGGGCGGAAATCGAGGTGCTGATCACCGTCTTGACCGCCTCCAGCACCTTCGGCTCCAGCGCCCCCACGCTACCCGACCATGCCCAATAAGCGGAAATGAATGGCCGCGTGATCCCCTCGATCGAGGACGGCAAGGCCAGCACCGCGCCCGACAGCGGAAGCTGGAACCCGACGAGATAAATCGACAGCAGCGATGCCTGCTCTGCCGTCCGCATCAGCGCTGAGATCCCGAGACAAATCGCGGTCATGCCCCCATTCACCAACAGCAGGAAGATGATATGGCTCTCGAACCCTCCCGCGCCTCCTCGAAACGGCGCGAACAAGTTGACGAAGACCGCCATCCATAGCGACTGCGCCAGTACCAGACAGGCGAGGAAGGTGATCTTGCTGGCCAGATAGGCGGTGGGCCTCAAGCCCCCGAACTTCTCCTTCTCAAAGATCGGTCGCTCGCCGGCGATCTCGCGGGCCGAGTTGTTCGAGGCCATCAGCGACAGCAGGATCACCTGGAACATGATGATCCCCGAGACCGCGGAGCCGACCTTCACCTGATCTTGCTTCACCGTTGCCGACTCCCTGATATCAGCCTCGATATTGGTCTTCCGCGTGTCCGAAAGGTTCGCAATCTGCCCGTTGGCATTGTCCTTGAACAGGGTCACCAGCACTGGAAAGCACAGGATGATGGCTAGCTGGAGAAACAGCTGCCCCCGGTCCCGGAAAAAGATCCGCCACCGCCGCGACAGCAGCGTGGTGAACTGCGCGAAGAACCCCGGAGTGCGGATCTTCTCCCCCTGAGGCTTCTCCTTTTCCTGCTCCTTGTCCTTCTCCTGATCCCTCTCTTCTTCCGCCGTCGGCACCAGCTCGGGAACCACCGGCAAGTGCAGCCCGCCGGAATCGACCAGCTTGGTCCGGTTCCGGTCCAGCTTCGAGTAGTACGGCCCGCGATGCTTCATCCACGAGCTCTGCCAGCGCTCGGAGGTCTGGGTGGCGAGCTTGGGATAAACCTCCTCGGTGTCGTGGACCGAGAAATAGTGGTTCAGCTGGTCCGGCGGGCCGTGGTAGGCCACCCGCCCCTCGTGCAGCACCAGGATGGAATCGTAGAGTTCAAGATGCGCCAGCGAGTGCGTGACCGACAGCACGATCCGCCCCTCCCGGCGTGACAGGTCATGCAACAGCCGCACGATCTCCCGCTCCGACCTTGGATCGAGACCGCTCGTCACCTCGTCGCAAAGCAGCAGCTTCGGATCGGACACCAGCTCCATCGCCAGCCCCAGACGGCGCTTTTGGCCACCGGAAAGCACCTTCACCTGACGATCCGCGATCGCCGTCAGCCCGGTCTCCTCCAGCACCCGGTCGATCCGGCCGTCGAGCTCTTCCGTATCCCGCGTCCTTACCCGCAGGCGGGTTGCGGCCTCCACCGACTCGTCCACCGTGAGCGGATCGTAGGCGATCGAGAATTGCGGCACGTAGCCGATCTCGGACGGATCAAGGTCACCCTCCTCCGAGAGATTCCGCCCCTCCCAGAACAGCGCCCCGGCAGACTCCGGGTTCAGGCCCGCGATGGTCTTCAGCAGGGTCGTCTTGCCGCAACCCGAGGGCCCGACGATTGCCATGAAGTGCCCGCGGGGGACATTGATGGAGACCTTGTCGACGAGGTTCACGTCCTCGCCGTCCTTTTTGATGGTGAAACTAACTTCCTTGAGCTCGAGCACGGGGCCAGTCGGGTGAATGAATTTGAATGGCTACGGAAGAAAGCTGCACTTTTACGCAAGGGCGAGAAAGAAACCGCAAACCGGATTTCCCGCCGCTCAGGCCAGGTGATCCTCAAAGGACGGCGTGTAGAGCGTCCAGTGCAAGAGCAGCACTACCCCCAGCAGCATCAAGGACCCGGCGGCATACACGCCATAGCCTGCCCGGCTGCCATTGATCGCAATGTCGATCACGCCCGCCTGGAGCAGCGGAGCCACCAACATCGCGGCACACGCCAGATAGCCGACCGCGAATGCTGCCACCGCCACGGTCCGGCCGAGCCGATAGCCCATGATCATTCCGATCCCCGCCGGCAGGCACAGGAAGCCTCCTAGCAGGAGCAGCATCGGCCACCATCCTCCCGGGTGCCTGTAGCCACCGGTCAGCAGCAGGCCGCCAAGGCCCCAGCCAAAGACACATCCCACCAGGCAGAGGGACAGGCAAATGATCACAACCCGTTTCGACACGGCGGGAAAACTAACAAAATCCGCCCCCTGCGTCTCCGGGAAAATCAGCCGCCTGGTGGAACCCGGGAATCACTCGACAGGCACGATCCGGATCTTCCCCGCCGGCTGCTTCATCGTCTCGGAAAGCGTCGTCCCCACCGCCCTCGGCGCTTCCGCCGGGGTCTGGTCCAGCGCGTTCTTGAGCGCCCCTTCCACCAGCTGTCCGCAATGGATCTTCATCGGCGGCAGCGGCCCAAGGTCACCGGTCAGCTCATTCGCCGACAGCTCGCGCGCTTCCTCCGCCGTCTTCCCTTTCAGCAACTCCGTCGCCATCGACGCCACCGCGATCGCCGTCTGGCAGCCGAAGGACTGGAACGACGCCCGGTCGATCACCTTCTTCCCGTCCTTCTCGGTGAATTTCAGCCACATCCGCAGCATGTCCCCGCAATCCGGCGAACCGACCGTCCCGACCGCATCCGCGTCAGCCAGCTCGCCCTGGTTCTTCGGTGACGAAAGTGCCTCGCGGACTTTTTCTTCGAAATCGCTCACGGAGTGACGATGCACCGGAAAGGCAAAATGCCGAATGCAGAATTTCCGGATGCCGGAATCGCCTTCCTCCACCTTCGGAAATTCCACATTCGGCATTCCCAACCTTGCCAAGCCCCGCCCCACCGGAAAATCTAACGCAACCCCCACCGAGTTCCCTCGCCCGAGCAACGAGGCATGCACTTCCTAGGAATCGAAATCGGCCACGCCGCCACCCGCGTGGTGGCATTGGACCTCGAAGCCGCCACCGTCGCGGCCGAAGCCGTGGCCGCCCATACCTGGGTCGAGGGGCTGCCGGACGGCTATCGCGAGCAGGACCCGGCATCGTGGATCGCCGCCGCCGACCAGGCGATGCGCCAGGTCCTCGAAACCCTCGGCGATGCCCGCGGCGCAGTCGCCGGCATCGGCATCACCGCCCCCACCGGCGGGATGGTCGTCCTCGACGAAAACAACCGCATCGTCCGCCCTGCCAAGCTCGGCATCGACCGCTCCGCCCAGCGCCAGGCCGACGAAATCGCCCGCGCCTTCGGCGGTGCCCCCGGCCTCATCGAGCTCTGCGGCAATCCCATTGACGCCGGCTCGCTTGCCGCCCAGTGCCTCTGGCTGAAGCAGCACGAGCCCTACCATTTCCAACGCGCGGCGCGGCTGATGACGCCGCAGGATTTCATCGGCTACTGGCTGACTGGCGAGGCCGGCATTGAGGCTGGCTCCGCCGCCACCACCGGCCTCTTCAATGTCCCGCAGCGGAAATGGAGCGGCGAGCTAATGGAGTTCATCGACTCGCGCGTGTTCGACATGCTGCCGCCCGGCATTTCGCCGATGCAGCCACGCGGCCAACTTCGTCCCGCCCTCTGCCGCTCGTGGGGACTGCCGGATAGCGTCATCGTCGCTCCGGGTTCCGGAGCCGCCGCCCTCGCCGCCCTCGCGGTCGGTGCCGCGGGAAATGGCGCCGTGGTCGCCGATCTTTCCGCCGATGGCTCGCTTTCCGCCGTTTCCGATCGCCCGACCGTGGATTTTCAAGGCGAGGCCTCCATCCTCTGCGATGCCTCCGGCCGCTGGCTGACCCGCATGGGCATGGCCAATGCCGTCTCCGCCCTCGAACTCGTTCGCCGCCACTACGGCTGGTCCGCCGCCGAATTCGAAAAAGCCCTCGCCAGCACCGAAGCGGGAGCAGACGGCCTGCTCTTCCTCCCCTACCTCCGCGGCGAAATCACCCCGCGCCTGCCGGATGCCTCCGGCGTCCTCCACGGCGTCACGCTGGACAATTTCACTCCCGGAAATCTCGCCCGCGCCTCTGCGGAAGGCCTCGCCCTCGGCTTCGGCTACGGCTTCAGCCGCCTCCGCGACCTCGGCTTCGAGCCCGCCGGAGTCCGCGTCAGCCGCGATGCAGGACCAGCCTTCCACCAGCTTCTCGCGGACGTCTTTGGCGTTCCCGTCGCCTCCGTGGCGGTCAGTGGCGGCTCCCTGCTCGGCGCCGCCATGCAAGCGGCGGTCGTCTATTTCCGCCTCAATGGCGAGTCCCTCGGCTTCGACGAAATCGCCGGCTACATCGTCACCATGGACGATTCCACCCGCCGCGATCCCGATCCGCAGCGGCACGAGTTCTACCAGGACCTGCTGGCCCGCCAGCAGTACCTCGTCGAGACCCTCCACGCGGGAGGTTTCCTGTAATGGCTGGCGACCGCTCCGAGGTTCGCGAAAGCGACAAGGCCACCAAGCTCGGCACCTTCGCCGGCCGGTTGATGCAAGCGTGGTGCTCCACCCTGCGCTTCGAGATCACCGACCGCTGTGAACTCACCCGCCCCGGCGGCATCCCCGGCCCGGTGATCTATTGCCTCTGGCACAACCGCATCTTCACGATGCCCGCCGCCTGGAAGAAATCCTGCGGCAGCCATCGCCAGGCGGTCGTCCTCACCAGCGCCAGCCATGATGGAGCCGCCCTCGCCCGCGCCGTCGGCGTCTTCGGCATCGGCTCAGTCCGCGGTTCCTCTTCCCGCCGCGGCGTCGCCGCCCTCGTCGCCATGCGAAAGGCGCTCCGGGAAAACACCGACGTCTGCATCACTCCCGATGGCCCCCGCGGCCCCAAGCACATCATCCAGCCCGGCATCATCAAGCTCGCCGAAGCCAGCGGAGCCCCGATCGTCCCGATCCACGTTGAGTATTCCTCCTGCCGCGAGCTGAAAACCTGGGACCGCTTCGCCGTCCCCGCCCCCGGCAGCAAGGTGCGCGTCATTTTCGATGAGACGCTTGCCGTGCCCGAGGGGCTCTCCGAAGATGATTTCGAAACGTGGCGCCTCCGCCTCGAGCAGATCATGCTCCGCGGCGCCAAACCTGATTCCGACCACCTACGATGAGTTCCGTAATTGATGGCAAGGCCGTGGCCGCCGCCGTGCTCGAAGAGTGCCGCAGCGAAGTCGCCGAACTGAAAGCCAAGGGCATCACCCCCGGCCTCTCCGTCGTGCTCGTGGGCGACGATCCGGCATCACACGTCTACGTCGGCTCCAAGGTCCGCACCTGCGGCGACCTCGGCATCTATTCTCGCAAGATCGTTCTCCCCGCCGAGACCACCCAGGAAGAACTCCTCGCCGTCGTCCAGGAACTCAATGCCGATCCCGCCATCCACGGCATCCTCGTGCAAAGCCCGCCGCCGAAGCACATCGACGAGGAAGCCATCATCCGCGCGCTCGACCCGCGCAAGGACGTGGACGGCTTCCATCCCGAGAACGTCGCCAAGCTTGCCCTCGAAGATAAGACCGGCTTCGTCCCCTGCACCCCCGCTGGCAGCATGCGCCTGCTCGCCGCCGCTGGCGTGAAAACCGCCGGTGCCGAAGCCGTCGTCATCGGCCGCAGCATGATCGTCGGCAAGCCGATGGCCCTGCTCCTCATGGCCAAGGGCTCGGACGCCACCGTCACTGTCGCCCATTCACGCAGCAAGGACATCGCCGCCATCTGCCGCCGCGCCGACATCATCGTTGCCGCCGTCGGCCGCCCCGAAATGGTCAAGGCCGATTGGGTCAAGGAAGGCGCCGTCGTCATCGACGTCGGCATCAACCGTATCGAAGACGCGACCAAAAAGAGCGGCTACCGCCTCGTAGGCGACGTCGCCTACGACGAAGTCGCTCCCAAGTGCTCTGCCATCACGCCCGTCCCCGGCGGCGTCGGTCCCATGACCATCGCCATGCTGATGAAGAACACCCTGCAAGCAGCGCGGCAGATCGGATAAGGGGTGTCGACGTTCCGTCGACACGGTGTGGACGCAAGTCCACACTCCTCACTTCCCCGCCACCAACGGACTGGCCGTAACCGCATCACCCGGCCGCAGCATCGCATTCGGGCTCACGATCACCTGGCTCTCCGCCTTCAGCGCCGCGGAAGTCACCTCCATCTGTGGACCGAGATTTCGACCAGGCAGCACGTCGATGAGCTTCACCTTTCCGTCCTCTACCACGGACACGAACGACTTGCCATCGCGCAGCACCAACGTGTTGTTCGGCAACAGGTAGGTCCCCGGCGCAGGCGGCAGCTTGAACGCCACCGTGCCAGTGAGGCCCGCCGGCAAGGTGAAGTCCGGATTCTCCAGCAGGAGCTCCACACGCATCGTCCCGGTAGCCGTGTCGAAAAGCTTGCTCGACCGGCTGACCTTCGCCGGAAAATTCCGACCAGGTAGCTCCGCAAACTTCACCGTGGCCTCACTTTCCGGCGTAAGCCGCAGCGCCACATCAGGCGTAGCCGCCACCGCAAATCGCAACTGGTTCAGCCGCACGATGTGAAACATCCACTCGCTCGTGGTGGCCGAATCACCGCGCACGAAATCGCCGCGGTCAATCCGCCGCGCGGCGATGGTCGCCTGGAAAGGCGCCTTCACCACCGCGAAGTTCTTCAGCTCCTCCAACCGGCCCACCTCGGCCTTGGCCGCTCGCACCCCAGCCTCAAGTTCCGCAGCCGAAGCCTGACGCTGCTCCGCCTCCTCCTTCGACACCGCCTGCGAATTCAGCAAACCGGTCGTGCGGTTGGAAGTACTGCGAGCGATGTCCGCCTTGGCAACCGCTTGATCCACCGAAGCCTTTGCGGCCTCCAGCTCGCGATCGATGTCGGGAATATCGATCACCGCCAGCGTGTCGCCCTCCTTCACGCGGTCGCCGATATCCACCGGTCGCTCCTTCACCGTGCCCGTGGCCCGGGAAAAGATGCGCGCCTGCTCCACCGGCTCGGTACGCCCCGGCAGGTCAAACGTGCGTGCCTCCGTTGCCGGAGCCGGAGCTACCGTGCGCACCGTGACAGCCTCCTGGGCAAATGCGGTGGCAACGAAAAGGAAGGGAAGCGTTCGAGCGATCATGGCAAAATTCAAGGGGTGTCGACCTTCGGTCGACGCGATGTGGACCTGCCGTCCACGTTCATCAGGAGGTCGGGGCAGCAAGCACGGCATCATCGAGAGCCTCCTCGCTCTCGTCCTTCTTCGGATAAAATCTGGCGCGCACGAAGGCGAATGCAACCGGCACGATAAACAGCGAAGCCATCGTCCCGAAAAGAAGTCCACCAATCACCGCGCGACCCAGCGGCGCATTCTGCTCGCCACCTTCCGCGTGGCCCAGCGCCATCGGAATCACGCCGAGGATCATCGCCAGCGCCGTCATCATCACCGGCCGCAAGCGCGTCGTCGCCGCTTCGATCGCAGCATCCATCGCGGACTCCCCTTGGTCGAAACGGTCACGGGCGAAGCTGCTCACCAGCACGCTGTTCGCCGTGGACACACCCACCACCATGATGATGCCCATCAGCGCCGGCACGCTCAGCGGGGTGCCCGTCACCCACAGCCCGAACAGCGCTCCCGACACCGCGACCGGCAAGCCGCTGATCGCCACGAACGGCAGCGTCCACGACTGGAAGTTCACCACCATCACCAAGAACACCAGCACCGCGGCAAGGCCGAGGCCACCGATCAGCTCGGAGTAGGCGGACTTCATCAGCGCCGCTTGGCCGGTCAGCTCGATCTTGTTCCCTGGCTTCTGTTGCTTCCGCAGATTGGCCAGCATGCCCTCGAGCTCATTGGTCAAACTGCCGAGATCACGGCCGGATGCATTGGCCACGAGGGTAAAGGTCGGCTGCAAGGTGGTGCGCGAGACACTCGCGGGAGCCTTCTTTTCAATGACCGTGGCGAAGGCACGCAAGGGCACCGGCGCACTCGTTCCGGCAGACGCACGGATAGGCAGGTTGAGCAGCTGCTCGACGCTGTTCAGGTTCGTCGGTGGAGCGATGACTTGCACATCGTAAGCCGCACCCGTCGATGGATCCGACCAGTAGTTCGGGGCCACCGAGCCGCCGCTACCGAGCGCGGCAAGCATCGCATTGGCGACATCCTGCTGCGCAATGCCAAAGGTCGCGGCGCGCGCACGGTCGACGCGGATCGCGTAGCCCGGTTGATCCAGCACCTCGCGCAAGGTCACGTCCACCGCACCGCGAACCTTGGAGAAATCATCGCGCAGCTTCTTCGCAAGCACCAGATTTCCCGGAACATCGCGGCCCATGAAACGGACTTCGAACGTGGTGGGCGCTCCCGATGCAAGCGTCTGGCTGGTCGCATCCGCAGGCCGGAAGAACGACTGAACATCCGGAAACTTCGCCGCGAGCATCTCGCGGATCTTCTCTTCATAGCCAGCGCTCGGCCCGTGCTCCCCATGCAGCTGCACCAGAATCTCGCCATCGGCAGAGGTGACCGAAGTCGTCTCGACGTAGGCTTGGTTGATCGACGATGGCGCACCGATGTTTTCCACGATGAACTGCAATTCATTCGCCGGGATCACCGTGCGGATCTCACGCTGGATGTCAGCCATCGCCCGTGCCGTGTCCTCGACCCGGATCCCGCTGGGAATTCTAACAAACAAGCGGATCAGTCCCGCGTCCGTCTTCGGGAAGAACTCACGGCCTGACTTCCATGCGGAGAAAACACCGATCGACGCGGCGATCAGCACCGGGATCAGGATCACGATCTTCCAGCGCATCAGGAAACGCAGGATGCCGCCTTGGAATTCGGCCAGGCGATCCACACCACTTTCAATGCCGTGATGGATCATTCCCAAGCCCCGCGCAGGCTTGCCCTCGCGCTTCTTCTCCGCCGCCGCTTCCGCAGGCAGGATGATCGAGGCCAGCGTCGGCACCAGCGTGCGTGCCAGCAGGTAGCTCGCAATCATCGCGAACACCACCGCCAGCGCGAGCGGCCGGAACACATACGACGCCGTGCCGCTCAGCAGGAAGATCGGAAGGAAGACGATACAGATCGAAATCGTGGAAACGAATTCCGGGAACGCAACCTCTCGCGCTCCATCCACGATCGCCTGCTTCACCGTCTTTCCGAGCGAGATCTGTCGCTTGATGTTCTCGATCTCGACCAGTGCATTATCCACGAGAATACCGATCGCCAGCGCGAGGCCGCCGAGGGTCATCAGGTTGAAGGTCGCTCCAACCAGCGAGAGGCCGATGATCGAGCACAGCAATGCGAGCGGGATCGAGGTCAGCACGATCAGCGTGGACCGCCATGAACCGAGGAACAGCAGCACCACTGCGGCCACCAGGCCACCCACCAGCATGATCTCATGCTCCACGCCATGCACCGCCGCGCGGACGAAGACGGATTGATCGAAGATCGGCTCGACGCTCATTCCCGGCGGAGCCGACGCGCGGATCTCCGGCATGCGCTGCATGATCCCGTCGATGATGTCCACAGTGGATGCATTGCCGAGTTTCAGGATGGAAATCATCACGGCGTTCTGGCCGTTGAGGCGGGCAACATTCGAGCTCACCGCCTCGCCATCGCGGACGTTGGCGAGGTCGCGCAGCAGGATCGTGCGGCCATCCACCGAGCGAATCGGCAGGTCCAGGAAGCCTTGGATATTCTCCGGGCTGGCGTTCAGCTCGACCGGCAGCTCGCGCCCTCCTTCACGGATGGATCCGGATGGCAGCGTGAGATTCTGGCGTCCCACGGCGGCATTCACTTCAGCCGCCGAGATATCGAAGGCATTGAGCGCCTCGGGGTTAAGATCGACCATCACCTGTCGCGCAGCGCCACCATAGGGCAGCGAGATCCGCATCCCGGGCACGCTTTGCAATGCCGCTCGCAAGGTGAGCCGCGCGTAGTCGAAGAGCTGGCCGCCAGTCATCGTGTCCGACGAAATAACCATCTGCAGGATCGGCACGCTTGAGGGACTCGTTCGAATAATCAGCGGCGGCGTGGTCCCCGCCGGCATCCGCCGGATGATCGTTTGTGACACCGAGGTCGCCTGGGCCAGCGCCGTATTGATATCGACGTAGGCTTGGAACTTCAGCTTCACCAGGCCAACGCCATTCGAGGTCTCGGAGCGCACCTCAAGCAGGTCATCCACGCTGTTGAGCGTCGCGATTTCGGAGAAGGACGAGATCTTCGACGCCATCTCCGCCGCGCTCAGGCCGTTGTAGCTCCATACGATGGTGATCTCCGGGCTATCCACCCGCGGCAGGATGTCGGTGGACATGCGGCGCGCCGACAGCACACCGAAGAGCAGGATCAGGATACCGAGAACGCCGATGGTGTACTTGTAACGAAGGGCAAAAAGAACGATCCACATGACCTGTGAAAGCCTCGGCGGCTAGAGCTGGAATTGACGTTGACCAAGATGCCGCGGATCCGGGCGGTATTCCCGATTTCCCCTTGGGGAGTGACCCCGTGGCAGCGAGATCGAAGCCACCTTCGTTCGATCATGATCAAACGTCTTGTGATTTTTTAGTTTGAAACGACTTTTGGTCAAAATCCGTAGAAGAAGCCCATGAAATCCCTCGCACTCCTTTGCCTCCTCTCCGCCTCCGCCCTCGCCGAGCCCGTGTCCCTCTTCAATGGCAAGGACCTCGCCGGCTGGACCGCCGACGTGCCGGAGGCCGACAAGAAACCGGACATCCAGCCCAGCTTCATCGTCCGCGATGGCAATCTCGTCTCGCTCGGCAAGCCGCTCGGACATCTGGTGACTGACAAGGAATACGAGAACTACCGCCTCACCGTGGAGTATCGCTTTCCCGGCAAGGGCGGCAATTGCGGCGTGCTCGTCCACGCGTCGAAGCCCCGCGCGCTCTACGGCATGTTCCCGCAGTCGATCGAGGTGCAGATGGAGTCGGGCAATGCCGGCGACTTCTGGTGCATCGAGGAAAACATCGAGGTCCCTGACATGGAGAAGCGCCGCCCGATCAAGGGAGACCAGAAGTTCGGCGGCGGCCCCAAGGATGCGCGCAACATCAAGAACCTGACCGACGACTCCGAAAAACCGCTCGGCGAGTGGAATACCATGGTCATCACCTGCAAGGGCGACACCGTGACTGTGAGCGTGAATGGCACCGAGGTGAACGCAGGCACCAAATGCACCGCCTCCAAGGGCAAGATCGCCCTGCAAGCCGAAGGCACCGAGGTTGAATTCCGGAAAGTGGAGCTCGAGTTGGTGCGGTAACTCACGGAAATCTCGCCCAAAGCGACAGCGCCGCTCCGGAATAAGGGGTGTCGACGTTCCGTCGACGCGGCATTGGAGGGACCCACACTTCCCAAGGGCCTGTTCCACGCTTCAGCCACTGGGAGCGCGGAATTCATTCCGCCCGAACTACCCATCCCACCACCAAATCACACCCTCCGCAGCACGATCCCCGCGATCATGAACACGATCGCCGCGAGTCCAGCCCACGGCAACGCACTGGTCCGGATCCGCACCACCGGAATCCCATCCCGCGGCGCTGCTGACGTGAAGCTCTCGACCTTGGCCAACGTCGCATCCGGCTGCCCGGAAAGCCGGTACTCCGCCGGATACCCACGCTCCCAACGCAAGGTCTTCACCTTACCGCGTTCCGGATCATGCAAGCGCAAGGTCAGCCGCTGTGAATCCCCGGGATCAACCCGCACGCGATAACGCCCGATCCCGCTCTCCTCGATCGTCACGGGGAACTCCTTGCCCGTGTCATCCAGCGCGTGCCCGGTCCACGGCACCGAAGAAAGCGCGCGGCCTGCATCATCGGTGGCACGGACATCAATGTCCCAACGACCCCGCTCCTGATGGGAAGCGGTCTCAATCCCCACCGACTCCTCCTTCCGCAATGCCCCACGGAACACCTGCGCCCAGAACTTCCCGCAGCCTTGCCACGCCAGCCACTCGCTGCCCCAGCGCTCGGTCAGATCGCCGGTGAAGGCGATGCCCGTCCCGAGACCGAAGCGCCCCACCGCCAGCAGCGGATCACCCGACTCGACGGCCAAAAGCACCTGCGCCGTCGGCTTCGGCCGCGCCATCACATAGCCGAGCACCGGTGGAAAGGCCGCGTTTTCAAAGCCCGCCATGATCGGATGCTCGGTGACACCCGCCGGCTCGTAGAGGTCCTCTTTGATCGCCGAGCGCGAAGCCTGCATCGTCTCACGCGTGAAGATCTGCGGCACATTCTCCGGCGCATCCGCCTGATAGAAACGACCTCGCCCCGCTTCAGCCATTTGCGACAGCAAGTCGCCAGCCGCACCATTTCCCATCGCCACCGTCGACACGGTCATGCCGGAGTCGGACATCTCCCGGCACAGCTCCACGATGTTCATCGGATCGAACTGGCCGTCCGTCAGGCCGATCACGTGCTTCAGCTTGGCACTCGCACCACGCAGGATATCGCGCGCCTGCACGATGCTCGGCTGCATGTTCGTCCCCCCTCCTTCCGCGATCGAATCAATCGCCGCCGCGACCTGCGCGCGATTCGCCGCCGACGTCAGGTCGAGCACCAGCTGTGGCTGATCATCGAAAGCGATCACCGCGATTTGGTCCTGATTGCCCAATAATTCCGCCGCATTCCGTGCTGCCTGCCGGGCGAGCGCCAGTGGCGTCCCCGACATCGAGCCCGACTTGTCGATCACCAGCACCATCGCCAGCGAGGGCTTCTCCTTGTCCTTCTCGAAACGCGAGACCAGCGGCAGCACCTCTTCCACCGGCGTCTTGAAATAGCCACCGATGCCGAAGGTATTCTCCGAGCCCGTCATGATCAGGCCCCCGCCGAAGTCGGTCACGTATCGCTTGAGCGATGCCATCTGCTTCGGCGAGATCGCCGTCGCCGGCACATCCGCCAGCATGATCGCATCGAAGGCGAGGATCTCTTCAAAGGAATCCGGCAAGCCGCGCGCACCACGGGTTTCCAGCGTCACATCCTGCTCGCGCATCAGTCGCTCGAAGGGCCGCATCTGCGCCGGCTTTTCATGAATCACCAGGATACGCGGCTTGCCGCGGACCGGCAGCGTCATCGACAGGTGATTGTTCGCCGGAAACCAGTCATCATCGGGAACGAGTTCCGCATCCCACACGGTGTCCCCGGAAGTCACCATCCGCACTTCGGCATGACAGGCCGTCTCTTCCTTGGCCGTGAGCTTGATCGACTGCTCGGCGACCGCCACGCCACGGTGAATCAACCGCAGCTTGGCATTCATGTCGCGATTGGACGCCACCTTCACCGTGAAGCGCACCATCTCGCCTTCGAAGGCGAGCGGCGTTCCGGCCTCAATCGAAGTCACCGCCGCTTCCGGCTTGTCGAGCGAACCGAGCTTCACAAAGCGCAGGTCGGTCTTCTCCGACGCAAGCCGTTCGGCGGACTCCGCCACCGGAGTCTCTAACAAACCATCCGAAAGCACCACGATCCGCCGCCCGCGATTCGCCGGCAGGTCAAACCTCGCACCAGCCAAGGCGCCGGCCAAATCCGTGGATGAGCGAAACGCCGCATCACCACGCCCCGCCTCGCATTCCGCGATGAATTTCTCCGCATCCTCGAGACTGCTCCGCTTCAGCTCCCTCCCGAACAGGAACAGCGACCAGGTGTCGCCGGATTTGAGACCTTCGACCGACTTCTTGATCTCCGCCACCCCGCGCCGCATCTCCCCGGGATCCACGGACTCCGAGGCATCTAACAAGAACGCCACGTGCACGTCATCGCTCTTGCGGGTGAAGAAGGGCCGGCACAGCGCCAGCAGCAACAGCAGCAACGCGATGAACCGGCAAATCGTCGCCGCCAGCTTCATCGCAGGCGGCCGGTCCACCAGCGAGCGCCGGTAGACGATAAAGAATAGCGGCAAGGCAATCGCCAGGCCGAGGAGGGGCATCCAGGTGAGCAGTTCCATGCGAGGTCAGCCGGCCTTGCGGCGATGATAGAGAAGGAATTCGACGACCAGCAGCGCGATGGCCACCACCAGCAGCCAGAATGAGATCGGATAGCCGCGCTCGACCGAGGCCCCACTGTCCGCCGGACCAGTGCCATCGAGCACGGTCTCCGCACGCTCGAACAAGGCACCACCAAACCAGCGCGCTCCCGCGGTGGTCGTCGCGAGATAGTGCCCGAGCTTCGCCACGGTGAAATCACCCGCCGGGATCGGAGTGCCATCCGGCTTGGTCACGGGACCGCCGGCATTCACGCGCGAACCCGTGGGATGTGCCGAGCGCAAGACCGGCCCGCGACCGCTGAGATCAAGCGCGGCCCCGTGAACCAGCGCGGGAAAGGCCGGTGAAAAGAAGAACTCACCTTTCGCCGGATCCAGATTCACCACCAGCGCATCCTTCCCCTCCACACGGGCCTTCCACATCAGCGGCTTGCCCGTTTCCGAGGTCGCGAGAATCAAGGCACCCGCCACCGGTGCAAGATCACGCGCGCCCTCAAATCGCATTGCCTCAAGATCGAGGTGCTTCGTCACCGGATGCCCCGGGATCTTCGTCTCGGCGGCCAGGACCTCGATCTCCCCGCCACCACCGCTCCAAAACGGCGACTCACCGGATGGCGCGAAGATGATCTGCTGCGGGTCAGTGGTGGCACTACCTTGTGCGATGGTCACGTCCGCGTCCTTCTCGGCAAGGGACAGCATCCCGCCTGTCAGAGAGAACGCCTCGACGCAGCGCTGGAAGAACGTCGCCTGCGGCGCCACGACTTTCACGGTCACCGGCTTCGGCTCGGCCAAGCCCAGCGCCACGACATTGTCCGTCGCCAAGGCATCGGGGAATTTCAACTCGGCAGTCCACTTCCCGGCAGCGGCATCATCGATATCGAGCGTGTCGCTGGTTTCTTCGCCGGGCTTGAGCGTGATTGGCACCAGACGGGCGAGCCCCATTTCATCGTGGCGAAGTTCGAGCTCGGCACTCGTCTCCTGCTTCACCGAGGAAGCGATCCGATAGAAAAACACCGCACCCCGCGTGGTGCCCGGCTTCCGATCCAGATCGGCGGCGATAAAGCCCGCATTCACTGCGGACGGAGCCAAGCGCATGATCTCCACGCTTGGATCAAGCCCCTCCCAACCGCGGTTGCCATCGGTAATGAGCAGCACGCGACCCGCGCTGCCGGCACCCTTCGCGCAGGAGTTCATGGCAGCCACCGTCTGCGGACCCACCGGAACGTCTGCCACCTGCAAGCGCGCGATGGCATCCGTGAGGTCCTTCGGCGAATCGCTGGCGTGACTCAGGAAATCAAGCTCGCCCGCAGCGGTCGCCAATGCGGCACGCCGCGTCCCATTCAGAGCACGGATGATCTCACGGGCCCGCTCCTTCGCGGTCTCGATCCCATCCTTCCCACCCGCAGTCGTCTTCGCGCGCATCGACGGCGAAGTATCGATCACGATAAGCAAATCGCGCTTGTCCTGCGAAGCCGGACGAGGTCCCGCGGCAGCGAGAGCAATCGCACCAAGAGCCAGCGCCAACATTAGCAGCGAGAACAAATCACGCAGCCGCTGGAAGAGCGATGAAGCCTTCTTCTCCTGGAAGATCTTTTCCCACAGGAACAGCGCATTCACCGGAAAGCGCCGCGGACGCACCTTCAGGAAATAGGCCGCGATCAACGGCGCAAGCGCCGCGAGCATCCACAGGAATGCGGGGGAGATGAAGTTCATGGCCTTTCGGACGTCATGGCGTTCGTAGCGGAACGACTGCGTCGTTCCGGCAGGGAGCGGCCCGACTCACAGATCGAGAGTTGCGACATCACGCGGCGAGCCCTCCTCTCTGCAAAATCGCGCGGATCACCTCATCAAAGGCCTCGCTATCGAGTGTGCGCGTGAAGCCAATCCCACGCCGCGCGCATTCGACGCGCAGCTTCTCATTCCAGTCTGCCACCGCAGCGGCATAGGCATCGAGCTCACGGCTCGTCACCGTCACCTTGCGACGCTTGCCGGACTCAACGCACTCCAGTTCCAAGTCACCCTTGCGGTCACACTTCAAGTCCTCCTCCGAAAGCACCTGGATCGCATGCACATCATGACCCAGACCGGACAAGCGCTTCAGACCTTCCTCGAAACCCGTCGGATAGAAGAAGTCCGAGATCACCACCACCAGACCCTTCTTCCGGTGCCGCGCCTGCAACGTCTTCACACAGGTGGAGAAATCCGTATCCTTCCCGAAACAAGTCGCGCTCTCCAGCGAACGCAAGAACGGCAATACCTTCCCCCGTCCCCGCGAAGCCTCAAGCAAGGGCCGCAATTCATCCGCCATGCCATAGCAAGCGACGCGATCCTGACAATTCAGCCCGATGTATCCCAGCGCCGCCGCCAGCTTCCGCGCCATCGCCGTCTTCGTCTGCATCGACCGGCTCATGTCTAGCAAGAGGTAAACGGTCGCGTCTTCCTCGAGCTCGAAAAGCTTGATCACAAGCTCGTCGAAACGCGCATAAACGCGCCAGTCGATCGCACGGTAGTCGTCTCCGTGGCGATACTCCGCATAGTCCGCGAAGGTAATACCGGTCCCCTTGCGGGTGCTCTTGCGATCCGCCTGCATCGACCCGCCGAGCACACGCCGGACGAGAAGGAACAGAGTCTCCAAGCGGCGAATGAACGCCGCTCCAGTCAACTCACCGGGTGGAAGTGCTTCAATGGATTCGGCCATCGGTGGAAATCGGGATGGTTCAAGATCGGATAGATAAGGAGCAGCGACACTCTTGTCGCCAGCAGGAGCAGGAATGTCCCTGCTCCTTGCCAATCGTCGTCTTCAATACGCCCCACGAATCGCCGCGCGCACCAGATCGACCGGCTTGATTCCCTCCGCCTCACCTTCAAACGAAAGAATCATGCGGTGGCAAAGCGCCGGCGGCGCGACGGCATCGACATCCTCGCGCGCCACATGGAATCGGCCATCCAGCAAGGCCCTCACCCGCGCGGAGGAAAGCATCGCCTGCGCAGCACGCGGGCTCGCTCCATGCCGGACGTACTTCTTCACCTTCTCCGGCGACTTGTCGTTCTCGGGGTGGGTATTGCGGACCACTTTGATGAGATGATCCTGCACATCCTTCGCCACGGGAATCTCGCGCAGTGTCTGTCCCATGCGCAGGATGTCCGCGCCATGGGCGACCGGCTTGATCTCCGGCGTGCTGTTGCCCCCGGTTCGATTGAGGATCTCCGCGAACTCGTCGTGATCCGGCAAGCTGACGTTCAACTTGAAGAAGAAGCGGTCGAGCTGCGCCTCGGGCAGCGGATAGGTGCCGTCGTTCTCGATCGGGTTCTGCGTCGCGAGCACGAAGAACGGCAGATCCAGCGGGTGACTGATACCTGCCACCGTGACGCGCTTTTCCTGCATCGTCTCAAGCAACGCGCTCTGCGTCTTCGGCGTGGCGCGGTTGATTTCGTCGGCGAGCAGGATGTTGCAGAAGACCGGCCCGGGCTGGAAGACAAGCTCGCGACTTCCTCCTCTATCCGAGAGGACCTGGGTGCCGACGACGTCGCTGGGCAGCAAGTCCGGCGTGAACTGAATGCGGCCGAACTTCAGGTCGAGCGCTTTGGCCAGCGTGTTGACCAGCGCGGTCTTGCCAAGGCCGGGCACGCCTTCAAGCAGGACGTGACCGCCGCAGCAGATGGCCGTGAGGACATTCTCCACGATGTCCTTCTGGCCGACGATGAACTTGCCGACCTCATCGCGGATGCGATTGAAGGTTTCGGCGAACTGGACCGTTTCGTTTTCGAGTGTCGCGGGCATGGGATGAGGGAAAGTGCCGGGTGATCAGTGATCGGTGGAAAGACAGGTTTATTCGGAGGGCGTATCGCCGGTTTCGTGGACGCGTTCGAAGTATTCGCGGACGCCGAGCTTGAGCTCCTCCGGGATGTCATCGCGGCGGACTAGTGACTCCATCTGGCGGCGGAATTCGCGCGCTTTGTCCACGCCGGCACGACCGGCGATGCCGGTGCCGCTCTCGGCGGATTCGACCGAGTTGGAAGACGGGCCCTCGCCATCCGGATTGCCCTTGAGCTGGGCGAGGTTCTTGTTGTCCTTGAGTTCGTCGCGCTCGTTGCGCCGGTTTTGCTCGCTGCCCGTGCCGGCCTTTTTCCCGCCGGGCTGCTGCGATTGTGCCATGGATTGGGCGAGTCCCAGCACCTGGCTCTGTCCTTGGGCGAATTGACGAGCTTCGCCCATACCGGCGCGCAGCTTGTTGAGCTTGTCCTTCGCCTTCTGGCGGGCACCCAGCTGTCCGAGACGGTCTCCCAGCTTGCCCATCTTCTCGCCGAGCTTCATCGCCATGGCCTCGGCATCGGGATCAAATTCACCCTGCTCCATTTTCGCGCCGAGCTGGCGGGCATCCGCATCCATGTCCTCCAGCATCTCTTGCATCGGCTGCTGGTTGCCATTGTTCATCTGCATCTGCTCGCCATCCATCTTGTCGCCCGGCTTCTGCATCTTGCCGAAGTTCCGCTGGCGGGCTCCGTCGGCCATCCGCTTCGCCATCTCCTTGGCCTTGGCAGCATTCTTCTTCAGCTGCTCCAGCTCCTCCGGCGTCATCTTGTTCTTCGCCTCGGGCTTCATTTCGCCGAGTTCCTGCTGGGCCTTCTCGAAATCCTTCGCATCGAGCTGCTTGCCCAGCTGGCGGGCATCGGCGAGCGATGACTTGGCAAGCTCCTCCGCGGACAGCTTCAGCACGGCTTCATCCTGGCGGGCCTCCAGCCCCTGCATGGCCTTCGCAAGCTCCTGCTCGAATTTGGCGATCTGCTTCTCCGCCTCGCGCTGGTCCTTGGTCTCGGCGAGCTGCTTGGCAAGCTCCCGCAGCTTGGACGGATCCAGCACCTTCTTCTCATCTTCGCCCAGATCCTTGATCAATTCTTCCACCGCCTCCTCGACCTGCTTCTTCACCTCCGCGCTCCGCTCGGCCGTCATCTCCTCGCGCGCAAGCCGGTCCCGCACCGCCTGACTGTGCGGCAGCAGCGCCAGCCCTCCGGCGATCACCGCGAACAATACACCGATCCCATACGCGCGCTTCGGATGGACCAGCGGAACCCCGGCCGGATCGAGCGATGAAACCTTCGCGACCAGCATCTTTTCCTGCAGCTGGTACACCTCACCCTCACCGCCCTTGGCGCGGAAGCCGAGCCACGACAGAAGGCCATCCTTCAGCCCGAAGGTCTCGTCAGCCACCAGGGCCGCATCCGTCGAGTTCCTGCGGGAAGCCACCAGAGCGATGGCAAACACCAGCAAGGCCGAGCCGGTCGCAATCGCGTAGCCGATCCGCGGCGCGGCGTAGCCAAAGATCCGCCACGCCACCGCCCAGGCGAGACAAGCTCCCGCACCAGCCAGCAGGCAACGCGCTCCGATGCGCGAGGCAACGCCGCGGTCAAGCCGATGGCGGACGGCATCCAGGAATGAAGTGAGCGAGGTCATGGCGTTGAATTTTAGACCGTGGATGATGCGGAAGGCGTGGGATGGGACAAATCAAGCACGAGACAGGCCTCGCCGGCCCATCCTGCGGAATAAATTCCGCACTCCCGGTGACATGAGCGGTCCGTGATCATTTCTTCGTCTCTGCCTTCTTGATCAGATCTTCCATCCACTTGCGCTCTTTTTCGTCAAGATCGTCGGGTTTGATCTCCTTGGCGATGGCCGCGGCTTCAGCCGTCTTCTGCTGGCGGTCCTCGAGGTACTTCGCCCGGTAGGCCCGTGCATAGGCGGCCGACTTCGCATCGCCGCTCGCCTTCGCGGCAGCGTCGGCGGCATCGAAGCCCTTGATCGCGTTCTCCTTCTCATCCGAGCGCCACCCGATGATACCGGCCTTTTCCGTCAGGAATTTCGCCTTCATCGGGTGATCCGCGGGAAGAGCGTCCACCACCGCGAAGATGTCCTCGCGGGTGAACGCCTTGGAGTCCAGCAGTCCGGACAGCACCGTCGGGTGAGTGATCTCGCGCTTCAGGGTCGCGGGGTCGGTCAGCATCGCGGCGAGAAGGTCCCGGCGCGGCTTCTCGTACGCCGCATCGGTGAGAGGGGGCTCGTGGATGGTCGGAAACGCCTGGGCCAGCGAGTGCTGCTTGCGGACTTGGTCGTAGCGCTTGCGCGTGTCCGGGGGAAGCCCGTCCAGCCAGCGATCAAAGGCCGAGCCATCACCGCCCGCAAGCTGCGACATGATCCCGAGCGCGATCGCATCGCGCTGCATATCCCGCTGGTCGAAGCCGAGCAGCACCTCGCACAGCTTCAGCGCCTGCGCCGCGGCGGCCTTCTTCTTGTCTCCCTCCAGCTCATAGATGCGACGGATCAGCAGCGTGGCCTGGGGATCGAAGAAGCGATCCATCTGCTGCCCGGCGTAGTACTCGTTGTTTCCGCCGGAAATCACCTGGATCGACTCCACCTGCTTGATCAGGCGCGAGGCATCGCCCGATTGCTCCAGCTGGGCTTGGATGCTGCGACGCAGGAGAATCTCCATCACCGCCTGTTCCTCACGGTCGATCGGGCCACCATTGTAGTTCGAATGGGTGGTCGTCATCACCAAGGCACCGAGGTCGGTGCCGCGGGTCACCGCTTCGATCTCTGAGTCGAGGATGCTGGCGCAGGCTGGCTCCACGGCCAGCGCGGCGAGCGATTCCAAGCGCGAGACCCGCGGCTTCGGCGCTTCCGCGGCGAAGCGCTTGGCCAGCGACACGAGGCGGTCCGAACGTTTCACCGAGGGAGCTGCCGCATCTTTCGCATCCGGCAGGGCGGAAATGAGGCACTCCACGCGGAAGCCCTGCGCGGGGTCTTCGATCACCTTGAGCCACCCGGGCAGCGCCGCTTCGCTCTCCTTCGAGAAAGGCGGCAATTGCTGTCCCTCGATCTTCTCACCGAGCACCACCGCTCTCATCGCCTGATGATATTCACCGGGCCGCGCAATCAACATCTTGGCGGAATCTCCCAGGCCCCCCTGCCAGAGTCTGACGGCGAGATCCAGGCGACCCCGTACTCCCGAGCCGGTGCGAGCGGCTCGGGCGATCCCCTCCGCATCGCCGGCACCCAGGGCCAGCGACAGGTTCAGCGCCGTGATCAATCCGTGCGCCTTGTCCTCTTCGCCACTGCCATTGGCGAAATCAACTCGGCTCTTCTGGAAAGCATCCAGCAAGCGCTTCGCATCCTCCTTGGAAATGCTCTTCCAGCTCGCGAAGTTGTTCAGCGCCGGCACCGACTGGTAGCCAGCCCACGTGCGATCCGGCGTCAGGTAGCTGCACAGGAAATCCGCCATCGCCTTGGCACAGGCCGGATCGTCCAGCTGCGAGGACGGACGTTCGTAGAGAAGTCCCACCACCGTATCGAATTTCAGCTCGATGGGGATCTTCGCTTCCGCCACGAAAGCGGCGAAGCTCGCCTTGAAATCCGCCTTGGCCGCATCGTTGGGCCGATCGCCAGCGCCAGCGAGCACGGCCAGCTTCACGGCATTGGCGAAGACCGGATCCGTCTTCTTCAGGTCGGCGGTCCATGCAGACAGCTTCTCCTGCCAGCCGTTCGGATAATTCCACGGGCTCTGGTTCCGAATCCGGTTGATCACCAGCGCTCCCATGATCCCGCGGAGTTCGGCGGGCGTGTCCTTGATGAGCAGGGTGTAGAGACCCGCACTCGTCGGCAGGCCATCGGCCAGCTTGAGCTTCTTGATCTCCGCGTCACGCCGCTTGATCTCGTCCTGGAAAATACGATCCAGGTAGTAGCTGAAATTGCTCTCATACTCGCCGAGCTTGGACGCCGATGGCTGCTTGCTGAAGGCCGCAAGAAACTCGCACAAGTCCTTCAGGGGAATCTTGCGATTGAGCAGGAGGTCCATCAGCTGGGCGTGGGCATAGGTATCCTGCGTGTTCGTAAAGCCGCCGCTGCTGGAAGACCAGCCCTGCGAGCTCCCGCGCATTTGCTCCAGGGCCTTGTCCCACAGCTTGGCTGCCAACTCCGCATTCCCGCTGACAAGCCGGCTGACAAGCTGCTGGATCTCACTGTCGGAAGAATAGGAAGAACGCCCGTCTTGGGGGATCCCGTCCTTGAGATACTGCTCCGCTTTCTTCTTTGCCTCGCCATCGCCCTGCTTGAGGTTTTCCGTCAATTGCTTGCGCACGGATGCAGACGCCTTCGTTGGCGCCTCCGGCAGCCACGTGGCGATGAAACCCCACAAGTCCTGGCGCGCTTCGGCCGACCACTTGGCGATGGTAGCGGACTCACGATCCAGCTCGGCATAGGCGACCTCCGGTTTGTTCGCGAGGATCGCACCGAAGATTCTCGCCCAGAAGCGATCCGCCCCTTCGACCTTCATCAGCTCCTCTCCCAGCTTCGGCGCTCCGTCCCGCTGCTTCAGCCGGTTCAGGCCGTAGTCGAGCATGCTCTTGCCATTGCCATCCTTCGGATCCGCCACCACCTCCGGGCCGGGTGCGAAGTAGCCGGCATTCAGCATCCGTGACGCCGCCGGCACGTTGCCATTCGAATTCTCGAGGATCTGGTACCAATTCAGCGATCCACCTCCCGTCAGCCCATAGCCGGCCGCGAAACGCATGGCGCACACTGCCGTCACCTCATTGCCGTTGAATGACGACCAGATGTTCTGGAAGGCATTCATCCGCTGGTTCGGCCCCTGCATGTAGTACCCGCCATTCCGGAGTTCCGCGTAGAGCGGCCACGCTTCCTCAGGCCCCAGGATTTTGGTGGTGAGCCGGCGCAGCGCCGCCATGCGCGCCGCTGGGTCTCTCGCATCCTCCACCGACTGCGCGAGCTCCTGGGCGAAGGACTGCGAATCATAGGTCCCCTGGCGGAGCCCCTCACACATGAAGTCCTCGATCGCGCCCTTCAAGTCGTCGCGTTTCGCCGCAGCCGCCGTCCGAGAAATCCACTCCAGCTCCACGGTGCTCTGCTGGGAGCGTTCGGCTGCCGTTTTCTTCCACTCCTCGAACTTTGCCAAGCCGGGTGCCGCCACGATCGCCTCGCAGGTTTCGATCGTCTTCGCCCAATCGCCCCCTTCCTTCGCGAGACCGAGGATGAACTCCTTGTCGTAAGGCTCCATCACCTTGCCCTGCGTCGCCCGCTGCGCCAGCCATGCCGAGGGCATCAGCCCCTGGGGACGATTGCCACCGGATGACGAATTGCCCCGCACCCATGACCACAGGTAGCCCCGCCGATTCGAGTAGTAGCGCCGGCTCACCGGCGGCGGCTCGATGCGGATCACCAGGCGCATCGCGGACAATGCGGCGGCATCCAGTTCCTCCGGGGTCGCGCCAAGCACCTCGCGCGTCCCGGAGAGCAGCACGAATCCCTGCTCGGCGGTCTGCGGGTGCCGGACCATCGCGCGGAACATCCGCTTGCACAGCTCTTCCCGGCGCTGCGACTGCTCCTTGTTATATTGTTCCCCATTCCCCTCCTGCTTTTTGAAGAGCGAGGTCAACTGCACGTCCATCGAGTCGTCGGACACGAGCTGGGCCATCAGGTAGTTCACCCAAGACAGGTTGCGGTCGTTCTTGAAACTCGGCTCCAGGTTCTCAAGCAGGCCGGTCATGGCCTCCAGACCATCGAACTTCTTGGCCGCGGTATTGCCACGCATCCACGTCGCGAAGAGGGAAGAAATCATCTCCTCGTCGAAGTTGCCCTTGGCCAGTTCCTTCGCCTGCTTGAGCTGTTCCTCCGGCTTCAGCACCGAGTAGAGTGCGGTCTTCACCATCACGTCATCCGGCTTCTCTTCCGCCAGCTTGCGCAGCAGTGGCTCCGCGTCCGCCTTCTGCTCCAGCGAGATCAATAGCAGCGCGTGATCACGGCGACGATTGTAACTCGCCTCACCCACCGGGGCGCTGAGCCGCACCATTTCCTTCTCCAGCTTGAGCGACTTCACGTTGCTCATCAGGCGTTCCGTCTCGTAGCTGGCGTTGGGGTTGGTCGCCATCTGGCGCAAGCTCGCGAGCAGCAGGCGGGCAGCGGCCTCGCGCTTGCCATCCTTCGCGAGCCGGCCGGCATCCTCAGCGGTTTTTTGCCTGCTCGGGGAACTGCGGGAGATACCGTAGCGATTCCTCATCGCGCGGTTGACGAAGCCATTGGCCGGGCCGCTCACGAAGCGCTTCGATTCGTCCTCCATGCCCAGCTCCTTCATCCAGCCGGCGAGCTGCCCCTTCATTTCCTGATTGAAGGAAACCGACTTGCGCATGCGCAGTGCCGCCCGCCGCGCCGGCTCCAGATCCACATCCTTCGCCTGCGCCTTGGCCAGGGCCACGCCGGTAGTCACCAGCTCCTGCTCCACTCGCTCGCGCCACGGACTGTTGTCCCCCAAGTCGCGTGCCTTCAGTAGCAGCGCGTAGGATTTCTCAGGCGACTTCTTCGCATAAAAGTACGATGCCAATAGGAGTTCCTCGAGCTTGGCATCCGGAGCCGCCTCGATCGCCGCGATCTCGCGCTCGACCTCCTTGGTCTTCCCCGCCGGCTCGTAGATACAAATCCTCTGCACCCGGTCCTCCACCTTGCTGGCCAAAGCGGCCAACCCCTCGATATCCACCGGCTTCTGCGGGGTCTGGCCGGGGTAGTTCGTTTCGGTGTCGCCTAACAATTTCAGCAACTGCCGGTTCTTCTCCGTCATCTGGCCGCCGTTATTGTTGCGGTTCCCCAGCAATCCATACACCTGCGGCGAGATCTCTGCCAACACCTGTGGGTAAGCCTGTCGATTGCCCGAGCCGCCCATGTAGCCGTAGTAATTCATCCGGTAGCGGTTGGCCGCTTGCTGGGCCTTCACCGGATCGCGCTTCATTTCGGCGTTCATCCGGTTCAGCCACTCGATCCCCCGCTCCAGCTGGCCGTCCCTGATCCAGCGGCCTGCCAACTCCATGGCGTAGTAGTTTCCCGTCAGTCCGCCGTCCATCTTCTCGAGTCCGGCGAGGAAAAGCTTCTCCGCCTCCGCCTTCACCTCGGCCGGCACCTTGTCACCGCCGAAGGCAACGCTCTGGATCTGATAGAAATTGTTCTTCTGCTTCTCTTCATCGAGCCGCTTGAAAAGCTCGATCCGTTGCCGCGCTCCCTTTTCGCCGACGCCATCATCACCATCCAGCGGCAACCGGTTCGCCATCCAGAAGGCAAGTTCCGGATCATCCTTCGAAACTAGGTCGATGCCACGCTGGATCACCGCGTTGAAGTCCTTGTCCGGTTTGCTCCGGTTCGGCTGCGAGGAGGAGAGCTGGAAGTACCAGCGGAAATCATCGGGCTTCGCCTTGTCGCTCAGCACCAGCGCTTTCAACTCTTCCGCATCGAGGAAGAAGACGCGCTTGAAGGAATCCAAGTCCTCGAAGTGGCTGGACGCGACCTTCGCGAGGATCGCCGGCCGCTTCTCCTTGTCATCCTTCGCTGCCTGGAAGAGCTGCGCCAGCGCCATCCGCCGCAGCGCATCCGCGGACACCGGCAGCGGCACGTCGCCCGGCTGCGTCCCGCCATAGTATCCATAGCGGTCCGGGTCCTTGAAGCTCATCACCTGCGACTGATACTGGTAGAACTCCGGCATCGCCTTGTGGGAAACCACTGGCTTCTTCGCCGTGGGATTCATCCCGGGGTAGTTGTATCGATTCTGGGGAACCGCCGGCACCGGGGTCTTGAGATCTCCGTCGGCCTCCAGCAGCGCGGCAAAGCGACCGAGCGCCTCGTCCTTCTTCCCACCTTCTAACAAAACCACCGCATACAAGTAGGCGAGCCGCCAATCATCCGGATACGCGACCGTCTCGCGCGCCAGCACGGTGGCTGCCGCTTCCCATTCCTTCGCACGCGCCAGCGGCATCACCAGCTTCTCGACCGCGCGCGCGTCGGAAGACTTCCCGCTCTCCGCCAGCTCGCGCAGGGCACGCTCGGTCTCTCCCTGGCGAATCCAGAAGGAGGAAAGCCGGCGCCGCGCCTCGGGTGCATCCGCACCACCCAGCATCCCGCGCAGGATATCCGCCGAAGCATCCGCATTCCCCGACGTCTCCTGCAGATCCGCCATGCGGAACTTCAGCTGGGAATCGTCCGGCTTGCGACGCGAGGCTTCCGCCACGCACTTCTGCTCTTCATCCGGAAGCTGCCATTCGCGATACATGTCGGCCAGTGCCAGCAAGGGCAGCGGCGACGAAGGATTGTCACGGGCGCGACGCCGGAAGTCGGAAATGAGTTCTTCCTCCTTGCCCTCGGTCTCCGCCATCCGCGCCAAACCCGCGGCCCATTTCAACTTCGATGCAGGCGACTCCGCCTCGTCATAAAGTGCCGTGAAACTCCGCCACGCCTCCTCCATCATCCCGGCCTCGCGCTGCGCATCCGCAAGCTTCTCGCGCAGCTCCTCCTCGCCACCGAATTTCGCCAGCGCACGCCGCAGCTCCGCCACCGCTTCCGCCGGCCGCCCGTCGCCCAGTAAAAGCTCGGCACGCTTGGTCCACGCCGCCTTGTCACCCGGTGCGAGCTTCAGCCATTCATTGGTCGCCTCCAGCGCCTTTGCGGAATCCCCGTCCCGCTCTAACAGTTCCACCAGCTTCTTCACGTGCGCGGTCTTCATCCCGCCGGGCAGCGCCATCATCTCGCGCATCGCCGCGATCGCCTTGTCCATGTCACCGCGGATTTCGTGAAGCCGCACCCGCTGCGTCGCCGCCAACAGGCTGTCATCCCCGGCCATCGCATCCTTCAGGACTTTCTCCGCCGCGATGCTGTCGCCCAGCGTCTCGTGGATCTCGGAAAGCAAGCACCGCTCCGGCAGCGTGAGATCCTGCTTGGACGCCAATTCATCCAGCCACTTCTTCGGCTCTTCCGCCCGTGCGATCAGCGAACTTGCAAGCCGCAAGGCCGTGTCCAGATCCGTCGGGGATTTCGCCTGCCTCACCAGCTCCATCGCCTGGGGAATCGCGGACTCCGGCTTGTCGCTGAGCTGCGCCGCCTGGCACAGCGCCGCGAGCAAAAGCGGATCATTCGGGAAATCCTTCACCCGCGGCTGCAGCATCGCGAAGGCCTCGCTCGACTTGCCATTCGCCGCCAGCGAGCGCGCGATCCGCAACAGCCCCTCGCGGTCCGCCGCCGCGGCCATTTCTTTCCAAAGCGCCACGGCATCATCGCCCTTCTCGCGAGCCACCAGGAATGTCGCCAGCGCTTCGCCCGCCTCACCTCCCTTGCCGTGCTTCGCGATCGCCTCGCGCAAGATCTTCTCCGCGTCGCCGAACTTCTCGAACCGCTCTAACAAACGCGCCCGCGCCACCTGCCCGGCCTCGTCATCCGGCGTCAGCGCGATCGCCTTGTCGAGCGCGTCCTTCAGCCCTGCGTCATCCTTCAGTGCCTTCTTGAGCGCCGCCATCCGCTCCCAGAGGGCGACGTCGCCCTTCGCTGTTTCGAGCAAGGCCGCCAACTCCTCCGAGGCTTCCTTCGGCCGCTCCGCTCCTTCTAACAAGCCGATGAATTCCTCCCGCACCTCGCGGTCGCCGGGCATCACCTTGAGCACCTCGCGGAACATCGCGATCGCCTCGTCCTCCTCACCCCCGGCCAGCATCGCCTTCGCCGCTTCCTTCTTCACCGCCACGCGACGCGGATAAGCCTCGCGCAAGCCGCCGAGGAATTCCTTCAAGCCCGCCGAGTCATCCTCGCGCGAAAACAGTGCACCCGCACGAGCCAATACCTCGCGTTCGAGCCACGATCCTTCCGCCGAAACGGCGAAGACATCGCGATATTCCTTCAGCGAGTCTTCCTTCTTTCCCGCCTGAGCCAGGATCTCCGCGACTTGCAGGTGCCGCAGCGCCTTCTTGTAGGGATCATCCGTTTTCTCCGCCAGCTCGCGGGCTGCGGTCACCGCTTCCTCGAGCATGCCTTCGCCGATCTCGAGCTCTACCAAATCCTCCTTCAGTCCCTCGTCGGCCGGATTCGCGGCGATGAGTTCCTTCCACGCCTTCACCGCCTCCGCGGGTCGGCCGGCGCGCGCGAGGATCTTGCCGCGCAAGGTTCCTGCTTCGACACCGAGTTCCTTGTCCTTCGCCGCCACAGCCAGGTCTTCCAGCGCGGCATCGAACCGCAGCGCCACTCCGAGCGCCTTGCCGCGTGCTAACCGGGTCGCCGCATCCTGAGGAGCCAGCTTCACCGCTTCATCGAGCGCTTTCAACGCCGCCGCCTCGTCGCCCGAATGCTCATGATAAACCGCCAGCAAACGCCAGTCCGCCGCCGCACCCGCCTTCGCCCGCTCCTCCAACTCCGGCTTCAGCGCCTCGAGTTCCTTCTCCTCAAGCCACGCATCCAACATGCGGCCGAACAGCACCGGGTTTTCCGGCTTCTTGAGCAGCATCGTCCGGTAGCGCTCCGCCTTTTCCGGAATCTCACCAGCGCTCAGGGGGAAGACGCACGCAGCCAGAATGAGGATAACTTTCCGGTTTATCATGGGGCGCAGATTGAACGGACAACCGTGCGAAGCAATTCGAATTCTTTACTACTTTTTGTAGTCGAAAGTCGCCTTTCCTACCGGCCACAATTCAACGCAACGGAAACACCGGGTGGACCGATTCATGTCTCCGGAATCCCCGTCTTTACGCTGAATTTACAGCTTCCTACCTTCGCAGAAGCCTTCAAGAAGCCTCACGCTCCCGTCGTATCCTGCGTGCTCGCAATCACGACGGCAAAACCTTCTCCACCACCATGTCTATACATGGCATGTTCGGTGAAAAATCAGTGAACCGTTCTTCCTGATTTCTTCACAAATCCTTATCTCCCGCGGAGGCATGGTCCAGCGTTCGCAACGCGAACGCGACAAGCTCACGACCGGCGGACCGTTTCCTTCAGTTCCAGCATCGTCGGCTCGTTGCAGTACGGACAGCGGAAGTGCCCCTTGAAGAGCACCCCGTAAGCCACCGGGAAGCGATGGCTTCCCGCCACGCACCGCGCGTTTCGATGCTTGGAGCAGCCCTTGCGGGAAAGCACCGGCATCATGCACAGCGGGCACTTCCCTCCAGAGGCGAAGATCCATTGCAGGATCGCCAACACCGCCGCAGCCCCTCCGAGCGCTAGGGCGATTTTCGAATGGCCCGCCTCTCCCGAAAACACGGCCATGATCGCCATCACCAAGGCGGCCGGAATCAACAATCGACTGAGGCACAACAAGATGGCCGCCAGTTGCAGCTTGACGATCACTTGGGCATGTCTCGGACGATGCATGGTGGGTTCCTCGGGAAGCGCTTCTATCGACTCGCTCCCATGATTTCGCAAATCCGAAGATCACGAAATCTTTTCAAGATGGGAGATTTTCCCATATTCTTCCTTGGCCTTACGCCGTGGAGGAACCACGCCTTTCCAAAATGACGCCCGTTCATGGCCAGCTTCCACTGTCGGCCAACTTCCCGCCCCAGCCGGAACCCGTCATACCACCCGCTCGCAATTGCGTGTCACGTTCCAGCCGGAAGGCGTCGAACGGTGGATAACTCCAGACAGGGAAACCATCACTCCGATGCCTCTGCCTTCACCTGAATCAAGGCGACGAAATTCTTCCCTACCGATTCCGCGCTGCCGCCCTTCCAAGACGAAAACCGAGCATCCTTCACCGCCTCGTCAGGCATCATCCCGCCCATCGCGATGAAGTCGCCATCGTTCACCAGCACGCTGGAACTCATCTTCTTCACGTCAAAGACCGGCATCTCGATCCGGTTTTCCGTAAGCACCACATCCACATCACGTCCGAAGATCCCTTTGCCCTTGGTCTTGATCGGCGTGCCGTAGTTCACGAAGCCGAGGAAGCTCCCGCGCTTGAGATCCAGTTCCACCTGAATCTTACCTCCCGCCGATCGCGTGGCGCGGTAGCCCAGCTCCACGCCGAGATTCTTCTTTTCAAAGGACGTAGGGGTCGCCGGGGTTACCGACTGGATCTGCCCGTCCACCACTTTGCCAACCACCGGCGGCTTGTACTCCGTCGGATAGACGAACTCCCGCGTCACCTTCAGCTCGCGCTTTTCACCCAGCTTCGCCGAGGAAACCTGCGGCTTGCCCTGCAATAACTCGAAGCCTTTCCGCCGCGACAAGGAAGCGACCAGTGCCTCACCGGCTTCCGCATCATAAGTTCCCGCCACACCGGGCTGCTGCTGGCCCTTCACAAAGGCAAAGCTGTCCGGAGCCGTGAAAAAATAAGCCTTCACTGCCATGCCCGGCTTCGCCGCCTGACGCGCCACCGGCACGCTCACCCGTTCCATGCCGCCATTCGGCATCCCGCACGAAGCCAGCCCGCTGGCGCATGCAATGCCCGTCAAAGCAAGCATCCAAGAAGTCCGGCGGGACGATTCATGAGGGGAGTCATTCATCCCATGACTCCATGTGGCCCCCTTGTTTTCGTCAAGACACCAGTTCGTCCCGGCCAAGGACTCGCCATTCATTACCCGAAGATTGAATACTTTCGCGTGAATTCCCGTCTTCACTCATCGCCATGAAGCTATTCCCACCCCTCATCACCGCCGCATGCGCCGTGCTGTGCATTTCCAGCCTCTCGGCGCAGGAGCCTCCCGTCCTGTCCCTCGACAAGCGCCCCACCTACCAAACCCTCACCGCGGCTGGCTTCAAGCTCCTCAACCGGGATCCCTCCTACGGCAATCAGCTCCAGGCAACCGAGTACAGCGTCGAGGCAGGCCGCTTTCTTCTAAACGCGGGTGACTCGCGATCGATTCCTTTCGAGAGCGATGATGTCGGCGTCGGATTCGCCAAACATGAGCTTACCCCACCGGGAGCACACTATCCGCCCGCTCTTCCGGTTCAGGATTCGACCCCCATTTCACGGTTTTCTTTCTCCTGCACTTACCCTGACCTCGCTGCCGCCCGTGCCGCCCTGGCATCGCTGGAAAAACCGCTCCAGCTCGACATGACCAAGGTCGATGCCTGGATTCAGCACCGGCTCTGGGAATCAGCGCCCGGTCTCAAGCTTGCCGCCACCGTTCCCGACGCAAAAGCCACGGTCTCCCTCTACTATCAGCCGGAGGACCAAGGAAACGGTCGAAAGGTGGAAACCCGGTTGAGTTTCCAATTCCAGTGGAATGTGCTCCCGCCCAAGGAAGGTCAGCCGGGTGGCGCCCGCCCACCGCGCCTCCGCACGATCCCACCACCGCAGGGCCAGCAAGGCCAACCCGCCCAGCCCCCACAGCCGGTCCCCGGTCAGCCTCAATAAGCCAGGGCAGCCCCGATCAGCGCAATACAGTCAAAACCCCTCCGCAAGCCGCTTCTCCGAAACCTTCATCTCAACACCGATATCCGGGGCGAAGAGCGACAATCGGAACTCCTCTAACAGCCACCCATATTCCCAGAGCGCCGGATCATCCGGTCTCGCCGTCCACGCGATGAACCACGGCTGCCAGAACTTCCGAACCCGCTCCATCTTCTCCAGATCCTTCACCAGCGGCAGGCTCGTAAGACGGCCGAGGCGCGAGCGAATTCCGCGCAGGTAGCGATCGTGGCTTCTCATCCGTGCAAATCCGGAACGCCACACGAAGCGTGGACGTAGCAGCCACGCGAGTTCTTCCTCCAGATCCGCAGCGACGGCCGAAAGGTTGCGGTCCTTCGCGTTCTCATGGATCCACTGCCGCACCGGCCCAATCGCATCGAAGGTGGCATCCAGTGACTTGCCAATCGCGTTGGCCGCTTCGAACCACTTGCCCTTCCCGTCCTTCGACTTCGCCGCAAATTGGGCCGGCGTGGTGAAACGCTTGGCACCCAGCGCCCCTTCACCAGCAAGCGCGATCAGATCATCCAGCGTGATTCCCATCCGCGGCAGCTCCACCTTCGCCATCAGCCCGAGCGGATATTTCTTCTTCAGGTAGGCCACTTGATCCGGCTGCGCGAGCATCAGCAGCCGCACCTGCCCGGCGCGGTGCGATTGTTCCGCCTCGGACTGTCTCGAAAAGGCACGCACCCCGACCGATGAGCCTTCATCCACCAGCGCCGGAAAGGCGGGACCCGCGGACGTCTCGATCCGCTCCGGCACATCGCCTTCCGTCCACGCCTTCATGCCGCCGCGTTCCCACTCGGCATTCGCCGCGGCCTCGAACCGATCCTTCACGACCTTCCCGAGCTTGGCCCGCAGCGTCTTCACCTCCTTGCCAAAGGCGATCTCGTTTTCCTCGTCGTCACAGACCCAGATCTTGGTGATCAATTCTTCCGGCAAGCGCTCCAGATCAAAGTCGCGCGGCTCCACGGTGAAGCCCGAAAACTTCGTCAAGTACTGCGCGAGCCGTACTTCGAGCGGCGCGTCCTTTTCCCGATAGCGCCATTCATCGGCAAAGCCATTCGAGGCCTCAGCCACCGGCTGGCATTCGCGACGCAAGTCCTTCGGCAACGAGCGGATCAACCACTCGGCACGCCACGCAAGATCGCCCGGCACGCCCCACGAAGGCAGCCAATCCGGCAGGTTCGGAAGCTGGTCGATGTGCACGCCCATCGTTACCCCATCATCACGCTCACCCGGCGCGGCGCGATAGTAGAGCGCATATTCCTGACCCGCGTGCTCGATCCAATCCGGATGCCCTTCAAGGTCGAGCGCATCCAGATCCTCCAGCACCACGTCCTGCCGGTTCGCGAGGATCTGCTCCTCATGCTTGCCACGCCAGTCGTGGAAGGCCTTCGCCGTGCACATTCCCTCCGGCAAACGGCTTTCGAAGAACTCAAGCACCGCTTCCTCGCTCCACAGCCCGCCGGGCCGGCGCAGCTTGTGCTCGATCCCTTCGATCTCTTCCTTCAAGGCGGCAAGCCGCTCGGCAGCCCGGGACTTCCCCTTCACGCCGCCCTGCATCAGTCCTTCCCTGACAAAAATCTTCCGCGCACCCTCGGGATCGATGCGCCCGTAGTGCACACGCCGGCCCGCGACGATGGGTAGCCCACCGCACAGGACGGTCTCCTTCGCATACACCGCGCCATGCTGCTCATCCCAATGCCCGTCACCATAGCGTTTCGTGCACAGGTGCGATGCCACCTGCTCCACCCAGGCCGGATCGATGCGAGCGATCCGCCGCGCCCACAGCCGCGTCGTCTCGACCAGCTCCATCGCCATCACCCAATCCCAGCGCTTCCCCCCGAACAGGCCGGATCCCGGAAACACCGCGAAGTGTCCACCGGAAGCGCTGCGATACGCCCTCTCCTCCCGGTCCCACAGCCCGAACTGCCGCGGTACCCCGGCAAGCAGCGAGCGATGGAATGCTTCGTATGAAGCCCCCTTCTCGACCGTCTCCGGCGCCGGCTTCAGATGCCAGCGCAGCTCGCGATCCAGGAGTTCCTTCAGCTCATCATGAACGTTCGCCCACTCGGTGACGCGGCGATAGCTGAGGAAAGCATCACCGCAGAACTTGCGAAGCTGATTGCGCTTCCAGCCACGCCCTTCACGGAAACGCTGCAGATCGAGCCACAGCCGCAGGATCGACCGGAAGTCCGAATCGACATCCTTCCAGCGCGCATGCGCCGCATCCGCCTGCTTAATCTTCTCCGCCGGGCGCTCCTTGGGATCGCTCGATTCAAGAAGCGCCACCACCGGCAAAATTTCTCCGAGGCAATGCTCATGCCGCGCCTCTAACAAGATCCGCGACAGCCGCGGATCCACCGGCATCCGCGCCATCGTGCGACCGGATTCGGTGAGATTCTTCTCTTTGTCCAGCGCCCCGACTTCCCGCAATGTCCGGTATCCCTCGGCGATCGCCTTCGGAGCCGGCGGATCGAGAAACGGAAAGTCCTCGATGTCCGGCAGCCCCAGCGACTTCATCCGTAGGATCACCCCGGCGAGCGAACTGCGCCGGATCTCCGGATCGGTGAACTCTGCGCGCTCGTTGAGGTTCTCCTCAGAATAAAGCCGGACACACACGCCCTCCCGCACACGCCCGCAACGCCCTTTCCTCTGGCGGGCGCTCGCTTGCGAGACTTCCTCGATCTGCAAGCGCTGCACCCCGCGAGCCGGGCTCCAGCGACTGACCCGTGCCACCCCGCTATCCACCACGCTGACAATCCGCGGAATGGTCAGCGAGGTCTCCGCAACATTCGTCGCGAGGATGATCCGGCGCTTCGAGCCCGGCGAAAAGATCCGCTGCTGGTCGCCAAGGCCGAGGCGCGCGAAGAGCGGCAGCACCTCGGTATTGCGATATCTCCTGCCATCGAGCGCATCGGCACAATCGCGGATCTCGCGCTCGCCCGGCAGGAACACCAGCACATCGCCCATCGGATCTACATCCGTCAACCAATCGACCGCACGCGGCACATGGCGGATCAGCTCTTCCTCTTCATCAGGCGGCAGGAAGAACTCCTCCACCCCGAAGGTGCGCCCCTCCGCCTGAAGCACCGGCGCACCATTGAAGAAGGCGGAGAATGACCCCGCATCCAGCGTCGCGGAGGAAATCACCAGCTTGAGATCCTTGCGCCGGCCTAACAGCCGCTTCAGGTAGCCGAGCAGGAAGTCGATGTTCAGCGAGCGCTCATGAGCCTCGTCGAGAATCAGCGCGTCATACTGCTTCAAGTCCGGATCGCCCTGCGTCTCGGCCAGCAGGATCCCGTCCGTCATGAACTTGATCCGCGTCTCCTTGGTCGTCTTGTCCTCGAACCGCACCTGATAGCCGACAAATCCGCCCAGCGGTCCCTTCAGCTCCTCCGCCACCCGCTTCGCCACACTCGCCGCCGCAATCCGCCGCGGCTGGGTGCACCCGATCTTCCGCTTGGACCCCGCCAAGGCCTCGGCCACCATTTTCGGCAGCTGCGTCGTCTTCCCCGACCCCGTCTCGCTGACCACAACCACCACCGGATTCCCCTGAATCGCAGCAACGATCTCCCGCCGCATGCCGACAACCGGCAGGCTTTCAGGGTAGTTCAGCGGCGGCAGGGCGTCCGTCATCGCGCGGGGGGACATAGACGGCCCAGCGCCCCACCTCAAGCCCGGCCACGCAAACGGGCCAAGTCCGCCAAATCCTGAGGCCTTCCCGTAGCAGCCTTGTTAGCTTCCAGAGCTGCTTTCCCGATGACAAAAACCTTCAAATCATCGAGTTCCACTTCAATTCTCGATTCGCACGCCATCTCCCAAGTCACACCGCTGATCCCGGTCAAAAGGTCGATCCTGTGGGGAGCCCGGCCGAGTTGAATCACTTGATCCGGCACGAGGAAGTCGGCAGTACTGAGGCCAAGTTCGCCAAAGCCAAACTCTTCGATCACCCCAGCCATCTTCGAAGCATTCTCGGGTGAAACGAACACGAACAAGTCGATATCTTCCGTGAACCGGGGTGCTCCGTGAAACGCAAGCGCATAGCCGCCAACCAGAAGGAACTCAACTTTCCGCGAGAGCAACAACGCGACAAACTCGTGGATGTCCTTTTGTAGCTTCATCGGCATCGGGATAAAAGGAGGCTCCGCGCTCCAGGATCGTGGCAAAGACTTCAAGGGCCTCAAGGGGGTCCTCAATCAATGGAGGAATTCCCTCGGACGCCAAGGATCGCTTGATGACCACCTTTTGCACCCCGAAAGCTTAACACCCCTCTCGCACCTGTCGAGAGATTGACCACTCCCTCCTCCACCGCCCCGGACGGAACGTCCCGGTAACAAATCATCCAAGTCAGCTACAGCGCTCCTATCGGGGCTGGCTGCCTCGTTTCCAAAACTCGACTGCGACGTCAAATAGCCGCAGCACTCAAAAAAGTAAGGCCCTCTTCCTCGGAAAGCATCCACCCGCCCGGGAACCCATCCGGAATCAGGTGGCAGCGCCTTACCAGCACCGCTTTCGAAGAAGAGGACCCTGTGGTCCTAGACCCACAGCTTGATAAAACCAGAAGGCCGCCGTCGCCCCGAACGGCGAACGGCGGCTCGGATCTGACTTACGGCGAAGTCACACGCACCCGTGCGAACAGCCCGCCACCCGCGGCGTTGGAGGCGGGGATATTGACGGACACATGGTCCGGCGTGGCCTCCTGATCGACAGAGACGGTCACGCCATTGGCATAGGACCCGCCGGCTTGCGTGACCGGCACATCGGTCCAAGTCGCGCTCAGATTGGTGTTCCATTGGACGACCAAGGTGGTCTGCCCGATGGAATTCTCCTCGCGGTTGAATTCAAGGGTGAGTCCACCCGTGGCATCGGCGCTGGAAGTGAGCAGCGATCCACCGTCGCCAGCAAGCGGATCACCACCGAGCACCCACTCGAGGCCGTTGGCGATGCCGTCGCCTTCCGGATCGGCGTCGAAGGCCGGATCCTTGCCAGGAGAGCCATCGAGACCATGGGCAGTTGCCCACGTGACATACGGATTCTCCACGGAGGTGGAAGTCAGCTTCACCTGGTTCGCAGTGTAGTGGATGACGAAGGTATTGAGCCCGGTGTCCAACGCCGCGCCTTCCGGCAAGCCAGCGAAGGTGCCCGTCCGTCCGCTGGAGGCATCGACGATCACCAGATCTTCTCCGGCCGGGATGACACCGGCACCCATCTCGCTGAAGGTGAGATTCACACCCGAGATGTTCACCGTGCCCAGCGACTGGAGCTGGTCGGCGGAATCTTCCTCGTTGTCGATCTTCACGTGGAAGGTCGAGCCACTGGCCAGAACGGCCGACGGAACGAGGAAGATATCCGTGAGCAGGTCACCCGGGGCCAGCGTGGCACCGGAAGCGACGGTAAGCGCCGAGTTGTCACTCGTGCCGCGTCCCCCGATGGTGCCCGCATTGACCTGCGTCGCTCCACTGTAGGAATTGAAGCCGGTGAGGATCAAGGTGCCGGTGCCGTTCTTCACCAGACCACCCGTGCCATCGATGGCCCCCGCGAGCCGGACCGTATTGTTGGCCGTGTCGAAGGTGGTGTTGCCATTGGTGCCGGTAAGCGTGATATCCAGCGCCGAATTCCAGCTCGCCGCGGCATTCACGGTGCCACCGCCGAGATCGATCGTATACAGGTTGCTGGCAGTGGTGATCCCCGCCTCACCGATAGTGATCGAACCGCCCGAGAGCGTGTAGGTCGCATTGCCAAAGCCCAGGTTCGCACCCATGTCGAGCTGGCGAACTAGGACGGAGCCGCCGGTCTGGGTGAAGGCTGCGGTGACACCCGCACCATTTCCGCCGAGCGCGATGCCGAGGCGCTTGTTGCTCATGTCGAGCACGCCGCCGTTCATCTGATAGGTGGGATTGGTTCCGGTATTGACTCCGCTGGCACCGAGGAAGGCTTCACCGCGATTCGCCGGATTGTAGGTCAAGGTGCCGCCGTTCTGGATCACCGACGCGTTGCCGCCGTCGCGACCGAATACCAGCGCATCGTTGTAGTTGCCGGTGATGTTGATGACTGCACCCGGTTGGATGGTCACCGAAGCATTCGCTCCCGTGAAATTGCCAAACCAGATCACGGCACCGGCACCGGTGAAGTTCGTGGTCCCGCTGAAGGTCAGGTTCCCGTTCAGCGTGGACAGGCCGGTGAAGGTATTGGTCCCGCTGAAGGTCCGGTTGCCAGTGGTCGCCGAGTCGAGCAGGCTGCCATTGAAGGTATTGGTTCCCCCGAGGGTAAGTGCTCCCGAGCCAGTCCCAAGCGAGAGATTGCCTGAGGTGGTGGAAGTGCCATTGAGCGCGAGGTCCCCGGCATTCACCGTCACCGAACTACCGAAGGAAGTCGGCGCCGTGATCGTGAGCGAAGCGCTACCCGTCTTGGTCAAGCCGCCCGAGGCGGTGACCGTGTTGGTGCCTCCGATCGTATACGCGTTCACCGAATTCGCGACGTTGAGCGACGCAGTGGCCACATTGGTCGCGACATTCACCGCAGGCGTTGCCGAACCAGTGTCATCGAAGGTGACCGGATCGCCATCCACGAAGGCGGTGGGAGTCACTCCGACTTTCCAGTTGTTGGAAACGAAATCCCAGTTGTTGGTGGTCCCATTGCCCGCCCAAACAAGGTCGCGGCGGCTGGTCCCAAAGACCACGTCCGACCAGTTCTGACCAATCCGGATCTCATCGTGCTTCACGGTGCGGCCATTGACGAAAGCGGCCACGGAAAGACCGTTGAACGAAAAGTCTCCGCCATTCGTCTTAAGCAAGGTCGGCACCGCTGGCTCAGTCGCGGAAACAGGATTCTGATAAACCCTGATCTCATCTTGGTTCCCCGCCTTGAAATCGATCCTCATCACGTAGAAGTTCACACCGGTGCTACCAGGACCGATCAACGTCGGCGTGTTGGAAGGAGTCCTCAGGTTGACAACCGCATTGGACGTATCATTGCCGACGCCGCCGATACGACCGGGATCGCCGAGATTGCCCTTGTGAAACTCGAACTCGTAGAAGAGCGAGGTGCCGTCCGGCTGCTGCAGGAAGCTCAGATAAAGGGTCTTCCCATCCGCGCCGACATTGCCGTTGCCGTCGATGTAGCCCGCGGCACCGAGACGTCCGCCCAGCGAGGTGTCCAGCAGGCGTCCGTCACGCTTCGCATTCGGGATGAAGGAGCTGTTGGCCAGTGATTGCGCATCGTAGCCATTGGGCGCATTGGTGCCTGCCGCAAGATTGCCGCTTTGGACATTGCCACCGCCGCCGTCCACAGCCGTCCAAGGAGCCGCCCAGCCGAGGCCGCCCGCTTTCCCGTTCATGTTCGAGCTGCCTGCGTCGTAGTCGAAACCCTCATAAACCATCAGGCCCGCTGGCGTGCTTTGCACCACTACGGTTCCATTCGAACTCGAAGGCGCACCCTGCGAATTGGTAGCGACCACGTGATAAGCACCCGCATCACCAGCCTGCACATTGCTCAGAGTGAGCACCGGGCTGGTTTTCCCGGGAAGAAGGTCCACCCCGTGATACCACTGGTAAGTCGGAGCTGGATAACCACCGGCCGTTGCAACCAAGCTCACGGAGCCGCCGGCAAAGACCGTCGTGGAAGCCCGCGGCTGCGTGGCGAAAACCGGCGCCGACAGCGTCGGAATCGTGACATCCGACCAGCTCTGCCCGAAACGCACCTCGTCGTGCGCCACGGTACGTGCGATGCCGCCAACAAACGCCCCGAAGGAAACGCCATTGAACGACATGTCCGCAGCACCGAGCTTGGTCAGCGTCGGCACACCGGGCTCCGTCGCGGAAGTCGGATTCTGATAGACGCGGACGTCGTCATTGCCCGCCTTGAAATCAATCCGCACCACGTAGAAGTTCACATTGGTGCTGCCCGCTCCGATGAAGGTGTGGGTACCATTGGGAGCGCGGAGGTTCACATTGCCTCCGGGCTGGTCATTGCCAATCCCGCCAATGCGACCGGGATCTCCCAGATTGTCGCGGTGGAATTCGAACTCGTAGTAGGAGTCCGTGCCATTCGGCTGCTGCATGAAGCTCAGGTAAAGCGTCGTGCCATCGGCACCGATCCGGCCATTGACGTCGCGATAGCCCTGCTGGCCGAATGGACCGTTCGTGGAGGTATCGAGCAGACGGCCGACCCGCCTGCCGTTGGGCAGGAAGGCGCCTTTGCCAATGGAAAGCGCGTCGTAGCCGGAAGGCGAACTCGCACCGGCGGCCAGGCTGGCGAGGGTCACATCGGCGCTGCCGTTGTTGACCGTCAGCCAGTTTCCATTCCAGCCGAAGCCGCCGCCCAATCCTGTTAGATTGCCGGCACCGCTCGAATAGTCGAACCCCTCGTAGGCCAGCTGCGCGGCCTGCGATCCGAGAGGTGCCAACCATCCCGCAAAAATCAGGGCACAATTCCTGACGATAGAGGAGTAGGGTCGTTTCATGGGTTTATAACCAGGGGTTTCTCACTTGGGAGAGAGTTCGAGCGGCCGGTGTGATCGAAGCGGATCTGCCGTTTCGCCATTCGAGTAAATCATTCGCTATCCAGTCCTAAGGTGAGCACCAACGGGAAAGCCGCGCCGCCTGCTCATTCCTGTCTTGTCATCTTTTGCCAGTCATCATTACCGATTACCGCCAATGAGTTTCATTCTTCAACTGCACGCAGCCGGGCAAACAACTTGCCTTGGCTCGCGTTGTAACCGGGCACGTGAACCGTGACCGCGTTTCCATTGGATTGAACGACGACACCATTCGCATAGGTGCCACCACCTTGTTGAATAGGCACGTCAGTCCAGGTGCCACTGAGAGTCTTCGACCACTGGAGAAATAGTCCGGCGTGACTGATTGCATCCGGATTGATGTGGAACGTGAGCGTCAGTCCGTCCGCGGCATTGGCGGACCACACTGACGCTGCATCAAAGACAAGCGGGTTTCCGCCAAGCAGCCACTCGAGTCCATTGGGAATGGCGTCGCGATCGGGATCAGCATCGAAGCCCGTGTTGCTTCCACCCGCTCCTTGCAGGCCGCTTTCCCTCACCCAGGTGACATAGGGATCTTCCCCGATCGCATCAGCCCATGAGGTACCCACGCGGATCTCGTCATGCATCACCGTGCGACCATTGACAAAGGCACCGAACGAGATGCCGTCGAAGGACATGTCCGCAGCTCCCAGCTTGGTCAACGTCGGCACTCCGGGTTCGGTGACCGATGTCGGATTCCTGTAAATGCGAACGTCGTCATTGCCCGCTTTGAAGTCGATCCGCACGACGTAGAAGTTCACATTCGTATCCCCCGCCCCGATCAAGGTGTGGGTATTGTTGGGCGCGCGGAGATTCACATTGTCTCCCGGCCGGTCATTTCCAATGCCGGCGATGCGTCCCGGGTCACCGAGATCACCACGATGGAATTCGAATTCGTAGAAGAGACTCGTCCCGTTCGGCTGCTGGAGAAACGAAAGATACAGGCTCGTCCCATCCTTCCCGATCCGTCCGTTGGCATCGACCAGGCCATTCACTCCGAAGGGCCCGTTCGGACTCGTATCAAGAAGTCTCCCCCCCGACGGCCGTTGGGGAGGTTGCACCTGTTCCCAGCGGACGCGGCATCGAAGCCAGCTGGCACCCTGGCTCCTCCCGCGAGGCTGCCGGCCACAACATCAGCGCTGCCATTGTCCACGGTCACCCATGGCGCCGCCCAGCCACGCCCACCCGCACCACCGCTCAGCGAAGCATTGCCGCTCGCATAGTCGAATCCCTCATAAGCCAACACCCCCGAAGGCAGCGGAGGAACCACCGCCGACAAGGTCACATTGTCGGCGATGTATTGCTTCTCACCATTCGTCGCGCTCGCACTCGAGGAAACATTCTTCAGATCGATCACTGCAAACACCTCCGTCCCGACATCCTCAATGCCGGGCGTGAATGCCGCCGTGTATCTCACCGGCACCACGCTCGCCAACGAGGGCAAGACCGCATCATTCGCGGTGACCGTGCGCGTGCCCGCCGTCCCTAACAATGTCCCGCCGTCACCCGGCACGCCGCTCGTCAGCCCCTTTCGGAAGGAAACGGTCAGCTCACCGGTGTGCGAATAGTTTCCCGCTCCATCCGTGATTCTCGCACCCAGATCTGCACCCAGCGTGAAGGTCTTGCCAATGTCCGCGAGCGCGACGCGGCCGAGTGATTGGAAAAGCCCCGCTCGGTTCTCGTTGGCCGCGTTTCGTGCCTTCAGCGAGGCCGCGCCCAAGCCGGTGAAGTCGGGATAGCCCGCCGCCTGTGTCAGTGCATTACCACTGTCATCCCAGCGCCCTGCCGCACCCGCCCAATCGCCGAATGTCGTCCAACCCGGCACCGTGCTTTGAAAAGAACCACCACTCGGAATGCCGTCATCAAATCCGGGATTGATGATCGTCGTGGATAGCGGCGTTTCCGGCGTCCACGCCGACGCCAGCTTCTTCACCGAAAGCGAATTCACCCAACCCTGTCCACCCACCGCATAGATTGCGGGAGTCGTGGTGCCGTTGCTTGGACTGACATATTGCGACCCGAACTTCTCGCCGTCGAACGTGTAGCCCTCAAGACTCAAGCGATCGAGCAGCAGCCGCAGCTTGACCCGCCCCGCACGCTGGGTAACGGCGCCATCGACCAACGAGATCGCATTCCCATTCACATCCGTGAAAGTCAGCGTACTGCTGGAGACATTGTAGCGGACGGTCGTGCGCGGCAGATCGATGACCACCTGCGTCGCCGTCCTCGGCTCGAATTCCATCGACAAATCAACCAGATCCAATCCACCGATCCCCGCCAGCAGGTTGGTTGCATTCAACGGCTGATCGGCGGCCTGGTAGGTCGAGGTGACGAGCGACGAAATCTCAGAAACCGGATTCGCACAGAGCCGCACACCATCAGGCGTCGTGCGCAAGCTCAGCTCGCAGGGAAACGACATCTGCTGGTTGAAAGGCACACCATACGCCGACGCGGAATCCGGCCCGCCATTCATCCAGCCAATCTGCACCACACGGCCGTTCGGAGCCTGATTGAAACTCTGCGCCGCATAGAAACTCCCGCTGCTTGCATGAAACGGCCCCGCCTCCGTCTGGAAGGTGGTGCCATTGAAGCTGCCGATCTCGTAGTCGTAGCTGGCATCGCAGATCACCCACTTCGTCTGCGCCGGATTGCCATCCACCTTCAGCGGGAACATGTCCATACACTCGAAGGCCCAGTCGCGCATCAGATCGGATGCGAAATTCCAGTCCTTCAAATTGGTAGAAGTGAAGAAGCGCACCCGCCCGGGACCATTGTGCACCCACAGCACCATCACCCACTTCTGCGATGCCTCGTGCCAGAAGACCTTGGGATCGCGCTCACCGTCATCGAAGCCCTGGTTCGGCACCACCGCCTTGCCATCGTTGTGATAGTTCCACGTCACACCGCCGTCGGTGCTATAGGCCAGCGCCTGATAGAACGGGCTATGGGCATACGTGAAAAAGGCCGCCAGCGTATTCCGCGAACTCACCTGCACGCCGAGGCTGTTGTTGAAATCCCTCACCGCGCTGCCCGAGAAGATCGTGCCGCTGCGACCTTCGACTTGGTAGGGCCGCAAGGCGTGATTCAACTGCCGCCAGTGGATCATGTCCGTGCTCACCGCGTGCCCCCACGTCATGTTCCCCCAGCCGGTGCCGAGCGGATTGTGTTGGAAAAAGAAGTGATACTTCTCCCCGTCGAAGACCATCCCGTTCGGGTCGTTCAGCCAGTTGCGGCGTGACGTGAAGTGAAACTGCGGCCGCTGCGCCTGATCGTAGCCGATCGTCGGTGAATCCGCGGCGGGAATCCCCGGCGTAAGACGAAAGCCGGTCGGCGCGGGCTCGTCACTCGCTTGGAAATTGTCCGCATTGATGTGCCCCCAGCCGCCGGTCTCCTGGTCGAAGATCACCAGCGTCGCGGATTTCCCCGCCAATGCCTGCGCATCGAAGGTAACGGGGGCCATCGCCTCGCTGTCGAAACCTGTCGACATCGGATACTCCACCCCTTCGCACACCAGCTTCACTCCGGTGCCCCCCGCATGGTTTCCCCCTCCCATCAGGAAGGTGATGTAGCGCTTCTGGATGGCGAAGGACTGCGAAGTCAGCGTACCGACCGGAGTGTCACCGCGGGTATCACCCGGCGCTCCCGTGACGCCATCGTAATTCTCATACGTGCCGATCCAGTAGTTGCCCTGAAGCCCGCAGGGGATATTCCCGCGCGCCGCCGTGTTGTCATGATAGGTCGGCTGACGGGTAAAGGCGGCACCTGCAGCCGTCCAGTTCGCCAAGGTACCGGCTTCGAAGTCCGAATTGGGAAACAAGGTTACCGGTTCCGCCGCGACACACGGGAGCGCAGAGAGGCAAAGGAAACTGAAGACGGAACGGCAAATCATCCGGCAGGATCAAGGGTTTCCCGTGAAGGAGCCGCGGACCATGCAATGCCGCAACCGGCAAGCCCCCGCCCACAGGGGATACCTGTCTTGGCAGGTCGGTAAGCCGTCATGACCGCTTGTTCCGAAAACTCTCCTTTTGGAGAGATTCTTCAATTGCAGCGTGTTTGAAGCATCTCCGCGCTGGCACTCACAAAGCTGCCATGGCAGGTTGCCGCCAGTAAATTGACAGGCTCCGACCCAGCGGTGACTCTTCTGTCAAAACCAAACCCAAACAGGTTCTACTATGAGCACTCGCGCTCCTGCCAAGCATGAGGACATTTCCGCCGAACTGCGGAAGGAAATCGCTGCCGGCAAATATGGCGAGGAAGGCCGCCTGCCCAGCGACTCGAAGCTGATGGAGCGCTTCGGCGTATCGCGCCCGACCGTCGCCCAGGCCATGCGGACTCTCACCACCGAAGGCCTGGTGGTTCGCAAGACCGGCTCCGGCACCTACGCGCGGCCACCGAGCCAATCGTCCGTGCCGATCTCGACCCATCGCCTCGCGTTGTTGATGCCCCACTTCGGGCACACCGAGATTTTCCAGCTCATCGCCGGTCACCTTGCCAGCCTCGCACGCCATCACGAATACAGCTTGGTTTGGGGTGGCTCGACGCTTCCCCAGCTTGATGCCGATACCCGGCTCGAGCATGGCGACGAGCTCTGCCAGCAGTTTATCGAGAACCGCGTCGATGGTGTCTTCTTCGCGCCTTACGAATTCGTCAAAGGCGGCTACGAGGCGAATCTCCGGATGGTAAAGCGCTTCCGTGAAGCCGGCATCCCGGTGGTGCTCGTCGATCACGACATCGTCGTCTACCCCGAGCGCAGTGAATACGACCTCGTCGGCGTGGACAATGCCGGCGGCGGCTTCTCCATCGGCCGGCATTTGATCAAGCTCGGTTGCACCCGCTTCGTCCATGTCGCGAAGCCGCTTTCAGCCTCTACGGTCGACGCTCGCTATACCGGCCTGTGGACCGCGGTCAGCCAGTGCGGTAGTGCCGAGTGCTTCATCAAGGCGGAGCGCGGCGAAGCAGGCGATCCTGTTTTCGCCAACAAGGTCATGGGATCGCGCCCAGACGCCATCGTCTGCGGCAATGATCACACCGCCGCGCTGCTCGTGCGGACGCTGGGGAAGATTGGCGTGTCCGTCCCCGGCGACGTGCGCGTCGTCGGCTTCGATGACGCAGGCTTCGCCAGCCTCGTCAGCCCTCCGCTCACCACCTACCGCCAACCCTGCCAGGAGATCGCGATCTCCGCATTCCGCGCCATGCTGGATCGACTCCAGGACCCATCGCTTCCCGCACGCAGCATCCGCCTCAATGGCAGCCTGATCGTGCGGGAATCCTGTGGGGCCTATGTGAAGTAAGGATGAAGTGAGGAGGGCCGGCGTTCCACCAGCCCTCTCTCAAGAACCTCCTTACTTCGTCTTCCACGCCGAGCGCAGCTCGTGCACTTCCAGCGAAGCGATCTTCGCCGCACCACCACGCGTCTCAAGATAAAGCCGGCGGTTCTCGCCCTTGAGATTGATCGGCATCGGGATGAAGCACAGACCGTCGCTGGCGAATGCCTCGACCCCGGTGCGGTCGCAGAAGATCGTGATGCGCTGCTTGCCATCGATGAGCGGCGCCGGCGCACGGTGTCCGTTCACGCTGAACTCCTGCTTCTTCGCATCGTAGACAACCATCACGTCGCGGATATTGAAGATCACCTCGTCAGCTTCACCCGGCTCGAATTCCGCGCGGACTTCCACCAGCTCGGCACGGATATCATCGAGCGGATTCTTGTCACCCGGCTTGAGCGACTGCGGTGCGATGCGATGGGACTTGGCACGCAGCGCTTCGAGTTCCTTCACCGGCGTGTAGGTCAAGCGCGGCCCCTCCGCCGTCTGGACGAGACGCAGGTCCAGCGGGATGGACATCGACTGATTGAAAGGCATGCCACGCGTCTCCGTGCGCCACCATCCGATCAGGATATGTCGCCCGTCGGGTTGATCGCTGAATGCCTGCGCAGCATAGAAGTCCTTGCCCCGCTGTCCGGGCAGCATCGACGTCTCCGGCGTGAAGGTCTTCCCGTCAAAGCTGCCGATCCGATAGTCGCTGCTGGCTCCTGACAGCACCCATTTCTTCTTCGTGGCATCGCCATCCACCGGTGCCTCGAAGAATTCGGGACACTCGAAGAACCCGTCGATCTTGCTGGCAAAGGTCCACTCCTTGAGGTTTGGCGAGGTGAAGAAGTGCATCGTGTGCACGCCACCGAGCTCGACGTAGAAGACCAGCACCCAGCTCTTGGTTGGCTCATGCCAGACCACCTTCGGGTCGCGGTTGCCGCCACTGATTTCCTTGATGATGGGATTGCCCTCGTACTTCGTGAAGTGTCGGCCATCGTTGCTGTAGGCCATGCACTGCACGGTCGGGTTCCCCGCCGCGGTGTAGAAGACGACCATCGGCGGCTTGCCGTCCTTGCCGAAGCCGCTGGTGTTCTTCCAGTCCACGACAGCGCCGCCGCTGAACATCGGCCCCATTTCATCCGGCAGTAGCGCGGAAGGGAGTTCCTCCCAGTGCACCATGTCTTTGCTCACCGCATGGCCCCAGGTCATGTTTCCCCAGGCCCAGCCATAGGGATTGTGCTGGAAGAACAGGTGATACTCGCCGTTGTAGAATACCATCCCGTTCGGGTCGTTGTTCCAGCCGCGCATCGGCGAGAAGTGGAACTGCCCGCGCAAGGGTTCTTCGTAAAGGTTGTCCGCATTCTTGATCTCGTTTCCCGGATCAACCGCAGCGAGCGCCTTCGAGTCCTCGTGAAGCTTGTCCACGCGCAGCGTGAGCTTCTTGCCCTTCCACGCGCTCACGTCCATCGGCGCCCACCAGTCGGCAGGACCATCGGCGAGCTCGATGTCGTTTCTAACAATGACCTTGCCGTCCACCAGCAGCGTGACCACGCGGTGGGGCGCGCCGTTCTTGATTGGAATGTTCAGGTAACGCGTCGTCGCCGTGAAGGATCGCTCGACTCCGCTCACCACGCCCTTCGGCTTGGTATCCGTCTGGACGATTTGGTCCACGGTGAGGTGCCCCCAGCCGCCCTTCGCATCGTCCACGATCTTCAGCACCGCCTTCTTGCCTGCGAGATCGGAAACATCCCATGACTCTTGCTGAAGCTCCTCGCTGCCACCAGGCCGGTCGTTGTTGCCGGTGGCGCTTCGCACCACCTTGCCATCCACCAGCAGCTGCAGCGCGAGTCCCTGCTCGTTCTTTCCGCCACCGATGAGGAAGCCAATGAACTTCCGATCAATCCGGAACTCCGGCGAGGTCAGCGTTCCGATCGTATCATCACCATTGAAGAAGGTGTTCACCAAGCCCTTGCCGCGAAAGCCGTCGACTCCCATCTGTCCAGGCAATGCACCCTGCGCCGGTCCGGGGCCGAAGGCTTCGCCCGTCACCGTCCACGGTTCGTAGGTGCTCTTTTCAAAATCAGCGAGGACGATCTCGGGAGCCGCGAAGCCCGTGGAAGAGAACGCCGCAAAGAGGGCAGTGGTCTTGAGCAAGGTATTCATGAGGTCAGGAGCTGTTCAGCCAACGGACGTGCCGATCGACCCTCTGCGGGATCGTTCAGCATTGGGGGTGGTCTTCGCGACCGATTGTGCCAAGGCAATGGCACCGCAAACACCCGCATCGTCGCCGAGCACCGGTGGAACGATGTAGTCCCCGATGCCTCTTTCATCCAAGGAGGGAGAAGCGATATAACCTGCAAGTACATCCCTGAAAGCAGTACGGACTTTCGCGAAGAACGCCTCTTCGCCCAAGCGACCCGCCTTCCGCACGCTGCCACCGAGGATGATCCGCCGTGGCGAAAGCACGCACGTGAGATTGACCAGTGCATGCGCCATGTAGCGCGCCGTTAGATCCCACGCCGGATGATCGGGCGGCAACGATTCCGCCGGCATCCCGACGCGCTTGGCGATCGCCGGCCCGGAACACAGGCCTTCCCAGCAGCGTCCGTGAAACGGACACGCGCCTTCGAAGTCATCACCATCGATGCACGGCAGCCCCATGTGACCCATCTCCGGATGCACCAGGCCGTGCAGCAATCGCCCCCGCGCCATACCGCCGCCGCCGATGCCGGTGCCTGCGGTGACATAGACGAAATCCTCAAGGTCCGCGGCTGCCCCCCAGCGAGCCTCGCCGAGGGCCGCGCCATTGACATCGGTGTCGACGATCGTCGGCACGCCCGGGAAGGCACGGCGGAGAGGACCCACGAGATCGGCATGCTGCCAGCCCTTCTTCGGCGTGGTCGTGATGTATCCGTACGTGGGGGAATCCTCCTCAAGGTCCAGCGGACCGAAGGAAGCGAAGCCGAGTCCGGCTAGTTCGCCGTGCTGGTCCTGCTGTTCGAGGAACCAGTCCACCACCTCGCGCATCAGCCGCGCCGGGTTGTCACCGCTGTCAAAGCGCGCACGGGCAAGGATCCCCTCGCCCGGGCCACTGCCGACGGCGCATACGAACTTGGTGCCACCGGCTTCGATGGCTCCGACAATGGGTGAAGGCATGCTGCTCATGACTGTGGATCGTGATGATCCGGAACGGGTGCGATGGTCATTGCTTCGCTTCTTTGATCCTGACGTAGTCCAAGCCGAACACGTGTGCGCCCGTGGCACCGGGCCGCGATTTCGGATTCCGGCCAACGGCCTTCGCCGTCAGCACGTGCTTGCCTGCGGTCAGGTTGAAGTCTCCTAGCGAAATCTCTCCGGTGCTGGTCACCTTGTCGTCGAAGAAGTCGAACTCCTTTCCAAGCGGTTGACCATCCACGGAAATCGTGAAGACGCCATAGTCAGGAGCCTTCGAGAAAGCCACGACAAGTTCCTGCCGACCCGACTTGCCCACCGGAAACTCAATCTCGATCTCATCGCCGGCCTTGCCCTCGGTCCAGATGAGATGCGCGTCGCCACTCCAGGTGCCATCAGGAAAGCCGCCCATGTCCTGCACCCAATGGCGTCCCGACCCAGTGCGAAGCACATTCATACTCTCGCCTTCAATCAATCCCGGCCCCGGCTTGATGATCTCGAAAGTGGACGGCAGCACGTGACTCATCTCACGGGACGGGCGCAAGTGGCGACGCTGTGCAATCGGCACGGCAGCATACGGATTCGCACTACTAGAATCTCCGTACCAATACACGCACGCCTCGTAAATCGCCGGCCGGCAATCGCGGTTCGGCATCACCTCCATAAAACCTTGGAAGCCCTTTTCGAAAGGAACGTCATCGCAAAGATGAAAGCGGCACACCGAAGTGTCCTGCTGCGCATCGGGGTTGATCCGCGACACCGAAGCCGAGGGACTGTTGAAAGTGATGAAGGGCGGATCCGCAGCCCACGCATAGCCGATGTAGTCCTCGCTACCGGTGCCGATCGTCGAAGGAAACGCCTCGCCATCCACGAAGAACTTCTCGTCCCCCTCACCCCACCAGCCGCCGAACTTCCACACGTGCTCGGACATGCCGACATAGCGGCCGCGTCCATTCACCACCAGCAGTGGCCAGTCCGGCCAACGGTCGCCGCGCTTGTAGACAAAGCGTTTCGAATCGAGCCCCGTGAAATCATCGCCATGCCACGCAGCGCGGAAGCGCAGCGACTTGCCCGCCACAGCGGCATCGACGCTCACCGTCTCCAGCTCGATAGCCACCTTCCGTGACGCATCACCATCGTTCCCGATCACAAGCCGCATGCCATCCGAAAACGGCATGTAGAAGTAGGAATAGAACTCGCCGTCCACGCAGCCCATCGGCCGCGTCTCGAAGGAATTCATCCCCGGGGAGGTCGCGAAGAAGTCGCCAAGAGGCGCCCACACGCTCGGCTTCTTCTCTCCATCCCAGGAAATCGAAAGTGTCAGCTCGCGAAGGATGTCTTCCTGCTTGATGTGATCATCCGGCAGCCCGAGCGGCTTCACCTTCAGAACCCGCAAGGCACCCGCTCCAGCCCGCGTGATCTCCCGCGTCTTGCCCGGGGCAATCTCCAAGGTCTCAACTTTCTTCGACGCCTTCTCTCCCGAGTAAGGGCTGCTGCCCGTCTTACTCCAAGCCTCGCTTGCCTTCTTCAGCACAGCGGCGACCTCCGGCGTGAAGCCTGCGAAAGTTTCAACCTTCGTGTCCTTTGAAAACTGCGTGTGGGTGGCATGAAAGTAAGCCCCCCATCCCTCGCTCATCACCACCTTGCACGACTTCGCAAAAGGGATCGGCACGAATTCATTCCTGCCTCGCGACAAGGTCATCGCCAGCCCGGGATACTCCTTTTCGAGATCGTCAGAGAAACTGCGGAACGACTTGTCCACGACGGGCGTCGTACTTCCATCCAGAAAGATGCGGATATGCCCCTGCTCAGGCTTGGCCGACCACACCCGCCACAGCACGCCCGGACCTTCGAGGTCCACCATCACTTGATCACTGCCTTCTTTCCGGATGAAACCCAACCCGTCATCGTTGGCCGACCAATTTCGATAGGTGCCGCTAGCGGCGTCATACGCCGAGCCGCGATCGTGACTCGTCGAAGCACCGGTTCGCTCGCCCAGAATGACTGGCGACGCCAGCCGCTCAAGACTGGTGAGCCGATCAACCACTTGCCCGTAAGAAAGCGTCTCCGCCCGTGAGCTGGCGACCAGCCCGACCATCAGGAGCGCGGAGAATGGACGGAAAGCGATCATCGGATCCCCAGCTTTTGCTCCATTTCCTCCAGCGGCACGCCCTTGGTCTCGGGCACCATGAACTTCACCCAGATCAATTGAAGCACCATCATTCCGGTGAAGATCAGGAACACCACACCCGGCGCGAGCTTCGCCATCATCAGGGGGAAGACGGTGGTCAGACCCGCCGCAAAAACCCAATGCGTCGCACTGCCGAGAGCCTGACCCGCGGCACGGTAGCGATCCGGGAAAATTTCCGAAATGAACACCCAGATCACAGCTCCCTGGCCAATGGCATGCGAAGCGATGAACGCGAAGATGCAGATCAAGACCATCATGCCGCCGGAACCAGCAGCTTTCGAGGACTGCGAAAGCACTTCGTTTGCCACAGCTTTCACCGAAGCAGGAGAAGCATCGTCTGCCAGCGTGACCGGCGTCGCTCCCGACTTTGGCTCAGCAGTTGCGGCCACCAGCGCGCTCTTCTTCTTCGCCAGATCCTCTTGCATTTTTGCCACGCGAGCCGGATTCGCCGTCTCTAACGAATCGACCGCACCCTTCACATCGACCGCAGAGGATGCCGCGCGGAATTGAGGAGCCCACGTGAAGAAGGCCGTCGCGCACAAGCCGAGTGAGAGGATGTAGCCGAATGACCCGATGTAGAGCAGTGTCCGGCGGCCGAGCCGGTCAATCAGCCAAAGCCCCACGAAGGTGAAAATCAGATTGGTAATCCCGATTCCGATCGACTGCGCGAGCGCGTTCTCGCTGCCGGTCATCCCGAAGATGCGGGGGGCGAAGTAGAGGATCGCATTGATCCCGGAGAGCTGGTTGAAGAAAGCGATCAGGAACGCCAGCAGGATCGGCGTCTTCAGGCGCGAACTCCAAAACCCTCCCGCCGTTTGCCGGGGTCCCTCGGGCTTCATCGAATCCGCCAGAACGCCGATCTCCGCAGCGGAGGCGCCAGGATGAATGAGCTTCAGCACCGCTTCCCCCTGCGCGCGATCACCCTTGCGAGCGATCAGCCAACGCGGGCTTTCCGGAATGACGAGACAGGCCAGCGTGTAGATCACCGATGGCACTGCCATCACGCCCAGCATCCAGCGCCAGGAGTTCTCACCGAGACCCGCGAGCAGGTAATTCGACCCGAAGGCGACCAAGATGCCGAAGACGATGTTGAACTGGAACATCCCCGCAAGCCGACCGCGGTGAGCCGGCGGTGAGATCTCCGAGATGTAGAGCGGTGCCGCGACCGTCGAAATGCCGATCGCAATGCCGCCGATGAACCGGGCGACCATGAAGGAATAGACCTCGTTCGTGAGGGCCGACCACAGCGAGCCGATCAGGAACAGCGACCCCACCCACAGCAGAGTCTTCTTCCGCCCGAAGTGATCGGTCGGCCAGCCGCCAACCATCGATCCCAGCACGGTCCCCCACAGCGCCGACCCCATCGCCAGTCCATGCATCACGGCACTCAAATCCCAGAGGCTTTGCAGCTTCTTCTCCGCGCCAGAAATGACGACGGTATCGAAGCCGAAGAGGAAGCCGGCAAGCGCGGCGACGATGGACCAAAGAAAGAGGCGCCTATCCATGTTCAAGGGTTACTGCTAGGGTTTACTGATGGCCAACGTGACGACCCCGCCCCCCAGCCTGCAATCCATCCCTGTTTACCTTTTGCACAAAGGTGCCCTTACAGATTCAAAATCTGTAAAAATCAATTGCTAGCTACCCATCTCGTCCAAACAGCGCCGAACCATCGATAGGTAGCTGGTCCCGAAGAGGTTCAGGTGGTTGAGCGCGTGGTAGAGGTCGTAGAGCCTCCGGCGGCGGCGATCGGGCGTGCCACTCAGCCATTGGTAGCCTCGATAGAAGGCCGCGGGCAAAGCACCACTGAAAAGCTGTAGCATGGCGATGTCCGTCTCCGCATCGCCGAAGTAGGGAGCAGGATCGAAGACCACGCCGGCACCATCCGGCAGCGCCGCAGCATTGCCGCTCCAGAGATCGCCGTGAAGCAAGGACGGCACCGGATGGTGATCCGCCAGCAAACGCTCCGCAGCCGCTACGATCTCCCGCTCCGGCAGGTGATGCTTGCGGGCCAGCCGGAGCTGCGGCTTGAGCCTGCGCTCGATGAAGAACTCGCACCACGAACGCAGCGGCCCGTTTTCCTGAGGGGTGCCGCCGATGAAGTTGTCCTGCTCGAGTCCGCACATCGGCCGCGTGACCCGATGAAGTCCGTCCAGCGCCCGCCCGAAATTTTCCCACGTCCATGCATCAAGCGGACGGAGATCCAGCCACTCCATCGCGAGCCAATGGACCCCACCCATCTCCCCCTTCGCCAGCAATTGCGGCACGCGAATGTGAGGCGCGAGCAGCTCCAATCCCCGCGCCTCCGCCTCAAGCATGGCAGCTGCCTGCCCTGCCCCGGACTTCACGAAGACCCGCCTTCCATCCGCGAGTTCCAGCCGCCGTGCGTGATGAATGCAGCCACCGCCAACCGGCGACGCCTCGCAAACCGCCGAACCGAGTGATTCCGCGATGCCCTCATCCACCGGCGTGGCCCCGGTGCTCATGCCGCAGCACGTCGTGCCTGATCCTCGCTCATCCACGCATACAGAATCGCCCACAGCGATAGCGCCAGTGAGAACAGCGGGATCTGCACCGGCTCCGGCAGCAGATAAAGCACCGTCACCACCGGAATCCACACGCCCCACGTCGCGAACAAAGCCGGCACGACGTGATCCCGGTAGTAGCGCACGGTAAAGAAATCACGAGTCATCCGGTAGCCGCGATTCTTCCAATCGAACAGCCACACGGTGACCGGCGCCGCGTAGAGCGGATTATAGAGAAACTGGTCCACCAGCACCTGCGGGATCACCACCGAGGGCACCGGCTCGTCTCCAAACCACTGCGCCTGGCAGCGGTAAAAGACATCCACGATGAAGCCCATCCCTCCCCAGAACGGCACCGTGAATAGCAACTCCCGGAGGTTCTTCACCAGCACCCGCCCGCGCTGGTTGATCAGCACGCGCAGCAGCTCCGGCACCACCGCTCCCGCGATCGCTGCCGCCAGAATGCTGTAGCCGAATCCCCAAGCTTCCTTCGTCTTCGCCAGCCGCAGAAACACGCCCTGCGCCGGCGGATAGAAGTAGTAGAGCACCAACAGCACCACCATCGCACCCTGCACGATCAGTCCGGGCAGCACGTTGGCCCGCACCGCACGCAGGCCGGCCCGCCACGGGGCCTCGCGCGTCACTCCAGTCGGCTCGCTCACGCCGCGGACACTGACGCCCGTTGAATGAACTTCAAGGCCCTCTCGTCTCAAGGTCATGATCTTCTCTCGCATCGCGCCCCTGTTTCTTTCGGCGCTAGCCCCGTTTTCGGCGGCCCATTTTCCTCTAGTGCCTCCATCCGACCGCGTGCTCACCGTGGAGCAGGTGAAAACCTTCTGGGTCAGCCGCCTGCGCTCGGAGGCCCTACCGTCGAAGTCCACGGCGCTCCATCCCGAAAAAGACGCCGCCCGCCGCTCCGAAATCCACCGCCGCCGCGGCCTCATGGAGGAAATCCGCGCGGGCCATCACGACCTCGCCGCCCGCCTCGTCTGCCTCAGCCACAATGTCGAAGCGTGGTCGCGCCTCGGCGACGAACCGAAGTCCGATGCCGCCGAACAGCGCCTGATCCGCCTGCGCGAGCATGTCGCCAAGCTGGCCACCCTCGAAGCCCAGCGCGAGGCCGCCGTGAAAGTCGGCGAAGCCGCCGACCGCATGATCGCGAGGAGCGAGGAAATCCAGCAACTCAAGGTACTGCTCGCCCGACAGGATGAGCTCTGCGGCTAAGGAGTGTCCACGCTCCTCACATCCACCCCTCCGGAAACCGAGCCCCGGGAAACACCTCCCGCGCCTCTTCTAACAGCGCCGCCCGTTCCTCGGCCACATAGCGCCCGGACACGTGAAATAGCACGAGTTCCTTCACCCCTGCATCCCGCGCCAGCGTCGCCACCTGGGCAGACGTCATGTGATAGTTCTTCTGCGCCAGCTCCACATCCGCCACGCGGTACTGGGACTCGCACACCACGTGACCGCACCCGCTCAGCCACGGCACCAATTTCGCCGCCGCCGCCTCATCCAAAAGGAAGTCCGTCAAATACGCCACCGAGTCCCCCGGCGTCGCGACCAATAGCTCCGCCCGCAGCTCCCCCGCCCGCCGCCCTTCCACCATTGCATCATCCGGCAGGGCCACCGGATCCTTCAACGACTTCAGCCACGCACCCGGCCTCATCCCGAGCGCGGCCAGCCGCTCCGGATCAATGTTCCACCGGGTCTTCTCCGTGACCTTGTAGGCCATGCTCACCGTCAGGTGATCCAGCGCCATCGCCTCCACGATGAAATCCTCTTCCTCCAGAATTACCCGCCCTTCCCGCACCATCGCAGCTTCCTCGTGAGCGGTTTCGAACGCCTCCGGCAGCTCATGACGCCACGTCTGGACCTCTGTCTCTCCGATCTCCGAGACGCGCCAGGTCGCGCCGAGATTCTCGTGGAGATTCCACAGGTAGCTGCGGAAGCGGTGATGCAAGATCTTCCCGGTCCCCGGCGGCCCCCAGATTCGGTTGTTGTTCCCCTCGCGGGCGAAATTCATCCGGAAAAACCCGTCAAAGCCCGCCACATGATCCATGTGGAAGTGCGAGAAAAAGACGTGATCGATCGCCAGCACATCCGACGGCGCCAGTGCTCCTAGACAACCCTCCCCGCAGTCGAAGAGCAGACGGCTCACCGCATGCCCGCTATCGATCTCCACGTGCAGCGCGTTGTCAGACCCGGCCGCGCCGAGCACCCGGAAGCGGATGGCCATGCGGCAGGCAAGGAACCGGGCCCCTCCCTGTCAAGCGGGCTTCCGCCCTTAAAAGGCGACAGGCGTACGAAACGATCTCTTTTGGCAGACAACGAGTTGTCATACAAAAACCTCCCGTTTCAGCTAGACACGACCGGCTGCAAAGATTTGCATGCAAGAGATTGGAAAAAGGAAACCCAATTCCCTTTTTCCAGAACGCAAAAGACCCATGAAAACCCCATTGTACCCAAACTACACCTATTGCCTCCTTTTCTGCCTTCAGGCCATCTCCCAAGGCGCAGAACTGCCAAAGCTCTTCAACAATACCGCCCTGAATCTCGGCGGCGCATGGGATGCCGCCGGCGCCGTCCCCGGAACCAGCGACGTGATGCTCTGGAATAGCACCTTCGCGGACACGGCATCTGCCGCAACCGCACTCTCTCAAATGGGCGCAGATCTCAGTGTCCAAGGAATCAAAATCACCAATGTCGGAGGCACCAGGAACCAAGCCACTCGTTTTGTCGGATTTCAGAACACCAGTTCCGCCAACACCTTGACGATCGGAGCCGGAGGCATCGATGCCTCGACCGCTTTCCAGACGTTCTACGGCCAGTCCAAGCTGACGCTCGGAGCCAGCCAGACCTGGAACGTAGCCAACGCCAACACCAACGTGAATCCGACCGGGTCCAACAACGGGGAAGACATCGTTTTCATCGCTCAGGCGGCGGCGGTCCCGGTCAATCTCAACGGCAACACCCTGACCACCACCGGAGCCGGTCAGATCACAATCACCAGCGGCTACACGATCAGCAACGGAACGATCAATTCCGGGAATGACTTCTTCACCATTCAAGGCGGTTCCAGCCGGGTCACCACGATCAATAACAACGTCAACCTGATCGTCAGCAGCGGCACGCTGCGGATCCAGGCGAACAGCGGCACGGGGGGAGTATCCATGGCATGCGCCGCCCCGGTCACCGTGAATGGCGGCATCTTCAGCATCCGGACCAATACCGATGGCCTTTCCGCTACCCAGAGCGGCAATATCACCCTCAATGCCAATTCCGGCCTCAGCTTCCAGACCGACTCCACCGGCCCGAACAACACCACCGGCAACATCTCGGTCAATGGAGCGACTACCGTCCGGGTCGCGGGCGGCGGCAATCCAGCCAACGGCGCAAACCTCACCGGCACCCTGACAGGCTCCGGCAACATCACCTATCTCAACACCGCCACCGGCGCCAATGGCTACTGGCGGCTTGCCGGTGACAGCAGCGGCTACTCCGGGACGATCACGCTGAACGGTGCCAGCGGCAACCGCAGCCTGCGACTCGGCACTGCCAACTCAGGCAGCGCCGCCGCGACTTGGAACGTCGGCGACCTCAATGTCCTTCAAGTCAACGGCGTCGGCGTCCAGCTCGGGAAACTCCAAGGCTCTGGAACCGTGACCAATTCCAGCACCACCGCCGCCGCAACCATCACAGTGGGTGCCGGCGAATTCTCCGGTGCGATCACGAATGGGACCACACTGCCAGCCGCCGTCACCAACGTCACCAAGACCGGCCCCGGCCTGCTCCGCCTGACCGGATTCAACAACTACACCGGTGCCACCACGGTCAGCGGCGGCACTCTGGTAGCCACCCCCGATCAAACCGGCGTCACCGCGGTCACTGTCGCCGACGGAGCCACCTACGGGGCCCTCTACGAAGGCAGCGGCCCTACCTTGATCACGGGAAATGTCACCGTCGGTTCCACCACGGGCGGCACCCTTCAGTTCGACTACGGCACCTCGGGCAATCCACTCAGCCCCTTGCTTTCGGTCGGCGCACTGACCTTCAATGGACCGTCCACCATCAAGATCGCCGGTAGCAATCTTACCCCTGGAACATTCGCGCTCGCCGACTACACGGGCTATGCGGGCACAGCGGTCTCCGGTCTCAATCTCGTCCTGCCGACCCGCACCGCCGGTTCGCTGACCAATTCCGGATCGCAAATCAGCCTCACGATCTCCTCCTCCGAAGAGGTAAAGTGGAATGGCAACCTCTCCGACAATTGGGACATCGATCCCGATGGCTTGGGAGGCTCAGGCACCGCGAACTGGAAGACAACGGTCACCAATGCCTCCACGCGCTACATTCAGGGCACCTCCGCCGCCGACTCCGTCAACTTCGATGACACCGCCACTGGCACCGGCACGGTCAACCTCACCACTACCCTTTCCCCCACGGAGGTGGTCGTGGACAACACGGCAAAGGACTACACGTTCAATGGCAGCGGCAAGCTGACCGGCTTCGCCCGCCTCTCCAAGAAAGGCACCGGCACGCTCACTCTCGCCAATACCACCCCCAATGACTACTCCGGGGGCACCGTCATCGAGGCTGGCACCCTTCGTCTCGGCGACGGCGTCACTGCCGGCGCGGGTCAGGTTGCCGGTAACATCGACAACTCCGGCAGGCTCTTGCTCAACCGGCCGGACAACTACGACTTCTCGAATACGCTCTCCGGTCTAGGCATCCTGGAGAAGGCGCAAGCAGGCACCATGAGCTTCCCGGTCTCCACCTCGATCAACGGGCCCTTGGCGATCACCGGCGGCAAGGTGCGCTTCCCCGCCGGCGGGTCTATCAACGACGCGGTCTCCGGCAGCGGCGAACTGGAAGCAGCCGGGGGCACGGTCATCATCTCGGGCAGCGCGATCGCCAATACCAACACCGGCCTCACCACCGTCAGCAACGGCACGCTGCAGCTCTCCAAGTCGGCCTCGGTCAATGCCGTGGGCGGCAATGTCGCCATCACCGGAACCGGCGTGCTGAACATCCTCGCCGACGAGCAGATCCCTGACACCGCCACGATCAGTGCTCTGGGCAGCAGCGCCGACTCCATCCCCGGCACGCCGGGCAAGGAAACCTTCGCCAATGCCATCGTCAACGGCTCGGTCGCGACCACCCAGCTCATCCTGAGAAACAACGCCACCGTCACCAATACCGGCACCATCAACCAAGGCATTCTCGGCGTCGCCAGCAACAACACCGCCAACGTCAACGCCGTGGTGATGACCTCTCCGACCGCGATCCTGCGCGTGGCGGCCGGTTCCAATACCTCCATCATGAACGTCGGAGCCGGCGGCATCACCGCCAGCGCCGGCGATGTTCAGGTGAAATTCAACACCGCGGAATTCGATGCCATCCTCAACCTCTCCGGCGACGTCACCACCACGGGCAACATGTCCTTCAGCAATGGCGGCTACACCGGGACGAAGCTGAACGTCGTCCGCCTCAATGGCACCCGCACGTTTAACATCGGCGCCGGCACCATCACCACGGTCGCTCCGGACCTCGCGAACTACATCAACAGCGACCCGGCCGAAGTCGTCGGCACTCTGATCAAGAACGGCGACGGCGCTCTGGTGCTTGACGCCGCTTGCACTGCCACCCACACCGGCGGCACCACGATCAATGCCGGCGCGATGCGTGTCCACGGCAACCTCGGCGGCACGCTGCTGGTGAATGCCAATGGCTCCATCGGCGGCTTCGGCACCATCGGCAACACCACCGTCAATGGCACCGTTAACCCCGGTGGCGTCAACCCTCTGACCGGGAACCTGACCTCCAGCGGCACCGTGACCTTCACACCCGACTCCGACTACGTGGTCGAGATTGCCAATTGGGCCGGCACCACCCTCGGCACCGACTGGGATCACCTGACGGCCAATTCCCTGGTGATCACCGCCACGCCCTTGAACAAGCTGGTCATCCATCCCACCGGCACACCCACCGGCTTCACCGAAACGAACAAGACCCTGACCATCGCCACCTCCACCTCGCCCATCACCGGCTTCGATCCCGCGGCCATCCAGATCGATGCCACCGGCTTCCCCGGAACCGGCACCTGGGCAGTCCAGATGAGCGCAAACACCATCCAGCTCGTCTACACCGCTGGCGCGGTGTCCGCATACAGCTCGTGGGCCACCGCCGAAGGACTGACTCCGGCGAACAATGACCCGACCGCCGATCCCGACAAGGACGGCCAGATCAACCTCATGGAGTTCGCATTGAACAGCACCGCCTTGTCCGGAACCTCCTCCGGCAAAGTGGTCGGCAAGGTCGGAACCGTCGGCGGCCAGCAGGCGCTCACGATCACCCTGCCGGTGCGCACCGGAGTGAGCTTCACCGGCACCACCGAATTGACCGGCACAGCCGATGGCGTCCTCTACCACATCCAGGCCAGCGATGACACCGGCACTTGGAACCTTCAGGTGAGCGAAGTCACCGGCGCAGACGCCACCACCATCCAAACCGGGCTTCCCGCCCTGCAAACCGGCTGGACCTACCGCACCTTCCGCAGCCCCGGCCCGATCACCGGTGATCCGCGGGAATACATGCGCGTGGTGATCGATCCCGCCAGCTGATCGTTTGGTAACGATCCGCTTCACAGCCCGCACCGCCACCGCGCGGTGCGGGCTTTTCTTTTCCCAGTTCCCACCGCCAAGCTCCGCCCGTGAGCGCCTACACCTCTCTCGAAGCCCTGCTGCACGATGCCTTCTGGGCGGATGAAGGCGAACCGGTCGAGCTCGCCATGCTGGATGAATTGCTGCGCGGCCATCCCGGCACGTCGCTGGAGATTGGCTGCGGCTCCGGCAGGCTGCTCCTGCCCCTGCTGCAAAAGGGCCACATCGTGGAAGGTCTGGAGCTCTCCCGTGAGATGCTAGATCTCTGCAAGAAATCCGCGGAAGCCCTTGCGCTCGATCCGATCCTCCACGAGGGCGACATGACCGTCTTCGACCCCGGCAAGAAGTATCACTCGCTGTTGCTACCTGCCTTCACCTTCCAGCTCGCACCGGATCCCGCCGCGGCACTCGCCCACTTCCACCGGTTGTTGGAAAAAGACGGCCTCCTCTACCTGAGCGTCTTCATCCCGATGGCCGAGCTCCATCGCGAGCTCCCGGAGGGAGAATGGTACGAGGATCATCGTACCAACCTGCCGGATGGCCGCAGCGCTGCCGTGCACACCTGTCACAAGCTCGACCGCAAGAACCGCGTTCTCATCCGCGAGCACCGCTACGAACTCCTCGACGCCGGCGGCTCGGTTGCGGCTGAGCACCTCTCCACGCAGGCCCTCCGTTGGTTCACCCCACGCCAGCTCCGGGGTCTGCTCGAAAAGTCCGGCTTCGAAGCCGTCCACGCCCTCGCCGACTTCGACCCCGAACTTCCGGTCGATGATGAAGCGCAGATCGTCACCGTCGTAGCCCGGGCAAGGTAACGGCAGCTTTCCTCTGGCAGAGCATGGAGAGACCACCCAAGCTCCCCACGATGGCTCCTCCGCCCAAAAAGAGCAGGCCGAAACTCATGCTACCCTCGGCACGTTTCCAACGGTCCTTCATCGCGGCGATGGAGGAATTCGCCGCCGAAGGACGTTGCGGGGACGACAGCATGATCGGCAAGGACATGGAGCGCTTCGGCCCCTCGTGGAGGACCCCTGAAGGCTTCGCGGCCTTCCTCGCGAAGCTGGCGGCAGTGCGCCACACACCACCCCATGAAAAGTTCGTCTGCTCCACCACGTGGTGGTGGACGGAGGGCGATGAATTCATCGGCCGCATCGCGGTGCGACACGAGCTGAATGCCAGGCTTCTGGAGGCAGGCGGACACATTGGCTATGACGTGAGGCGCTCCCGGCGGCGCGAGGGTCATGCCACGCGGATGCTCGCGGCGGTGCTCCCCAAGGCACGCAAGCTCGGCATCGGCAGGGTTTTGATTACCTGCCACCCGGAAAACGTGGCCTCGCGCCGGGTGATCGAGGCGAATGGCGGCGTCTTTGAGGATCAACGGGCGGACCTGTTGAGGTTCTGGATTCCTGAGGGCTGAGCCTGCAGCCTTCCCCCCTTGCAGCATCCCGGAAATCGCCCATTCTTCCCCCATGCGCTTTCCTCACGGTCACCTCGCCTACTGCACGAACATTCACCCCGCCGAGGACTGGGCGAGTACCTTCCGGGCCCTCGATCTTCACGCGCTGCGCGTCCGTGATTTGTTGTCTCCGGGCCAACCCTACGCCATCGGCCTGCGTCTCTCCGCCAAGGCCGCCGCCGAATTGCTAACAGGCGACTATCTTCTTGGCTTCAAGGATTGGCTCGCCGCGGAAAATGCCTATGTCTGCAGCCTGAATGGCTTCCCTTACGGCGACTTCCGCGCCGGCACCCCGGTGAAGCGCAATGTCTTCCGCCCGGATTGGACCGATCCTGCCCGCCTGGAATACACCAAGGAACTTTTCACCATCATCTCCGAGCTGGTGCCAGAAGGCATCGAAGGCTCCGTCTCCACCCTGCCCGGCTCCTTCAAGGAATTCGAAGCGGATGAGTCGCTCATCCACGGCCAACTCATCGAGCTCGCCGCCTTCCTCGATGCCCTCAGCGACGTCTCCGGCCGCGACCTCCATCTCGGCATGGAGCCCGAGCCGCGTGGGCATTTCGAAAACACCGAGGAAACCCTGCGCTTCTTCGATCGACTGCTCGATGCCGCACCGGACCACGAGCAGATCAAGCGACGCATCGGCATCAACTACGACTGCTGCCACTTCGCCCTCCAGTACGAGGATGCTCGTACTTCGCTCAATGCCCTGCGCGGCGAAGGCCTGCGGCTCTCGAAGATCCACCTCTCCGCCGCCCTCGCGCTCGACCCCCGCATCCCGGAAGCAGTGTCGGCCATCAGCGCCTTCGACGAGCCGACCTTCCTCCACCAGGTGCTCGCCCGCCACCCCGACGGCCGCATCGAGCGCTTCACCGATCTTCCCTACGGCCTCGCTTCGCTCGAGACTCCCGACGGCCGCGATGCCGAACAATGGCGCGTCCACTTCCACATCCCGCTCGATGCCGAGCCGGCCGAACCGCTCAAGTCCACCCGCCAACACTCCCGCGACGCACTGAAGCTCGCCGAAGAAGTGCCGGACCTCTGCTCCCACTGGGAAATCGAAACCTACACCTGGGGAGTGCTGCCCACAGAGATGCAACGGCCAGTAGAGGAACAAATCGCCGCGGAGTATCGCTGGGTGCTCGGCTCGGACGCCTGATCCGACCGGACGAGGTCTAGCCATGATCGGACCTCAGGCGAGGGCGCATGACAGATTGTTGAGCCCCGCGAGAAAATTGCTGTCGGGTTAGAGGAGGTGGAATCGCCTCCCGTAACGAGAGGATTCCCCGAAGACCCCGGGCTGCTCGTCCTCCTCTCCCGCAAACCCATGCAAGCCCCTCGCTGCCTCCTCGCGTCCCTGCTGCTCGCAAGCCCTGTCTCCGCGAGCATCTGGGCGCACTATTCGTTCGACACGAATTACAACGACGTCTCGGGCAATGCTCGCAACGGGACGCTGACCGACGTCGGGACCGCGGGAAACAGCGGCGTCACCAACACCGCCGGCAATTTCAAATTCGGCACCGGCGCGCTGAACCTCGCCGCGGATCGCGACTACGTGGCCATCCCGTCGAATACCTTCGCCAACGGAAGCACCTACACCATCGCCTTCTGGGCCCGAAAAAACTCAGGCGATACCGGACAGGCCGCGGACTGGGACATGGTCATCGGTCAAAGGGACAATTCGAATCACTTCATCGCGCTGAATGATTCCACCGGCACCGGCTTTCGCTGGCGCGGCACGGCAAACTCGACGGCAACCCAAGCGGACTTCGCCGTCACCAAGGATTACGTTTGGCACCACTACGCCTTCGTCGCCTCCGGGACCACCGTCACCCTGTATGTGGATGGCCAACTCTTCAACAGCGCCACCGGCAAGACGACCGAGTTCAACATCGATACCATCGGCGAAGCTTACGTGTCTTCGAGCGACTACGACTTCAATGGCCAGATCGATGAGGTCTGGATCTACGATGAGGCACTCACTGCCACTGCGGTGCAATCCCTCTTCCAATCCAACGACACCGGTGCGCCTCCCCCTTACGCCGGCTTCCATCATCGCTACGATGGCAACTTCACCGATAGCGGCTCAGGCGGAAACAATGGCACGGCTGCGGGCGCAGCCGCAATCACCACCGATCCTGCCGCAATTGCTGCCGGCAGCGGAGCACTGGCACTCGATGGCGCCGACACTTCCTTTGTGACCCTTCCCGCCACCGGCAGCTACAGCGCCACCCAACCGTGGTCGGCCACCTGGTGGGCACGCCGTCAGGCAATCGGGAACGACAAGGGCATGGTGATGGGGAACTCCGACAACACCACCGACTTCATCTGGCTCAACGACGCCAACACCGGACTGCGCTTCCGCTCTTCCAATAATACCACCATCGACTTCACCGTGGCGAAGGACAGCAATCTCCACCACTACGCGCTGGTGGCGGACGGAGCTGGAAGCCTCGCACTCTACGTGGATGGCCAAGCGACCCAAACTCTGAGCGGAAACACAGCCTTCTCCATCAACGCCATCGGCAAGGCTTATCCGACCACCACGCTCCACTACAATTTCCAAGGCACGCTGGATGAGGTCCACCTCACACCCGTCGCATTGAATGCCACTCAGGTGGCAGATCTCCATGCCGCCGAAAAACCTGCAGGCCCTCCCGTCACGCGAGTCCGGGTGATTCTGATCGGAGGGCAGTCAAATGCCGATGGCCGCGCAGTCGTCACCGATCTACCCGCTGCCTTCCAATCACCGCAAAACGACGTCGACTTCTACTACCGCATTGAAGGAGGCGCAGGCACTCTCACCACCCTGCGCCCCGGCCTGAGCGAGACTTCGCAATTCGGCCCCGAAATCCTTCTCGGCAGCCGCTTGGCGGATCTCTACGCAAACGAGTCCGGCACTCGCGTGGCGATCATCAAATACGCCAATGGTGGCACCAATCTCTACTCGCAGTGGAAGGCCGGCGGCAACGCCACCACCACCGGTGACGGCCCGGAATACGTGACCTTCCAGCAAACGGTCGCCACCGGCCGCGCAGCCCTCGCAGCAAAGTATCCAGCCGCCACGCTCGAGTTGGATTCCATGGTCTGGATGCAGGGGGAATCGGATGTTGACGCAGGAGCGTCCGCGACCTCGGCCTATCAAGCGAATCTCACCACCTTCATCGCCGACGTCCGGGCCACCTACGATTCGTCGCTTCCTTTCATCATCGGACGCCTCTCCAGTTCACAAACGGCTCTCGACGCCACTGGCCTGGCCACCGTGCGTGTTGCCCAGAACGCAATCGCCGCAGGCGACCCGCGGACAGCTGTTATCTCCTCCGATGGGTTCAGCATGAAGAGCGACAACCTCCACTTCTCCGCCACCGGCCAACAATCTTTGGGCAACGCCTTCGCCGAAGAAGCCGCCTACTACGCGTGGATGGTCGAGACCTTCTCCGCCGCCGACATCAGCGCCGGGCTCGCCGAACCCGATGCCGATCAAGACAGCGACGGCCAGAGCAACCGCAGCGAATTTCTCGGAGCGAGCAATCCCAAGTCCGGCGAGTCGGCATTCATCGCATCGATAAGTGTCAGCAGTCCCACCAGCGGAAGCATCACCTACCCTTCCACTCCATCGCGGCTCTATGCCGTGGAAGGCTACAATGAAGGCACAGGCCTCTGGACAACGATCCTACCCTATACGCAGGGCGGAGCAGGACAAACCAGCCGGGCCCTAAGTCTCTCGGGAGCCCGGGCGAGGTTCCGGGTGAATTCGAAGCTGCCGTAGCAAATACGCGCGGGGAAAATACCTCCGCCCTACGACCCGGCCCCGGCAGAAACGGGCACCAGCTTGATCGATCGCAGGTTCATTAGCCCGATTCCCGTGATGGAAAGCGGGCGCACATGAAGCGTCAGCAAGCCCGCTTGCGATAGAGTGACCGTTCCAATCTTCGTCGTACGGAAATCCCGCCAGTGAGCCGTCGGCTGCAGGCGATGGCGCAGGATCTGGTCTAACAAACGCACCTCGATCTCGCCGCCACTGTCGGGCCCGATGGCGTCTTCAATCATGACGTCGTAGCGCCCGGGCACTTTCTCCCCGGACTCCGTCACCGCAAACGGCTTCTTCACCACAAACGGAAACCAGACGCTGTCTCCCAGATCCGACCAGAATCCGATGTGACTTTCCTCCAGCCGTGCCGGCTGGGGAGAAGTGGGAGACGCGGCGATGACCGCCTGCGAGGCCAGCAAGGTGACCGAGCCATCGGCGGCTTGCCGGGGATAGGGCGCGGTATCGAAGACCGGCGGCCCCGCGAGCTTCAGCGCCACTACTGGCACCGGATCGCTGGGGTCCGGCGGCTGCGCCGGGAGCCGCACGGCAGTCGCCGCGTTTGGCGACGTTTGCAACTCGACCGGACCTCCGCCTAACAGCCTCGCCGAAGTGCACGCCGTCTCAAGCCCGTCCAACGACAGCAAGCCGCCACCAGGCCACTCGTGAAGATGGCAGTAGAGCGTGTGCCCGTCCTTATCCGAAGAGAGCGTGATCCTCCCGGCAAACGGCGGATAGCGCAGCGGCGAACCGGTGGTGCCATAAATGGCTTCACCGTGGACCTCCAGCCACTTGCCGACGGCACGCAAGGTCTGCACCGATTCTTCCGGGATGCGCCCGTGGGCATCGGGACCGACATTGAGCAGCAGGTTCCCCCCCTTGCTCGCGATGTCGGAGAGCAGCTTGATGACCTCCGCCGGGCTCTTCCACTTCTTGTCGTGGTAGCTGAAGCCGAAGCTCTCGTTGAGCGTGTGGCACACTTCAAAGATGCGGCCGGGATAGCCCGCCGGTGGCACGTACTTCTCCGGCGTGAAGAAGTCCGCATTGGGATTCTCCATGCCGTTCCAGAAGCGATTGTTGAAGATCGCGGTGGGCTGGTTCGCGCGCCACGTATCGAGGATCGTGCGGGTTCCCCAGTGGGATCCTTCGTTGCCCGCGGAGGAATAGTCCGCCCATAGGATTCCGATCGGCCCGTAGTGGGTCGCCAGCTCCGTCAGATGATGATGCAGGTAGCTGCGATAGCGGGAAGGGTCAGGATACTGCCAGTCGATAAGCGAGTAGTAGGCTCCCGGCACTAGGCCCTGCTTGCGGAAGCTCTCGACGTATTCGCCGAACAGGTCGCGCCCCGCCGGGGAAATGTTGGTGCTGCCGGTGACCGGATTATTCACCGAATAATCGGCGGTGCTATTGAAGAGCGTATAGCCCTCGTGATGCTTCGTGGTCAGGACCGCATACCGCATGCCCGCCTCCTTCGCGAGCTTCGCCCATGCCTCCGTGCAACCGGGATCCGGCTGGAACAGCGGCTTGAGCGTGCGCCCATACTCCGGCTCGGGCACCGAGGCCCACGTGCGAATCCACTCGGCATATTGCTGGTCATAGCGACGGCCACTCTGCGGATCAGGTGGCCAAAAGCCACCGGCCGCCGAGTAGAGCCCCCAGTGAATGAACATCCCGAAGCGGGCTTCACGGAACCACTTCACCCGCTGCTCATGATCCTTCTGCCAATCCGTATTCCCCGCAAACGGGGTCATCTCCGGATCGCCGGTCGACTGCCCCGTGGCCGGCAGTGCACCAGCCGCGGCGAGAATGCAGCACGGGAGAAGATGGCGGGCGAAGCGAAGGTTCATCCGGGGACTTTAGCAGAACTGGCCGCGATGGTAGGCGAAAAGCGACGCCGTCCCCCCCATGGGGACGGCGCCGCCCGGGACTCACGGGATATCAACGGCAAGTCTCGCGAAGAGCTTGCCGCCAACCGCGAGGCCCACAGGCAACTTCACCGTAACCCGATCGGTGCCAGTGCCATAAAAGTCGTTCGCCTCCTCGATCACCACGCCATTGACCCCGTTCTGGGCCGTCGTCCAACCGCTCAAGTTGGAACCATACTGGACCGCCGGCGAGTTGGCTGCCGAGGCATCGGTGCGACGGAACGTGATGACCAGCTGGGTGGCCGTCTTGGCCCCCGTTGGAAGCAAGCTGCTGGAATCCGAGCCCGGCCCGCTGGGATCACCGCCAATCACAAACTCGATACCATTCGCAATGCCATCGCTATCGGAGTCCGCCGTGCCACTCGCTCCGTCGATCCCATTGCTGGTCGCCCACGATTGGTAAGCTGTGGCCGTCGGGCCAGTAGTCACCGTCAAGGTTCCCGTTCCAGCAAACCGCCCGCTGGGGTGAGACGAACCATAAACGCCTGCGGCTTGCTGCACGCCATTGATGAAGAGTGCATTCACCGTGTCCGTCCCCGCGAAGTTGAGCTTCAGCGTGGAGGCCACGCCGACGAATACCGTGGCTCCATCTGCCAAGCCAGGGGCTGCCAGCGACAGGGTGCCATCCCAGATCGTCGTGTTTCCCGCATACGAAGACCCTCCCGTCAGGGCCAGCGTGCCGACTCCGGTCTTGTGCAGCGAACCACTGCCGGAAACCGCACCCGCCAGCGTGATCGTGGCGGAGCCTTGCACATTGATCGTATTGTCCACCGCCGCCAGTCCCACGGTCGCGGCAATCGTCGCGCTGCCTTGATCGTCACCCCAGGTGGTGTTCATCCCACCGCCATTGAGCACGATCGGCTTGGTGCAGCTCACCGGATTGCCGAAGCTCCCGAAGCCAAGCGTGCCTCCATTCACGGTGATGGTGCCGGCATTGCTGTTGTTCACGTTCGTGCCGTATTCGAAGGACAGCATGCCCGAGTTCACCTCGATGTCCTTCACCGAGACCGTGGTGAAAACGAGGCTGATCTGGTTATTCGCGATCTTGGTGAACTTGAAGTTGCCATCCAGCGTCGATCCTTCGCCGCGGATGTCCCAGCGACCGGGACCACCCACCGTGGTATCACCTAGCAAGGTCAAATGCTGCATGCCGTCGAGGTTGCCCGCGACTGTTGTGTTGATGACAGCACCCGCACCATCCACGCCTGTGCCCTGGATGAAAATCGGCTCGTCACCGAAACCACCGGTGAAAACATCCAGCGTGGCACCCGCCGCCACGGTGGTGCTGCCCGCAATGTCACCGAGGCAGTTCGAATTGGCCGAAGCGATGATGCCCTCCGTAAGCGTCACCGCCCCCGAGAATGAGCTGTTGCCACCGAGAGTGACTTTGCCAGAGCCCAGCTTTTGTAGGGAGCCGGTGCCACTGATGGCATTGAGCATTTCCAGCGTCCCGGTGCGATTGATCACCAGCGTGGCATTGTTGATCACCGCCCCCGTTCCCAGCGCTCCCGAGCCGCCGCCGTTCCCGATCCGGACCGTGCCGGCATCGAAATAGTTCTCTCCGGAGTGGCTGTTAGGATTGGTGAAGGTCAGCGTACCGGTCCCAAACTTCTCCAGGCTCGCAGAGCCACTGATTGCCGATCCACTGAAAGTGTAGTTCTTCGTGGTATTGTTGATCGAGAGGGTGGATGGCGTGACGGCTTGCGCTACCGTGATGGTGGAAGTGGCGGCGGAGTCATCCATTCGGACGTAGTCACCGGCATAGAAGGCAGTGGGTGTGGAGGTGCCGCTGAAGACAAAGTTGGTCGTGCCTTCGACATTCCACGTCCCACCCCCGGAACCCGTCCATGTAATGTCGCCGGGTTCCGAACCCGTGATCACCAGATCAATGGTGGAGTCCACGGTATTGTTCACCAGCGTGCCGGTGATCCGGCCGGGAAGCGGAGCCAACTGCAAACCGGCGAATCCCAAGCCACCAATGGTGCCGTTGTAGTCGATGAGAGGATAGGTCCCCACCGGAATCTCACCCTCCTGCACGATGTGAATGAGATGCTTCGGCGCCGTGCCAGCCACGACCGAGAGGCTCCCGGTGATCGAGGCAAGATCCTCCACCGCTCCGCCGAGCCGGAAGTAGGACTCTTCATCGGTGGAGAGATTTGCCGAGTTGAACATCGCGTTGAAGCCGACGTTCACCAGGCTCGTCGGGATCACACCTTGCTGCAGTGCCGCCAGGATCTTCGCCGTGGGCTCGCCGGGGCTGAAGGTGACCACCCGGGCTTCATCGAGGTAGCCATCGAAGTAGGCGCCGCCGCCTGGTTGAACCGAAACATGCGGCGACGAGTTGACCGGCGTGCCACTGTAAGTTCCGGCCTGCGCGACGCCATCGATGTAAAACGTGGAGACCCCGCCAGAGCGGATGATCGCAAGGTGAACCCAGGTATTGGCCACAAAGGAACCGCCGCCGCCGGGCCCGATCCACGCCACATTGTGGCAGCTGCCAGCCCACCCGTTGCCTTCGAGCGAAAGCTTCAGCGCACCGGTGGAGTTGCCAACCGTGAAAATATCTCCGTTCGGTTCTCCGATGCCCGTCGCGCGGGCGAAGACGCCAAATGCGAAATTGTCAGTCTGGAGGTTGTTGAAGGTTCCACCCGAATACCAACCCTGGTTGCCATTCATCGACGTATCGAGATAGGCCGTCGAGCCGGTGGCATTGGGATGAAAGGAAGCGTTACCAGTGGTTGCTTCGCCACCATTGATGTCGTCGCTGATGTGGCGGTTGTTTCCGGAGGAATCCTGCGGCTTGTTGCTGCCGCCTAGGCTGCCAGCTTCGCCGAGATGATATTCCGCGTACGGAACGATGGTCGCATGGGACGCCGCCACGCCTAACAGCGTGGCCACCATGGTGGAGGTCAGGATCGGGGTTCTCATGGGTTTGGTGGGAGCGGGGACAGAGGTTCCCCGATTTGGGTTCGGTTCGGAAAAACCAGTCGGCCGGGTCGCGCCATGGCTTTTCGAACCAATTGCATCCCAAACGAAAGCCGCGTGCTCCGGCAGTCGCATGTTTGGGTGACGACCCTACCGCCGGTGTCCCAAGTACCTAACCACCGCCTCCGTGCGGGTATGCACGTGGAACTTGTCATAGATCCGCCGCAGGTGAGTCCGCACCGTATCCAGGCTGATTCCCAGTGATCCAGCGATCTCCTTGTAAAGCGCCCCATTCGCCAGGAGCCCCAGGATCTCTTCCTCGCGCGGCGAAAGCGGCACCGCATCCGGATCAGGCACGCTCGGTGGAGTGCGAAAGGATTGCACCACCTTGCGCGCAATACTCGGCGACATCGGCGCTCCCCCGCGCTGCACCTGCCTCACGGCGTCGCACAGCTCATCCCCCGCCGCTCGTTTGAGCAGGTAGCCTGAGGCACCCGCTTTCAATGCATCGAAGATCAGGTCGCTTTCATCATACATCGTCAGCACCAGGATCGGCAGATCCGGAAAGGCGGGCTTGAGCGCGGCGATCAATTCCACGCCATTCATTCCGGGCAGGCGGATGTCCACCACCAGCATCTCCGGCGTCCTGGCGGGCAGGCGTTCCAGCGCGATCTCCGCGGAGGGAAACACATCGAGCACCTCCATGTCCGGCTGGCTGGCGAATAGTTCCTGCAGTTCCTCCGCAAGTGGGAGATTATCTTCTACTAGGCTTATAGTGCAGGTTTTCATGATGCAGGTTTCCAAGGAACTGACAGTGTGACAAGGGTGCCGCCCGAAGGCGAACGCCCGATTTCGCAAGTACCACCGATCTCGGCAAGCCGGCCGGCCATATTGCCGAGACCGTCGCCAGAGGCCGGATTGCTCACGCCCGTGTCGATGCCCTTGCCGTCGTCGCCCACGGTCAACTTGATGGCATCCGCGGTGGTCGCCAGCGAAAGGGCGACGCGACTCGCGGCCGCATGCTTGACCACGTTCTGCAGCGCTTCCTTCACGGCCATCAGCAGCGGATGACGGATCGCGAAAGGAAGCAATGCCTCGCGACCCTCCTGAGGCATCTCAAACTGGCAGCTCAAGCCGGCATCCGCGAGATAGCTGGTCGCGTGATTGCACAAGTAGTCCGCCAAGCTTCCCACCGTATCGTGACGTGGATTGACGGCCCACACGATCTGATCGAGCGCTCCCACCGTGTCGCGCGCCTCGCCCGCGAGCTTGGTGAGGAGCTCCGGCGTGGGAGTTTGCGTCCGCTTCAAGCGATCGGCCAAGAGGGCCATGTGAGTTAGCCTCGCGCCAATGTCATCGTGCATGTCCCGCGCGATCCGCAGCCTGTCCTGCTCCATGGCGCGGGCCGCTTGGGCGAGCCCCAGCTTGCGCCGCAGCCGGCGGACCGAGATCCACCACGCGAGTCCCGTCCCAGCGACCAGCGATGAAATGGCCAACACGCCGAGTCGCAGCGGGCTCTTCCACCAAGGCGCCGGAACCACAAAGAAATGACTCTGCACCTGATGGCTCCAGCGACCATCCGTGTGGCGAGCTTGGAACTCGATGGGATAGATTCCCGCCTTCTCACAGGCAATGCTCACCCGCTGACCGTTGTGACACTCCACCCATGACGAGCCCGTGATGTCCGGGCGCCGCCAACGAAAATCTAACAGATCAGGTGAAGGATCAAGGGGCCCAGCCACCAGGGCGAATGCCAGCTGCTTGATCCCCGGTGGGATTCTTTCCTCGGGATCGATGTTGTGGCCATCGGCACTCACCATGGCGATCTGCGGATGGAGCACCGGATACACCTCCACCTCGCCCACCTGGGGACGACAGGGTGCTTCCGTCGGATTGACGATACGCAGAAAGCGCCCCGAAAAACTCTCGCCAGTCCCATCCTCGGCTTGGATCACATCACGACCGCCCGGCGGCACGTGGGAGCCATCCTGCCGCATCCGCGCGCGCCACCGGAGCTCCCCGGGATGGCCGGTGCCATCGTCGTCGTAGAGCTGCAGCTCGTAGTTCCCCAGACGCTCCGCCGCCAGATCATCGAGCCGGCTTCGCAGGACCACGTAGTCGAGCATCCGGGAAGTCCCCAGATCGACCTCGAAGTGGAAATTGAGCGCCGGGTAATTGTCCGCGGGATGGGAGAACGAGGCCGGCACGCCATCTGTTAGATAGTGGGGATAGAGCCCGTCGTACACCGGACCCGACGCCCGCACCGGCCGCCCCAGCGCCAGATTCGATGAGCGAAGGGGATCCGGCTGCACTTGGAACTCGTTCACCACGCAGTTGCCATTGCTACTCCGGCCGATCACCCGCTGGCCGCTGATATGGCCCGTGTCCACTGCGAGCAGACGAAGTCGGAAACCCGTCACACCCGTCAGGGTATTGGGCGCGCGAACTGTTAGGACGGCGTGCTCCAAGCCCGGCCCCATGAAGATCGTATCCTCGATCGGCTTCACCAGGTCGGGATTGCGGGGAAAGGTATCCGTGATCACCAGACTCGCCTTGAGCGGCTTCCAATTTCCCGCACGGGTCGGCCGGTCGTCCGACGTCACCGCAAACTCCAGCGCGGCAGGATACGCCCCCTTCTCCTTCGACACGTGCCAGGTCGTGAACTGGAAGACCTGCGCTGAGACCGGCGCATCCGTCGCGAAAATGATCGCCTGCTCCTGGAGCTGGCCGCGCTCCATATCGAGGCCATTGCCCGGATTCACGTCGCCATCCACCAGCTCGGACAGCGGATGCCCGAAGTTCATTTGCGAAGACTCCACCACGTGCAATGGCAACAGTGGAGCGGCGCCCAGCACGCTGCACTGGAGGGCAATGAGAATGGCCGTTCGGAAATGCATTGCCTCGCGCGGACACGAGCAGCCCTTGGTAGCAGTCGCCCCCGCTACGCCATCGTGACACGCCCAGCGGACGGCGCAAGAGTCGCATGTTCATGCGACTTACCAGGCTCCATTCCTCGCAGCTGGAAGGATTGCGGGGCAGCCCGGAGGCGGACTTTGTCACAATTGCGCAGTTGGCGGTCTCGGCAAAAGTGACAGACTCGTCGCCCTTCAAATCTTGCCGGCCACTCCCTCCCGAACGGGAGCAGCGCCGACCTTTCCGGCCACGAGCACATGAACAACGACGACAACACCCCGCAAACGCCAGCCCCCGAACAGCCCGCAACCGACGACAAGAAGGTGCAAATCAAGGAGGCGAAAGCCAAACTCAAGGTCGCCAAGGCCGCGGTGAAGACCGCGAAGAAGGAAGCCGGCAAGGCCAAGAAGGAGCTGAAGGGTCTCAAGAAGGAAAAGAAGAAGGCCGCCACCAAGGCCAAAAAGACCAAGAAGTAACCTGCGGCGGCTCGACCGCCCTTTTACTGACAGTCAATTCCGGCAGCCCCCGATTCCTAGCGGTTCGGGGGCTTCGTCGTTCTTGCAAGCAGCATCCCGCCGGAACTCTTGCGACGCCGAAAAGCCGCCGCTACAACGCCCGCGATGTCTCGCCTCCGTTCGCTGCTAGCCACCCTGCGCATCGCCAACGCCCCGAGCGTGGTGAGCAATGTGTGGCTGGGTTACATCACGGGCTGGTATATCTGTTTCGGCTCATGGATCCCGTTCAATACCGGGATGATCCATTGGCAGAATGTGCCCCTTCTCTGTGCCTCTGGACTGCTGATCTACTTCGCCGGCAATCTGGCCAACGACTGGTACGATTGGGAATGGGACAAGGAGCGGCGACCGGAAAGAGCCCTGCCTTCGGGACTCTTCCGTCGATCCAGCTATCTGGTCGCCGCAAGCCTTGCCGCCATGTTGGGCGTCGCGTGCGCGTTCGTGAAAAATCCTTACTGCGGTGGATGCGCGATCGGGATCGTGGTCATGGTCGCGGTTTACACCTACTTTCACAAGCGAGCCATCTGGGCGGTGATTCCGATGGGATTGTGTCGCGCCGGCCTCTACCTGATGGGATTCGCTGCCTTCGCTCCCGTATTCAGATCTTACCCTGATGCGGGAATGACCTGGCAATCGGTTGTCGCACCAGTGCTCGTCATCTTGACGATGGCTGTCGGGCTCGTTGCCTACATCGCCGGCCTCTCTCTCTCTGCGCGATACGAAGGCATGGGCGATGCTCCTCCCGGTCCGCGTATGGTCTCCAAGGCGCTTCTCTATCTTCCCATGCTCGCCATGCCATGCTGGTTCTCGATCAGAGCCCCGCAATTCGGACTCGCCGGCATCCTCCCCTACGCCGCGTGGCTAACGCTGTGCTTCACGAAGTTCAAGAAGCCCATCCCTCGTTATGTCTCGGGACTGTTGGCCGGGATTCCGCTGGTGGATGCTGCCGCCGCGATTCCTCTCGCCCTACTGCTCGCCTTCGTCCCAGGTAACGGCGCCGTCAATGTTCCCTTGGCATGGGGAGTTGCAGCCGCACCACTGATCGCCTTCGTCCTCGGTCGTGCCCTGCAAAAGCTGGCACCGGCGACGTGAAGCCACTGGGAGAATCCCCCTCGCTAAACTGCTTCAAACCGTCCCGCCTCGCGATTCTTCCTCACCTTCCCCGCCGGAAAGATCGTCCCGTTCATCGCCAGATAAACACCGGGCGGCAGCGATTGCACCGCACCGAGCGCCAGCCCGAGATTGAAGATCGCATCCGTCACCCGGAAACGCGCGGGAGCCAGAGCCCCGGTGAGCATGATCGTCTTGTTAGGCAGCCCTGCTAGAGCCTCCGCCGTGAGGCTCATCGTATCCGTCCCGTGCGTGATGAGAATCCTCTCCTCCGCCGCCTCCGCACAAGCCCGTCGGATCTCCGCGCGATCAGCATCCGTCATCTCCAAGCTATCCTTCCTCAGCAAAGGCTCCAGCCGCCACTCCAGCGTCACGCCCGCTTCGCGAAAGACCGTCGGCACCGTGGGCTCACCGATTTCATACTCGGAGGAAGCATCGAAATACACCTTGTCGATGGTGCCGCCAGTGGTGAGGACGAGAAGCATGGCAGGAGACAATGGCTACTTCGTCTGGAAAAAGGCCCTCTGCCTTTCGGAGATCGGCATGTCGAGCTTCTCCATCGCCTCCATCATGTCTTCCCAGACCGCACGCTTGTCGCGGACCGATGTACTGCGGAGCAGGTAGGAGGGGTGATAGGTCACCCGCACCGGGATGCCATTGAACTCGTACCACTTCCCGCGCATCGCACTGACGGAGCCGGTCAGCCCGAGCAACCCTTCCGCCGCCGTGCCGCCGAGGGCAACGATGCAGCGAGGCTTCACGATCTCGACTTCGGCACGCACGAAGGACAGGCAAGACGCCATCTCCTCCAAGGTCGGCTTGCGGTTGTTCGTCGTCTGGCCAGCCGTGGCGGGACGGAATTTGACGATGTTGGAAATGTAGGCCTGCTCGCGGGCCAGCCCCATCGCCTTGAGGATGTCATTGAGCTTCTGCCCGGCAGGACCCACGAAGGGCTCCCTCTGGAGCTCTTCTTGGTAACCGGGCGCTTCCCCGACGAGCATCAGGTCCGCCTCCGGATTCCCCGTGGAGAAAACCATCGTGGTCCGCAGGGTGCCGAGCTTCCGGGCAGGATCCCAATTCTCGGCCTGCGCCGCGAGCGCGGCGATCTTCTCGCCTGCGCTGGCACCAGACGGCGCGGAAACAGCCGGGACAAAAGCAGGAGTGGGCTGGGGAGCCGAGGAAGCCAGGGTAGAGTCAGGAGCGGAAGTCGAGGTTTCGGCCACGACAGAAGCCGGTCGCGCGGGATCCCCTTTCGGTGCCCGGGCACGACGGTGGAGTTCGCGGAGAAGCTCCTTCGCCTGATCATCGAGATGGATGTGCGTGACCCCGCGGGCTTCCTCGCTGCGGAGAAAATCAAGGAGGGCATCGACCGGGCGGCTCACGGGCAGTAGGCTAGCCACCCACCCCTCGGGGGCGCAATGCCGGTTTCGGAAGAACCGCCGGACACGCCCGATTCCATTCCCCCGGCAGGCTTGTACTTGCTCCTGCCCCGTAATTTCCCCCATCGTGCGACCGCGTTAAACGCATTTGCCGACCATGTTCCGCCGCATTGCCAACCTGTTCAAAGGATTCCTCGGCCTCTTCATCGGAGGAATCGAGAAGAAGAACCCCGAAGCCCTGCTGGAGGTGGAGAAGGAAAACCTCCGCAAGCAGATCAGCGAGTTCAACCAAGGGCTGGCCGCGCACGCCGGATTGGTCGAGCGCCTGATGGGACAGGTGAAAAAGCTCAATACCGAGGAAACCGAGCTGAAGGCCAGAACTAAGGCTCTCCTTCAAGCCGGCCAGCGTGATGCAGCCGCTGAGACGGCCCTTCGCTACCAGACCGTGGACAAGCAGCACGACGAGCTCGCCCTCCAGATGGAGGCGGCCGAAACGCGCTACAAGGAACTCGTCCGCGCCCGTGACGTGGCGGTCAAGGCCGCCCGCGACAAGATCGAGTCCCTCCGCCGCGGCATCGATGACATGAAGGTCCAGAAAGCCATGGCCGAACTCAATGAAATGGCCGCCGGCATGGTCGGCTCGCTCGGCGGTTCCGGCGACACGCTCAACCGCCTGGAAGAGATGGTGGAAGAAGAGCGTAGCAAGGCCGCCGGCCGCGCCCGCGTGGCCCGCGACAGCGTCGACATGAGCGGTACCGTGATCAAGGAAGCCGAGCAGAAGGCCGTCGCCGACATGGCGCTCGCCGACTTCGCCGCTGCGGAAGGCATCGAGCTGGAGCCAAAGCAAGGTGCCACCGAAGCCCCGCCGGCACAGGGCACCATGGGTCCGGTGAGCCAGTAATGTGCCGGTGGCGGCACTCATCGATCGACGCTAGGTTCCACTAATGAATTCTGAGCTACCGTCGCGCTACCAAGCCGACCGCTGGTATTCCCCGGAAAACCTCTGGCGGAAGCTTTCCCGCTACGGCCTCGTCGCCGGTCGGAAGCTCGTGCTCTCCGCCATCACTCTCTACCACTGCCTGCGCGACAAGGACACGCCGGCTTGGGCGAAGGGCGTGATCGTCGGCGCACTGGGATACCTCATCCTGCCGGTGGACCTCGTGCCGGACATCATTCCCGGCGCGGGCTATGGTGACGATTGGGCCGCGCTGGTTGCCGCGCTCGGGACCGTGGCGGCCTATGTGAAGGACGAGCACAAGGTCCGCGCCGCGGTCCAGACGGAGAAGATCTTCGGCCGGAAAGGGCATTGAGCGGCGTCGACCGAACGTCGGCACCCCTTATATTGGAGAAATCCGGCAATCGCGGGGAACACCCCGCTTGTCCGCGACACTCCTGTCTGCGAGGCCATGCCCGACCTGAAGGAATTCACCCGCGTCATCAGCGACCACCACTCGAGCCTGAGATATTTCATCCAGGGCCTCGGCGTGAATGCGTCGTGGGTGGATGACGTGGCACAGGACGCCTTCCTCGTCGCCTACCGTCGCTGGGAAGAGTTCGACGAAGTGGAAAATCCCGGCGCATGGCTCCGGTCGATCGCGCGGAATCTGGTGCTGAACGAGACCGCGAAGCTCCATCGCCGCCAGCGCTTGCTCGATGAGAACCTCACGACGCTCCTGCTGGATGCGGAGAATGACGCCCCAGCCGCCGGCGAACTTTCCGATTTCACTCATCGCCAGGATGCCCTGCGGCTATGCCTCAGCCGCCTGACCCTGAAGGCCCGCGGCGTAATCGAGGCTCGCTACTTCAATGACCGGAACTCCTCCGAGATCGGCGAGCAGTTCTCCATGAAGCCGGTGGCAGTGCGAAAAATGCTCTTCCATGCCCGCCAGACCCTGGCCGATTGTTTAAAGACCCGAGTTGCAGATGCAGGCTGAGATTCCAGACGAGTTGATCGACTTGCTAGAGCGGCTTTCCGAGGGCGACCTCGACGAGAGCGGCCGCGTTCAGCTCGCCGATATGCTGCGCAAAAAGCCGGAGCTGCGCACGGTAGTGACAGAGCACTTCCTGATGGCGCGGGCGCTCTCACAACTCGAGCGGACCGAAACGGACTTCGCCGAGAAAACCGCCACCCACGTCGCCAAGATCGCCGGAGAGAGCGAGTTCGGCTTCGCGAAAAAGGTCGCCGGCAAGATCGTCCGGCGACGCGTCGCAAAAGCCTTCGCTGCTGCGGCAGCCATCGCTCTCGTGGCAGTGCCGGTCACCCTCCTCTTGCGGCAGCCGAATCAGCCGGAGGTTGTGAAAGACGAGCCGGTGAAGCCTGAGCAGAGCGCGACTCCTCCGCCACCCGTGGAGCCGGTTGAGAAACTGGAAGTCGCCACACTGGTGCGGATGAATTCCGAGCAAGGCGTGGTTTCTTCCTCACGACCGGTGACCGAAGGCGAAAAGCTGGAGGAACTCACCGGCCTGATCCGTCTCGATTTCAAGAATGGCGCCGTGATCGCCGTCGAGGCACCGGCTGAACTCACAGTGGTTTCCGCGATGGAGATCAATCTGAAGACCGGCAAGCTGAACGGCTGGTGCCCGGACACCGCCCACGGCTTCAAGGTGACCACCGATTCCGCCGACCTTAAGGATCTCGGAACCTCCTTCGGCATCACCGCCACTCAGGACGGTAAGGCGCAGTTCATGGTCTTGGACGGCGAGGTTGAGGTCCAGAAGGGCAAGGAGACGATGCGGCTGATCCAAGGCGACGCCGTGAAAGCGAGCATCCAGGACAACCTGTCGAACACCCCATTCGATCCTTCCGGCTTCAAGAACACCTGGCCCCTCGCTCAAGGAATTTACGCCACAAAGGGTGCCGTCGTTCCCGCAGATCCGGATGTGCCGGACAAGGTCTCCTTGATGGAAAGCGACGATCACGTGCTGGTCATCCCCGAACGCCGCGCCGTCCCTTTCGTACTGCCGCTGCGGGTTGACATCGTTGATACCGGCACCCTTCCGGGCTCCATCCCCGACGTGGAGCACCTTCTCCAGCCAACACCAGGCAAGCACTTCAGCAGCTTCCTCATTCGCTTTGATCCGGTAGGCACCTTCAAGCCAAACGTCTTCAAAACATTCGAAGGCGAGGTGACTTTTGATCGCGCAGTCATGGCGATCATCACGAAGAAGGACACGTTGAAAGCAAGCGATTCCGTCTTCGCAATGGGCAAGTGGACGTCGATTTACCGCGGCATCGAATTGGACCAGGAAGACGCGGCGGGAAACAAGATCTCGGACAGCGTGACGCTGACTCCGGACCGCCGCACCGTGAAGGTGAGCTTTTACGCGGGCGCTTCCACCGACGATATCCGCGTAGTTCTCGAGGATCAGAAGAAGGATTGGTGATGCCATGGGAACACCCTGCCGGATCGCGAAACGAATAGGGTGAATCCACTGCACTCCACGTCTCCGGAGCGCGGAGTGACCACAAGACCCGGCCGATGAACCCCGTGGCCGCTCTCGTTGCTCGCCGGTGATGCCTTCATCCACTGACCCAGCCGATGCGTCTTACCCTTGCCTTGCTCTTCGCGGGTATCCTCACCGGACATGCCCAGCAGGTCCTCTTCCGCGATACTTTCAACCGGCCGGACAATCGGAACATCGATGCCGTCCTGACCGGCATCACCAACAACACCGGCACCTCGTTGCCGGTCGATGGCGTTTATACTCAGCCATTCCTCGACCCCAATAGCAGGCACCCGACCTACGGCGCGCCTGACAACGATGCAGGAAATGGCGGCGGCTCGCAGATCCTGTCGAATGCCTTCCAAGTGAAGTATGGCACCGGCACCGCCAACGCGTATGTGAATCACAATTTCACTAACGCCGCGATCCTCGCCGATGGCGGCTTCTCGGTATCGCTCGATGTCACCGCCTACAGCCAGTCGGGCGCTAGTGGCCAGGGCGGTGGCTTTGCCATCGGCATGTCACAGGCGGAAGCCAATGCCACCACCGACGCCTCCGTGGGAACCAGCCGGATGACGGGAGCATTCGGCAGCGCCATCGGCGACCCGGTGGCCTCCCAAGTGATGAGCGACTTCTGGATCGGCATTCGCGGCAACAACTCCTTGGCCTGGGGCGGCAAGAGCGGCGTCATCTCCGGCGTCACCGGCCTCGCCGCAAAGACCGGCACCCTCTCCGTTAACTTCACCGCCACCAGCTTCAATGCCGGCTCCACCGTCGGCTATGAGGTCTTCCTCAACGGCGTCTCAAAGGGCATCGGCACCTTCACCTGGAGCGAGACCAACCAGAACTACATCGGCATCGATGGCCGCGACAGCTCCGCCGTCACCGTCGACAATTTCACCATCTCCACCTTGGCGGCCAATCCCACCGTCAACCTCACCGCGGCTCCAGCGATCGTACAGCCCGACGACACCGCCGAAACCATCACGCTGAACTGGACCGCCACCGGCCTCCCACCGGGAGCCACCTATCAAATCACCGCTGACAAAGCCGTGAGCTTCCCCAGCGGCGGCAATACGGGATCCGCCGTCAATGGCAGCGGCTCCGTGCAAGCCATCGTCAACGGCACGCTCGGCAGCACCACCTTCACCTTCTCCGTTTCCAATGGCCTTCCCGCGGTGATCGCCACCGGCACCGCTACCGTAAGCCAAGCGGCACCGCCATCACCTCGCCCGAACGTCATCGTCATCCTCGCGGACGACATGGGCTGGGGCGACCTCGGATGCTACGGCAGCGAGATCCCCACGCCGAACATCGACGCACTCGCCGCGAATGGCGTGCGCTTCCGCCAGTTCTATCAGAGCGCGCGCTGCAGCCCCACCCGATGCTCCATCCTCACCGGCCTCTATCCGCAGCAGGCGGCAGTCGATCCCTCCGCAGCCCTGCCGAACCTCCGCAACGATAACAACGTGACCTTCGCCGAAATGCTCGGCTCCCAGGGTTATCGTACCTACCACGCCGGCAAGTGGCACCTCGGCAGTGGCAACCTGCTGCCGGAAAGCCGCGGCTTCCAGCACACCTGGCGCTTCGCCAATGGCACCGCCCACAGCGCGGATTGCTGGAACCAATCGCTCTACACCTTCGTCTCGCAGGGCAACGAGATTCCCACCCGCACCTACGGCAGCGAGTTCCACCAGACAAACGCCATCGGCGACTACGCCGTCGATTTCATCAACCACAACTACAACAAGGGCGACGGCAAGCCCTTCGCGATGTACCTCGCCTTCGGCGCGCCGCACTTCCCCCTCTCTGCTCCTGCCGAAGACGCGGATTTCTTCATGGATACCTACGCGCAGGGCTGGGACGTCATCCGGCAACAGCGCTACAATCGCCAGCTCGCCACCGGCGTGATCGATAGCCGCTATCCATTTCCCGCCCTCGGCGGCTCCGGCCCCCATCAGACGGAACCCATCGTTCCAATCCCGGCATGGGACACGCTCGGTGCCACTCGCAAGGCCGATCTCACCCGCCGCATGGCGCTCTATGCCGCGATGATCAGGAACGTCGACCGGAACGTCGGCAAGGTGGTCACCCGCCTCCAACAGATCGGTCGCCTCAACAACACGATGATCCTCTTCGTCTCCGACAACGGTGCCAACCTCGAAGGCGGCGTATATGGAGCGAACACTGCTCTAACAGGTGGCGATCTGACCAATATGGGCCAGCCCGGACAAAATGATGGCATCCACTACGGCGGCGGCTGGGCCCACGTTAGCAATACCCCGCTCAAGCTCTTCAAGCACTTCACCCACGAAGGCGGCATCCGCGCTCCGGCCATCCTTCACTGGCCGGATGGCTTCTCCGCCAAGGGAACCTGGGTGGAAACACCAGCTCACATGATCGATGTGATGGGCTCCATCGTCGCTGCCACCGGCGCCACCTATCCCACCACGTTCAATAGCCATCCCGTGCTCCCCTTGGAAGGCACCAGCCTGATCTCCATGATCAATGGCACCGCGCCGAACCGCACGCTCTCCGTGGAGCACGAGTCGAACCGCATGATCCGGAAGGGAAAGTGGAAGCTCGTCACCGAGGACTTCACCGCCTACGACAACGAATTCACCACCAATCAAAAGCTGCTCTACGACATGGACGCGGATCCGGGCGAATCCACCGATCTCGCCGCCCAGCAACCGGCAAAGGTCGTGGAACTCGTCGATGAATGGAATGCGTGGAGCACCCGTGTCGGCCTGCCCGCTTCACGTTTGATCGTGCCAGCACCACTCAATGTGACTCCGGCCGCCACACCCGCCGACCTCTTCCTCGATACCTTCAACCGCGCCAACTCAACGGACATCGACGCCTCTAACAGCGGCATGTCCGGCAGCCGCACTCCCCCGCTCGGCACCGGCACTACTTGGTTTGAGGGCTTCGAAGGCAGCGGCTCCGCGGACTCGATCCAAGTCGCCGACAATGTCCTCTCGATGGCGAATGGAGTCGGCATGAGCGAAAACGGCCTGAATCACAATTTCATCGGCCAGGACATCACGGATGCAGGCGGCTTCTCCGTTTCCCTGCGCGTCCTTTCGATCAATACCGATGCCACCGACACCGCCAACCGCTTCGCAGGCTTCGGCGTGGGACTGAATGCCACCCAAGCCGCCGGCGGCAATGACATCGGCTCGGCATCGCCCCCTCCGATCCGCGGCAACACCGGCAATCCCGGCACCGCGGACTGCTTCCTAGAGCTCGACTTCAATGGCAACGTGAAGCTGTGGAGCGATGGCGTACTCCGTGCCACCGTACCAGTCGGCAAGACATCCGGCACTCTAACAGCATCTTTCGCCTGCAATAGCTTCGCCGCCGGAGCCACGGTGACAGTCTCTGCCTACTTCGACGGCACCCGCCTCGACCTCGACTCGGGAAGTGCCTCGATGAATCGCACCTTCACCTGGGACGAAGCGAACGCCAATTACCTCGCCCTGAGCGCTCGCGCATCGAACTACGTGCAGATGGATAACTTCGCCGTCCGCAAGCTTCCGCTCTCCACGGCGATGTCAATCGAGGGAGCGCTCAAGGCCGGCCTCGACGGAACCGATACCTCGCTCACCGCGGACCCCGATGGCGATGGACTCGATAACTTCGGCGAGTGGGCCTTCGGCACCAATCCCGCGAAAGCGGATGGCCAGGTTGCCGCAACCTCCCTCGTGCTCGTTCAGCCCGAGGCTGGAAATTTCCGTTTCGCTCACCGGCGGCTCGCCGGTTTCGCCGGTGCAGGCCTCGGCTATGCCTACCAGGCAAGCGACAATCTTTCCTCATGGAGCCCGGTGACCGTCACCGAAGAGTCGGCCACGCCGCTCCCGGCAAGCCCCGGATATGAGGTCGTGACCCTCTCGCTTTCCCCGTCGGATTTGCTAAACAGGGATCGTTTGTTCCTCAAAATCGTGGCGGCGCCCTGAGTCCGCTTTACCCTGCCGCACGCACCTCCGCGTACCTGCTCTCATGAAAAGACTGCTACCCATCCTGCTCGCCTTCGTCTCCTCGCTCTCGGCCGCGGAGAAGCCGAACGTGCTGCTCATCTGCGTGGATGACCTCAAGCCGGTGCTCGGCTGCTACGGCGACCAGCTGGCGAAGACACCGAACCTCGACCGTCTCGCCGCACGCGGCATGCGCTTCGATCTCGCCTACTGCAATCAAGCGGTTTGTGCAGCTTCGCGGAATAACCTGCTGCTGGGATCGCGTTCGACCTCGCTCGGCATCTACGACCTCGGCACGAATTTCCGCAAGGCAGTCCCGGATGCGGTGACGCTGCCACAATACTTCATGAAGAACGGCTACCGCGCGGAAGCGGTGGGCAAGATCCTTCACACCGGCCACGGCAATGTGGACGACACCGCCTCATGGAGTGTTCCAACAGTGATCCCCAAGGTCATCGAGTATCTCGATCCGAAGGACTCCGCGAATGGCCAGCTCACCCGTGAGGAAGCGTTCTTCACCAACCAGAAGCTCGGCGAGATCGGCAAGCTTCCGCGCGGCAATGCCTGGGAGTCGATGGAAGTGAGTGACGAGGGCTACTCCGATGGCCGGACCGCGACCGAAATCATCAAGCGCCTGCAGGCCGCGAAGGAACGCAAGGACACGCCCTTCTTCATCGGCTGCGGCTTCGTAAAGCCACACCTGCCTTTCTGCGCGCCGCAGAAATACTGGGACCTCTTTGACCCTTCGAAGTTCCAGCTCGCCACCAATCAGAAGCCGCCGGAAGACGCGCCGCCCTACGCCGGCAAGCGCGGTGGCGAGATCTCCAACTTCGAGCCCGTAAAGCCGAATGGCGACGTGGATGATGAGCTCGCACGCAAGTTGATCCACGGCTACTATGCCGCCACCAGTTACATGGACGCACAGCTCGGACGAGTGATCGAAGAGCTCGACCGCCTGGACCTTTCCAAGAACACCATAATCGTGCTGTGGGGCGATCACGGCTGGCACCTCGGCGACCACGGGATCTGGACGAAGCACACCAATTACGAGCAAGCCAATCACATCCCGCTCTTCATCATTGCGCCCGGCATGAAACCCGGCTCGACGAAGCAGCTCGCCGAAACCGTGGACATCTACCCGACGCTCACCGAACTCGCCGGCTTGCCGAAGCCGGAAGTTCCGCAGCCGATCGACGGCCTGAGCCTGGTCCCCGTGCTAAAGGATCCTTCGGTTAGAATCCGCGACTGTGCCACCCATGCCTTCCCTCGCGGTGAAGGCCGCATCGGCCGCGCCATCCGCACCGAGCGCTATCGCCTCGTCGAATGGAAGAAACCCGGCACGCCATCCGACGACGCCGACTTCGAGCTCTACGACTACCAGACCGATCCCACCGAAACCAGGAACCTCGCCAAGAGCCAACCCGAGGTGGTGAAGGAACTCCGCGCCATGCTCGCCCGCCAGCCTGAGGCTGAGCCAAATCCCACCAGCCGGCGCAAGTAAGCAGGGCGATCCAGTTTCGCTCGCATCATTCCCGCGGTGCCAATGGAGTCCCCGGACTTCATTGGCATCCGCCCGGAAATCAGGCTCTTTAGTTCAAGCCTGACCGTTGCCAGCCTGGCCAAGTTCAGACTCTCGCAAAAGCCCGATGACTTTCCATCGGCCGCTCCGTAACATGCCTTCGTGAGATCCCTGTTCGCCGCCCTCCTCCTCGCAGCCTCTGCTGCTGCAGCGGAAAACCCGCTGTCGGTGGAGCTGATTTCAGAGGTAAAGGCCGTCGCGCCAGGCGAAACCTTCACGGTCGGCCTGCATCTCAAGCCACCGGCCGGATTTCACACCTACTGGAAGCACCCCGGCATCGTCGGCGTGGCCACGAGCGTCGAGTGGACCCTCCCCCCCGGCTTCTCCGCCGGCGAAATCCAATGGCCCGCTCCACAAGCAGTGAAGATGGCTCGATACGCGGCGCAGGGGTATCGCGATGAAACGCTCCTGATCGTGCCACTCACGGCACCGAAAGAGCTCCACGACTCTCAAGTCACCTTGACCGCCCGAGCGTCGTGGATGTGCTGCGGCGACCAGTGCCATCCGGCAAACAAGGTTCCCTTCTCAATCACTCTCCCCATCACCTCCACCGCGACTGCAGATCCGGCCACCAAACCGCTGTTCGATCGCTTTCGTGAAAAGGTTCCGCAACAGGACGATGCCTGGAGCGTGGAAATGATCCGCCAGCCCAAGTCCATCCTGCTGACTCTCACCTCGAAGCAGCCAACACTCACCCGTGACGTTACCGATCTTGGGTCACTTCACTTCTTCACCGCAGACGGCCAAATCGATTCCAACGGCGAACAGAAAATCACCCGCGGTCCCGGGCAGCAGCTCTGCATCGAACTCCCCATCTCCGACGAATCTCCGACGAGTGCTCACTTGAAAGGAGTAATCGTCGCAGACCAAAGCTGGCACAAAGACGGCAAGTCCACCGCACTCGAGCTTCCCTAACAACCGCAGTCCAGACAGCTCCACTGGGAGCGCGGGATTCATCCCGCCAGCGCGGGTCCAGTAACCCGAACCCTCTGAAGTGCGCCGCTTTCCGGTGTGCAGAGGCAATAGCAGTGCAGCCGATGCGCCAGCTGCCAAGGTAGTTCAGGCCGGCTGAAGGCGGGATTACGTACAACAGCTCGAATCGCGGTGCCGGGTAGTCCGCCTGGCCAGTAGGCCCCGCCAGGATCGCTCCACGCGTACAAAAAAGAGCCCGTCTCCTTCATTGCTGAAGAAGACGGGCAAATACCTGGCGGCGACCTACTCTCACAGGACCTGTCGTCCCAAT